>NZ_QREV01000006.1 GCF_003363715.1 Parabacteroides acidifaciens
AAAGCGTAACGAACGCTGTTTCAGCTAATTCGCTACGCTTTGCTCAAATTTTCTTTTTCGCTATGTGTTTATTTTAATCTGCGGCTGTTCCCCTCGATAATCTGTACCCTATCCGTAATTAATCGCGTAAATACCTTCCCGACAGGTTGGCAAAGGCAGAGATTATTCCTATATTTGCCCCTCTTAAAAATAAATAGATATGGAACATCCATTAAGTATTTACAACACGCTTACAAGAAAAAAGGAACAGTTCATCCCGCTGCACGAGCCGCATGTGGGAATGTATGTTTGTGGTCCGACCGTTTACGGCGATGCGCATCTGGGACATGCACGCCCGGCCATCACCTTCGACCTGCTGTTCCGTTACCTGACTCATATAGGATACAAAGTACGTTACGTACGCAACATTACCGATGTCGGCCACCTCGAACACGACGCGGATGACGGCGAAGACAAGATTGCCAAGAAAGCCCGCCTCGAACAGTTGGAGCCGATGGAAGTGGTGCAGTATTACCTGAACCGTTACCATCATGCGATGGAAGCGCTCAACGTCCTGCCTCCCAGCATCGAGCCGCATGCATCCGGACATATCATCGAACAGATCGAACTGGTGAAGAAGATCCTGGACAATGGCTATGCCTACGAGAGCGAAGGTTCCGTCTACTTCGACGTGGAGAAATATAACAAGGATCATAACTACGGCGTCCTTTCCGGCCGTAACATCGACGATATGCTCAACACGACCCGCGCTCTGGACGGGCAGGACGAGAAGCATAACCCGGTCGACTTCGCCCTCTGGAAATGTGCACAACCGGAACACATCATGCGCTGGCCTTCTCCCTGGAGCGACGGTTTCCCGGGCTGGCATTGCGAATGTACGGCGATGGGCAAGAAGTACCTGGGCGAGCATTTCGACATCCACGGTGGCGGCATGGACCTCATCTTCCCGCATCACGAATGCGAGATCGCTCAGGCGGTCGCTTCGCAAGGAGACGATATGGTTCACTACTGGATGCACAACAACATGATCACCATCAACGGTCAGAAGATGGGCAAGTCGTTGGGTAACTTCATCACGTTAGACGAGTTCTTTACGGGTAGCAACAAGATATTGCATCAGGCTTATTCACCGATGACGATCCGCTTCTTTATCCTCCAGGCGCATTACCGTAGCACGGTAGACTTCAGCAACGAAGCCTTGCAAGCGGCCGAAAAGGGTCTGGAGCGTCTGATGGATGCCTACAACCACCTGATGAAGCTGAAAGCATCCGACGCCTCGACGGTCGACGTGAAAGACCTGCGCCGCCGGTGCTACGACGCCATGAACGACGACCTCAACTCGCCGATCGTGATCGCCCACCTGTTCGATGCCACACGCGCCATCAACTCTGTGAAGGACGGCAAGGCTACGATCTCGGCCGAAGACCTGAAAGAGTTGCAAGACGTCTTCCATACATTCGTCTTCGACATCCTCGGAATGAAAGACGAAGCAGCCTCTGCCGGCGGCAGCAGCTATGAGGCATTCGGCAAAGCGATGGATCTGTTATTGACCATCCGCCAGCAGGCCAAAGCCAACAAGGACTGGGCCACATCCGACAAAATCCGCAACGAACTGACCGCCCTCGGCTTCGAAATCAAAGACACGAAGGACGGCGCGGAATGGAAGTTGAGTTGACAGGGCGGACATTCGATATTTGACAGAACTGAACTATCCCGTTCCCGCGCTCCGACGCGGGATCGCAAAGGAACAGGTTTTATATTGAACCATAAATGATGATTTAGCGACATTGTCTTAGGGCTGTAAGCCCGGCAGATCTCAGCCCAAGGCGTGAGCCTTGGGTTAAGGGAAACGGCTTCCTACCCTCTTTAAGCCCTGTAAGGGCGGCACCGGTAACATCCTGTGTCACAATGTATCGCCCTTACAGGGCTTTGGGCCGGGTTTGGGACCACCCCCACGAGGCCGTTATCCTGACATCGTTAAATCATCATTTGCAGGTGGATATGGCTGGTTATTTTGCGATCCCGCGTCGGAGCGCGGGAACGAGGTAGTTCATTATTTCTTATACTATAATTATGACAATAAACGAATTTCTTCAAGGCGACAAGTTCGCCCTATTGGCCGGTGTAGAACTGTTGGAAACCGGTAATGGCTATGCAAAAGCCCGGATGGAAATAAAACCGGAACATCTGAACGGTGGCGGAGTATGCCAGGGTGGAGCGATCTTCACTCTTGCCGATCTTGCTTTTGCCGCCGCGACGAACAGCCATGCACGGCTGACGCTCTCGATCACTTCCAGCATCAACTTCTTCAAAGCCGAAAGCAAAGGCTTCCTCTATGCCGAAGCCCGCGAAGCCTTCAGCCACAAACGGCTTGCAAACTGCGAAGTACGCATCACCAACGAAGCCGGTGACCTCATCGCCACCTTCAACGGAACGGGTTACAGAAAGGATACGGAGTTGCCGTTTGCGGCGATAGAGTAATTACTTACTTTAATCTATCAAACAAACGTTTGGGATTTCGTCGGCAATCCCAAAGCAAAGCTATTTTAATGCTTTGTTCTTTAACATAATAGTAAATCTTATAATCTCCACAGACAAGAAAGCGATACTGCTCAGTTTTCCTGCCAAGTTCTTGCTCCGCTTTTCCCAAATAGGGATTTGCAGAGAGGAGAGAAACCCTTTCCGTGATTTCTCTTATACGTTTTCGCGTCGCATTAATTCCTGCGTTATCTATGTAATAAGCACGAAGCTGACGTAAATCTTCCTGCGCTGTTTCCAGCCATTGGATTTTCATTTCCACCATGATTCTACTTCGTTAAGCATATCTTCATGGCTGATATAACGTCCCTCCTTATCTGCCTTTTCGGCTTCATCCAACCGCTCATTCACCTCTTCGAGCGTATAAGCGCAAGGACGATGCTGTCCGGCGGCAGAATTCTTCAACCGCTTATAAGCTGATTCCAGGCGGCTCATCAGTTCGTCGTTGTCGATCGTATTGATGATATCCTGTATCAGGTTCAGTTTGCGTGCCTGCAATTCCAACTGCGTCATAATGAATGTCCTTTCTTTGTTATTGATACACGACAAATGTACGCTATTGCCGTCAGATAAGCAAATAGCGTACATTCTTTTATTTACTCGTAGCGCAAAGAGCGGGCGGGCTTGCTGAAAATGGTTTTGGCGGTCTGCCAACCGATGGTCAATAAAGAGATCACACACAACAGAATCACCGGGACGACAAAGAACCAGGCCTCCCAGTCCGTACGGAACGAGTAATGGCTCAGCCAGCCGCTCATGATCAGCCACGAAAGCGGAAGGGCGATCACGATCGCAATAGCTATCAAGAGGAAGAACTCGCGTCCCAACTCATAGAACAGTTGCATATTGGAAGCACCCAGGACCTTCCTAATCCCCATCTCACGCGTACGGGTCGAACAGGAGAACATGACCAGCACGCCTAACCCCATGCAAGAGATAAAGATCGCCAATATCGCAAACAACGCCACGATCAGCCCGAACACCTCATCCTGCCGGTATTGCTGGTCGAAGAACTGGTCCAGGAAGAAGTAATCATAGCTGGAATCCGGGAAATAACGCTCCCACACCGCCTCCGTCTGCTTCACCAGATCGCGCGGACTACCGCTCTCCAGGACGACCGAGATATAACGCTGCTTCATCCAACTCAGCTTCTCGTGCAGGGCGAACAAGATGGGCGTATAGTCTTTGTTCAGGGATTGCTGGTGGTAATCCTTCACCACCCCGATAATTTGCATCGGGCGGTCGACCGTCTCGACAGACAGCCGTTGTCCCAAAGCGGCATCCGGCGAGTCGAAGCCTAACGTGCGGACCGCCGATTCGTTCAGGACGATATTATAGACATCTCCCCCGTAATCCTCCGAGAAACCCCGTCCGGCCACAAACTTCAGGCCGTAAGCATTCAGGAAATACTCGTCGCAGCTCAGCATCTCTAACAGGCGCGTCTGCTTCGTCACATCGCTCTCGCGGACGATGGAAAGAAAATCCGCCACCTCCGTCCCGGGCACCGCGCCGGAAACCGTAACCGCCTTCACGGAAGGCAATAAGGCGACCTCCTTTTTGAACGCCTGCAGCTTCATCGCTAACTCCTCGCATTGCGCCGGGAATTTAAGGACAAGCGTCTGATTCACGCGCACGCCTAAAGAGGCGTTCCGCATATATTGCAATTGCGCATACACGATCAGCGTCCCGCAAAGCAAGACCAAGGAAGCCGTATATTGTAACACGACCAGCACTTTGCGGGTGATAGCCGCACCCCGCGTATGCGTGAACTTCCCTTTCAGCAGGCGCATCGGCTTCACCCCCGACAGCACCGTCGCCGGATAGAAACCCGACAGGAACACCCCAACCGCAAAGATCAGCAACAAATATCCCCCCAACGGCGTCGTAAACCAAACGGAGAAACTCAAAGCGCGTCCCGTCAGATGGTTGAAAGCCGGCATCAACGCCTCCATCAATCCCGCCGCTAAGACGAAAGCAATTCCGTTCGTCAGTAGCGATTCAAACAGGAACTGGCCGATGATCTGCCTGCGGCTCGCCCCCGAAGCGCGGCGTATCCCGATCTCCCTGGCGCGCTCCATTGAGCGGGCAACCGTCATATTGATATAATTGATCCAGGCGATGCAAAGGATGGCAAGCGCCGTGCAGATCAGTACCCAGATGGAAGAGCGGTTTCCCTTCACCTCCGGCTCGTAGGCCTTCTGCGGGTTCAGGTGGATGTCGCGAAGGTTGACCAGCTGGATCGCCCAAGTCTTGTTCTTCAGCGCCTCTTCCGTCTTATATTTCTCCGCCATGGCGGGAAATTCCTGCTCCACCTGCTCTTTCTTCCCGGCAGACTTCAGCAGGACGTAGGAATAGACCTCGTGCCGGTACCAATAGTCGTCCAGCCACTTCGGAAGCGTCTTGTAAGAAATCAGGAGATTATAGCGGATATGCGTGTTCACCGGCATATCTTCCATGATGCCCGTCACCTCGCAAGCCTCCTCCCCGATGTTGCTACGGAAGATCAGTATCTTCCCGATCGGGTTCTTTCCCTTGAAATATTTCCGGGCGATGCGTTCGGTAATCACCACCTTGTTCGGCCCGTCCAGGCAGGTGTTCCTGTCCCCTTTCAGCAGCTTGAAGTCGAAGAAATTGAAGAAGTTAGCCTCCGCATATCCGATGCCGGTCTCCCGGTACAGCAGCTCGTTGTACTTCACCACCTGCTCGGGGAAGTACTGGCTGCCGACACGGGTGTAATCTTCCACGGCGCTCAGGTTCTGCTTCATCGCCGGAGCATATCCGGAGGAAGAAGAAGCCCAGTCGTCCGTCAGCTCCCCGTTCTCGTAGAAACGCGCCTCGACGCGGAAGATGCGCTCCTGCCGGTCGTGCATATCGTCGTAGCTATACTCGAAAGCCACATAGGTCAGGATCAGCAGGGCGGCCGCCATACCGATCGCCAGCCCCGCTATATTGATGGCGCTAAATCCTTTCTTCTTCGCCAGGCTGCGCCGGGCACTGTTCCAATAGTTTGATACTACCATATTCGCAAATATATCATTTTAGTATTAGTTTCTCGTTATCCCCAAACAAGTCATAGCCGGAAATAATCACCCGCTCGCCCGGTTGCAGTCCTTCCACCACCTCATAATATTGCGGGTTCTGTCGGCCGATACGGACAGGGCGGCGGCGGGCCGTCTTGCCTTCCTCGTCGACCACATACATATACTCGCCGCCGCTTGCCTGGTAGAAACTGCCGCGGGGGACGATCACCGCCTGCACCGGATCGCCCAGTTGCAGGTTCAGGTGATAGGTTTGTCCGGCACGGATATTCTCCGGCCGGCCGGAGACAAAATGCAGGTCGGTACGAAACTGCCCCTCACGCACTTCCGGGTAAACTTTCGTGACCGTCATATCATACGTCCTTCCCTCGCGTTCGAAGTTGGCGGGAAGGCCGGGCAGGATGCGCTCCACGTAATGCTCGTCGATCTTCGCCTCGACCTTCAGTTCGGGGGTGATGACCTGTCCGATCCGCTCTCCCTGGGCGATAGACTGCCCGATCTGGGCTTCGAGGTTGCCCAACTGCCCGTCCACAGGCGCTTTCACCTTCAGGTTCTCCAAGCGTTCGCGCACCAGGGCGAGGCTCTTCTTCATATTCCGGATGTTCTCGTCCAGGCTCTTCAGCTGGCTGCTTCGGAAAAGGGCGTCCTGTTCGATCCGTTCGTCCACGACGGCGAGCTGTCCGCGGGCGGTCTCATAATCTTCACGGGCCTGCAGGAACTCTTCGCGGGCGATGAGGCCCTCCTCGCACAGCCGCCCATACTGTTTGAACCGGCGTTCCTTCCGCGTCAGTTCCTTGCTCAGTTCGATGCGCTCCTGCTTCAGCCGGAGGTGTTCCTGTTCCATGCTGAGGCGTGTGTTACGAAGCTCGTTCTCCTGGTAGGCGAGGTCTGCTTCGCTTTGCAGGATACCGATATTCAGGAGCGGATTACTGAGGCGCAGGATGATGTCGCCCGCCTTGACCTGCGCCCCTTCTTCGATGAGGCGTTCCTCCACACGGCCGCCTTCAATCGCGTCGAGATAGATGATACGGTCCGGCAAGACCTGCCCGATAACGCGGATATAATCGTTAAACTCACCCTTCTGCACGGCGGCAACCGTGAGGCGTTCCTTGTCCACCGTCAACGAAGAAGAGGTGTCGCGAAAGATGAACCAGAGCAGGCAGAGCAGCACGAAACTCCCTCCTGCAACGGCATATATATGTTTCTTCTTAAAGCGGGACTTGCGCTCGATGCGGATGTCCATATTACTGTCTGTCGTCATACAAGAAGGGAAGCAAACGGCGTGCCAGAAACGTAGCGCACGGATAATCAGCAGGATAAGAGAGGACCTCCCCGCCAACCGTCCAAAATTTTGACACCCATCCGTCCAACTATTTGACACTGCCCGTCTCTTCCCGCCTGCCTGTCTGCCCGGCACCGCCTGCCGTCCTGTTTTCAACAATGTCCCATGAAAAAGCAGAAGAACAGGCACCTGATTCCCACAAACGCCGTCTCAATCCTTGTCCGACCCGGGTCGGACAGCTGTTCGACGAGGGTGGGACAGCTGTCCGACGGAGGTCAAACAACTGTTCGACCCGGGTCGAACAAGGATTGCATGGGACACGATTCCTTTTAGATGGGAACAAAACCATTATTTCCTCCCATGTAACTGAAATCAGGACGGCAGCCGGCGGCGGCCAACCGCAGAATAATCCCCTGAAAGTGTCAAATATTTTGACGCTTGCTTGCAAGGTATTCCGGAAGCGGATAACTTTACAGGAAAAAGAGACTATGCAAGCCGGAACAATCCTGATAGTAGACGACAACAAGAGCGTGCTGACCTCCCTCGAACTGCTCCTGGAAGACGAGTTCGAGCAGGTGGAGACTGCCTCGAACCCGAACAGCATCCTGTCGGTTCTGGACAGCAGGCCGGTCGACCTTGTCTTGTTGGATATGAACTTCTCCGCCGGCGTCAATACCGGCAACGAAGGGCTTTTCTGGCTTCGCCGGATACAGGAGATCGCGCCGGGGCTGCCCGTCATCATGCTGACGGCCTACGGAGACGTCGAACTGGCGGTAAAGGCGTTGAAAAGCGGGGCTGCCGATTTCGTGCTCAAGCCCTGGGACAATGACAACCTGCTGGAAAAGATACGCGCCGCCTTGCAGGGACGGCAGTCCGGACAACCGCTGCCGCCTCCAAAGCGTCCGAGCGAACCGGCGATGATTATCGGCCATTCTCCGGTCATGATGAAGCTCATCAAGGTCGTGACCAAAGTAGCCAAGACGGATGCAAACGTCCTGATCACCGGCGAGAACGGAACGGGGAAAGAGATGTTGGCACGCGAGATACACCGCCTCTCGCTCCGCAGCCGCCACGAAATGGTCCATGTGGATATGGGAGCCGTCAGCGAATCGCTGTTCGAAAGCGAACTGTTCGGACATGAGCGGGGCGCATTCACCGACGCGCGGGAGAGCCGGCCGGGCAAGTTCGAGGCGGCACACGGAAGCACGCTCTTCCTCGACGAGATCGGAAACCTGCCGTTGGGATTGCAGGCCAAGCTGTTAGCTGCCTTGCAGAACCGCGAGATCACCCGACTGGGGAGCAACCGGAAGATTCCGGTCGACATCCGCCTGATTGCCGCCACGAACCGGAACTTGCCGGAAATGGTTGCGCACTCGCTCTTCCGCGAAGACCTGTTCTACCGCATCAACACGATACAGATCGAAATCCCGCCTCTGCGCAACCGGCGGGAGGACATCGCGCTCTTCGCCGATTATTTCCTGAAGAAATACACCGCCCTTTATAAGCGGACGGGGATCAGCCTGCATCCGCAAGCGGTGGAGAAGTTGACGAACTACGACTGGCCGGGCAATATCCGCGAGCTGCAACATACGATCGAGAAGGCGGTGATCCTGGCCGAAAAGAATGTGATACGCGCTTCCGACCTCTTCATCCGTCCCGGCAAAGCGGTTTCCTTCAGCGAAGCGCCTAATCTCGGCGAAGTGGAACGGCAGGCGATCCTGGCCGCCATCACCCAGAACGAGGGAAATCTGACAGCCGCCGCCGAACAGTTGGGGGTGAGCCGGCAGACACTATATAATAAGATGAAACGCTTCAACCTCTGATCCCCCCGACCGATATGTTCAGCATCCGCCTTTACATCCGTATTTTGTTGCAAGTCGTTGCCATCGTCGTGGTGGCCGGGTTGGGCGCGGCAGGTATCGTGACGGGGCGGGCGGTCATACTCGGCATCGTGGCGCTCTTCATCGCCGCCTGGATGATCAGCTATCTCGTCTACTATCTCAATGTTTACAACCGGAGGATACAACTCTTCCTGGATGCGATAGAAGACAACGAGTCCATGCTCTACTTCCCCGAAAACATCGGCAGCCGCGAACAACGCCGCCTGCACGCCGCTTTCAACCGCATACACAAGCTGATGACCGAAAACAAACGGAAGGAGTTCGACCGCGAACTGCACCGGAAGGAATATGAATCGTGGGACAGGCTGATGCGCGTCCTGACGCACGAGATCATGAACTCTATCGCTCCGATCGTCTCGCTTTCCGGCACGCTCCTCTCCTATTTCCGGACAAAAGAATCCGTCAAAAGCAGCGAGGAGATCACCGACACGACGATCCGCAAGACCGTCCGCGGACTCGACACGATCAAGAGCCAGGGGGAAAGCCTGATACATTTCACCGAGTCGTACCGGCAATTCGCCCACCTGAAGAAACCGGAACCCAAACCGTTCTCCCTCATCCGCCTGCTCCAAAACCTGCAAACCCTGCACCAACCGGATATGCAACGGCAACAGATCCGCTTCTCCCTCGACCTTTTCCAGCCGGAGATAACGGTTTATGCGGATGAAGAACAGCTTTCACAGGTCTTGATCAACCTGCTGAAGAACGCCATGCAAGCCCTCGAAGGACAGGAAGACGGACATATCCGCATCCAGGTAAAGCAGCAAAAGAACGAGTTGGAAATACGGGTGACGGACAACGGGCCGGGCATCCCCTCGGACCTGCAGGACGACATCTTCGTCCCCTTCTTCACGACCAAAGCAACGGGAAGCGGCATCGGCCTCAGCCTCTCCCGCCAGATCGTACGGATGCACGGCGGAGAACTGTCCGTCGTCTCGCAACCTTACGCGGAAACGTGTTTCACGATTGCTTTACCCGCAAAGCCGCGCGGGTAACTTAGTATTGTTCCCTTCTCTTTATCTCTACCCGCGAAGTCAGCGGATAGCGCAAGCCTTTGGAGGACTTATAGTAGACCTCGGCGGCACCGATCTTCAGCTTGGCGCGTATCTTGATCGGGATATGGTTCTCGTCGTCGCCGATCCAGATTTCGGCAGCTTCCTTGCTCTGGGTAAAGGCGTCGTCGTAGATGTCGATGTAGAAATGGCGGGTACGGTATTTCAGCGTCTCGGTCCGCTCGACAATCTGCTGTCCGGTGTAACGGAAACTGATATTGATACGGTCCCGGCCGATCGCCACCTGGAAGGGGAAAGTGTCGCCCGTCTTCATCGTATGCCAGTCTAAGGAGCGCAGGAACATCGTCGCGCCCAGCATATCGAACATATAAGGGTCTTCCGAAACCAGCATCGTGTCGATCTTCGTGCGGGAAGGCGTATAGCGGTGGGAATGGGCGAATATCTTTTTGTTGTCGTACGAGAAATGAATATCGTCGATCAGGTAATAGTCATTCTCGTTCACGCGTTTCTCACTGCGGAGCAGCAGCATATCGGAAGAGAAATGGCAATCGAGCGTGTCACGCATCTTGTAGAGTTTCTCGATAATACCGGATGTAGCGAAGAGAAGGCGGTAATGGTAGGAAGGCTTTCCTTCATATTCCGCATCCTGGATGGAAAGAGTGGCATGGCCTGCACGGGGCATCAGGAGTCCCCACTTGAAGTACAGCTCATACTGCACCTTCTCTCCGGGACAGAACCGTTCCCTGACAGGAATCGTCTGCGCTTCCGTCACGGCGGCAAACAGCAACAACAAAAGTACCAGCCACAGGCAGGCTACTTTAGAACGGCATTCCCATATTGCCGCCGCTATTATTCCTTGACGATGATTGTTGACTTTCATCTTTGTAGTTTCTTTTCTTCTTGGTTACTTCTTTAGGCTTATTCTTCGTTATCTCAAGAGGTTTCTGCTTGGCTAACGGGGTCGAGGTGACATTCCAGGTCTCTTCCACCTGCCAGTTCTGCATGATCTCGTACATCTTGGGTGAATAATACACCTTCTCGGGTTGCCGCTTTTCGGCATAATTACCGGTATCCCAGACACCGTTATCATTCGTGTCGATGATGATGCGGGCATAATATTTATCGGGCTTCAGGTCCATAAAGAGGACGCCGCCGTCTTTTACTTTCGCCTTGCGGACCGGGGCATCTCCCGAACTCAGCAACTCGACAAAGGCAGTTGTGTCCACACCGACGATATTGAGATAGAAATGGCCGTACTCATCTTCCTTCTTGATCTTAAACTCGCTGGTGAAGAAGTTGTTCCATTTGCCGTAAAGGCTGGTGATAGCAGCCGAATCCACTTCTATGCGATATTCCTCCCCATACTTCCAGGGACGTTTGATAAAGAAGTTCAGGCTGTTCGTCGTATCGGGGAAGAACTCGAAATCGACGGCATTCCAAACGGTATCGACCTTCTGGTCGAGGAAGAACATATCTTCGTTGATATCCAGCACCGGTTCTGAGAACGTAACGGATATCGTGTCGAACAGATTCATCGAGCCGGAAGCGTTCACCTGCATTCCGAGGAAATCGATCGGTTCGGGCTCGTCTTTCTTCTTCTTTTTCTTTTCTGCCGGGCGGCGACGCATGACTACTTGCACGGTGTCGGTCTGCGAACGGAGGATATTCAGGGAATCGCTTTTCGGATAAGAGACCTGCACCTGCAGCGTGTCCTGCTTCCAGACAGTCGAATCGGCCAGCCAATAGTTGACAGCTAAGCCGCCTTCCGTCTGCTGGACAAAATACCAGGCGCTGTCTTCCGGAGTAAAGTTGATGGGGACGGGCACCGGAACGGTATCCAACTTCGAGTTGAAGCGGAGCGTGAAGTATTTCTCGTCCGGACGTTCCGGCTTCACCATATACTGGCGCTCAAACTTCTCCTTAAAGAGGCGGAGTTCGATGTTGTCCGGCATGAAGCGGGTGTAGCCGACCGTACGGATCGTATCGATCGTCAGACTGTCCTTCCAGGCGGTATCCTGCCGGGAGGTCAGCTCAAAGGTTGGAACGATAACGGAGTCTAAAAAAGCGATATCTTCGCCGGGCTGGTCGAACTTATAGTCGCGGTTGACATCGTTCAGGGCAAAGATATGATACGTGCCGGGGGCGATGTTGCGGATCGTGAACTGCCCCTTGTCGTTCGTGCGTGACGTGCGGTCGAAAGGCAATTTGACAAAGGCCGAATCTTCGAGGTTGCTATGCAGACCGATCGTAATACCGGGCATCGGTTCGAGGTTTTCCGCGTTCAGAAGCACTCCGGAGACTTCGAGCGTATCAATCACATCACCGGTGGAAAAGGCAAAAGAAAAGTTCTCAAAAATGTTCTTCTCATTGTTGTCGGCGATAGAGTTCGTGAAGTCGATCGTATAGGTCGTGTTCTCCTTCAGCGTATCTTTCAGTTCAATCACCGCCTTCTTACCCGCAGAACGGATGATCGGCAGTTCCATCTGGGGAGGCGTGATAATCACGTTTTCCGAAGGTTTGTCGATTTGTATCAGTTCGTCAAACAGGATCTCGATCTTCTTCCCCTTGTAATTAACCTGGTTCGGTACAGGTGTGCTGCTCACGAACTTAGGCGGGTCCTCGTCGTAAGGTCCCCCGTTCGGACTGCCGATATTGGCACACGAATAGATGACAACCAGCAACAGCATTCCATACAACAAGCGGAATGAATTTCGTATATATTTATTATCCATTTATGTCTATTTCAAATGCATTTGACAAACACGCGCAAAAATAGGGAAAAATCCGGTGAAAATTAGCGATATATAGAGTTATTAATCTATCTTTGCATCTATAAGATACAAAATCAACAACATATTAAGATATGCAGAACACAACAACATACCAAAACGAACATCCCGTCCAGGCCTTATCAAGAGAGGAACGCCTAAAACTCGAATTCGAGAGGGACTGGGAAAACGGACTGACTCCGGAAGAATTTCGCAAATATGCAAAAGAAAAGTTGAGAGAACATTATGCAGCTCGTCAGCGACAGTAATAGAGTTATTATTCCTGTCGTTATATACGACTACCTACAGGATTTAACCATAACATTACTTGAAAAAGATTATTACTCTTTTCTCGAATATGCAGAATCCCTTGTTGATGATATTGTCGACTTCATCGTTACAATACCTGAAATTCCCCATTACAAGCTTTCACCCATTACCCAAAAACGTTTTAACCGTTATGGCAAAGACTTGTATTATGTATTCTTCCGGCGCAAAACCAGCAAGCATACCACCTGGTATATATTCTTTTCCCGCCGAGATGACCGGTATATTATCCGATATATAACGAACAACCACAAAGACGGTAAATACATCCGGAACGATTTTGACGAAACGGAAGAATAACGAACATCATATTTGCTAATATGTCTATTTTCAGTTGCAAAAAGGAAGAGTAAACCCAAAAAGAAACCCCGGAAGTATTCTCCCGGGGTCTTTTTTAAAACCTGTTTTCTTTCTTCACAGAAATACTAACAGTAGAACTTTTAATTTCATTACTTTAGTATTAATACTACCACTTGTTCTCCCTCACAGGGTACTTGACACATAACGCCGCGTGGTATTATTTAGATTATTTTGATTATAAAATCTCAATTACTTAACAATAGCCTTTACAGCCTCTTCGCCTTCAACAGCTACGACTACGATACCTGCCGGAACAGCAATTGTTGCGTCACTTGAAGAGATTACTGTGTTAGCTATTACCTGGCCCAGAATGTTGCTTACAACAACTTTCTTGCCCTGAGCACCGATGATCTGGATAGCACCTTCAGATGCAATCACTTTTACTTCGGTTACGGAAGGGGTGGCATCGTTGGCGGTAGGAACTCCGGAACCCAGAGTAAAGACCATAGCCTGTTCTTCCGTACCAAAACCAAGCTTACCATTTACGCTATACAGATATTTAGAAGCATCTGCTTTAGAATAGATCTTATATTCACCTTCAACATCTTCATCTGCCAAACAAATACCGAACTTGAAGCTCTTCAAGCCTTCAACCTCACCGGCCTTTTTAGCTTTGTTTACAACATTTACAGCTTCACCGTTCACAGTCGTAGCCAGTGTATCAACACCTGTCAGAGTAGCCAGACGGAAAATTGCTTTCGGATCGCTTTCAGTACCTTCTAACAAATAGTTTTTATTTTCTTTGATGATAGCACCACCTTCATTATAAATCGACATTGAATCCTGTGCAAAGTACATGAACATTCTTTCAGCAGCTACTTCTTCATCTTCAGTAGCTACACCCTGAGAAAGATAGAATGACGGAGTGATTGCTTTGCTATCAGCCGTATCTAACCAGAAGATTATACCCTCATTGTTTAAGATGCCTTCATTGATTCCATTTGTATTCAGCTGCATGGCAATCGAACCTAATTTATTATCAAATGAAGCATGACGAGGTTCTGCTGGCAATGTTGTTTTATCAGAATTATCATTCAACAGGATTGTAATGTCTGCAAAGTCTGCAGCAACAGGAGCATACAAATAGGGATCAGCACTAAACTCCGGTGTTGCAATTGTTTTGACACCTAACGCTTTTGAATTTGCAGCAACAGATGTATATGCAGGAGATGAAGTGAATACTGTCATTACATAAGTTCCATCTAATTGTTTTTTGAAAAAGTATTCAGAAGCAGTACTTGCATCCAGAGCCAAAACTCCTCTTACTTTATTTTCAGTTGTACCAACAAAATAGCTCAACTTATAACCTGGAACAGCTAATGTATCGCCATTTGCTTTAACAGTAGGTTCACCGTTATCATTGATATATGCATAATCAATCTTGTTAATAATGTAGTTTTCTACATCAGAACCCTGACCATCCATTTTGCCTTTTGCTTTAGCAATGCTCAGAACTGCAGCCTTTGATGCATCCAAGTTCGGGACAAGTTTATCTGTAGCAGCCGCTGCATAATAAGTTTGTTCACCTACTGATGCATTTTTACCTTTGAATGACAGCATAACGCCAGCCTTCATCTCATCGGCAGACATATTCAGGAAACCGTCTGTCTTGCTTGTTGAAGCAACCGGAATAAATTTAACTGTTGTTGCTGTTAAGGCTGTAGAAGTAGTTACACCACCAACAATAGAACCAGAACCTGCCACAATTTCATATTCGCCTTCATTGTCTGTCGGCTGCAATTTCAAAGTCAATGTAGAAACATCTACAGTACCTGTTGCTTCTCTGTTTGTAAATGTAAATTCATACTTACCATCAAACTTAGATACAACCCATTGAGTTTGGGGTAAAGTCAAGTCTACATCATCAGCAGGAAGAGCAGACAATTGGTATGCTGAATGTCCGTCATTAGCTGTAACAGTCAAATATTTGTGATATTCAGTAAGAGTACCACCTTCTACACTCGGATCATTGCTTGTGAAATAGATGTTATAAACGCTCTTTTCATTCTTCTTCAACAAGGCAGAAGCATCGATATAAGAGTTAGCTCCCAGAGAAGCATAGATAGGTGTAAACTTCGTTGCAGAGATAACTGTTGTTACATAAGCTTTAGTATCCGTATCAGAAGCTTTGATTGCGCAAACTTCAACAGGTGTAGCTGTAGGAGTAGCACCAATTTTCGGTTTCATTGCCAACTTGATCTTACCTTCATCATTCAACTGATCAATAGCTGTAATTGTAATGAAAGCTGCATTGTCAAATTCAGCAGCATCTGTTGTCTTATAGAAATCAGCACCGCTTGTCATAACTAATTTATAACCTTCGCCAGCCTGTAAAGCATCAATCTTATACTGTTCATTCTTTACAGTTGCAAAAGAAAGCTTCTTTGCTGTTGCTTCTTTTGCGTCAGCAATGAAAGCAGCAATATCAGCCGCTTTGCCTGATACAAAGTAAGTACCGGCAGGAGATGTACCTAACTTATTAGCCTCTAATGTTACAGGTTTTAAAGAGCTGAAAACATTACCTTCCAGGTTGTCAGCATCAAAGCTCAATGTGATTGAGTTAGCGTTGTATTCGTTCAACTGAGTTGCACCGATTTCTTCGCTAAGAGATACAGCTGTAGCATCCTCGGCAACTTGTTTTGATGGAGTAGTAGCTGTGTACAAACCACTGAAGTTGATTTGTCCCTTATCTGCAACATCAGCATACCCTACAGAAAAAGAGGAAATTAGATCTTTCAGCTTTAAACCAGTTCCATCGGAAATAGCAGAACCATCGGCTTTAACTAATACTTGTTTATCACCCACCCACAATTCAAAAGTCACACCAGATGCAGAGTTCGATAAATTACGAACTTCAAATACTGCAACATCATTCCAAGTTGAAGTTGTTTTAGCTGTCCCGAAAGATACATAACCTTTGTTTTCTACCGTAATAGTTGCAGCAGGATAATAGTTATCAGAAGTTTGTGCTTGTAAATAGAATTTTGAGCCATTCTCAAGCTTCATTTTAGATGCAGTATACACAACTTTAGCTTTATCGCCAATAGCTGCATAGGCACTACTAAACACCGACCCCGTCATAAGCAGAGCCGCTGTCATAAGAGTAAAAATACTTTTGTTCATACTTTAAACATTTAAAATTAATAATACTATATATTGAAATGATACTCGTTCCAGTCTTAGCTTCCCAACCTTATATTAAGGTATATGTTAATGATTGTACTTTGTCTGCTAAAACGTACGTTTAAATTCGTCATTTCTTGGGGACTGTTTCAAGGTTCGTAACAAGAAGAGGTATTTTCGTATAGGTTAAGCTATCTAATTGATAAAAAAGCATATATGACAACACAAAATATTTGGGAAAAGAATTGCAGGTTTGAAAAGTATGCGTAAATTTGTGACGAATTTAAACGTACGTTTTTTTTAGTCATTTTGGAAAAGACTCTTATCTTTCTTATTCCCAATAGCTTACAAACACAAAACAGGGTAAAAACAGCCCTCTAAAACAGGCCTTAAAGTGTACCGTCCAATATCTTTTAAAAGACTTTTATATATCCATTACAATCAAATGCTTAGATATGTTTTTTAGCGCATACCCTTCCCTCCTCTTTTTTAGCCTTTTTGGAAAAAAGGGGCAAAATAGGGGGATTTTCTTTATGAAAACCTTACGGTCTGACTGACACAGGCACAGATTGCAGAGTTGTTTTAGAAAAGAGAAAAGCGTTATTACGAAACATTTGAAAAATATATTCTCCAGCCAAGAACTGGAAGGGAATGTAGGGGCCCGTTACACCATTTTCCCTGTTGCCAGTTCTTTTTCAAGATATTCATACACATAGGCTGTACTTTGGGCATACAGTCCCGTTTCAAGATTAATAAGCCGAGTATATGTATCCGAGGTATAGAGTGCCTTGAGAGCCTCATTCATATCCATCTGATGCTCCTCCATAAGCAGCAACACAATTTCCTTGGAAATCTCCTCTATCATGAATGATTCTTTGGTCATACCTCACTTACTTTAGTTAAATAATGGACAGATTTTGGAGTACCGAAGAAGTACTGCATAGTCACACCTTTCATATATTTAAGTTCTTCAAGAAACTTGTCCATCTCTATCAGTCCGGATGTAAGACGACGTATCTGAAAGCCAACTGAATCATTTGCTATGGGACCGATAACGATATCATAACTATGCGAAGGTGTACGTGTACGATTCCGGCGATTCATCAATACAAACTCTGCCCATTCTTTGCTGTATTCCTGAAATTCGAGTACAGACAAACCCATATCACGCAAACCGTTCTCGTCAAATTCGTAAGTGTTCAGCGTAGGTGCTCCAATTCCCAATTGTTCGGTTTTTCTGACAGCCAACTCCAAGGCCTGTCCCTTATCTGCCGAAAGGTAGAAACCGCATCCAAAATCCTTGCCGACCTTAGAGATTGCAAGGTCTATCTCGGCGATGTCTGTATTAGAGCCATGATACAAAATCATACCAACGCTCCCCCTTTCCTGTGGCAATAGGCTGTAAGGTCTTCTATTACGTCTTCAAACGAGAGTGTATGCTCCACATTATAGAAACGGTTCACAAAATCGAGGCCTTTGAATCTCTCCAAATAGCGATATGCCTGTAATGTGTTAAGTGAATGGGCCGCGGCAAACTCACTTATAACGGCAATGATATATTCCACTTTATTTCTTACATTCGGATCCATTCTGTCTTCCTTTCTTGTCTTTCTGTTACGTCTAATGCAAAGATACACTTTTTTTACAGAAACCTTACCCATTCTTCAACTCATCCTCCTTGTCCGGTGCACCGGGTTCGGGAGTGGTGTCGGGGGCAAAGGGGTTGAAATAGTAAATGCCTTTGGTATCGAGGTATTGCAGAAAGTAAGGAAGCTTCTGCATGAAGAGGCTGCATTCCTTTGACTTGGCCGGGGTCCATGCGGATTCGGCTACGGCTACCAGACGGGGGAAAGTCATAAAGTCCAGACGTTTGGCATCGGCTACACGTTCGGTCCAGAGGGAGAACTGGAGGCCCATCAACTGGTCTTCGTAATCGCGTGTCAGGTGGATAATGGTTTCCGGGAAACGGCAGATATCCTCGACCGTGTTGTAGCCGCCCCATACACGCCCCACCTTATGAGCGCCATACTGGATGAAGTCGGCATAGAACGGACGGCGCGGAGTCATAATCACACGGTAGCCGTTTTCGAGAGCTTTCACTAACTGATGTTTGCGGTCGTGGCGCCACCACATGATAACAGCTTTGTCGGGCGAAACGCCGGCGTCGATCATTTCATCCCAACCGATCATTGTCTTGCCTTTGGAGGCTACGATATCGGCGGCACGGCGGATAAAGTAATGTTCCAGGCCGACCTCGTTACCTAAGTTCTTATCTTTGATGAACTGCTGGATTTCGGGATCGGTGAACCAACTCTGGTTACCGTAATGGACTTCGTCACCTCCGATATGGATATAGGGAGACGGGAAAAGAGCTACAATCTCGTCGAGTACGTTACTGATAAACTCGAACGTTTCATCCTTGCAGGGATGGAAAGTAAAGCCATTCCATTTACCTTCACCGCCGCCCGATACTTCGGGATAAGCACGGCTGACGGATGTGGCATGCCCCGGCATATCGAATTCGGGAACTACCATAATCTGGCGGTCGGCGGCATAGGCCACAATTTCTTTGATCTCGTCCTGGGTGTAGAACTGTGCCGGAGCTTTCGGATCATGCCAGTTGCCGATAGCACCTACGCTGGTCAGCTTCGGGTAACGTTTGATCTCGATACGCCAGCCTGGTTCGTCGGTCAGATGCCAGTGGAAGACGTTCAGACGGAGAGACGCCATGATGTCCAGGTATTGTTTCACTTTCTCTTTTCCGAAGAAGTGGCGGCTTTCGTCGAGCATGAAACCGCGCCAGCCGTAACGCGGCTGATCCTGTATCTTACAGGCGCGCACGCTGCCTTTACCGAAACGGGAGAGTTGCAACAGGGCTTCCTTGGCATAGAACAGTCCGGATTCGGAAGAGGCTTGCAACAGGATACTGCCGGGTTCAACAACGAGCGTATAGGCTTCATCGGCCATCTTCTGATCCGGGATCAGCTCCAGACGGATCGTCCCATTAGCAGGCGATGATTGCATACCGGCGTCTTTCAACTCGACCGGCAGGGCGGCAGCCAATTTATCGGCGTATCCGCCATTTCCTTGTATCTGGAGATTCTTTCCAATGGTGAACGAACCTTTGCCGTTCTGTACCTTTGCCGGCGTCGGGAACAAAGGTTGTTGTGCCATCGCAGGCAACACGAATAGAAGTAGTAATGTGCTTAAATAAATTAGTTTTCTCATGGCTTGTAATATTATTGGGCAAATATATATAAAATTTATATCTTTAGCCGCTGAACAAAAGAACAAAACTCATGAATAGACTTTTTATCCTTACGATCGCCTTTATCTGTTACTGTTGTAACCTGCTGGCCCAGGAAATCGAATACTCCCGGCCGGTCAACACTCCCGAAAGTTGTACAAGCATCATGGTCGGCAAGAAAGCCTCAGCCGATGGTTCGGTGATGACGAGCCACACGTGCGACGGAAACTACCGTACGTGGATGGAAATCGTCCCGGCTGCCCGGTATGACCGCGACACGACAGCCCAAATCTACAACGGACGCATGCACACCGAATACCCTGCCGACCGCACGAATGTGGAGTTGAAGGGGACAATTCCGGAAGCCCGTTCGACGTATCAGTTCCTGAACACCTCCTACCCTTGCCTCAACGAGAAGCAGTTAGGGATAGGCGAAACGACTATCTCCGGACGTAAGGAGATGCAGAACGAAAAAGGCATGTTCATGATCGAAGAGTTGGAAAAGATAGCTTTGCAGCGTTGCACGACGGCACGTGAAGCGATCCGGTTAATCGGCCAATTGGTTGCCGAGTATGGATACGGGGATTCAGGGGAATGCCTGACGATTGCCGACCCCAACGAGGTGTGGCATTTCGAAGTGTTCGGCGAAGGGCCGGATAAGATCGGGGGTGTATGGGCGGCAGTCCGTATCCCGGACGACCATGTGGGGGTATCGGCCAATATCTCACGTATCTCGACGCTCGACCTGAAAGACAAGGACTACTATATGGCTTCCGATAACGTATTCTCGGTGGCTAAAAAGATGGGCTTCTGGGACGGCAAGGAGCCGTTTAAGTTCTGGAAGGCCTATAGCGGAAGCAACTATTTCGGAGAACTGAAATCGTTCAGTGTCCGCGAGTATTTCATCCTGAATGCGCTTGCTCCTTCGCTCAACCTGTCGTACGACTCGGAAGAGCTTCCGATCAGTGTGAAGCCTGACAAACCGGTTGCCGTTTCGGATGTGATGGCCTTGCTCCGGCAGACATATGAAGGAACGGACTGGGATATGACGAAAAACCTGAAAGTGGCTGTCAGAAACCGGGAAACAAAAGAAATGGATACGATTGTCAGTCCGGCTGCCAATCCCTGGATGGGAACGGATATGCTGAATATGCTGAACAGTGTGAAGGAAGGCACGGTGACACGCAATCGCCTGGTGGCTGTCCCGCAATGTTCTTACTCGCATGTGATACAGCTTCGCAGCTGGTTGCCGGATGCAGTGGGCGGCGTCGCCTGGCTGTCGTTCGATAATCCGGGACAGAGCCCGCGTATTCCGATCTTTGCCGGGACAACGCAGCTTCCTGTTTCTTTCGGTATATGCGGACAACACCGTCACCGGGAAGATGCCATCGTATGGAAATACCGGACGGCTAACAAGTTGGCAACAGTCCGTTGGGGATTGACGAAAGACAAAATCAACGGAGCGGTCGCTCATTTCGAGGAGAAAGGGCTGTCCGAACTGCCTTTCGTGGAAAGCCGCTACAAAGAATTGCAGGGCACGAAAGGGGAAGAAGCTGCACGGGCATTCCTGACCGGCTACACGGCGGACTTCGCAGGGGCTACGATCCTTCGCTGGCAGGAGATGGCGGACGAGTTCTGGGGGATGTTTGCGAGAGGATTTTAAGCAGTTGAAAGTTGAGAGTTGAAAGTTAAATTATAAATTATATATCATGAAATCACTTATTCTATCTTGTGTACTGGCGCTTTCTGCTTCGGCGGTGTTTGGCCAGGGGTATCAGTTTACAGAGGTGGTGAAGGTTCCCGCTACTCCGGTAAAGAACCAGGCTGCAACAGGCACCTGCTGGTGTTTTGCCACTACTTCGTTTATGGAATCGGAGCTGCTCCGTATGGGTAAGGGGACGTACGATCTTTCGGAGATGTTCATTGTCCGCCAGAAATATATGAACCAGTTGCAGGACAACTACCTGCGTCGCGGGGAAGGGAACATCGGACAAGGCAGCCTCTCGCATACCTTTATGAATGCATACCGCCAGGTTGGGATCGTTCCGGAAGAGGTTTACACGGGTATCAACTACGATTCGGACCGACATAACCACAGCGAAATGGTTCGTTTCATGCATGCTCTCGCCGACGTGGCTGTCAAGGCGAAACAACGCAGCCCGGAATATGACAAGCTGATCGAAAACCTGTTCGACACCTATTTAGGCAAGCTGCCGGAAAAGTTCACCTACAAGGGAAAGGAATATACACCAAAGTCGTTTGCCGAATCATTAGGCCTGAATATGGACGATTATATCGAACTGACAAGTTTCACGCACCATCCGTACTATGTGAAGTTCGACGTGGAAGTGCCCGACAACTGGGAACATTCCCTGATGTACAACCTGCCGCTCGACGAGATGATGGAAACTGTGGACTATGCCCTGAACAACGGCTATACGGTCTGCTGGGACGGTGACGTAAGCGAGAAGGGTTTCTCTTTCACGAACGGTGTCGCCATTAATCCGGAAGTGAAGAAGGTGGAAGACCTGTCCGGTACGGACCGCGCCCGTTTCGAGAAATTAGGCGAGAAGGAACGCCTGGAAGAGGTCTTCAAGTTCGAACATCCTTATCCGGAAATCAACGTGACTCCGGAAGTACGCCAAGCAGGTTTCGAATCGTTCGTGACAACCGACGACCACCTGATGCACGTGACCGGTATCACCAAAGACCAGAACGGCACAAAATACTACATCACCAAAAACTCATGGGGCACCGACCGTAACAAGTTCGGCGGCTACCTCAATATGTCCGAAAGCTTCGTCCGCGCCAAAACCATCTATGTGATGGTTCATAAGGATGCGATACCAAAGGCTACTAAGGCTAAGTTGGGGATTAAGTAGCATACTATTACTGCAATCATGGCACGCTGACACAATCTGTAATCATCCGCTCTATTAATGTCATCAGCGTGCCATGATATTACTTTTGAAACTTTTCAAAACACAATCTTCATCTCACCATAACAAGGCACAGCCTCCTGCGTCTTACAATAATTTCCCCAGGCTATTTCCGGGTAATCCCAGCGATTATTAATGTAAAGCATCAACTGTCCGTCACCTCTTTTAGAGGCGCGGCAAGCCAGCGAAGCATCCGGGGAGCAAACCGTAAGCCCAACCTTTTCGCCCGTAGAGGAAAGTGTATAGCGATAGATATTTTCTTTCATGCCCTTTGCCATTTGGGTTAACGGGCGGTCACAGTTGGCACCCGCATCTGCCCAATAATAGTAGTTATGCGTATCAGACGACCAGGGCTGACCGGGATTCTCGCCATATTGTACTGACTTCGGATTATAAAGAGATGTTTTCCCCGTATTACCGGCAAAAGCATCTTCAGGATAATAGCTCCACATACCTTTACGCTGCCATTGCAGATAATCCAGGCATTCGGGCAGATAGAAGGACAAACCTGTTTCACGAAGATAGCCATTCGGCTGTCCCGCTACCGTATAACTGACATTCATCTCACCATGAGGGGATATCCGGATCAGAATATCCGTTAGCACGTCCTTATACGAACCAGCGAGAGCGACTTCCACAGTTCCCTCTTTTCTGGTATAAGTAAAGCTCTGTTTCTTCCAGTCGTTATCCGAAGTCAGAAACTTTCGGGCGCTTTTGCGAACTTCCGCTCCGGTCAGGTGGTTCAGGTTGATATCGAGGTGCAGGAACGGGCCTTTCTCAATAATAACCTGCCCTTTGGATGTAGCGTTACAGATCAGACCGGTTTCTTTGGAGAACGGAATCTCGAAGTCCATACCTTTTACACAAATCTGTCCGGGTGTCTCTTCTACCTGCAATTGGGCGGATACGGGAGACATCTGCTGCGAGACATCCCCATACGAATCACCGCCTAACGATACCTGTTCGGCATCCAGCAATTCACCGGTTGCCGTATAGAAACGAACCAGCAAGGGCTCTCCCTTTTCCCAAGCTTCGGCAGGGATTATCAACAGTCCCTTTTGATGAGGAGCGACGGAAGGAGCGGCAAGCTCTTTTTCTAAACCTTTATAGGTATAACGTATCTGTATCTCGTTCAGATCGGTATGGTCAAAACGGTTATAAACAGGAAGGAATAAACGCTGGCCGGAGGTAAAAGAGGGGATTTCGGTCGTCATCAGGCGAACTGGGGAATAGGCTTTCTTGGTGGCCCAGAACTCCGGTTTCTCACGGCGCCAGACATCCACAATTCCCCATTCGCCATAGCCGACACATTTCCCCTGATAATCCTCCGGCTTGGCGGTATGGGCAAACTCTTTCCAGAATGCAGTACCGACTTTCGGTTCCGGAAGCATAAAAGTTTCATCCACATATCCCCAAATGGCACCTCCCAGACCACCGGGAGCATCAAACAAGCCACGCCACATCATCTCGAGAGAATGCCCCCAGAACTCACGGATATTCGGATCTTCCTGTAAGGTCTCATACGTGTAGCAGGCCGGATGCGCCCACTCATCGAACAGGGCAGGTATCCCTTCTCCCTGAAAGCCTCGAGTCGTGCGGTTCCACTGATTCAGGTTACCGTTTACATCCTGATAGTGCATACTCAGGATATCGTAGACCGGCTTTTTCTCTCCTACCGATCCGGGATAACTGAAAATGACAGGGCGGGTCTTATCCGTCGCCTTCACCCAGTCCCAGGACTGCTGGAAGTTGGCACCATAGACGCTTTCATTACCGATAGACCAAAAGAGAATGGAGGGATGGGAACGGAATGATTTCACCATCTCACGACATTGCGACAGGTAGCGAGGAGCAAACTCTACACTATCCTGCGTCCTACCCGGCGCATAATTCTTCTGGCGGTAAGTGTCGACAAAACATACGGCGGTTTCACTCTCTACATAGATGCCATAGCGATCGCAATATTCCAGAAAACGCTCCGTAGGAGGATAATGCGAGGTGCGAACAAAATTCATATTGGAACGCTTAAACAAAATCACATCGAGACTATCCAGCTCTGCTGTAGTCGTACGCCCTAACGTCGGATGGATATCATGGCGGCAAGCGCCCCTCAGCTTGACAGGCATACCGTTCACCAGCATACGGTCTTTCTCGATCTTCACGTCACGGAAACCGATACAGCGTTCAAAGCTGCCGATCTCTTTCCCGTCTTTTCGCAAGCTGACAGCCAGTTTATAGAGGTTCGGATGTTCGGCATCCCATTTCAAAGGACGCTCCACTGCCAGTTCGTTTATATTCTCACCCTCTTTTAAGGGAAATAAGGATCGGGATAACGGATATGTTTTCCCGTCAGGAGCGGTCAGTGTATAAGAGACTTCCACTCCATCCGGCTCGGGAGCGACATAGCCGACCTTCAGGACAGCATCCTGAAAGGCCGTATCGAGATGCGTTTCCGCATAGAAGTCGTACAGGCAGGTTTCAGGCAAAGCGAACAAGGTCACATCGCGCAAGATTCCTCCGATCGGATGGTGTGCATAACCGGATGCATACGAAATATCGTCTATCCGATCCGTTACCTCCAGGCGTATCTCATTCTTTTTTCCAGGACGGACAAAAGTTGTTATATCCGTTTCCCAGCGGGTAAAGCCTCCATGATGTTCACGGACAAAAGTACCGTTCACGAAAAGACGGGCGTGGCTGTAGACACCGTCGAAACGCAGGATCGTATGTTTACCGGCGTAATCAGCCGGAACGATGAACGATTTCCGGTATATAAACGGCTTGTCATGTTCAATGGCATATCCCTGCATGGCCGGTTCTCCCGGTACCTGTATCGGGGTCCATTTGCTATCCGGGGAATAACGGAACTGCCAGGTTCCGCTTAACAGGATAGCGGAGGTTTTGACTCCGGCCAATTCTTGCAGGACGGGATAGGACGCCTCATCCGGAAGCCTTTCAGCCTTAGCAAAAGTCGTTGGAACGGAAAGCAGAAAGCTGCAACCGATAGCGAATAATGTTGTCTTTATGTGTTTCATTTGTCTTGTTTAATTACCTCCAAAAATAATAAAGCCTTTTTGTTTGTTTTTCTGTTTACAAAGATAAAGTCCATGGAAAGGAACAAACGACCAGGAAGAACCCTGTTATTTATGCAACAAGGAACACAAAAGAGGAATAAGTAGACAAAACGGCTCTGGCTATTTTGTCACTTCACGCGGAGAAATCCCCATTTGCCGCTTAAAGATACGGGAAAAGTATTGAGGAGACTGGAAACCACAAGCAAAGCAAACCTCTTTAACGGACATCTCCGTATTCCGCAACAACTCTATGGCCTTGTTAATCCGTATTTGATTCAGATAGTCCAAAGGAGAAAGATTAAGATACCGGGAAAATAGCTTACGCAGATAACGCTCCCCTATCCCTGTCCGGGAAGCCACATCACTGATCGTGATATCGGACTGATAATTCTGGCGGATATATAAAATGGCTCTTTTTAACGAATCATTTGCACAAATCGGAAGATAAGCTTCATCCAGATAACGGTAAATCAAAATCAGCAATTCGGCATAATACATGACTACCAGATATTGATAATACTTACTCTTCTGATTCATTTCGTTCACGATGCACTGTACGGCACGCATGATACGGACATTATTGACGATCTTAATCAACCGGTTCTCCTCTGAAAAGATTATGACCGGCGTCAATTCATTTGCCGGTTCCTGCTCATGAGAATTGAAGCGAGAAAAGACTTCAGGCAGAAATTCAAGTTGCATCAGAGTCGTTTCCTCCGAACCCGCTTCAAACGTATGCTCGACATTGGAACAGATCACCATCATCTCATTCTCACTAAAACTGATACTCTCATTTTCCAAGTGCAGGATACAATTCCCCTTCTTCACATAGTTGATCTCGATACGCAAGTGCTTGTGCGGGCCAAACGTATCAAACGGCCGGAAAGAAACAAAACGGAACACATCTGCCAGACGTTTATGCTTCAGGTTTTCAGTTATGCCTTCCAGCATTTCCCATAATGATTGTTCAGACGGTTGTTTCATATAACGCTGCATTTATTGATTGAACAAAGTTAACAAAAAATTAAAACAAGCACCGGTTCCGAAAAAGTATCCAACCCCTATCAACCGGTCGGATTAATTCCGTTTTATATCATTCTTTCCATCATTATATTCCTAAATATATACATATTTAAGCAATTAAAAAAGGCTGTTTTTCAGTTATTACACCTATCGTACATTATTATAATATAATCCTTTTATTTGCTACACATCTGAACAAAACGTATATATAACACTAATATCCAGATATATGTAAAAACACACCCATTCACACACATCCAGAATATAATCCATTCTAATAATAAATTAATCCATTCCACCCAAATCAATAATAGCATTACTTTGCACAAAATTCAAGATGACACAAGAAGTACTATTCCAGATATATAACGAATCTATTCAAATGAAATATCGCAACAAACAAAATAAGATATATCTAATTTCTTTATTAATTAAACACATGAAGTATGTTGAAAAACTTTAAGCCGATCAGTCTAATCTTGTTAGCCGGCGCATTAAGCTATCCTGCTGTCAGCCACGCAGAGATGATGCCCAAACAACAGAATGTTGGTTTTTCCCAACAAAGTGGAAAACTCACCGGAGTGGTAGAAGATAGCTTCGGCCCGGTGGCCGGAGCGAGCGTTGTGGTGAAAGGCACCACAAATGGCATTATGACCGATATGAACGGACAGTTCATCTTGGAAGGAGTAAAAAACGGGGATATCATACAGATATCGTACATTGGCTATGTCACCAAAGAAATCAAATTCACAGGACAGGCAAGCCTGAAAATTTCTCTGGAAGAAGACACACAAAAACTGGATGAAGTCGTTGTTGTCGGCTTCGGTACACAAAAGAAAGTTAACCTGACAGGCTCAGTCGGCACGGTCAGTGCGGAAGCGTTGGAATCCCGTCCCGTCCAAAACGCAGTCCAAGCATTGCAGGGCATGGTTCCGGGTTTACAAATCTCAACCACAAGCGGTACGCTGGATAAAAAGATGGACATGAACATCCGAGGTACCGGTACCATTGGTGAAGGATCAGAAGGCGGGCCGCTGGTATTGATCGACGGTATGGAGGCCGATATCAACTCCATCAATCCGCAGGATATAGAAAATATTTCTGTTTTGAAAGATGCGGCAGCCTCCTCTATTTACGGTTCACGTGCACCGTTCGGTGTTATCCTGGTAACAACCAAAAGCGGAAAAACCGGCAAAACGACCGTCAACTACAACAATAATTTCCGGTGGGGAAGCCCGGTTAAGATGCCGAAGCAAATGGACTCTTACACCTTTGCCACATTCTACAACGATGCTTGCTTCAATAAAGGCGACGGGGCCTATTTCAAACCGGAACATTTGCAACGTATCAAAGATTATCGAGACGGTAAAATATCTACGGTCAGCCTCGCAAACGGGGATTACTGGTATGACGGCTACACCGCCGGTAACGCCAATACAGACTGGTACGATACGATCTACCGCGACCACACTTTCTCGCAGGAGCATAATCTGAGCCTGAACGGCGGTTCGGAAAAAATCAACTACTATCTCTCCATGAACTATCTGGATCAAAATGGTTTGATGGAGTTCAATCAGGATACTTACAACCGTTATACGACAACAGCCAAAATCAATGTCATATTGACCGATTGGGCGAAGCTCAATTACAGCAACCGTTTCACCCGCGAAGATTTCGGACGCCCTTCGGCTTTGACAAGCGACTTGTTCAGGGACCTTGCGAGACAGGGATGGCCGACATTGCCGGTATATGACGATAACGGCTATATGTACTCTTCACCCTCTCCCGCCCTGGGATTGAGAGACGGAGGACGCGACAAAACCCAGACCGACAACGTCTACCAGCAGGCCTCATTGATTCTGGAACCGGTCAAAAACTGGATTACCCACGTCGATTTCAATTACAGGATCATGTCGGCCAACCGCCATTGGGACAAACAATACCTGTATAACCACGATGTCCACGGAAACCCGTATATATACGATTCAAGCTCCAATGTACATGAAGACCAGCTCAAAGAGAACTACATGAACATCAACGCTTACACGGAATACTCCCATAGCCTCGAATCCGGACATAATTTCAAGGGGATGGTCGGTTTCCAGGCAGAACAGTTAAAGAAGACCGAATTCGGATTGCAACGTAACGGCATCATCGTCCCGGGACAACCGGAAGTCGATATTACAACCGGACAGGACTATTACGGAAATACGATCACCCCGAGTACGAACGGTGCACGCTACGCCTGGTCTACAGCCGGTTTCTTCGGCCGTATCAACTATGACTACCAGGGTAAATATCTGGCAGAAGTCAACCTGCGTTACGACGGAACATCCCGTTTCCGTAAAGAACAGCGCTGGAATTGGTTCCCCTCCTTCTCTGTGGGATGGAACATTGCACGCGAAAGCTTCTGGGAACCCGTAGCCGATTATGTAGGCACACTAAAAATACGCGGTTCTTATGGTGAATTAGGAAACCAGAACACCAAAGAATGGTATCCGACTTACCGGGTACTGACGGTAAAAGCAAGTAACGGCGAATGGTTGCAAAACGGAATGAAGCCCAATACGGCAGAGGTCCCGGGCCTTATCAGCTCCTCTTTAGGTTGGGAACGCGTACGCAACTGGAATATCGGTTTCGACTTCGGAGCCTTCAACAACCGTTTGACCGGTTCATTCGATTATTATAACCGCATGACGCTCGACATGGTAGGCCCGGCACCCGAATTGCCTTACATCCTCGGCCTGGAAGTCCCCAAGACGAACAATACCGACTTGAAGACATACGGCTTCGATCTGGATATCAGCTGGAACGACCGCTTGCAGAACGGCCTGGGATATGGAATCAAATTTATCCTTTCCGATGCCCGTACCAAAATCACCCGCTATCCGAACCCGACCAATACGCTGGACAAATACCAGACCGGCCAGATGATGGGCGATATCTACGGATACGAAACGATCGGCATTGCCAAATCGAAAGAAGAGATAGACCAACACTTGGCCTCACTCCCGAACGGCGGACAAAATGCGCTGGGAACCAATTGGGATGCCGGTGACATCATGTACAAGGATCTGAACGGAGACGGTAAAATCGATAACGGCGGTAACAAGTACGACGACATGGGCGATATGAAAAAGATCGGTAACAACACGCCCCGTTACCTGTTCGGCCTGGATCTGAGCGCTGATTACAAAGGCTTCGATTTCCGCGCCTTCTTCCAGGGAGTGATGAAACGCGATTACTGGCAGGGCAGTTCTTATTTCTGGGGTGTAACCAGCCTTTGGCACTCGACCGGTTTTGTAGAACATACAGACTATTTCCGCGCGGAAGCGTCAAACGACCTGCCGGCCAATTTAGACGCTTATTATCCCCGTCCCGTATTCGACTCCAGCAAAAACAGACAGAAACAGACAGCTTATCTGCAAAATGCCGCTTATATCCGCTTGAAGAACGTCCAGTTAGGCTATACATTGCCGGCAAACCTGACGCATAAGTTCTATGTTTCGAAACTGCGGGTATTTGTCTCCGGAGAAAACTTGTGGACCGGGACATCACTGGCTAAAATGTTCGACCCTGAGACTATCGGAGGAGGTGATGACACCGACAAAAACGGTAATGCTTATCCATTATCCAAAACGATATCTTTCGGTATAAGTGTAACTTTATAACAAAAACAAACAGAATCATGAAACAGATCAATATATTCAAATATGTAGCCGGAGCCGCACTGATCACGGTTTTCAGTTCCTGCAACGACTTTCTGGACAAGGAACCCCAAGCTACGATTTCACCGGACAAGTACCTGGTAGAAGAATCGCAACTGGCATCTTATGCAAACGGATTGTATAAAGACATACTGCCCGGGCATGGTTACGGCTACGGTATTTTCGGCGAAGACAAAGACACCGATAACCAGGCAAGCTTCGATTATAACGACCGGTACATTCCCGGACAATGGAAGACCAAACAATCGCAAAAAATGGACGACGACTCTTACCGTTTCAAGTTCATCTATAGCTGCAATTATTTCCTCGAAAACGTATTGCCGCACTACAACGGGAAAACACTTTCGGGAGACGATACGAAAATCCGCCAATACATAGGGGAAATATACTTCCTCCGTGCACACGAATATTTCAAGCGTTACCAGATGTTCGGCGATTTCCCGATCGTACGCAACACGGTACCCGACCAGATGGAACCGCTGGCGGATGCCAGCAAACGCTCACCCCGTAATGAAGTGGCACGATTCATCATTTCCGACCTCGACTCGGCAATCATGCTGATGGGATCAGGCAAAGGCACCGACAAAACACGCATCAACAAGGAAACCGCTCTGTTGCTTAAATCGCGTGTTGCCCTGTTCGAAGGTACCTGGTTGAAATATTTCAAGAACACAGCGTTTGTCCCTAACGGACCGGAATGGCCGGGAAAAAGCAAAGAGTACAATGCGGGGTATCAATTCCCGACAGGAGATATCGACAAAGAAATCAACTATTTCCTGACTCAATCGATGGAAGCGGCCAAAGCAGTGGGAGACGCAATCACATTGGTTGAAAACACAGGCTTGGTACAGCAATCTGCAGCAGAAGCCGCCAACCCTTATATGGATATGTTTTCAGCAGAAAATATGTCCGAATACAGCGAAGTATTGTTGTGGCGTCCGTACAGCAAAGCTCTTGGGGTTACGCACAACGTAGTGACAGCAGGACAGCACGGCAACTACGGGATCGGACTTACACGTGGTATGGTAGAAGGTTTCCTGATGGCCAACGGCCTGCCGATCTATTCGGCCAATAGCGGTTACCAGGGAGATGAAACAATCGCCGACGTACGTAAAGACCGTGATTCGCGCCTCTCGATCTTCCTCAAAGAACCGGGACAAAAGAATATCCTGTTTGAAGCAGCGGGAGGAGACATGGCCGTGCCTATCGAACCCTATCCGGTCATCCTGAACAGTAACCCTGAAAAAGGATACTCCACCGGTTACGCTTTACGCAAGGGCGGTAGCTATGATCGGAAGCAATGCGATAATACGCTTAACTATACGGGAGCGGTGGCATTCCGTGGCACGGAAGCCTTACTCAACTACATAGAAGCTTGCTACGAAAGAGACGGAGCATTGGACGGAACAGCCCAGAACTATTGGAGACAGATCCGCGAACGTTCCCATATCGATCCGGATTATAACAAGACAATCGCCGCAACAGACATGAGCAAAGAAGCGCTGAACGACTGGGGAGCATACTCCGCCGGACAACTGGTGAACCCGACCTTGTACAACATCCGCCGCGAACGCCGCTGCGAACTGATGGCGGAAGCATTGCGTTATATGGACCTGCGCCGTTGGAGAGCCATGGACCAGATGATCAATACTCCTTACCACATTGAAGGATTCAAAATCTGGGGCGAAATGCAAAACTGGTATAAAAACGAAGACGGCACGTCGCAACTGGTTTATGGTATGGACAATCAGAAATCAAACGTTTCGGAACCGACACGCAGCAAATACCTGCGCCCATACGAGAAAGTCAACAATAATATTGCAAAAGACGGATATAGATGGTCAATGGCACATTACCTGACTCCGTATAATATCCAGCATTTCGATATTACATCGAGCACCGGAAATATAGAAGATTCTCCCATTTACCAGAATCCATACTGGCCGACAGAAGCCAATATGCCGGCTATCCGGTAAGTTTCCGATATAAAAAAGAATTTTTACAACAAGAAACGCCGTTTCCTGGTACGAAAAACAAAATTTGCGACCAGCGGAGGCGTTTCTTGCTGTAAATTTTGTTTTTTGAAGCCAGAAACAGCGTTTCCGGGTGTAAAAAAATCATTTTGTATCAAGCGGAACCTCTTCTTGAACAAAAAATCACCGTTCGCAACAAGAAACAACGTTTCTTGAAACAAAAAAAACATTTTGATACTTTCCACAAACGAAAACAATAAAAAGATTCTCCATCATAATCCATATTTAGTCTATCTTTATTACAAGACAAATACCTTTATTTGCACACGATAATTCTAATCTCTAATTTATGCGACGAATAAATATCTACATCTTGTTGACAGGCCTCCTTACCTGCCTGTTTTCATGTTCAAACAATCCTTCCCACATCTCCCTGGCCGGGAAATGGGAGTTTGCCTTAGACAGCACCGACACCGGAATAAACGAAGGTTGGTACTCGCAAACCCTCCCCAACACCATCCAGCTCCCCGGTACGACAGACGATGCCGGATACGGGATACCCAACAAACTAAAGCCTGCCCTCCAGAAGCCGCAGGTCCTGCATCTCACCCGCAAGAACAGCTACGTCGGGCCCGCTTGGTACAGCAAAGAGGTCGACATACCTTCCGGTTGGAACGGAAAAAACGTCGAGCTCAAGCTGGAACGGGTGATCTGGCAGACATCCGTCTGGGTAGACGGAAAGCGAGTCGAAGGTATGCAGGAAAGCCTGGTCGCCCCTCATCTGTACGACCTCACAGAATATCTGACTCCCGGAAAACACAAAATAACGGTCCGCGTCGATAACCGGAAACGATATGATATTACGGCAGGCGACATGGCACATGCCTATACGAACGAGACACAGATCATGTGGAACGGGATCATCGGGGAAATATCCCTGACAGCCAAAGATGCCATATCGATCCGCAACCTGCAGGCATATCCCGACTACAAAAACAAGCAAGTAAGGATAAAATGCCAAATAAACAACGCGGGAGCCGCAACCACCGGCACACTGACAACCGACATAAAAACGGCAACAGGGCCTGCAACACAAATACAGCAACACGTAACGCTCCAGTCCGGAGAAAACCTTATCGACCAGGTTTGCCCAATCAAAGACGATATCCAGGTATGGAACGAACTTTCGCCCACCCTTTATACGCTCCGGGCCTCCCTCGAAACAGATCCCTGCAAAGATTCCCGGGAAATCAAATTCGGCTTCCGGGATTTGGAGAAGAACGGACCGGCACTGCTGTTGAACGACCGGAAGATATTCCTTCGCGGGACGTTGGAATGCTGTATCTTCCCGCTGACCGGCTATCCCCCGATGGAACACGAAGGATGGGAAAAGGTGTTCAAGACTGCACGCGAATGGGGACTGAATCATCTCCGTTTCCATTCCTGGTGCCCGCCAAAAGCGGCGTTCGAAGTGGCGGACTCGCTCGGTTTCTATCTTCAGGTGGAACTTCCGCTCTGGTCGACCAATTTAAAGAAGGATGAACGTGCCCCCTATTTATATGCCGAGGCGAACCGCATACTGGAAGAATACGGCAACCATCCCTCCTTCTGCCTGTTCAGCTTGGGGAACGAACTTCAATATGACTTCGAGTTCTTAGGCGCACTCCTGAATCATGTCAAAGAGAAAGACCCGCGTCATCTTTATACCACCACCTCCTTCACATTCGAAAGAGGACACGGCGACTGGCCGGAAGCCGGTGACGACTTTTTCATCACGCAATGGACCCGGAAAGGATGGGTGCGCGGGCAAGGCGTGTTCAATACGGAATCCCCCCGGTTCGACAAAGACTATTCCGCCTCTGTCGAAGGGATGGATGTTCCCCTGATCACACACGAAATTGGTCAATATGCCGTCTATCCCGACCTGAAAGAGATCGAAAAATATACCGGCGTACTGGACCCGCTAAACTTTAAAGGCGTAAAAGAAGACCTCGAGAAGAAGGGACTGCTCGGCAAGGCAGACGACTACCTGATGGCAACAGGCCGGCTGGCAGCCCTGCTGTATAAGGAAGAGATCGAAAGAGCCATGAAGACTCCGGGAATCAGTGGTTTCCAACTGCTCGACCTGCACGACTTCCCCGGACAGGGAACGGCCCTTGTCGGACTGTTGAATGCCTTTTGGGAAAGCAAAGGCGTAACCGAGGCGGCTACATTCCGCCAGTTTTGCGCCCCCGTCACCCCCTTGGCCCGTTTCGCCAAAGCGGTCTATACATCCGCCGAAGAGTTCGAGGCAGGCATCGAAATGGTTAACTACAGCAATAGCGTAATCGAGGATGCCGTTATCGACTGGAAGCTGGCCGGACGGGACGGAAAGGCGATTGCCCAGGGAGAATTTCCAGCACGCCCGTTGCCTGTCGGAGAAAACAGCCCGGTCGGTAACATCCGTTGCCCGTTGAATGCCGTCACAGAGGCAAAAGAGCTGACCCTGACGGCTACATTACGAGGCAGTTCCTGCACAAATGAATGGAAGATATGGGTCTATCCGGCATCTTTGTCCGTCGACAAAGGGGATATTGTCGTCACAGACCGCCTCGCCACTGCCGAAAAAGCCTTGCAAGAAGGGAAGAAAGTATTATTCAACCCTCCTTACGAATCTTTAAAAGGATTGGAAGGGAAATTCGTCCCCGTCTTTTGGAGTCCTGTGCATTTCCCCAAACAGGCCGGAACAATGGGGCTGTTGCTCGACCCGGCCCACCCGGCATTCGCCCGTTTCCCGACTGACGGACACACAGACTGGCAATGGTGGAGACTCACGACACAATCGAAAACGCTTTGCATCGACAGCCTGTACACGGAAGTCACCCCTCTTGTCGAATGCGTGGACAACTTTGCCAACAACCGTCGCCTGACCAACCTGTTCGAGACGAACTGCCTGAACGGCAAACTGATCGTATGCAGTATGGACCTGCTCCGCGAACAAGCCGAGAATCCAGAAAAGAAGCAATTGTTGTACAGCCTCGTGGAATATATGAAATCCGGTGCATTCAACCCGTCCCAACAGACATCTCCCGCTACCATCCGGCAACTTCTGACCACCGGACAAACAGGTTCCCGGGAAAGACCGGAGTCCATTTATTAAGGACCTGCGATTTACAACAACTTATCGGGGATGTGTCAAAAACCGCTAAATGCTATAGGCAGGGGGTTGACGCATCCCTCTTTTGATTATTACTCTTTCAATGTAGCGATCACCACGACCGGATTATCATCGAATTGAAGATTTTCCAATATTTTCTTTCCGGTCGAACTCAACTTCACATCCTTATGAGTTTCCATATAATCTAAAAGTTCTTCCGGCATCAACAAGCCAACCAGCTTATTACCATCTAATCGTTGCATAAAAAAAGTACCTAATCCATCTATATCGTTCACAAACCCGCATCTTTCTCCTTCACGTTTACAACTATACAATTGCTTTGTTTTCTTATCATAATAATTGGAAAAACTGATATTTGAACTCAATCCCTCCCATTCCATACTATTAAACAAGACATACCGGTTAGTTTGAGAAATAGAAGAATAACTCAAATAGCCTTTTTTATATCTTTGAACCGTTTCTATATTACCGGCTCCGAATTCCACTGTTCCGACTTCAGACTTTTTACCCAATGTCTCGTTAAAATGAAATATAATAGCGGGAACCAAACGTTCTTCTTCCACCAAATAAACGGTATCATTATCTGATGCCCCGTTAAAATACAATTTATCACCTACTTTCTGAAACCGCCCCGAATTATAACAGGAAGATTTTCCCCCGTGCCATTCCGGAACCGGAAGACCATTATCTATAACCCTCAAAACCTCCCCGTCTTTATTAAAGACATAAAGTGCACAATGGTCATTGGCCAGTTCGTCATTAGCCAAACCCATGTACAGACCGTTTTTGTAAGGGTAAAGACTATTAATGAGTTGTTGATATTTCTGTTCTTTTTCGTAGCGATATTTAGGTCTTATGACCTCATTCACGCACTTATTGGTTTCTATATCTATTCCTCTCCATCCCTTCCATATATCCACATAAAAAACATTTCTTTTCTTATCCAATGTGCAATTTGTCATAAGATGTGCATAATCATCAGGACCACCTCCTTCTTGACTGAGACGACGAAGATACTTACCACTTTTCCTGTCAAACAAACATATTTTCCCTGCAAATTCAGACGTAATAATGTATCGATCCGTCAAAAAAACAGAAGGCTTTTTCAATAAAGATTCTTTTGTCAATTCCAATGGAATATATTCCAGTTTGGATACAATTCTGCTTAAGGGGATATCGCCAACTTTGGCCTGAGTCATATCGATCACTAATTCTTTATCCTTAGCTTGTAACGTCAATGATAGAAGGAAACTTATCAATATATATGTATACTTCATATTCTTTAGTTTTTAACATTTCCAGTTTGTAATACCCCTTATTTTTCTATTTCACCACAATAAAGGTACGATTTCAATTTGACTTTTCGCTATCGAAACAGCACATTTCGTGACAAACGAACCTATAGCCTGCGTGACCAGCAAACACCAGGTGGCATATTCTACCGCCAAAAGGTTTTCCGGAGACTACACGGACTACAGCAGGCACAACGAACTGTCCGGCCGACTGTCCATAAGGGTTTCGGCTTCCTGTAACAGAGGAAAGATATGGGATTGTTTTTGGCAGTTGAAAGTGTTTTCTCATATGTGTTATTTTTGTAGATGCAATGATACAAAAACCCTCCCTTATTTCCATACTATTTCGATAACATTTTGTTGGTACCTGCACTATTCTTTAATCCTTTCAATTTGTACACAAGCATATGATCCTCCGGATCGTCGTAGGCTCGAGGTCCATATAGCGTAAAGGTTTTCTCATCTACTGCAAAGTAGACAGGATACCCTCCATTCAAAAGGTATCGGATGACCGGATTCCCGTCTAAATCATATACTTCAAGAAAAGTGCCCTGGGAAGAGAGGTACGTACGCTTGTCCGATGAAATCCCCAAATACAACGTATAGAAATAGCGCTTACCTAAATAACTACAGATATAACTTAAATTTACGTCTTCCCGGCTTCTCAAATCGATATGCTTAGGGGCTGCAAATTCAAACTTCACCCGATTGATAAGGTTAAACTTGAAATCCATGAAATCAATCTGTTTCTTATATCCATAACAGAACACAACACGGCTGTCATTGACATACACGCGCTTCATATCAGGATCAGCATAATACTCCGCCCCATTAGGAACTAAGCCGGAAGTTGCGTTCATAGCATCTGTCACATATAACGAATCAGCAATAAAGGAGACACCGTCTGAACTATCCGTTTGCGACAACGTCTTATGAAGAATCAAAAAAGAAGGCTTCACCTTTACTATCACAGAACCGGCTATCCCCCGCAAAGGCTTTAATTCTGGAGTTAAAGTCTCTTCGCGGGAAAAAGAGGGATCGACAGAGCTGTTGCATGCCATGATTAAACAGCTGCATAATATGAGGAAAAAACAGGGCAATCGCATAACTATTCTATTCATATAATTCTTATCCCGTACCGGTGTGACCAACAAACACCGGATACAATATTACAAATACTTTCTCTTATTTCCTTTATTATTCCGGTAATCTTTTGTTGGTATTTTTACAATAACCCCCTATTTTTCTATTTCACCTCAAAAAATGAACGATTTCAATTTGACTTTTCGCTATCAAAACAGTACATTTCGTGACAAACGGACCGGCGGCCTGCGCAGCCCGTTCAAAAAAGGTGACATTTGTCAAAGCGGAGCAGAGACTTCCCGACATTCCGATAAAGCTTAACTCCCGGAGAATCGAATATTTGAAAGCATGAAGGGGAAGGGACAGGAATATGGCAAGGATTCGGAGGGTATTTTTCAGTAAACAGGCAGCTCTTTTCCATTACGACCGTCCTAATCGCCGTTACGACCGTCCTAATCTTCGCGAGGTGCCGAGTGCACTACCTATTAGTACGGTCGCGGTGGCGATTAGGACGGTCGTCTTTTAGAAAAATTGCATATTTCACTAAAATAACCGGTCCGAAAGCGCTTTTTTGACCGGAAAACAATCGTCTGGGAGACACTTCTCGAAGCCTCTAAAGGAGGTTCTCAAGACGTTTTTTACAATAAGCCCCCTCAAAATCCAATAGTCAACGTCTCTCCTTTACCTGTTTCCAGAGTCAGGATACCATCCTGCTCCTGTTTCTCACCTTTATTTCCGGAAACGAAACTGATTTTGCTTCCCTCGGGGATCGCCAGTCGCAAGGTTCCTCCCTGCTCCGGATAGATTCGGATCTGCCGAAGCCTGCCTCCTTCTCTCTCGGCCGAGACCAGGAAAGCTCCCATTGCACGCAATTTATTGAAAGAGACATCCTGCCACGATGCCGGGATAGCCGGGAATACACGGATAATACCTGTATGACTCTGAAGCAACATCTCCTGAATACCGGCGGCAAAAGCAAAATTACCTTCCAGCGTAAAAGGCCGGTAGGTGAACTTGGACTTTCCGCTCTTCGTCTGGTCGCCATTCGCATGGAACGTATTGGGCAGGCAGAAACATTCGGCAAAAGTGCGAAGCTCGCGGGCAGCCCCTTCACCATCGAAAGCACGGGCTTTCATATTACCGAACCAGCTGTAAGAATAACCGCACCAGTAATCGGGACCGATATCCTGCAATTTCTTCAAGGTTGCTTTTATGATCTGCCGGGACTTCTCACCCTGGCTCCAGTCGATCAGACCAAGCGGATGGATAGACATGGCATGCGAGAAATGGCGATGCGATTGATTGTAAGGGAAACCTTTGGCAAAAGCCAACGCGCCGTCTTCATCCAGCGCAAACTCAGGGAGTTCGGCACCGACGGCTTTCCAATGGACCGCCTCATCCGTGAGGTTCAGTTCCGAAGCTAACTCCGAGGCTGCACCGAAAGCAAAACGCATCAGGGCAAGGTCGTAATTTGTCATATTCTTGAACCAGGCATCGATCGAGTTATCAAAGATCTCCGGACTGGAACTAAGCGGCAATCTGCGAACGCCGTCTGCACCGACCTCGGAGATTTGTTCCAGGAAAGTTACCACCTCTTTCAAGAACGGATAAGCACGTTCCTTCAGGAATACACGATCGGCAGAATACTTCCAATGCAGATAAAAATGCTGGGACAACCAGGCTCCGACTGTCGGAGACATGGAGTACTGTATCCAACCGCCCATCGGCTCGCCGGTCAGGGTACAAACACCCGGTATATTCATGCCGTCCGTTTCAAAATACCGACGGGTATATTGCTTATAAACATCGCGTTGGTTCCACAAGGTATTCAGATAGCCCATCTCTTCCTGCAGGTGGTTCCCGATGTAGGAAGGCCAGTAACTCAACTGCGTATTCAAATCATGATGATAATCTCCCTTCCAGGGCGGCAACATCCCGTTATCAGCTGTCCAAACAGCCTGTAAAGAAACCGGATAGGAGTCTTCGCGGGCGGCAGAACCGAACTTGTACATTTCGTTATCGTACTGCTTTTGCAAAACAGTGTCCGGCAGCGATACGGACGACTGTGCCCAATAGTCACGCCAAAATCCCATATGCGAACGATAATCGGTCTCGACGCCTCTCTTCATAGCATCGGCGGTTTCCTTCTCAGCCCGGTCTTCCGAAAGGGAAGAGGTCAAACTCCATACACCCCGGAGAGTTCCGCCTTTCTGTTCCCAACGAACCACCACATCATAAGAAAATCCGCCCCAGCCTTCCTGATGGAAAGTAGCCGTACCGGCATCCTTCCGCGTAGTACCCTGCTTATATCCCAAGCGGGCCAAAGCAGGACCGGCATGCGAATTATCATTGGCAACCTCATCGGGGTTATTATAGCGGGGAGCGACAATATCCGGCGAAACAGTATCCGGCAGGTTCTCAAACACAAACCATCCGACCGGTTCGGACGCGTGCACGAAGGTCTTCAGCTTCGTCCCGCTATCCCAAGCGACCTCACAAAGTGCATTATTGAGATAAAGATGTACCGAAGAAACCTTCCCCATCTTCAGCGGAAATTCCAAGGCTGCTCCCGGAATCTTGGAAGGCGCGGGCAATGCATTATACGGCCAGTCGAACTTCTGCTGCACCGGCAGATAATCCCCTTTCCGCACCTGCTCGCGCACCCAGGCAAAGCGGTTGTTCGGCCCCGAGATGCTATCGCTCGGACGCAAATCCCACAGGTCCGTCCTGTCCAGTGAAAGACGCAAAGCCGAATCGCGCTGCCAGACCAAAGCCCCGACAGTGGCATTCCCAAGCGGAATACCTTCATCCCAGGTCTGCGCCAGATTATCAAACTGCAAATCACTGTCCGAAGGGACGACAGGCAGTGATCCATTCCCGCTACAAGCGACCAACAGGTATGCGCTTATACTACTTATCCAAAATTCCTTTTTCATGTGTATTGAATCGATATTATCTTTTCTTCAGCAAAGGTACGGTTTATTGGTTTAATAGCTGCCTAATCGCTTCGCCTGATTGGGTTTCCGCACGATGGATCTTGCTGTAGTCGAACAGGGCATCCAGCTCATACGGTTGCAAAGATACAGACGGGGCAAAACGGTCGGAGGCGACATAGTTGCGGACGGATGTCAACAGCTGTTGCATGGCCGGACGTTTTTCCATATCCTTCTCCGGATCGACACAAAGGACAAACAATTTACCACCGGCAACGTTGGCTTCAAACGAGATTCCTAATTTACGGTTCACTTCGTAGGTGTCGATACTTTGGATAACGGGGGTCAACGTGCGCATATCGGTCAGATCCACCGCCGTTGCGTAGTTCAGGATGTCCCACCACTGCCAGTCGGCATAATAAGAGGTCGGGAAGTCGCGAAAGGCGGGATGCTGATGATCAATGCAGGTTCCGACGATCATCGGTTTCCAGTTGAACATGATCGGATTCCAGAAATGGCTGGCGAAATGCGCTTTCCGCCCGGCACAACTATCCGGAACCAGCAGGACGTTTTCGCCTTTCAGGAGCAACTCCTTAGCCTTTTCCCATTGGCGAACGTATGTATATCCTTCGGATGCGGGTTGTTTCACAGCCGGGTAGACCCAAATGTCCCATTCATTGCAAACACCGCCTGCGATACGCGCCTTCAACGTATATTTTCCGGCGGCAGTGACTTTATCCAACGGGATATTGACCACCCCCAGGGAGTCAACCGTACTGAACGGGATCTCCTTGTGGCTGATCTTACCGCTTCCGACGATATCGCCGGCTTCGCCCTCGAGCTGCCAGGCGAGTTGTCCCTTGCGGATCGCTTCGGGACCGAACTGATAGACACCCAATTTTACAGTGAAGGTTTCATTGTTTGTATAGATACGTTTCGGAAGACGTGCCAGAAGGACGACCGGAGCGCATGACTCGCGGAATTTTTCCGGCGTCACCAATCCCTTGCTCTCCCAGAAAGCATCCAGGATACCGACGAAGGCGCTTCCCTGCCCCGGGAAGTCGGAAAGGCCGAGCAGCTGGAAGCCGCCGGAGGTGGAGGTACGCAGCAGGGCTTCGTTCACCTCCTTATACTGAAGGACGGTATGCGCACCGGTTGCCCGGAAGAACTCGTCATCCTGGTGCAGCATGCCGTTACGGGCAAGACGATCCTGGAACACTTTAAAGTTACGGGGTTCCAGCACGCCGGTGTATTTCTTCATCTCTTCGAAGTTCGGATACATGCAGCGTTGGCCCGTTTCGTGGGCGATGACCGGCACGTCGATGGCCGATTCCTCACAGAGGTCCCAATCGGTGGAGGGCTTGCCCTCGTAGACGGTGATCCAGCGCCGGTTCTTATCCCCGACATTGGCGGCTACATGGGAGGCGTAATACTGGTCTGCCTTGACGTGTGTACGGGCTGTGGAGGCGGAATAGAGATGGCGGGGGTCGTAAGCCTGTCCCTTCTTCACAAGGTCTTCCAGCACAGCGAAGTCGCCTTCGTTCTCATTACCGTTACAGTAGAGGATAAAGGAGGGGTGGTTGCCATACTCGTCCAGAATGGCATACATCTCCTTCTCGAAGAAGTCGCGGCGGGCGGGGTATCGGCCGACATCCTTGATCCACATCGGAAGTTCCACCTGCAAGTAGAGTCCGAGTTCGTCGGCCGCATCGAAAGCGGCTTCCGGGGGACACCAGGAATGAAAGCGGATATGGTTCATCCCGTAATCTTTCACCGTACCCATGATACGCTTCCACTCCTTCACATCCGTAGCCGGATAGCCGGTGATCGGGAAGACACAGCAGTCCAGAACACCGCGCAGGTGGATATCGCGGCCGTTCAGGCGGACATGATGGCGTCCCTGTTCCACGTGCCGCATACCGAAAACAGACGAGCGCAGGTCTTCACCGGCTTCCGTATCGAGCGTCGCCGTCAGATCGTAGAGAGCGGGGGAAAACTCGTCCCACAGTTTCATATCCTTGCCTAACGCGAGTTCGTGCTCGATCGTGCTGGCGCCTGACAGGGCGACAGGCACTACCGCCCGGCAAACCCCTTTTCCACCCTTTTCACGGATGTGAAGCGTGAGGGTCCCCTTTACCGGGTTTCCGGCAGTATGGAAGGCAAAGCTGACTTTTACCTTCCCGGTTTCGGTATCGGGATAGATATCCAACTTTTCAATATAGCAAGACGGTTTAGCGATCAGTTCCATCCGTCCGGCTACCCCGTTCCAGTTTGTTTGCGTATATTCGGTCGTTCCGTGTGTCCACTGGTCCATCGGATATTTCAGACGGTTATCGACACACAGGGTCAGCGTGTGCAGGCCGGGCGTCAGCTGTTTAGTCAGAATGAAACGGTTCGGGGTGGAGAGGCGTTCATCGGTCGCAACCGGTTCGCCATCCACGAAGACAGCCGTTTCCCAATGGCAGCGTTCCAGCGAAAGGATCACTTCCTTCCCTTTCCAGTCTTCCGGGATCACCACTTCACGCTGGTACCACGCCTGCCCGCAGTATTCGAACTTACGGCTCAGGCGGTCCACATGCGCCACTATATTCTGAATGCCTTTGCCTCCTTCATCCATAGAGCCGGGCAAAGTGATCGTTTCGGTCAGTTTACTTAAATACAATTCCGATCCGGGTGTCTTGCCAAACCCCATCGGGTCCAGTTGGAAGCGCCACAGGCCGGACAGGTCCATTCGCCCGGACTCCTCTGCCTGTACCACCAGACAAGCAAAGAGGGAGATCAATAACAGTGAGAGTCGTTTCATGTCTATTTATTGTTTATTTGTTTAGGAAGCAAAGTTCCCCGTTCCCGCGCTTGACGCGGGATCGCATTAGAACCGGCAGTATAAACGGCCTGTTCTTTTGCGGCCCCGCGTCAAGCGCGGGGACAAGGGAGTTAGGACTTTAATATCTTATCTTATCGATTTCCACCTCTTGCTTAGGGTTAAACTGCCCGGACATCATATATTCCAGGAGGCTTTGCCGGAACTGGGCGGCTGCCGGACGGCTTGCCAGATCGTTTTGCAGGTCGGCACTGCAAACCAGCAGTCTGCCTTTGCCGACACGGGCTTCGTAGAGCATCCCGAGTTTACGGTTCGTAAACCAGTCATCCACGATATGGACAATCGGGCGGAAGACTTCCGGATAGTCATCCAGGATCATGGCATCGCAACGGCTCACCAGGTCCCACCACTGATAATCGCTCACTCCTTCATTCGGGAAAGCGGCCAGTGCGGGATGTTTCGCATCACAACAAACGCCGAGTGTATGCGGAGCTTGTCCGCGTGTCCAGGCAGTGTTCCAGAAGATGCTGGAGAAACCGACAGCGATATCGCCTCCCTTTTCCGGCGGAACGGTTCCGTAGGTCAACAGCAAAACGGATTCACCGTTATTCAGCTTGTCCTGCGCCGTTTTATCCAGACGGGTCGTGATATACGGCAACTTCTCTATTGACTTCTTTTCCGCGGGATAAACCCAGATATGCCATTGGTTCCGTATGTCCGTGTTCTCAACCTGAGCCGAAACGAGTAGCTGGACAGGCTCTTTAAAACGAGACAGGTCACAACGAGCTGTACCGACCGGTATGCAATTGCCAAGCGGCAGGTCACAAGTGAAAGAACGTTGTTCCAGCAGTTCATCATCCATCGTCGAAATACACAGGCGGATTGTTGCACCGGGCATCGCCTTTTCTCCGAAATGAGCTATTTCCAGGGGGACTTCCAGCACCTCATTATTCAACCAGACCATCTTCGGAAAACGAATCAACGGAACGGTACCGTTACAGAACGTACTGTATTCTTTGCCCGTCACATATCCTTTATCATCCCAGAAGGGGTCGAGCACACCGACAAGCGCCGTCCCCTGTCCGGGAAAATCATGCAGATCGAGCAACTGGAAACCGGCAAAGCCCGGGGTACGCAGGGCGGCTTCGATATCCGCCTTATAACAAAGAGTCTGCAGGCGGCCGGAGGCGTAGAGGAACTTTTCTCCCATATCAGCCATTCCTTTTTCCGCCAGGGTTTCCCGGAATATTTCCAGATTCTTGGCTTTCAGTACGCCCGTATATTTCTCTATCTCCTTGAAGTTCGGATAAACGCACCACTGGCCGATCTCGTGACTGACAGTCGGCATATCCTGCCGGATGATACCGGCAAAGTCATAATCCGTTCGCGGGGCTTCCCTGTTGATAATACTCCTGAGACCTGCTCCCCAAGCCTGGATACGCGGATTAGGGGCATTCCAGTAATCGGCATTCCCGACATAGGGCCATCCGCCGGCACTGGAATAAACGCGACGGGAGTCCTTACTTTTCCAATAATCGACCAGGCCGGACAGATAAGCCACCTGATCCGCTCCGGCAGGTTCATTCCCATACACCATCATGCAGAACGAAGGATGATTGCCATATGCTTTCAGGATACGGTCGCTTTCCTCCTTCAGCCATTGATCTTGCGGTTTGCCGCTGCCGACCTCCGCCCAGGCCCCACATTCCACCTGCAGATAGATTCCCATACTGTCCGCCACATGGAAAGCGGCTTCCGGAGGACACCAGGAATGGAAGCGGACATGGTTCAAGCCATATTCCTTACAGGTACGATAGATCTTTGCCCAATAGTCAGGCTGCATGGCGGGATAGCCTGTCAGCGGGAAAATACAGCATTCCAGCGTGCCCCGGAGGAAAACGGGCTGTCCGTTGACATCAAAACGGGTTCCGTTCGCCTTGAACTCACGGAGGCCGAAGTCGTAACAGGCTTCATCCGTCCCGCCGGAAGACTGAACGGAAACATTCATCTTATAGGCATTGGGGGTATGTTCCGACCAAAGCCCGGCTTCTTCTCCCATATCGACAGTCATTTCAACCGGTTCATTCTCTTTTCCGGGCTCAACAGCCGACTGCACCGGGTTTCCGACAGGTTTGCCGTCAAACGTCACGGCTTGCAATGAAACGGTAGATGCGCCTGCATCTGCCGAGCCTTTTAATTGGATCTGTACCTGCGCTTGCTTCTTTTTTATATCCGGGAAGATCTGTACGGATTCGATATAAAGGGATGGCTTTGCAGACAGTTTCATCTCTCCGATAATCCCGTTCCAGTTGCTTTGCGTATGGTCGGAAACACTGTGCGCATTCATGCCGACATCGACGTAAAGGCGGTTATCCACCCGCAGGGTAAAGGTGTGTTCACCGACTTTCAATCCATCCAGGAGATAACGGTGAGGCGTCTGCAAAGAATTTTGCGACCCTACCTTTTGGCCATCCAGGAAAAGAGTGGTTTCCCAATGCGTCCGTTCGAGGTCCAGTATGACCGGACGGTTCTCCCAACCGTCCGGGACATGCACTTTCTTCCGATACCAGGCGACACCTACATAATGCTTATCCGGGTTCAGCCAGAAAGGGACTTTGATATTACCTGCCTGGCGGTACTTGGCATATTCGGGGGCCTTATACCAGGAGCTGTCGACAATCTGTCCCGTCCATTTCGTGTCCAGGCTGATATCTTCCCCCTTCCCCTGTTCCTGCAAGGAACCCGGCAGGCGGAGCGTTTCTCCCAATTCTTTATTCTGCCATTCCTGTTTCACACCTATATCTTCCGGGTCCAAAGCAAATTGCCACTCACCCGCCAAAGACAGTTCGGCCGGTCCCATCCGGCAAGACATCAAGGAAAGCAATCCTATCGACATCAGGAACAACACGCTATTCCGCAGTTTCATAATCTTATCTGTTTAAGTGATTGATATATTTGTTTATACCGTTCCTATCATCTGCCGGTGGATCTGTACTCCCTGGTGGTTGTTGTCCATTTCGGCGGCGATGCTGAAATAGGTTTCTGCCTTTTCCGGATGGCCGAGACCGAGGTGGCCGAGGCCCATCAGGTAGTTGCAGTGGATGCGGTTCTTCTTGTCCATATCGTCTTCCCAAATCTGGAGATCCGGAAGGGAGACGGCGAAATAATCCATCTTGAAGGTGTCGAACAGGTGCTTTTCCCCAAAATCGATCAGGCGGTTGAAACGGCTGCGGGCCTCCTCCTCGCGTCCAAGCTTGCGAAGCGCCAATCCCTGGTAGAAAATCTTATCCGGCTTCTGGTCGTTGTAATACATGGCGGCTGCCGGCTGGCTATTGCCGACGCTTGCGGCCAGGAACAGGTCATGCGCTTCCGCCTCACGTCCCAATGCTTGCAAGGCGCAAGCTTTATAATAATTGAAATCGTTCTCCTGGGCCCCATACAATTTACCTTCTCCCAAATTATGGGGATAGACGAAGCATTCTTCGATCAGTGCCAATGCTTTTTCGTTCTCTCCGGCTTTCAGGCAGGCTTTCACCAGTTCGACACGCGCCAGTTGGTATTGTGCAGGGATTTTCCCCTCTCCACCTTCCCAGGGATGGAAACGGCGGGCATCGATCATGCGGATCGCCTCCTCGTAGCGTCCCGACTGGTTGAGCAGGGTGACATATTCCAGATAGAGGTCGTCGCGGGAAAAAGCCGTCTCCTTGACTTTATCCAATATGGCCAGACGATCGGCATGAGGACGGTTCAGGCGCTTATACAGCTGGTCGCATTCCATCAGGATACGGGCATCCCGTATATCCAGTTTAAAGGCTCTTTCGAGCAAGGCGACCGCCTCCTGTTGTTTGCCCAGCTTATTGAAATATGCCAGGGACAAGTTGCGGAGGACTGTCGGGAAGGTATCGTCCTGCTCTATCGACTTTTCCCATGCAGCTATAGCTTCGGCATACTGTCGTTTGTCGTACCACAGGTTACCCAGATAATAATACGCTTTGGGAGTAAATTCTGCAAAACGGACCACAGCCTGAAGAGCAAGAATCGCTTCCAAAACATTCGGGAAACAGCAGTCGGCCGGCTGATGTTCGGCGATACAGATTGCCATTTCCGCCTCTCTCATCCGACCCGACACCAGCAGGAACCAACTCTTGTAATAGTAGAGCATGGTCCGTCCCGTTGTAACCGCTTCGCAAGCTACCTCAACCACCTTCAAGGCTTCATTCCAGCAGCCGGCAGAAGCATAATCGAGGGCCAGTTCCTCATAATTATGACCTTCCCGACGCATCCGGAGCACCAGATCGTCCAGGACCTCTTTCTTCTCCGTCAGCAAATATTCTTCAAAGCTACAACCGAAATTAAAACGGTCGATGGTTAGCGATTCGCGGATCAGAGCGAGCGCTTCATCGGTACGTCCGAGATGACGGAGAACAATCGCTTTCAGATGACGTCCACGCAAGTTATGCCAGTTACGGAGCAGGGATTTATCTATTTCATATAGCGCATCTTCCCAGTTTCCTTTTGCGGCGGAGAGTTGTGCCAGCGAATAATAGCCGGCATCCTGCCAGGCGGCATTCCAGCAAGCCTTATAGAAATAGTCGTACGCTTCTTCCGTTTTACCCTGATATTTCAGGGAGAGCCCGAGATTATACAACGGTTCGCCGTCATAGGGGTTCGGATTCTTTTCCGTCAGCGTCTTCACCGCCCGACGCAAATAGGGTTCGGCTTTGGCAAACTGTCCCTTACGGATCAGCCACAGGCCCATCGCATTATTATTCCGCACATCGCCCGGATCACGGCGGAGCGCCTCTTCATAGTAATCAGTGGCGGAATATGTCGCGTGGCGATATTGTTCGAGGTGAAGTCCGGTCAGATACAGCTGCTCCGTCGTCCGGATCTCTTTCGGATCGAGAGCCGCTTTCGCCGGTTCGGGTACTTCCTTGATCTCATCGGGTTCGGGTTCCCAACCGAGAAGGAGTTTCCCTCCGGGACTATAAACCGACACCTTTATGCCTGCCAGGTCTCTGACCGGTACTTCTTCCTCCAGGATTGTTTCAGGGGTGACGTCACGGACGATATCCAACGCCGGCTCTCCCTCTTTTGTAACCACGATGTGCAACCCTTTCTGTGCAGAAGTGGCAAATATCTTCAGGCGGGACACCTCTCCTTCCGGTTCGATATTCATCAACAGATCGGAAGAAGCATTCTTGACAACACCTAATTCCCGGTAGGGCATAAAAAACTGCGTGAAGGTCTTTTCTTCATACGGTTGCAGCCAGGTAAAATCGGGCTGGTTGTCGGTATAGACACCGGTCATCAGCTCGATATAAGGGCCGTCGGCATCCGTCAGGTTGCGGTCCCAGGCCTGCCCGAAATCACCGTTCCCCCAAGTCCATTGCTTTTTACCCGGAGAGATATGATGGTTTGCGACATGCAAGACGCCGGCACGGGTATCGTTCTCATAACCGCCGACAAAATTATACTTGGAACGGATAGCCATGTAGGAAGTGGGCACCGGAATATTCTTATAACGGGAGATATCGACGCCCGCCGAATAATCCATCTTATAATAGGTTCCGGTCGCAATCGGATAACGGGAAACATCACGTTTGCCATGATCGAACACGGCATTCACATCGCCCGGAAAGACAGACTGGTAATGTTCGTTGACCGCCACCGCCGGATTCGCCCACCAGAGGAATGTCTGCGGCAGGGGAGTCGGATTATAAACCTTGCCCTGTATCTCCAGCACGGCGCGTCCCGGACGCAGGGTAAAGCCCGCCATCCCCTTCTGGTGGAACATCCGTTCCCGCTCGCTCACCCAGACCACCGCACTGCCGTCGGGGCGTTTCTCGATCGAATAGTCCACCGGGAGGAAGGTGCTGGGGCGGTGATGCTGCGGCCAGTTGAACTCGATGCCGCCGGAGATCCAGGGACCTGTCAGGCCGACCAGAGCCGGTTTGATCACATGGTTGTAGTAGATGAAATGGCGCTCCTTGATCTTATCGTACGCCATCTGCACACGTCCGCCCAATTCCGGCAGGATCATCACCTTTATATATTCATTCTCCAGATAGACCGCATGATAAGACTTGTCTTCGCAGGTATCTTCAATCTTTTCAATCACGGGATACGGATATACCACCCCGCTGCTTCCCTGGTAAACACGTTTTTCCAGGAACATCGGGTTCTTTTCCGGTTTACCGATGCCATAGGTGGGGAGAAGGATATCTTCTTCCCAAACTTTTACATTCTCTGCCATATTCTAAAGTTATTTCGTTAATTCTTTTTCAAGTTCTTCCAATGTCTTTCCTTTGGTTTCCGGAAGCCGTGCCCGTATAAAGAGGAAGCCTGCCAGACAGATCCCGCCATACAGCCAGAACGTACCCGAGGCGCCGACCGCCTCATTCAGAAGCGGAAAGGTATAGGTAAGCAGGAAGCAGGCCACCCAAAGGAAGAAGGTGGAGAGCGCCATCGCCATACCACGTATGCGGACCGGGAATATCTCGGAAAGGACTACCCAGACCACCGGAGCCAGCGACATCGCATAGCAGGCGATCGCCAGCACAACCAGCAACAGCATCGGCCAGCCGCTTATGCCTAAGAAATAGCAAGTCCCCAGAATCGCATAAATCAACGCCAAGCCCGCCGAACCGACAAACATCAGCGTACGCCGTCCCCATTTGTCCACCGTATAGATCGCAACAAACGTAAAGACCACATTCGTCACACCCGTCACCACGATATTCATCAGGACATCCGACACGGCATAACCGGCAGCCGAGAATATCTCGTGCGCATAATTGAAGATCACATTGATACCGCACCATTGCTGGAAGACGGCCAGGACAATCCCGATCACCAACACACTGCGCACACCGGGTTGAAGCAAGGCTCCCCAGTTGGCTTTTTCTTTCTTATCCCCGTTCAACTGTCCCAGTTCGGAAAGCGTCTGCCGGGCATATTCCGTTCCGCCCACACGTCCCAGGATTTTTCCGGCCTCGGCTGTCCGTCCCGCCGTAGCCAACCACCGGGGGCTTTCGGGAATCACGAAAGAGAGGATGAAGAATAATCCTGCCGGGATCAGTTCGGCCCAGAACATCCAGCGCCAGGCCCATTCGATGCTCCCGGCGCTTAATGTTTCCCCGCCGGCAGTAAAGTACTCCCCGATCTGCCAGTTTGCCAACTGCGCCATCAGGATACCTAACACGATCGTCAACTGGTTGAGGGAAACAAACTTTCCGCGAACGGAAGCAGGAGACACCTCAGCTATATAGACCGGAGAGACATTCGAGGCAATACCGATGCCGAAACCTCCTATAATGCGATAAACGACAAACCAGAAGAAACTGTCCACCGCTCCTGTCCCCACAGCCGAAGCGACAAAAAGGAAGGATGCCGCAATGAGCATCTTCTTACGCCCGTAGCGATCGCTCCACGCGCCGGACAGCAAAGCACCCGCCAGGCATCCGATCAACGCACTGCTCATCGCCCACCCGCGCAGAGCGGCCGAACCTTCCAGATGGAAAAAGGGTTCATAAAAGATTTTAGCTCCTCCGATCACGACCCAGTCGTAACCGAACAGTAATCCCCCCATCGCCGAGACGAGGCAGATCAGTAATAAATAGGCTGTCGTTTGCTTCATGATAATCAGTTATTAAGATATGATGCAAAGTAAAGGACTTCCGTATAAACGGAAAATAGATAAAAAGTCTATAACAATGGACAATCTTCCGATTTTAATCGTAAGTTTGCAGTATTCTTAAATCTATCAGCCATGATCAAAAGAAAAGACGGTTTCAGCGGTGAACGGGCACTTGTCCTTCCCCAATCCATTATCCATGACATGGAAGAAGACCCAATCTCTTCCATCCTGCACATTACCGACATCGGATATTACCCGAAAGCCTTGCACCATTTCCGGGAACGGGAAGAACCGATCTCCCAATTTGTCTTTATTTACTGCACGGAAGGTTCCGGTTGGTACCGGACGGAAGGGCAGGAACACTCCGTGACCGCCAACCAATACTTCATACTGCCGGCAGGGAAACCGCATGCCTACGGAGCAAATGAAGCAGATCCCTGGACAATCTACTGGATACATTTCAAGGGAAAACTGGCTTCCCACTTTGCGCGGCAATATACCCGCCCGGTAGAAGTCAAGCCAGGCGTACACTCGCGCATCAGCAACCGTATCGACATGTTCGAAGAGATATTCCGGACACTCGAAATGGGTTACAGCCACGAGAACCTGCTATATGCCAGCTCCATCTTCTACCACTATCTCGGGACACTCCGCTACCTGCAACAATACCGGGATGCCGCCCACAACGAAACGGAGAAGAACGACATCGTCACGGCTGCCATCCATTTCATGAAGGAAAACATCGAAAAGCGGCTGACCTTGCAGAAGATCGCCGACCACACGGGCTATTCCGCCTCCCACTTCTCCGCCCTGTTCAGCCAGCGGACAGGCTATGCCCCACTCGCCTACTTCAACCAGCTGAAAATCCAGCAGGCTTGCCAACTGTTGGACTTCACGGACATGAAAATAAACCAGGTCTGCTATAAGATCGGAATCGAGGACACCTACTACTTCTCCCGCCTCTTCAGCAAGGTGATGGGAATGCCGCCGAGGGAGTACAAGAAGATGAAGAAAGGATGAAGTTGTTACTTACCAGTAATACCCATCTATAATCTCCTGCATCCGGGGCGTTGCCTCGTCCGTATCGCCGACCTCGCGGCGGAGTTGCAAAAGTTCGCGTTTCATCCGCTCGATCTCGCCGGCGTAGGCGGGGGAATTGTAGACGTTGTGATCTTCGTGGGGATCGGACAGAAGGTCGTAAAATTCCCAGGAGGGAGTGACGGGTGCTTTGTCCGAACCGGTCGCGTTCAACGGATCGCCATAAAGGAACATCAGCTTGTAGCGGTGGTTACGGATACCCATATGCGCCGGGCGGATCTTATGATGCGTCCAATAGCGATAGTACATAGACTGGCGCCAGTCACGCGGAGTCTCGCCTTTCAGGTTGTCGCGGAAGCTGCGGCCTTCGCTACAGGACGGGGCGTTCACTCCGGCATAGTCCGCCAGCGTAGAGGCAAAATCGGTGTTGAGGATGATATCGCCATTGCGTGTCCCGGCAGGGATTTCTTTCGGATAACGGATCACGAAAGGCATATGCAACGGCTCCTCGAACATCATGCGTTTATCGAAGAAGCCGTGTTCACCGAGGAAATATCCCTGGTCGGAGACATAAACTACGATCGTATTCCGTGACAACCCTTCTTCGTCGAGGAAACGGAGCAGACGGCCGATGTTATCGTCGATGGCGGCCCCGCAGCGCAAGTAATCCCGGATCATCTTCTGATAAGTCTTCCGACGGGCCTCCTCCTTCCCCATTCCCTGGATGGAGAACGGCAATTCGGGATATTGGCACCACCACGAAGCAGGGTCTTTCGAAGCCGTCTCCCAGCGCCACGCCATATTCTCGAGCTGTTGCCCGGGGAAGGTACGGCCGGATTTCTCCGGTCCGAACTCCATCATATTGGCCGGTTCGGGGAACGTGACGTCGTCATAAAGATGCGCTAACCGTTCAGGGAAATCCCAAGGCTCGTGCGTCGCCTTGAAATGGCAGCACATCATAAAGGGACGGTCCTTCTCGCGCGAACGGATCCACTGGATCGTCTTGTCGGTCACCAGGTCGGTCGAGAAACCTTTCTCCGGCTTACCGCTCTTTCCCTGGTCATCGTCCACCCAGCCGTCGGCAGTCTTGAAAAGCGGGTCCCAATACTCGCCCTGATCGTGAAAGACACTGAAATAATCGAAGCCGAAGGGCTGCCGTTTCAGATGCCATTTGCCGATCAGCGCAGTCTGGTAGCCACCTTGCTGCATCTGCTTGGCGATATTATCGGTCATCGGGTCGAGGCCGTCCTCAAGGGTGTAGACTCCGTTATGATGGCTGTAAGCGCCCGTCAGTATGGCGGCGCGACTGGGCGCAGAGATCGAGTTTGTGCAGAAGCAATTGTCGAGCACACAGCCCTCGGCAGCCAGCCGTCGTATATTCTCATTCTTTACATATTCGCTCAGGATTCCCCCGTATATCCCCCACGCCTGCGAAGTATGGTCGTCGGAAAGGATAAAGAGGATATTCGGCCGTTCGGCAGGCGTCTCTTTATCCTCTGCCCGTGCAGGAGAAACGGCAGCCAGAAGGCCGGCACCGATGATCAGGTTATTAAATGTTCTCATGGTATGTATTTCATATTACTTTTCTGCAAAAGTAATTAATTCAAGAAGATCTGAATGATTTATCTGTCAAATATTCTACAGAAGAAATAATATTCAAGGGAAAAAGAAGATTTATCAAAATAAAGCATACCTTTGAGATCAAGTTAATCAAACAAAAACACAATACGATTATGTTTACACCCGCAATGACAAATAAAGAGATTCGTAACGAAGCGCTGCAGGATTACCTGGAGCTGAAAACACGAAAACATTCCTGGATCGGACAACCGATCAAAACCGTCCGGATTATGACGAATATATACAGACACAAATCAAATCGTTGGAAAAACTTGAAAAAGCGGTCGCAATGTATGAAGAAAACCAAAAATGTATATCTGATTTGTACAAATCGGATACACTTTTAGAACTGAATCTTCCCGAGCCTCCTAAATGTCACAAAAAATAGCTAAAAAGCTTTCCGGAAGTTTCCGAAAACATAGAAAATGATTTTTTAAGTCTCCGGAAGTTTCCGAAAGGTCTAAAAATCATTTTTTAAAATCGCGGAACTTTCCGAAAACTCAAAAAATCACTTTTTAACTCGTCGGAAACTCCCGAAAGAGAGAAAAACTATTTTTTAACTCGTCGGAAACTCACGACATCTTAAAAAATAATTTTTTGACTTAGCGGGAACTTCCGAAAAAACGATTATTTTATTCACTTAATAAATTTTATATCATGAAACAGATTAATCAGAAATTTGATCTTTCACGCCCTCGTAACGGCGAACATTACCAGTTCCATACCGATATCCTCGATATCCTCAGTTCAGCTTTCGTTACCACACATGGCATTGTAACCCTGCGTGATACTTATAAGGAATTGTTCGAAATAGAGAATGAATGCTATCTGCGCAACAGGAATTACATGGAAACACCGGAAGTAAAAGCCGCCGACAAAAAACGCGACGAGCTTTTCCTCTACATTGCACAAACGATTGAAACTAACATCCATTGTCCGGTCAAGTCAAAAGAGGAAGCTGCCACCCGGCTGTATTTTTATCTTACTCCTTATCGAAATGCACCGCGCAAAAGCTATGCGGAAAAGACTGCAGAAGTGAAAGATTTTGCAGAAAAGATGCAAGAAGGCGATATAGAAGAAGACATCGAAACGCTGGGCCTGACGAACGACATCGTCGAACTCGATAATGCAAATAAAGCTTTCAACACGATCTACAACAAACGTTCGAAGGAGAGCCTTGCACGTACGATTTCGGATAACATGAAGTCGATCCGCCCGAAGGTGGACGCTGCTTACAAAGAGCTGACATCTGCCGTCAACTCCCTTTATCAGGTTAATACCTTGGTGACAAAAAACAGTACTTACGGAGCATCTCTCGGTACAGCCATAGACGAGGTGAACGCCGTCATCCTTCGCTTGCAAGAGACGCTTTCACGCGCCGGCGTCGGCCCGAAACCCAACTTCACCTTTGTCGAGAAACTGGAACCGACCGTTAATACACCGGACGACCGACCGGGAATATTGTAAATAAGAAAAAGGGGAACAGCATTTGTGATACGCTGTTCCCCTTTCTCTTATCTATACGATACTAATCTTTCTTATTTCACCAACTTCAGCTCCTCGATCAACCGCGGGCATTTTCCCCATTTGTCGATCATGTACAGGACGTAGCGGATGTCTACGCTGATCGTGCGCTGGAGGTCCGGTTCGAAGGCGATGTCGCCGCTCATGGCTTCCCAGTTGCCGTCGAAGGCGAGGCCGATCAGGCGGGCGTTCTTGTCGAACACCGGGCTGCCGGAGTTACCGCCGGTGATGTCGTTGTTGGAAAGGAAGCAAAGCTGCAATTCGCCGTCCTTATTGGCATACTGGCCGAAGTCTTTGCTGCGGATCAGGTCGAGGATTTCCGGTTGTACCCAGAACTCGTCGCTCTCCGGGTTCTCTTTTTCAAAGATACCTTTTTCGGTCGTATAATAGTTATACCAAGCTGCGTCGTACGGACGATAGCCGCCAACAGAGCCGTAGCTCACGCGCATCGTGAAGTTGGCATCCGAAGAAAGAGCCTTTTCAGGATACATCTCTTTCAGGCCGGCGAAATAGAGGCGTTCGCCTTTGGCGATGTCGTAATAGGAATCGCCTGTGAGCTGCTGCAATTCGAAGAGGGAGATCAGGACGGACAGGCTCAATTCGGCTGCCGGGTCTTTTTTCAGTTTCGCATATTTCTTCTGATCTTTCAGCATTTCGGCGATATTGTCGTACGACAGGATAGAGGTCTTCTTGAACAGGTCGGCGGCGTACTTCTTGTAATCGCCTTTGTATTTCTTGTCGATCTTCTTGTAGATGTCCGGGAGGTTTTCGGCCGGGACACGCTCTTTGGCTACCTGCATCATGGCGGCCAGCACCTTCTGGTCGAGAGTTGCGTCGTAGTCTTTGAAGAACGACTTGATGTTGTCTTCCAGGAAGACGTCAATCTCTTCGGGGGTAGAGCCTTTCACATCCACACTCTGGATCATGCGGGCCAGTTTGACGATCTCGGCGCCGCTCAGGAAAGCTTCACCCAAATAGGTGGAGATCTTCTTATATTCGCTGGAAGAGGTATATCCTTTTTCCAACAGGTTCAGGACGTCGCCATAGACTTCCTTGCGTTTCTCATCCTGTGCCACCCAGGCAGCGAAAGCGACTTCTTCCTCGCGCTTGCGGTCGATCACCTTCAGGTTGGCAAGGCCTTTGTTCATACCGATCGAGTTCTTCCAGTAGTTGGAGCTGCCGGCATATTTGGAGGCGTATTTGATACGGACTTCGTCGCTCTTCAGCATCGCGTCTTTCCAGATCGCCTGCTTGATGCCGCGCACTTCGATGCGGGGCTTGTTGCTGTCCTCGATGCGCTGCTCGACGCCCCATGAACAGAGGTAGCGGTCCGTGCTGCCGGGGAAACCGATCGTCATGGCGTAATCCTTGTCCTGATAACCTTGCAGGGAGACTTCGGCCACGTATTTTGGCTGATAGGGTTTATTGTCCTTGCTATAGGCTGCCGGTTTGTTGTCGGCATCGGCATATACGCGGAAGACGGAGAAGTCGCCCGTATGACGCGGCCACATCCAGTTGTCCGTATCGCCACCGAACTTGCCCACCGAGCTGGGCGGGGCGAATACCATGCGGACGTCGTTGTAGACATCGTAAACGATCAGGAAATACTTGTTATTATTATAGAAAGGGATCACGTCGGCAGACAGAAATTCCGTATTCCCTACCGAGTCGGCTATCGCCTGCCCGATCGAGTCGGCGGCAGCCAGGCGCAGGTGTTCTTCCTTGATATCGCCGATCTGCGAATTGATACGGTCGCTCACGTCCACCGTCTCACGCAGGTAACGGACGGTCAGGCCCGGAACCGGCAACTCTTCTTCTTTACTCTGGGAAACGAAACCGTCTTTCAGGTAATCATGTTCCACACTGCTCAACTGCTGGATCGAACCAAAACCGCAATGGTGGTTGGTGAAGACCAGTCCTTCGTTCGAGACGGTAATACCCGTACATCCTCCTCCGAAGATGACAACGGCATTGGCAACACAAGGGTCAGTTTCACTGTACAACTGTTCGTAAGACGGAGTAAATCCCAACTCCTTCATTCTTTCCAGGTTTTGTTTATTCAACTCTTTCAGAACCCACATGCCCTCGTCGGCAAATACTTGGCCTGAGATAACGAGAATCAATAACACAGCCCACAACTTCTTCATAAAACTCATTCTTTATTTATTATTCAATTATTAATTTGATTTTCTTTTGTTCCACACGGGCGGCAAGCCACTCCTTAATCTTTTTCTGCTCCGCCTCGAGTACCTTTTCCTTACTCTTCAGATATACTAACAGAACGGTATCGGGTTTGGCACTATCCGCAGCCATCAGATAAGTTCGTGCACAGGAGGCCTCCTCGACGTATGGGAAAAGCACTTTCATCTCGGGCATCAGATCGACCGTGAGATGGTTATAAGTATGATACCTGTTCAGGTCACGTTTCAGTGAGTCGATTTGCACTGCCTGCGCACGGAGTACTTCTTCGTTGTTTTTATACAGGTCCTGCATCAGCAGGCTTTTCAACTCGTTAATATCGGTAGCTTCCTGCCCGAATCCCTGCTGCACGACAAGGTCTACATTTTTCAGACCGTATTTCGGCATCTTTGCACGGGCGTTTGTAATCATCGTTTCGGGCACCGTTTCACCGATCAGGACTACTTTCACCTCTTTCTTGTCGCTGGTGTCGGTAATCGTCTTGTTCAGTATCTGCGTATTGGGGAAGCTCAATTCTTCGGTGACGAACATACGGACCCGGTCGTTAAAATAACTGGCGCGGATCAGGTTGTAGCTCAGGAAAAGGCTCGGTACGATCGTAAAGAAAACGATCACGCCGACATAGCGCGTCACGATCTTCTCACGTTGCTTGTCGAGGAACACTTTCTTCGGATACTTCAGCAGGCGCACCACTAAGTAAGTCGCCAAGCTGATAAACACCGTATTGATAAAATAGAGGTAAAAAGCGCCGAAGAAATAATACAGGTTGCCGCTTGCCAACCCGAAACCGGCCGTACAGAGCGGCGGCATCAAGGCCGTAGCGATAGCCACACCGGGGATCACATTTCCTTTGCTCTTGGTCGAGCTGGCCACAATCCCCGCCAGACCGCCGAAGAAAGCGATCAGCACGTCGTAGACCGTCGGCTGCGTACGCGCCAGCAATTCACTCTGCGCCTCACTGATCGGGGAAATCAGGAAAAAGAGCGTGGAAGTAATCACACTGAACACCGTTGCCGTGGCAAAATTGCGAAAAGAGCGTTTGATCAGCTCGAAATCGGAGATTCCCAAACCCAGGCCGAAGCCCATAATAGGTCCCATCAACGGAGAGATCAACATCGCACCGATAATCACCGCCGTCGAGTTCGTGTTCAACCCTAACGAGGCGACAAACGTGGCGAAGATAAGGACCCAGAGATTCGTTCCCTTAAATTCTATGCCTTTGCGGATGGACTCGATGGTCTCGAGCTCATCTTCTTTTTCCTGGCGGACATCGAAATTACGGACAAAGAAGTCCCTAATTTGCTTGTGCAACAATCCTTTTTCCATCCTATTAAATCAATGTTGTGGTAACAAAACGCCCCATTAAATGATTGGTAAAAGCTAACACATTCAATAATCGCACAAAGATAGAAATAGTATCCAGAAATAAAAAATAAGAGAAGTGAACATAAAATAAGTAGTGGAAATATCTGGATAATTGTTGATTTTCAGCTAAATTTGCGGACAACAAATATACAAACACGTAAGTAAAATGAAATAAATCCCTCATAAGACAAGATGAAACACCGCATTATTCTCCTATATCTCCTGTTTTTCCCTCTTGTTTCCACAGCGAATACTGCGGTTAAAGACTCTTTGATAAATGCTTTGCAAACCGCTTTATCCCCTCAGCAGAAGCTGGAAACCATGACGAACCTGATGGATATTTCCCGCCAGGAGGAACAAGTGGACTATGCCAAACAATTGTACCATCTGGCTCTGACCGAAAATGACGACTATCATAAGGAAGCGGCTTTAACGGAGATTCTACGCTATTACGTAAACAACGACGTAAAAGACAGTGCAAACGTCTATCTGGCGGAGGCCGAACGCGAGCTAAAGGGAAAAGCCCGCGATTTCCTGGTCACCTACATGAAGACAATCATGGACGTACGCGTCATCTATTATACGAAAGGCGAAGACCGCATGAAGCTGATCGAGAAATACCGCCTGCGGCTGGAAACGGAGAAGAATATACCCGTACTCGAAAAGATGTCGATCTATTACACCCTCGGCATGGCAAACAGCAACCGGGTCGACCCGAAAAACCAGGATGCCATTTACAAAGAGGTCTGCCAACACTTCAACAACCTGATTAAGATATCAGATAATATCCCGCTCAACTATTCGTTTCTGTTCCGCCTGAACGCATTTAATATATTGAGCCTGATGGAAGCAGCCCCGGAAGACCGGGCAAAAGCCTCCCTTCGCTATCTGAATATGCAAAAGGAATATGCGGAAACAAAAGAAATGAAAAAGCGTCCGTACACAAGCAAACGCCACCTGCTGAATGCCTACTCGACCCTGGCTACTTCGGCAGAAACCGTCGGAAAAGATATGGCGACCTACTATTTCAACATCTTTATCAATCTGAATAAGAAATATCCTGAAGATGCCGCATTTTCCGCCGAATACGACCGTTATTTTACGTCGCTCAACTACTATAAGTCGATACAGGACTACCAAAAAGCCATCGACTATAACGACTCGGTCATCCACTATTTCCGCGATGGTGATTTCCCGTTTGACTTGAGCGAAAACATCGTCTTGTCGTTAAAAGACAAAATAGACTGCCTCGACAGCCTGCACCGGTATAAAGAAGCTTATGAGGCCTATAAAGAATATACCGTACTGTTGGATTCCGCCCGTACCAAAAGTATGGAAAACAAAGTGGAAGACCTCGAGATCAAGAAAAATGTAGACGAGTTAGTGATAGAGAAAAAGGCGCTGGAAGTGGAACTGCACAAAAGCCAGAGCCAGCTTTATCTGTTCCTCGCTTTGCTTATCCTGGCGATCAGTGTCGGAATCTATATTTTCTTCCGGTTGGGTAAGATCAAATCCCTTTACAAAGAACTCCAGGAATCGAACCGGTTGGTGGTCATCGCCAGCGAAAAGGCACAGGAAAGCGAACGGATGAAGAATGCCTTTATTAAAAACATGTGCCACGAAGTACGCACACCGCTGAATGCGATCAACGGCTTTGCCGAGCTGATCACCAGCGAAGGCATCAGCTCCGAAGACAAAAAGGAGTTCAGCAAGATCATTTTCACGAACTGCAATAACATCACATCCATGATGGATGATATATTGGTTATCGCCCAGCTGGATAGCAGCAATGATGTCCTTCCGCTGGAACCAACCCATATCGACCTGCTTTGCCACCATGAAATGGACCGGTTGAAGAAATTACATCAAAAGCCGGATATCGATTACCGGATTGAAGGAGACAAGAATAACGACCTGATTTATTCGGACCCGAGCCATTTCGGCCTCATCATCTCCCACCTGTTGAACAATGCTAATAAGTTCACGGAACGGGGAAATATCACTCTCTCTTATCAAACCGAAGACGACGGAAAAACAATGTGTATCACCGTTACGGACACCGGTTGCGGAATCCCCCTCGACAAAAGCGAATGGATATTCGAGCGTTTCACCAAGAACGATGATTTCATTCCCGGCTCAGGGCTGGGGCTCTACCTCTGCCGCCTGATCACCCAACGACTCAACGGCAGCCTCAACCTGGACACCGATTACACTGGGGGCGCCCGCTTCATATTACGGTTGCCGGTAAATCCGTATAAATAACAAAGGGTTCATAATTTGACAGAACTGAACTATCCTGTTCCCGCGCTCCGACGCGGGATCGCAGAAGAACAGGCTTTATCAGAACTTGTAAATGATGATTTAGGATGCGGCAGGCTGTTTTGCGATCCCGCGTCGGAGCGCGGGAACAAGGCGGTTCACTATTTCTTAGATGCAAACCGCTTTCCGATATAAGGCAATTCGTTTAACGGCAAATCGCGTTTCACGATAATGGCGAGGAAGATCAGGAGCAGAACCGTACGGTAGCCCAGACGGAGGAGTTCCGAATCGATCCGGGGCAACATCCCGGCGGCATAGAATGCAACCGCCAACACGCCGTAGACAGCAGCCGATTTCAAATCATATTGGATCGGAAACTTCTTCTGCCCGATAACATAAGAGAGTATCATCATCAGCAGGTTACTGGCAAAAGAGGCCCACGCACAAGCCATATAGCCGAATGTAGGGGCCAGCAGCACGATTATCAGGACCGTCACCACACAGCCGATCGTAGAAAAATAAGCCCCCCACTGTGTCTGGTCAATCAGTTTATACCAGAAGGACAGGTTGAAATAGATGCCGAAGAAGAACTCGCCCAGCATCACAATCGGAACCACCCGGAGTCCGGGATAATATTCCACCGGCACAATATATTTCAGTATATCCAGGTAATACATCACCCCCAGGAAGATAATCAGGGAGAAGATGATGAAATACTTCATCGCCTCCGAATAGGCCCTCGTATTATCGTCGCTCTTATTCTTGGCAAAAATAAACGGCTCGTAAGCATAACGGAACGCCTGGATAAACATCACCATCACCACTGCCACCTTGAAACAGGCGCCGTAAATCCCGAGTTGGGTATTCGCATAGTCCTTGTCTTCAAACAGGAAAGGAAAGAGAATTTTATCCGCTGTCTGGTTGAAAATACCGGCAATCCCCAGGATCAGGATCGGAAACGAGTACTTCAGCATCTGCTTCAGCAACACAAAGCTGGCCTTTTCGCGAAGTCCGGGAACCATATCCGGCACTAAAAGCAGGAAGGTCACCGCCGAAGTCGCCACATTGGCGATAAAGATATACCCAACCTGATAGTCCGGCACATAGAACCAACTGACTAATCCCGGCACGTGCTCGTACAGCCAGGGACACGCGATAAGGAAGAATATCACCAGCGCGATATTCAGGAATATATTAAACAGCTTGATACCGGCAAAGCGAACCGCCCTGCCCTGATACCGGAGGAAAGCAAACGGGATACAGCAAAAGGCATCCACCGCGACAATCCCTGCCATCATCCCGACATATTCCGGATGAGCCTCATAGCCCAGCGAATGGCTGATCGGCGTCAGTGCACCGAACACCAAGACCATAAAGAAAACAGAAGTCATCGCAAGACTGAACAGCGTCGTCGCATAGACGCGCATCGGAAGCTTAATCTCCTTCTTGTTCATAAAACGGAAAAAACCCGTTTCCATCCCATACGTAAGAATCACCATCAGCAAAGCTGTCCAGGCGTACAAATTCGTCACGATTCCATAATCGCTTTCTGTAGCCAACACACGCGTGTACATCGGCACCAACATCCAGTTCAGGAACTTCCCGACAATACTGCTGACGCCATAAATCGCGGTCTCACCGGCGAGCCGCTTCATTCCTCCTGCCATAACTTTTTAATCAAATAAAAATCCATGTTCACTTCCCCTGCTACGCCCCAAATGCGTATAAGCCAGTTCTGTCACCTCGCGGCCACGCGGTGTACGCTTAATAAAACCTTCTTTGATCAGGAAAGGCTCGTAGACCTCTTCCAGCGTTCCGGGATCTTCTCCAAGAGCCGTCGCGATCGTAGTCAGCCCCACCGGACCGCCACCGAACTTGTCGATAATGGTCGTCAACAGCTTGTTGTCGACCTGGTCGAGCCCGTAACGGTCTATATTGAGCGCCTCTAACGAATAGCAAGCAATCGCCTTGTCGATTTCGCCGGACCCTTTCACCTGCGCAAAGTCACGCACACGGCGCAACAGCGCATTGGCGATACGGGGCGTACCGCGGCTACGGGAAGCAATCTCGCGGGCGGCACTCAGCTCGCACTTCACATTCAGGATATCGGCGCTGCGGAGCACAATCTTCGTCAATGTCTCCATCTCGTAATATTCGAGGTGCATATTGATTCCGAAACGGGCACGGAGCGGACTCGTCAGCAAACCGCTGCGTGTCGTAGCCCCGACCAACGTAAACGGAGCCAGGTCGATCTGGATGGAACGGGCGCTCGGCCCCTTGTCGATCATAATATCGATCCGGTAATCCTCCATCGCCGAATAGAGATATTCCTCGACAATCGGGCTTAACCGGTGGATTTCATCGATAAAAAGGACGTCATTTTTCTCTAATGAGGTCAACACTCCCGCCAGATCGCCCGGTTTATCCAACACCGGTCCGGAAGTCACTTTAAAGCCGACTCCCAACTCGTTCGCAATAATATTGGACAGTGTCGTTTTACCCAATCCGGGAGGCCCATGCAGCAGCACATGGTCGAGTGCCTCCTTACGCATCCGGGCCGCCATCACGAATATCTTCAGGTTCTCGACCACCTTGGCCTGTCCGCTGAAATCATGAAACGAAAGCGGCCGGAGCGCATTCTCATACTCCCGCTCGCTTTCCGGCACCCGTGCGTCCCTTATATCAAATTCATCTTCCATATTCTTTTACTTTGACAAGCAAAGATAGTAAGAATTTAGAACTCTCCTACAACCTCAGTTCCAGGTTCAAAAAACATTATGTAATAAACCGGGATGTAAGTTACTCCGTTCTTTTGGAAAACCTTTTGCTCATTCGACAAGACAAAAGCTTGGCGGATGTTATATGTCTCTACTTTTAACAGTTTATTAAGCGCACTATGGACGGTGTAATCTTTACCTGATTTAACCTCTAAAGGTATCACGCTTAGATTATCCGTATCGTCTATCAAGAAATCCACTTCTCCATTGTTTTTATTATCATAGTAATACAGGTTATATCCATGCGCACACAATTCTTGCGCCACAACCGTTTCATAAACCGAACCTAAATTAATACTTTGCACGTCTTGCATAATGGCTTGTATATTATTCCTGAAAAACAAACCGGTAAGCAATCCGACATCATTCAAATAGAGTTTAAGCAGGTTCTTACCTGAATTTTCCACCAATGGATAGCTGGGCACACTGATCGCTTTCACTTCCAAAGCAACCCCGGCAGAAATAAGATAATCAAATTCTTCTGCATAATCAGTCATCCGCTTTCCTTTCTTCCCTTCAATATCTTTCGCCACCATACGTTTCTTCTTGTTCTCCAAATTGGACGGGATCAGACTATACACACGCTGTATCTTTAATTTAGCATGGTCTCTCTCATATTTGGAAGCATCCACTCCGTAAAGGGCCAAAATATCTTCCTGTATTTTACGGATAGCCACTACATTCTTCTCGTCCACAAATGTCTTCACAGCATCGGGCAATCCACCAACAATCAGATATTTCTTAAACAGGTCAAGCATTTTAGCATGCAGGGAATCCGGCAGGGACTGACGCTCCAAGAACTGAGTCCGCATAGTGGATAGGGCCAATTCACCAACACCATTGGCAATGAGAAACTCCTCAAAATCCATCGGGTACATGTGTTTGATTTCAATACTACCCAAAGGAATAGAAGAGGTATTCTTCAAAGTTACTCCCAGCAGAGAGCCACTTGCTATATATGTAAACCAATTGTCTTCTTTCAAGAACTTCAACAAGGTAAGCAGGTGATCGTAGGCTTGGATCTCATCAATAAAGACAAGCGTGGTGGCACGCTCCTTCATCCGGTCGCCTGCCACCACACTTAATGCCAGATAGAAATCATTCACCGTCCTGGTATCCGCAAAGATCCTATCTCCCAGCTTATCCTCTTCCATGTTTATCTCTATATAGTTTTTATAGAGTTTCTGTCCGATATGGCGGATAATAAAAGATTTGCCGATTTGCCGTGCTCCGTCTACAATCAACACTTTATTGGAATCTGATTGCAGGTAGTTCTCAATATAATTTCCGATCTTACGATATAACATATTACACTTTTCCTTAATTTACCACAGCACAAATATACACTTTTCCAATATTATTGCAACCAGAAAAACACACTTTTCTTATCAAAACCATATCATGCTGTAGCAGCTTATAGGAGATTAGCGGAATATCGGTACAAATATAGAGACTTGCAAATCACGTGTATGCCCGTATTTCATATAAGGAACGCCTTTCATCACGTTGCACGTACCATGTTTATACATCAGAGCCAGATCGAAGTATTTGAAGGCATAGGCAGCCTTGAGTACAACCGGGACATCGAATGCCGATTTAATCCTGTTCCCAATCATTATATCTTCTTTAAAATGAATCGTAGGTTCGACGCCTGCTCCAACCTTCAGGCCTCCTATCAAGTTATAATTAACAACTCCGTTCAACGCGATGTAATTTCTTGCAAATTTGCTCTTATAGCCTTTGACAGGTGCCACTTCATAGCCAACTGAAGCTATCTCCCCCCGCTTTTGCCCATAAAGCAAAGCTGCATCCACAGACAACCGGTGTTTCAATTCAAGTTGGAACTGATAACCCACATGAAAAGCCGGTTTCACATCCGGCACGTTGAATCCTTTCCCCTCTTTGGCAATCGTCTTGTCATTATACCAGTCCATCGACACCCCACCGATCACACCACTTCTGATTTTTCCACCTTGTGCAGAAACAGATAAACACACGAAACTCAACAATAAAAACATCAAACTCTTCTTCATATCAACTCTCTTTTTATTTGTTAGACTATATCTCTATGACCGGAAAATCAAAGAAGTCCCCTATCCAAAGGATGTGAGTTTTTGTTATTTAATGGTAAACGGGATATACACGGAAAACATAAAATCGGACAGGCGTCCCGTGCGTCCATAAGCAGGTCCGTCGTTGAAATGCTTTAATGTATTCAAGCAACCGTATTGATAGGAAAGCGACAATTCGCAATGCCTTCCTGCACGGCATCCCAACTTTGCCAAAACAGGCAAGTCGAAGACGGCTTGCGGGCGGGCATAGAGTGTCGGAGCAACGCCCAACCCAAAATAACAATTCTTAGAGAACCTGATATTCCAACTGGCTGCTACGGATACTGGCATGATAAATTCACTAAAATCCTTTTCACCATCACTATGACCCACATAATCTCCATCAGCCGCTAAAAACGGGGAATACTTATGAGAATTCATATTCTGGAACCCTACCGTAACATCCAGATCATAAAAGAACATACGTTCCGGCAGAAAGCGGAAGCGGTAACCAATCATTCCATTTACTTTCAAATTATGATTGTATTTGAGATCATCTGAAGGAGGCATAATTTGTTGATCATCACGTAATGCAAAACCGACACCACCACCAACTAACAAACCGTGCTCCACCTGAGCAGACACAGATATTGAAACCAATAATAACAGAAACAACAAATGTCTTTTCATATCAACTCCCTTTTTGTCTTTTAGGCTTTACCTATATGACAGAAAAATCAAGGAAACCCCTATCCTGTAGTGTGTCAAAGTGTAAATTTGTATCCAACTGATAATCCTAATACCGCAAATTTATCTGTTACACAATTTTGATAATAACCGAAACTTAAATTAACTTTTGAAACATCAATACCCATTTTACATGCAACACCTATTTGCCCGATAGATGCAATTCCCAAATAAGGTCCGACATTGATATTCATTTTTAACTTGTTACTTATTGGCAACCTATATTGTATATAAATAGGCAAATTGACACCAATCCTCCAATCATCATAAGAATACGTTGGCTCCGGATTAGAATACAGCATCAGACCCGTTTGTAAATAGAAATTATTTTTCAAAGGAAAACCGATATCTGCACCCGTCTGCAAACCCCATTTATGTGAATAAATAATTCCGGAATAAGGTTGTAGTTCTATTCCCCTCACACACAAAGAAGATATAAGTAAAAATAGAGAAATAATTATTCTTCCCATAAGTATTATTTTTAATTAAACACAAACAATTACAACAAGGCATATCATCAAATATTGTTTATTTGATGATATGTCTTGTTAGAACTCAAAAATTCTTTAATACACTACATGTTGATATTCCGTTACGATTCGATGACCACATGTATTCGGATCCATTCCCGGATAAGGATGATATGTATTATATGCACCACCATATTTACCCGTATTTCCTGTCCGAGCCCGATAATGTACACAAATAGGATCCTCTATTCTCTCAGGGACAGAACTGCTCAAAGAACTTCCTGTAAGAATATAAGTTGATGTAAATAAGCTCGTTTTCTTTGATGATGTTACAGTCTGTAAATACATCATTTGATCATTTCCGAAAGTTATACGACCATTCTCATCAAAGTAGATAGTCGCTCCCAATCCTTTTAAATGAATTGTTAACTCTTCAACCATACAATCATCATTATAATCTTTCCATCCAACCAGCTGACCATATACACGAGGACGCACACTAATGTCCATACAGACTTTCTCTTCTTTAGAGGTACTACCTGCTACAACATTCTTGTATATCTTAAACCAAGTAAACAGTTTATACAAACTATTGCCATTCCGATATTCAATTGCTGGATACTCAACTGTATTCCGAGTTCTTGATCTTAAGGAATAGTCTATAATTTCATCATCTTTACTTTTTGAAGGATATTCTACACTTATATAATCACGATTAACAGTATGCTTAATTGAATTGACATAAAAATAGCGTTTCTTATTAGCTACACATTGATAAACATGAGCTTCAATTATAGGAGAAATAAATCCATATTTATCCTTATATACATATTCAGAATTTTGCGCTATAATATCATCATAACTATTCACTTCCATATATTCTAAATTATCTATGATATTTTGAACATAAGTACGATAAGATTTAAAATTATTTTTTTCTTCCCAATTCTTATACTCGTCATCAGATAGCTTAACTAACGAGTCAGATAAAGAATAATAATCATCAATTGATCTAAAATTTAAAGCGCCATCTTCCTCTATTAAATAAGGAACATTTAATGGCAAAAAAGACTTGGTTTTCACAACATCAACTGTTTCAGGTACAATGCTATCCTTTTCACAAGAAACTAAAAGATATGCAAACAAACAGATCCATATAAACAAACTATTTACTTTCATAACTTATCAATTAATTTTTCCATTAATAAAATTCTCACCACACATAATAAACAACATATCTCCCTCTTTCACCTCCTCTTCTAAAGAAATTACAACCGAAGGTTGTGCCTCTACAGATTGTTTATACACTACTTCTCCCGCTGAATTTATCACAGTCACTTCAACTGTTCCTAAATTAGCAGAGAACTCCAACAACAAATCTTTATTGTTGTCTTCAACCCATGCCTGAATAGGTTGTTTAAGAATAACAGATTTAGTCACATCCCACTTTCCCTCCAGATTTATTCGTTTCTTGGCAAAGCAAGGAAACGAAAGCACTGCTATTAATAGCAAGCATCCGATTTTTCTAAATGTCTTCATATAAGCATTACTCGTTTTAAAAATTATTGGTTGCAAACATAAAGGAAGCCATAAGAAGCTGCAAATTTGGATATGGACAAAACACTTTTCGATATGGACAAAATTGTCCTACATAAATTTATATCACCTGATAATAAGCCATATAGTTTTATGCTACATTTTTATTATAGACAGCTCAGAGATACATAGATTCAATATTTTGAATCTATTAATCAAGACATTATACATATCCAAGTATAAAATTGTCCCTATTTTAATGAGAATTTAGGCTTTTACCATCCTTGCTGGAGGATGAACTCATTAATATCGCCCCCTTTTTGACTCAGACATAGTTTCTGTCGGGTACGGCTTCGGAATTTGTTAGCAGAATCAGAACTAACTCCTAAAAGAATGGCCTCTTCACTTAAACGCAGATTAAAAAAACTAAGATAGCAGATCTTGATTTCTGTTTTTGTCAGTCCCAACGTATTTTCTTTCATAAAAGCACAGACGTTCGCAAAAAGGGAATCGATCAGACGAATCAGGCTTTTCCACTCCTCTTCGTTTAGTTTTTGTTCGATATCGGGTTCTACTTTCCTGCATTGTTCTTTTATTGTTTTATAGAAAGAAGATTGTTTCAATTTTTCAAATCTCAATGCAATGATTTCTTTCTTATATTCACTTGTATCCTCATGTGCAGCCACTTTCCTTTCCATCTCTTCCGTAAGCTCTTGAAGACGGCCTTCCTGTTCGGCTTCCTGCTCTTCATGGCGTTTTTTTTCTTCTTCTAAAAACTGTTGTTGCCGATTTATTTCAAGAAGCCTTTTTCTATCTCGCAGCTGATAGCCTACTACCAACAAAAGACAAACGACAGCAGCTAAAGCAAACAAAAGTTGTTTCTCCGCTGCCAGTTCTTTATTATTTTTAACAATAGCGACAACATTATGCCGTTTCTCAGCATCGATAATATCCACCTGTTTCTGTTCATTATACAAAGAATCTTTCTTTTCTTGATATTGTTCCAAAAGACAAAGTGCTTTTTCCGTATCGCCAGCTTCCTTTTCAATAAGATAGCCTAAATATAAGCGATCTACCGAAGTATAAGGGTTCGCAGTCGGATTTATAGCTTTCGCCAAATAATACCGAGCAGAATCAAGAAGGCTTTCATTATAGTAAAGACTACTCAAGGCCAGATAAGTCGGAGCTTGATCTACCATATCAGAACTTAAACACTTGAAGAAACATGCTTTTGATTTTTCCACATCTCCCATCAGATCATAAATATTCCCCAATCCGTTAGCTATTTTACCAATATCTACCGAATCCTGAAGTCCTGTAATAACAGAATCCGCCATTAACATATAGTGAAGCGCCAATGACAAAGAATCGTCAAACGACCATGTTTTAGCCACATCCCGCAGGGCAAAAGCATAACTCCGACCGTTGCCAGCCTGCTTAAAAAATTCTGCCGCTTCTTCAAATTTCCTCCGCTCTTCGCTTCTTTGCCTCGTGTAAGTGTACAAATCTGCCATATAGCTACAAATATACCCTGCCACATTATATAAATGTTTTTCCTTTGCCAACTCCAACGATTCTGAATAAGCCTTTGTTGCCGGAATAAAAAGTTTATCTTTCACATATGAACGCCCCAAATATAACCCAATCCAAACTTGCTGCTCAGCCGTCCCATGACTTTTGTACCAAGACAAAGCCCGATCAAGTTGTTCAGTATATAGCATATCCTCAAAAAGCTTGTCAGCAGCCCGACAGTACAACATACACCAGCGGGCAAATTGTTTGTCATTCAGGTTATCGGAAACTTCTATACTGTTTAATAATGTATAAGCACTGTCCGGATCAACTTCAATAAGCCCTTCCGCCCTGTTCATCAGATCATGGGCAACCCGGTCATTCCGACAGGAGAAGAATGAACAGATAAACAACAGGATTAGTAGCCATGTATTTTTCATATGTGTATTTTGTTAGATCTCTTGATTTATGGGGACAAGATACAAATTCCTAATGGATATACCAATATGTTATTGTGACGATTTCAGATCAATCCTTTCATTATGTTGCACGTGCCATAATTACTTTCAAACAGAATATGGTCTGCTACAACTAAACAGAACAAGGACCACAAAAACACAAAATGAAATAAAGCAAAACATAAAAGTGAAATAGCACAATTATTTAAAGTAAAATACCACAAAAACACAAAATAGATTGTTATAACCATTATAATTCAGTATCTTTGCAAGCACTAAAAATAATATTATGAGTTATTTGAACAGAGTATCAGATAAAGTCCTATTAGAACGCTTAGAAGCCTTCGGAGCCGTTCTAATTGAAGGTCCCAAGTGGTGTGGAAAAACAACAACCGCCGAACAAGTAGCACGAAGTGTCATTAAAATGCAAGACACAGATATGCGCGATGAATATCTTGCAACAGCAGCATCCAAACCATCGCTTTTGCTATTAGGAGAGACCCCAAGGTTGATAGATGAATGGCAAGATGCACCAGTACTTTGGGATGCAGTCCGCACAATGGTAGATAAGCGACAAGAGCAAGGATTATATATTCTTACAGGTTCTAACGCTGTAAAAAAAGACCAGATTTTTCATTCGGGTAATGGACGCATTTCACGTATGAATATGTTACCGATGAGCCTTTGGGAATCACAAGAATCCAATGGCAAAATTTCTCTAAAAGAATTGTTTGACAACCCAGAATATGACATAGACGGAATTACATCTGATATGCAAATCGAAGATTTGATATATGTTGCTTGTCGTGGAGGGTGGCCAGCAACAGTCAATATAAAGAGCTCAAAAGCAAAACTTCTTGTGGCAAGAAATTATGTTGACACTGTTTGTCGTGAGGATATTTCACGAGTTGATGGTGTGCAAAGAGATGAAAGATTGGCACGAATGATTCTTAGGGCCTATGCCCGGAATATATCCACTTTAGTAAAAAACACTTCGTTAATGGCAGATGTAACTTCTTCCGGTGAAGTATCTTGTACTCCACCTACATTTGAAGATTATGTTACAGCTTTTAAACATCTGTTCGTGATATGTAACATTGAAGCATGGTGTCCCGCCATTAGGAGCAAAACAGCTATACGTAGCGGTCTAAAGCGTTCTTTTATAGACCCATCTATCGCTGTAGCCTCCTTAGGATTAACCCCGGAAGTTCTTATAACTCAGCTAAAGACTTTTGGATTCATTTTTGAACAGATGTGCGTACGCGACCTTAAAGCTTATACACCTGATTTTAATAGTCATATCTCTTATTATCGCGACCGTTATAGTCTTGAAGCTGATCTTGTTCTTCATTTGGAAGATGGACGTTATGCATTGATTGAATGCAAATTAGGAAGTAACGAAATAAAAGAAGGAGCAAACCATTTGCTTGAAATTAAGCGTCTTATTAATGAATTCAACAAACAAGAGAAACAGGTTCCACTTCGAGAACCCGATCTTCTCATTGTTATAACTGGTGGGAAAATGGCTTACACACGCCCTGATGGAGTTAAGATTATTCCATTAGCTTGTCTTAAAGATTAAACACATCATCGGAAGAAAGGATGCAAAAGACAACCTTACCATGTCACTCACTTAAGGGTACTTATTGTAAAAAACGTATTTTCCAAGATCAGAAGAAGCCCAATTCCAAACAAATGTTAACCCGATTTTCAGACGTCAAAAAGGAACTTTTCCGCCTTTTTTGAGTGTTTTCAGCCATTACGACCGTCCTCTTTGCCATTACGACCGTGCTAATGTGTAGTGCACTCGGCACCTCGCGAAGATTAGCACGGTCGTAATGGCGATTTGGACGGTCGTAATTGAAAAGTGGACCGTCATAAGGGCAAAAAAGCACCTGAATTTCCTTGGGATATTTGGAACGCCGTCCGTTTTGTTTTCAAATATTCGATTCTCCGGGAGTTAAGGTTTATCACTTTGCCGGCATTTCTACCTTTCGGCAATCAAATTGTACACTTTCCGGAATGGCCCCGGCACCTCATCTCATCCGATGTCAGCCGGAAAGATTAAAACCATGCAAAAAGTCAATCCAAAATGGATCAAGATTTCGGACGAAATAGAAAAACAGCCCAAAAAGGGGGTTATTGTAATCTATTAGGTTTTCAGGACGTTCAAAACTCGAGATATTTGAAACAGATTCCTTCTTTTTCCAGAATAATCGTATATTTATCAGCAAAAGCGTGAGCATATGTATTACAACAAAGCATTCCTGAAATTCCGGTTCCGGCAATTCGGCAAGATTGTACGGGATATTCCGGTGCCTTATCTGGTGATATTGACCGGGATGGCTGTATTTTTGTTGTGTGGGATCTATGCTTTTATGGACAATCTTACAGGAGCGGCAATGACAGGAGGATGTTTTTTGTTACTGATCTGGCTGCTTCATTTACGACGCAACGATTTCCACTTTATCCAACTCGTGGAAGAAAAACCTCAACAAGTCTTTTTTATGGATTACTGGCTGCTGTCCGTACCCCTTTTTATTCTCGAAATAATACGCGGATATTATTGGGTCGGACTGGGAGTCTGGATCGGATGTTGGTTGATCAGCCTTCAGGAACAGCCTGTCCGCCGGGTACAAAAAGGTTTTTCGCCGCCACGTTTTATCCCGGAAAAGGCTTTCGAGTACAGAACAGGCGTCCGTAAATATGGATGGCTGATGTTAGTTATTTACGGCAGCGCTTACGCCGGGTTGCCTTTGCCTTATGTATCTCTGGTGTCACTTTGGTTTTTGACCTGCATCATGGCTGAATTTTTCTGCTATTCGGAACCAACCTCCATACTTTGTGCACAGGAGCTGTCGGCCAACCGTTTTCTTCACCGGAAATTAAACCTATATATACGGTTATACTTCATTCCGATGATGCCGGTGTGCCTGCTTTACACGCTCCTGCATCCCGCCCATTGGTGGTTGGCAGTGCTGTTCGTGCTATTGGGGAGCTTGAATATTGCGTTGATGGTTGTGTCCAAATATGCCGCTTATCTACCGAATACCCGGATTACGGGCGGGCAGATCGCTATTTCGATCTCCTTGTTCGGCATACTTTTCCCGGTACTGGCTCCTCTGACTTTATTGCTTCTGATAAAAAAATATATCACGGCACGCCGTAATCTAATACAATATCTTTATGCTTACAATTGAAAACCTGAAAGTCGGCTATGACAAAGAGAAAGATGTCCTGAAAGGGATCTGTCTCTCGATGGAAACGGGAAAAATTCACGGACTTGTCGGACTGAACGGTGCAGGCAAAACAACGTTGCTCAATGCGCTTTACTCCTTCATCCGTCCTCAAAGCGGAACCATTCTCTATGACGGTTCACTGCTAAAAAGAAAGGAGATCGGCTATCTGGAATCGGAGAACTATTTTTACCCCTATATGACCGGTAACGAATATCTGAACCTGTTCCCTTCCGGCGGGACAAATTTCGATACGGAAAGCTGGCAAAAGCTGCTATCGCTGCCATTAGGTGAAATAACTGAAAACTATTCCACCGGGATGAGAAAAAAGCTTGCCCTGCTTGCCGTGCTGAAAATGAACAAACCGATTCTGATACTGGACGAACCTTACAATGGCCTCGACCTCGAAAGCGCTCATTTGCTGACTCTCATCTTATCGCGCCTGCGGGAGAATGGAAAAACAGTGTTTGTCACCTCCCATATTTACGAAACCCTGACAACGGTTTGCGATTATATCCACTACATGAAAGACGGTATAATCGCCAGCAGCTATCCCAAAGAGCGTTTCGGGGAACTGCAAGAAATACTCCGCACCACCGTGAAGCAACGCGCCGATGGAGCGATCGAACAACTATTATAAGTTCACATTCATATACATTTTTATTTTTACAATCACATATTTGAAAAAATTTTATATACTTTTGTGGAGCATTTTATTATTGTAAAAATCTAACGACCATGAACACAAATTTCTTATTGTCTTCCGACAGCAATAACCGGAGTGAGCTTCTTAAAAAGAAGATCATCCACTATTATATTGCCAATGGCGACGCGACTATTGCGGACCTTGGACGGGAAATGGATTTGAGTGTCCCGACCGTCACCAAGCTGGTTACCGAACTTCAGGAGGACAGCTACATCCTGGACTTCGGGAAGCAAGACACAAACGGAGGACGAAAGCCCAATATTTATGGTCTTAATCCCGCATCGGGCTATTTCGTGGGAGTAGATATGCTCAAAGACAAGCTCAATATGGCGGCTATCGATTTCAAAGGGGATAAAGTCCAATTGGAGGAAAACGTCCCGTACGAGCTGAAAAACACGCCAGCCTCGTTCGATGAGTTTTGCCGGATTATTGAAGATTTCATCGTGTCTTTGCCGATCGAACGGAATAAAATATTGGCTGTCGGAGTCAATATCTCCGGCCGCGTGAATCCGGTATCGGGCTACAGCTACAGCATCTTCTATTTTGATGAAAAACCACTTGCGCAAATACTGGAAGAGCGGTTGCAGGCAAAAGTATTCATCGAGAACGACAGCCGTGCCATGACATACGGCGAATATATGAAAGGCGTCGTACAGGGAGAAAAAAATATCCTGTTCATCAATATGGCCTGGGGCTTGGGCCTCGGCATTATTGTAGACGGGAATCTCTATTACGGCAGGTCCGGATTTTCAGGAGAGTTCGGGCACTTCTGCATGTTCGACAACGAGGTGTTGTGCCATTGCGGCAAAAAAGGCTGTCTCGAGACGGAAGCATCCGGCTCGGCTTTCCACCGTATCTTGACGGAACGACACCGGGAGGGCAGCAATACGATCCTTGCCGGTAAATTGGACAGCGGGAAAGAGATTTCGCTCGGCGACCTGCTGGAAGCTGTCCGGAAAGAAGATGTGCTTTGCATCGAGATACTGGAACAGATGGGGTTCAATTTAGGGAAAGGCATTGCCGGACTGATGAATCTCTTCAATCCCGAATTAGTCATATTAGGCGGGACACTCTCACTGGCGGGCGAATACATCAGCCTCCCGATCAAAAGTGCTATCCGCAAATATTCGCTTAACCTGGTCAACCAGGATACGGAAATCAAAATCTCCCGTTTGGGAGAGCGGGCGGGTGCAATCGGAGCCTGTCTTCTGTCAAGGAGCAAGCTGCTCGGCATGATACGTTATTAACAGAACTCGCTATTCTTTAGACCATTATTTGTAATATTATTTTAATATCAAGCTTGTTATTAAAATATTTTATTTATATTTGCCAAGTATTTAAAGATACCAGGTAATAAAACACATTAAACAACGCAAGTAATGGAAAAGATTAAAGGCTTAATTGATGCACCTTTCACCCCGTTCTACGAAAACGGGGAGGTAAACTACGAACCCATAGAAGCTTACGCCGGACTTCTTGTCAAAAACGGTTTAAAAGGAGTGTTTATCAACGGTTCTTCCGGCGAAGGCTATATGCTGACCGACGAAGAACGCATGAAACTGGCCGAGAGATGGGTGGCTGTGGCCCCCGCAGGTTTTAAGGTCATCGTGCATGTCGGAAGTACTTGTGTCAAATCGAGCCGTAAGCTTGCCGCCCATGCCGGGAAGATCGGCGCCTGGGGAATCGGGGCAATGGCCTCTCCTTTTCCAAAGGTAAACCGGATAGAAGAGCTTGTCAAATATTGCGAGGAGATCGCATCCGGCGCTCCCGGACTTCCTTTCTATTACTATCATATCCCGGCTTTCAACGGGGCTTTCCTGCCGATGGTCGAACTGCTGAAAGCGGTGGACGGGCGCATCCCGAACTTTGCCGGGATCAAATATACATACGAAAGCCTGTACGAATACAACCAATGCCGCCTCTACAAAGACGGTAAATTCGATATGCTTCACGGCCAGGACGAAACAATCCTTCCCTGCTTAGCAATGGGCGGCGCCCAGGGCGGCATCGGAGGAACAACCAACTACAACGGCAAGGAGCTGACCGGAATACTCGAAGCTTGGGCTGCCGGAGACCTGGAAACGGCCCGCGAACGCCAGAACTTCTCACAGGAAGTCATCAACGTGATCTGCCACTACCGCGGAAACATCGTCGGAGGAAAACGGATCATGAAACTGATCGGGCTCGACTTAGGTAAGAACCGCACGCCGTTCCAGAACATGACGGATGCGGAAGAGGCTGCCATGAAAGCGGAACTGGAAGCAATCGGCTTCTTCGACAGATGCAATAAGTTCTAAAAAAACAAAACGCCATGAATGACATCGCACACCCGTCCGAATACTTAGGGTATTGGGGCGAAAAATACAAACAAGATCTACTGACCGACATTCTGCCTTTCTGGCTGAAATATGGGTTAGACAAAGAGAACGGAGGCTATTTCACTTGCCTGGACCGCGACGGTTCGCTATTAGACACGAATAAATCGGTCTGGTTCCAGGGGCGATTTGCCTTTATACTCGCTTATGCTTACAATCATCTCGAAAAACGCGCCGAATGGTTGAATGCCTGCAAAAGCGGTATCGACTTTATCGAAAAACACTGTTTCGATACGGACGGACGCATGTTTTACGAAGTAACGAAAATAGGAACTCCCGTACGTAAACGCCGATATGTATTTTCTGAAACATTTGCCGCCATCGCCATGGCCCAGTATTCGATCGCTTCGGGCGACAAGAGCTATGCCGAAAAAGCGGTCAAATTGTTCAACCAAATTCTCTATTACAAGAACACACCCGGGGCATTAGAGCCTAAATTTCGAGAAGGATTCGTTGCAAAAGGTCATTCCTTTTGCATGATCCTGATCGACACTGCCGCCCGCATCCGCGAAGCGGTCAATGATCCTGTACTGACCTGCCAGATTGACGAATCGATAGCCGAACTGCAACGCGATTTCATGAAACCAGAGTTTAAAGCGATCTTAGAGACTGTCGGACCGGACGGCGAGTTTATCGACTCGATACCGGGCCGGACCATCAATCCGGGACATTCCATCGAAACAGCCTGGTTCATTCTCGAAGAGGCCAAACACCGCAATTGGGACCCGAAGCTGAAACAGATGGGGTTGACCATCCTCGATTGGTCCTGGAAGTGGGGCTGGGATGAAAAGTATGGCGGGATCACCTATTTCAGGGATTGTAAAAACCGCCCGCAACAGGAATACTGGCACGATATGAAGTTCTGGTGGCCGCAATGCGAAGCCATCATTGCCACGCTGTATGCGTATGAGGCGACCGGCGACCCGAAATACCTGAAGATGCACCGGCAGATCAACGAATATACCTACGCTCGTTTTCCTGACAAGGAATACGGCGAATGGTTCGGCTATTTCCATTATGACGGAACACTCTCACAGCCTGCAAAGGGGAACATGTATAAAGGACCGTTCCACATCCCCCGGATGCTTCTGAAATGTCATCTGTTATGTAAGGAAATACTGCCCGGGCTATGATGAACAATAAGAAATACTATCCCTGGATAGTCGTCGCCTTGCTTTGGGGCGTAGCTTTGTTAAACTACATGGACAGACAGATGCTTTCGACCATGAAGTCTGCCATGATGATCGATATTACCGAACTTGAATCCGCCACCAACTTCGGCCGCCTGATGGCTGTATTCCTCTGGATTTACGGCCTGATGAGCCCGGTAGCCGGCATGATCGCCGACCGGGTGAACCGGAAGTGGCTGATCGTAGGCAGTCTCTTTGTCTGGTCATTCGTGACATTGATGATGGGCTATTCGACTGACTTCAACCAGATTTATATCCTCCGGGCCATTATGGGAGTCAGCGAAGCCTTGTATATCCCTGCCGGACTTTCCCTGATAACGGATTACCACCAGGAGAAAACCCGCTCGCTTGCGGTCGGCGTCCATATGACCGGCCTCTACACCGGACAGGCGTTGGGCGGCTTCGGGGCGACAATCGCCGGGGCATACAGCTGGGAGACAACTTTCCACTGGTTCGGGATCATCGGGATTGCGTACAGCCTGGTGCTGATTCTTTTCCTCAGAGATAAAAAAGACCATACGATTGTCAAGCCGCTTGCTTCGGCTCCCGGACCGAAAGAGAATCCGGTGGCGGCTGCGATAAAAGGAATGGGAATGTTATTCGTGAACATCTCTTTCTGGATTATCCTGCTCTATTTCGCCACGTCGAGCCTGCCGGGTTGGGCAACTAAGAACTGGCTGCCGACGCTGTTCTCGGAAAACCTGTCCATCGATATGTCGGAGGCAGGGCCGCTATCGACTTTCACCATCGCGATCTCTTCCTTTATCGGGGTGATTGCGGGCGGTATATTATCTGATAAATGGATACAACGAAACGTCCGGGGCCGTATTTATACCGGTTCCATCGGACTCGCGCTGACTATTCCCGCGCTTCTGCTCTTAGGGTTCGGCAATAGCTTTGCGATGATTATCGGCGGCGGACTTTGTTTCGGTATCGGGTTCGGCATATTCGACGCCAACAACATGCCGATCCTTTGCCAGTTCGTATCGCCACGCTACCGGGCTACGGCTTACGGGATTATGAATATGACAGGGGTGTTTGCCGGAGCGTTCATCACGAAACTATTAGGCGAATCGACGGATGCCGGAAACCTGGGACACGATTTCGCCATGATGGCGGGTCTGGTCTTTGCCGCTTTAGTCGTGGAAGTAATCTTCCTGCGACCGAAAACAATCAATATGAACGATTAATAATAAAAAAACATCATGAGAAAGATACTTCTTTATTTTAGCCTCCTTCTCTTCATTCAAACGGCCTTTGCAGCCGACAGCCTGTTTGTCAGGAAACCTCTGGTTCCGATATTGATCGACCGGACGGATAATATTTTGTTGGAAATGCGCATAGACGCGCATAAAGGCGATGTACTCAACAAACTGTCCCTGCAATTCAAAGGAGAAATCGATTTAAACGACATAAAGGCGTTGCGCCTCTTTTATAGCGGCACGGAAGCAGCCTCCAGGGAAGGCCGGCATTACCGCCCCGTATCCTATATTTCCAGCCATGCGGAAGGAAAAACAAAAGCGGCCAATCCGGCTTACTCCGTTAAGCAGAATGAAGTGACGGAAATCACAGGGACGGTTACCTTCACCAGCAACCAACCGATGGTAGAGGGCGTCAACTATTACTGGGTCAGCATCGAAATGAAACCGGAAACCTCTTTATTGTCGACTCTCACCGTACAGATGCCGATGGCCGAGATCAACGGAATGCCGGCAACGATCATGTGGGACGGCAAGGCGGATGTGCGCCGCATGGGGATCGGCGTGCGACATGCCGGAGACGATGGCGCTTCCGCATTCCGCATTCCGGGGCTGGTGACTTCCAACAACGGAACATTGTTAGGTGTGTACGACATCCGCTACAACAGCAGTGTGGACTTGCAGGAAATGGTCGACATAGGCGTCAGTCGGAGCACCGACAAAGGACAGACCTGGGAACCGATGCGCGTGGCCATGACTTTCGGCGAAACGGGCGGACTGCCTCATGCGCAGAATGGCGTGGGCGACCCGTCTATCCTGGTGGACGAGAAAACGAATACTATCTGGGTCGTTGCAGCCTGGACACACGGAATGGGGAACGGACGCGCCTGGTGGAACTCCATGCCGGGCATGACACCGGACAGCACCGCCCAATTAATGCTTGTCAAGAGTGAGGACGACGGGAAAACGTGGAGCAAACCGATCAATATAACCTCGCAGGTGAAAGATCCTTCCTGGTATTTCCTGTTGCAAGGACCGGGGCGAGGCATCACGATGAAGGACGGGACGCTGGTCTTCCCGATCCAGTTTATCGATTCCACCCGCATGCCGAATGCGGGCATCATGTACAGCAAAGACCGCGGAACCACCTGGCATCTGCATAACCTGGCCCGGACGAATACGACCGAAGCGCAGGTGGCGGAAGTAGAGCCCGGCGTCCTGATGCTGAATATGCGCGACAACCGGGGAGGAAGCCGTGCCGTAGCCACGACCCGAGATCTGGGTAAAACGTGGTACGAACACCCGTCGAGCCGCAGTGCGCTACAGGAACCGGTCTGTATGGCAAGCCTCATCCATGTGGATGCAAAGGACAATATCACCGGAAAAGACCTGCTGATCTTCTCCAACCCGAACACGACGAAAGGACGTAACCATATCACGATAAAAGTCAGTACGGACGGAGGTATGACCTGGCCGCTCGCCAACCAGGTAACACTGGACGAAGAAGAAGGATGGGGCTATTCCTGCCTCTCCATGATCGACCGCGAGACGGTCGGCATCTTCTACGAATCGAGCGTCGCCCACATGACATTCCAGGCGGTCAAGCTGACCGATTTAGTGAAATAAGTTTTTCATGAAACGCATACTGTTCATATTAGTAAGTTTAGGTTTAGGGATATTGGCTGCGCAAGCAGCCGGTATCCCTCATTTGCTCCCCTGGCCGCAAAAAGTGACTTGGACCGGAGAAAAGTTCCATGCCCGGGAAATTTCCGTTTCATGCGCATGGAATAAAAATTCCCCGGGCATGGAATGGTTATCGGACTGCGGGATATCCGTCGTCGAATCGCCAGGTAACCGGAGACTGACCGTCAACTTGGTGAATAGTATTCCCGGTATTCCGGTTAATCCGGACGAAGCGTATAAACTGCGTGTCACGTCCAACGAAATACTCATCGAGGCAACGACGGAAACAGGCGTCTACCGGGCTGTCCAGACCTTGCGGCAGCTGACGGAAAAGACAGGGAAAGGCATTTCGGTCGCCGGCTGTGAAATAGTGGACTGGCCGGCTTTCCGGGTCCGCGGTTTTATGCAGGATGTAGGACGGAGTTATATCTCGCTTGAAGAGTTGAAGCGGGAAATCGCGGCCCTGTCCCGCTACAAAATAAATGTCTTTCACTGGCACCTGACCGAGAACCAAGCGTGGCGCCTGCAAAGCAAACGGTTCCCGATGCTGAGCGACAGCACGAACACAACCCGTATGCCGGGGAAATTCTATACGCTAAAAGAGGCACGGGAATTGGTTGATTTCTGCAAACGGCATTATGTCACGCTCATTCCCGAAATCGATATGCCGGGACACAGTGCCGCTTTTGTCCGCGCTTTCGGTCACGATATGCAGAGCCCGGAAGGAATGAAGATATTAAAGCTCCTGTTGGACGAAGTCTGCGAAACATTCGACGTCCCGTACCTGCACATCGGAACGGACGAGGTGAAGTTCACAAACCCTAATTTCGTACCCGAAATGGTCGCTTATGTCCGTTCCAAAGGGAAAAAAGTAATATCCTGGAACCCCGGCTGGCACTACAAACCGGGAGAAATAGACATGACGCATCTGTGGAGTTATCGCGGGAAAGCGCAAAAAGGGATTCCCGCCATCGATTCCCGCTTCCATTACCTGAATCACTTCGATACGTTCGCCGACCTGTTCGCCCTCTATAACAGCCGTATCTACAACGAGCCGCAGGGCAGTGACGATCTCGCCGGGACGATCCTGGCCGTCTGGAACGACCGGATGATCCAACCGGAAGCGGACATCATCAAACAGAATAACTTCTATCCGAATATGCTCGCCATCGCCGAACGTGCCTGGCGCGGTGGAGGAACCGAATATTTCGACAAGCACGGGACTGTCCTTCCTCCGGAAAGCAGCGAAGAGTTCAAAGCTTTTGCCGATTTCGAGAACCGGTTGCTCTGGCATAAGGAACATTATTTCCAGGGATATCCGTTCGCGTACGTCAGGCAGACAAATGTCAAATGGCGCATTACGGATGCTTTCCCGAACCAAGGGAATCTGCACGAATCGTTCCCGCCCGAAAAAACATTGGATACGCAATATACATACAACGGGAAAACATACGGAACCTGCGAGGCAAGAGGCGCCGGAATCTATCTGCGCCATGTATGGGGAACACTGGTTCCGGGTATTTACGAACAGCCGGAAGAGAATCATACGGCCTATGCCTGGACTTGGGTCTATTCACCTGAAGCGCAGGATGCCGGCGCCTGGATCGAATTCCAAAATTACAGCCGTTCGGAAATGGACCTGCCACCACTTCCCGGAAAATGGGATTACCGGGAAAGCCGCGTATGGCTGAACGACCGGGAGATTCTTCCTCCTGTCTGGACAGCGACGCATCGCGAAAAGTCGAATGAGACGCTGCTCGGCAACGAGAACTGTGTGGTCCGTCCGCCCATCCCCGTCCATTTGGAGAAAGGATGGAACAAGGTCTTCCTCAAACTTCCGGTCGGTGCATTCACACAACCGGAAATCCGCTTGCAGAAGTGGATGTTTACATTCGTATTTGTGACACCGGACGGTGAAAAGGCTGTCGACGGCCTTGTTTATTCACCCGATAAGAAGCTCCCCGCCGTTCATGCACAAAAGGCCAAAGTAGCCTGTACTGGCAACAGTGTCACACACGGCTACGGAGGACTGCAAATGCCCGTTACTTACTCGGATAATATGGTGCTCCAGCGGGAAAAGCCGCTTGTTATAGCCGGTATTGCCAATGCCGGGGAGGAAGTAACAGTCCGGATTGCCGGGCAACAAGGGCAGGCCGTGACGGGTGCAAACGGCAAATGGTCTGTTACGCTGCCGCCCATGAAAGCAGGAGGGCCGTACACGTTAAGTATATCTACCGGTTCCGAAAGACTGGATTATACAAATGTCTTGATCGGCGAAGTATGGCTTTGTTCCGGCCAGTCGAACATGGCATTCCAGGTAAACAGTGCCATCGACAACCAGCGGAAAGCTTTTCTGGAATTTGCTGCCGGGAAACCGCAAATCCGTCTTTTCGATATGAAGCCCCGTTGGGCGACAAATGCGGTGGAATGGGGTGTTTCGGTATTGGATTCACTCAACAGGCTCCAATATTACCAGGATACCGAATGGAAAGAATGCAACGAAGAAACAGCAAATCGTTTCTCGGCTGTTGCCTTCGCTTTCGGGCAGATGCTTTCGGATAGCCTCCAGGTTCCTGTCGGGCTTATCCTGAATGCCATAGGCGGCTCGCCAACGGAAGCCTGGGTCGACCGTCAAACGCTGGAGGCAGAATTTCCGGATATTCTATACGACTGGAGACAGAATGATCTCATCCAGGAGTGGGCCCGGGAACGCGCAAGCCTCAATATCAAAAAGTCAACAAATAAACAACAACGCCACCCGTATGAGCCTTGCTACCTGTACGAATCGGGCATACAGCCACTTGAAAAGTTCCCCATACGGGGCATCATCTGGTATCAGGGAGAATCGAATGCGCACAACATAGAAGCGCACGAGAAACTATTCCGCCTGTTGACGACAAGCTGGCGGGAAAACTGGCGGGAAGAGCTTCCTTTCTATTACGTGCAGCTATCCAGCATCGATCGCCCCAGCTGGCCCCGGTTCCGCGACAGCCAGCGCAAATTGATGCAATCCATACCGAACAACGGCATGGCTGTCAGCAGCGACAAGGGAGATTCCTTAGATGTCCATCCACGTCACAAACGTGAAATAGGAGAACGTCTTGCCCATTGGGCATTAAACAAAACATACGGCCACGATTGCCTACCGTCCGGCCCGTTATACCGTTCCGTCTCTTTCAAAGCCGATACGGCCTACATCACTTTTGATTACGGAGAAGGGATGCATAGTTCCGACGGCGGAGAATTGCGGACTTTTGAAATCGCGGAACATGATGGATTATTCGTACCTGCCGAGGCTCTAATAACCGATGGAAAGATGATAAAAGCATGGAGCAGCCAAATCAAGCATCCGAAATTCGTCCGTTACGGCTGGCAGCCTTTTACCCGCGCCAATCTGGTAAACAGGGAAGGACTTCCGGCTTCGACATTCTGTTCGGAGGCTTCGAAGGTCGACTGGTCCGGATTGCCAGACCTGTCCGATGACGGTAAATCTGCATTGGGCGTATCCGCTCCATTCGCCGGCATCAGCAACGGGCAGCTATTAGTTGCCGGAGGCTGTAACTTTCCCGGCAAGCCGGCAGCCGAAGGAGGGACCAAACAATATTACAGTGAAATCTATGCCTTAGATATCACCGGGCAAACGCAGGCCGAATGGCGAGTGGCCGGACAGCTATCCAAGCCGCTGGCGTATGGCGCTTCTATCGCAACACCCCAAGGCATTGTCTGGATCGGAGGAAATAACGACAAAGGGGCTTCCAAAGAGGTTTTCCAGGTAAACTGGCAGACAACGGAAGGAAAGCCAAGTATCTCCAAACTGCCTGAACTGCCCGTAACAATGGATAATTTCGCAGCCGCTTATGCCGACGGACAGATATTCGTGACGGGAGGCAACCAACAGCAGAGACCTTCAAACGCACTCTATTCCCTCAGATTAACAGAATCGGGAAATGGAGAATGGACCCGGTTACCGGATTTTCCCGGTCCGGCCCGCATCCAGCCTGTATTAGCAGCCCAGCAATCCCAAGACGGCACACGTCTTTATCTAACAGGTGGTTTCCAGCCGGTTTCAGGTCGTCAGAGAGCAATTGTGTCGACAGATATGCTCTCTTATCATCCGGAGAAAAAAGAGTGGAGACAGGAAAGCATTCTGCCTTTTTCAGCAGAAGGTTCTCCCAATACCCTGACAGGTGGCTGCGCTGTCTCATCCGGCAACAGTTCAATCTTATTAATGGGAGGTGTCAACTACACCCGCTTTCGCGATGCGCTTAACCGTCCGTTAGAAATAGAACAGGCAACAGCTGCCGGTAATACTTTATTACAAGATTCCTTACAAAACGAAGCCCGTAATTACCTGCTGCACCCGGTGGAATGGTATAAATTCAACACCACCCTGTTGCAATACAACACCTTCACCCGACAATGGAATGTCCTTGAAGAAAACGAAAAACTGGCACGCGCAGGAGCCGGGATTGCCATTAATGGGGACGAGATCATCCTTATTAACGGGGAGCTAAAGCCGGGGATACGCACGCCGGAAATCAATATGTTCATATACGATCCCGATAAATAAAATAATGACAAAGGATAACCTATTTGTCACATCTTTCTATAACTTTGTCTCCTCATCTATTTGAATCAAAGTAATACTATTTTGTTATGCCTAAGAAAATCTTATTTTCCCTTCTATTCATAATAATAGCATTCACGAATCTGTATGCGGACAGTCGTTTTAGCGTTGAATCAAATTATAAAATCAGACGCGTGTCTCCGGAAGGAGGATTAAGCACAAACGGACAGCGTGACGTAAGGCAAGATAAATGGGGATTCATTTGGGTTATCACAGTTAATAATCTATATCGGTTCGATGGTTATACCTTTAAACTTTATACCTACAAACTCAACAATACAACCACACCTATTTCTTGTGTTTTCGAAAGACTGGAGATCGACAAAACCGGAGATCTTTATGTAACATCCAATGTCGGTTTATTCAGATATAATTCCCTCACAGATAATTTCGACTGCTTATTAGAAGGCAGATGCTCTTTTATAAAAGAAGACCCAAAAGAAAGATTATGGCTATCCAATCCTTCTTCAATCGGTTTATTTGACCAGGACAGTCTTCTATTTACTCCAATAAAATCAGAAGAAAGTGACATTCCTAATGTTTCGAGTGTTTGTACGCAAGGTGGAAATATTTACATCGGGACAGCAACTGGCAAAATCTATTTATATGATGAAAATAAAAACACTTTCCGCCAAGTGCTTTACAATCCGGAATATAACATTGTCGATATCACATCCGAAGGTTCTCTACTCTACGTTCTGACAGAAAGTAAAGGATTGATTGTAATCTCCACCGAAAATCATCAAAAGATCAAACAATATGACTTTTTTTATCCACAAGGAGATACACGAGTTTCCGCCAGAGCTTTATTCATTGATAAATTTAATCATATATGGATTACCGGACAACGTGGAATATACATATTAAATCCCGAAACCGATGAGTTCATCCATCATTCATACGAAAAGACAGATCCCTACGGATTGCCAAGCAATTCTATTTGGAGAATTGCCGAAGATGTACAAGGATGCTTGTGGTTCGGCACATATTCAGGTGGACTTTGTTTCATCAATCTCGATGAACAAAAGAGTTTAAAGTCATTCAATGGGCGAACTGATGAGTTAAGCTATTCAGTCGTCAGTAGTTTTGCCGAAGATGATAAATATTTATGGATAGGAACAGAGGGAGGAGGACTTAACAGATATGATAAACAGACAAACAAGTTTTCCTATTTTAAATACAGACCTAACCAAAACAGCCTCTCATACGACAACATCCAATGTTTACTATACTCAAACAATATGCTTTGGATAGGTATGTCACGAGGCGGCTTAGACTGTCTGAATACAAAAACAGAACATTTCACTCATTATACGATCAATAACAATATGCTAATAAATGATCATGTTGAAAGAATCGTTGCCGAAGCAGACTCGGGAATCTGGATCAAATATCTGATGAATAGAAATTATCTGACCTACTTATCAATAAAAGAGAACACAACCAAACATTTTAATTTCCAATCACTTCCTATTCAGCCAAATGGGGATATAAGTGACATAAAAAGAGGGAATGGAGATACCTTGTGGATCGCATCCTCCCAGCAACTACTAACAATGAATGTCCGAACACATGATGTACAAGTAGCCGGATATAAGTATTCGGATATAAAAGATCTCCATAACATTAATATCCAGACCATCCATGTCGACAATAAGCAACAACTCATATGGATAGGAACCCAAGGTAACGGCTTGCTGGTTTATGATATATCCAAACAAAGCTTATTGCAAAAAGCCGATTTATCAAAATATAAAGTCCATTCCATTTACAGTATAAATAAAGATAGTAAAGATAATATCTGGATGGGAACCGATAACAGCTTGTTCCGTATGAATATCGAAACCGGCAGACTTCAGCAATTTAATAAGGCAGACGGAGCACAAGGACAAACCTATTATCCTTTTTCAACATTTAAATCAAGTAATGGAGAACTCTATTTTGGAGGAAATGAAGGATTTACAATAATTGATCCGGCTAAAATCTCCTACAACGACTTTAAATCTAAAGTCATTATTTCTGACTTTTTACTTGATAACACATCGGTTATCCCCAATAATAAATATTCTCCGCTAAAATCCTCTATTTTCCAAACAAAGGAATTAACACTCAATCATAACCAGAATAATTTTTCTTTCGAGTTCACCTCGACCAATTACCTGAACTCCGATAAAAACCGTTTTCGCTATCGTCTTAAAAGATACGATGACAGATGGATCGAAACGGATGCAAGCCACCGGTCCGTCTCATATTCAAAAGTACCCAAAGGCATCTACTATTTTGAAATTATGACGGCCAATAATGACGGCATATGGGGCGAACTCACCTCTCTTAAAATCACAGTCAAGCCTGCTCCATGGCTGACAAACTGGGCAATCACGGGATATATCATCTTATTTTCTATTATCCTCTATACATGTATTCGTTATTATAATTATCAACGCAAATTGAAAATGCGATATTACCTTGAAGAACGTGAACAAGAACAGAAAGAAGAATATCACCAGGCACAATTGATATTTTTCACAAACGTATCACACGATTTCCGTACCCCTCTCTCTTTAATTCTTGCGGCATTAGAACCTATCAAGTCCGGAAATCTCGCGGAAAAATACATCTCCATCCTCGAAAACAATGCCAAACGGTTAATAGCATTGGTCAATGAAGTAATGGATTTCCGCTCCTTACAGAATAACAAAGTCAGACTAAACCTGCAAACCGGTAACTGGAATCAGTTTGTGTCAGAAAATTGTTCCGACTTCTCCGAAGCCGCAGAACAAAAAGAGATAAGTTATACCACAGAACTGGATTTATCCATTACAACAGAGCTTTACTTTGATAAAAAAGTAATGGAAAAAATACTTTTGAATCTGCTCAACAATGCACTCAAATACACTCCAAACGGCGGAGAGATAAAAATCTCGACACTCTCTAATATTAACAACTTCACAAGTTCATATACAAACAAGATTATTATCCGAACAGGAGATAATACACAAAATCTGTACGGATTGGTTATAAGCGATAGTGGAGTCGGCATTTCAGAAGCATCTATCGGACATATATTTGAGCGCTATTACCGGGTAAGCGAATCGAGTGGAACCCAACATTTAGGCTCAGGCATAGGACTTGCATTGGTAAAAAGCCTGGTAGAGCTTCATAAAGGTTATATCGCAGTCTATAGCGAAAGAGATAAAGGCTCCGATATAGTAATCGGTTTCCCAATCGATATATCCGCCTACGAAAAAGACAATTTTAATAACGAGATTGCAAGTCAACCCCTACTATCCGGAAATAAATTAACGAGCCATTCTGCTCTCACAAGCCAGCATATAACTCCTGCACCTCTTCCGGACTTAAAGGCAAAAAACATTCTTTTTGTCGAAGACAATGACGATCTAAGAGAGTTATTAGCGGAAATGCTTCGGGAATATTATAACGTAAAAGAAGTTACAAACGGCCAAGATGCATTAAAACAAATAGAGGATGATAATATAGATCTGGTCCTGACTGACATCATGATGCCGGGAATGAATGGCATTGAACTGAGTAAACATATTAAAGAAAATATCGACAGTTCCCATATACCGGTTGTTATATTAACAGCCAAAACCGGAGATGAGAACCAAATAGAGGGCTTATATTCCGGTGCAGACATTTATTTGAAAAAGCCAGTCAATAAAGATATTTTATTATTGAGTATCTCAAATCTTTTCAAGCAACAGGCGAGAATAAAAGAATATTATGCCAAGCACTATTTCGCGCAGACAGACAATAATGAAACATCTATAAATAAAAGGGATGCTGAATTCATGAAACAATTTACGGAAGTCATAGAAAGAAATCTGTCCAATACAGAAATCGATGTATTACAAATTGCCTCTAATTTGGCAATGAGTAGACGTACACTCTATGGCAAAGTAAAAGCTCTGACCGGGCAATCAATCGTCGAATTCATCCGGAACTACCGGTTAAGAAAAGCAGCCCAGATATTAGCACAAGAAAATATCTCGATCAGTGCTGTAATGGAACGGGTAGGAATCGATAACGCCTCCTATTTCTCCCGAATATTTAAAACAGAATTTGGAGAATCTCCCTCCGATTTTGTTTCCAGACATCATAAAGAACCCAAGTAAAAAGAAACTGTCTTTGTTCTCAGGTGCACTTCATTTGTATTAATTGGCATTTTATGCGGAAATAAAACAATTTGCGAAAAAATGTTAGTTAATGGCCATTTTGTTCTATCCTCATCAATATCTTATCCATAATTTTAGCCTCAAGGAGATAATCGAGCTTCGTAAAACTTTAAATTAACATTATATGAAAAAGATCATTGATTCATTCCGGCAGGTAGGAATTATACTTGCTTTTTTGTTGAGTACGACAATTCTGTTTGCTCAACAAAAAGTAACAGGAGTCGTAAAAAGTGCGTACGATGAGCCATTAATAGGTGTCAATGTCGTCGTCAAAGGAAGTACCCAAGGTACCGTTACAGATTTTAATGGCCGCTATTCAATCGAAGTGCCCAATAATAAATCTGTATTAGAATTTACTTACATCGGATTTGTATCTCAACAAATAACTGTTGGTAACAAATCAACAATCGACATTACTTTAGTTGAAGATTCTAAAGCTCTTGAAGAAGTTGTCGTTGTAGGATACGGAACAGTTAAAAAGAGCGATCTGACAGGAGCCGTTTCGTCTATCAAATCAGAAGAACTGCAAAAGCTTCCCATGACCTCTTTGGACCAGGGTATTCAGGGAAGAGCAGCAGGTGTTCAGGTGACCAATACTTCCGGTGCTCCCGGAGGCCAGGTCTCGATACGTGTACGTGGAGGGAACTCTCTTTCCAGTAGCAACGAACCCTTATATGTAATCGATGGTTTTCCCGTTGGGGCCGGAGCCATGGCAGACGGTAACCAGAACGGGGCAATCGCAAATAACGGAATGGTAACTATCAACCCAAATGATATCGAATCCATAGAGATACTAAAAGATGCATCATCTGCCGCTATATATGGTTCTCGTGGTGCAAACGGAGTTGTTCTGATCACGACCAAACGAGGTAAAACAGGAAAAACCAAAGTAACTTATGACGGCTACTTTGGCATTCAAAATATTGCCAACAAAATGGAAATGATGAACGGTGAGGAATTTGCCACCATGTCTAATATCGCAGCCGAGAATGGAGGAGTGGCTCCCATTTACGGAGGAGCAAACGAGAAATGGAAAGAACCTTCCTATTACCGTAACAACAGTACAGACTGGCAAGACCTGATCTTCCGTACTGCTCTTATGCATAACCATCAAATAAACCTGAGCGGGGGATCTGAATCCAATCAATATGCCATTACCGGAAATTTCTTTAGCCAGGACGGCATCGTCATCAATTCGGATCTGAAACGCGCCTCCCTCAGGGCAAACATCGATTCAAAGATTTCCAATTGGATTAGTGTACAGACTTCTCTTACCGCCAGCCGTACATTTTCAAATGTTGCTTTTTCCGAAGGTGACGGTGCCCAAGGCGGCGGTGTAATCAACGGAGCTCTCGCAATCCCTTCAACCATGTACGTATACAATGAGGATGGAACATATTCGACTATGAACCAGACTCCCTATGGAGTAACAACAGGCAATCCTTACGCATTGGCTGAATTGGCAAAAGATAAATCCACCATCGATCGGGTAATTGCAAATGTCAACCTAAAGTTTAACCTTAACAAGATCACCGATGGGCTTGCCCTTGAAATACGCGGAGGAACAGACTATTCAAATGCTTTTCGCGACTCATATCTCCCTTCAACTGTTTTTCAGGGAGAGAGTGACAACGGTATCGCAACAAAAGGATGGAACAGGCGTTCAGTCTACCTGAATGAAAACTTATTGACTTATCAGAAAACATTCGGAAAACACGCTATCAATGCCGTAGCCGGTCTGACAATACAATATGACGACGAAATAAAAGGAAGAACGATCGTTTCCGGATTTGTAAACGACGTATTGGAAGATAACAGCATGGGATCGGCAAGTACCACCAAAGGAACTCCGACCTCATCAAGATGGTCTTCCCAGATGGCATCCTGGCTGGGACGTATCAACTATAATTATGCAGACAGATATCTATTGACTTTGACAGGACGTGCCGACGGCTCTTCTAAATTCGGTGTCAATAACAAATGGGGATTTTTCCCGTCCGCAGCCTTAGCTTGGCGTGTAACCGAAGAAGCCTTTATGGAAGACGCAGACTGGCTCAGCAATATGAAATTACGCGCAAGCTATGGTTTGACTGGTAACCAAGGATTCGGAAGCTATTCTTCTGTAGCGAGTCTATCACAATACTCCTACAATTTAGGAGGAGACAAAGCAACCGGATTCGCCCCCAATAAGATTCCTAATTCGAACTTAAAATGGGAAACAACTTCGAACTTAGACCTGGGATTGGACTTTGGCTTTATCGACAATCGCCTGAAGTTTAACGTCGACTATTATTATAAAAAGACAAAAGATCTTCTCTGGAATGTTTCAATTCCTCTCTCTTCCGGTTTCGGTTCCATTTTCAGTAATCACGGGACACTCCGAAACTGGGGTATTGAGGCAAGTGTAAGCTACGACCTGATTACAAGTAATAAGCCCGGAGCCTTTACATGGAGCACCACGCTTATGTATTCGATGAATAGAAACAAGGTTTTGAGTATGCCGGATGTGACACCAGGCAGACCGGACGGATATCTTTCCGGGCATTTAAGAGTGGAAGGAAGCTGGCTGGAAGAAGGTTATCCGGTTGGTATATGGAAATACTATGTGTACGACGGTGTATTCGAAAATCAAGAGATGATGGATGCTACCATTGTGAATGCCAATGGCGAGACTGTAGCAAAACATCCGAAATCATTGACAACCGATGGATTAGGTTCTGCTAAATTTAAAGATCTGAACCAGGATGGCAAAATTGATCGTGAAGACTGGGCTGTGATCGGAGATCCGAATCCCGATTTCATTTTTAGCTGGACAAACAACTTTACATACAGGAACTTCGATTTAAGTATCTTTATTAACGGAAGTATAGGAAACGATATTATGAACCTTGGACGTGGAGAATATGCAATGGTATCTCCATTCGCTTCACAACGGAAAGATATGCTGAACTACTGGACTCCGAATAATACGCACACAGACATCCCTGCACCTCGTCTTGCACCACATGCCTATTTACCTTTATCATCATACATGATCGAAGATGGCTCCTATGTTCGCCTGAAAAATATCGTACTGGGATATCGTTTCCCCATTAAAAAATATATTGAGTCATTAAGACTTTATGTCAGTGCTCAAAACTTATTTACCATAACCAGCTATACCGGTTTTGATCCAGAAGTAAACAGTAAAGGGCAAAACAATCGGCAGTTGGGAGTAGATTACAATGCCTATCCGACAAGCAAAGTATTTACAATGGGTGTGAATATCGCTTTTTAATTAACTCATAAATCAGAATTGTTATGAAATCGATCTATAAAATTATATTTGTCAGCCTTATTTTTATGGGGCTAATGACCTCTTGTTTTGACAAATTCCTGGAAGAAGATGTATATGATTTTCTTTCTCCTAACAACTTTTACAAAACAGAGGCCGATGCCGAAGCTGCTGTAAATGCGATATACAGCCGGTTGGTATCCAGTGAAGATAACGACATATCATTCCACCGGGCGGCATTGATGATCGGAGAATATCCGGCAGAATGTTCTTCTGCACAAACTTCAACTGTCCCGTATCGCCTTGCATTTGAATTTTATACGTGGACTCCCAATACAGACGGCATTGAATTGGTCTGGAAATTCTTCTATCAAGTCGTTTTCCGGACGAATGTAGCGATTGAAAACATTCCAAATATAAGTGGAGATCCGGTCAAAATCAAACGTCTGGAAGGGGAGGCCCGATTCCTGAGAGGACTTGCATATCTCTATCTGATACGTTTGTTCGACAATGTGCCTCTCACGACTGCATCCGAACAAAATGACCAGAATCTTCCAAACATGGGAACCAGTGATGCCGTCTTCAAACAAATCATCGAAGACCTCACATTCGCGGAATCAGCTTTACCGGATTTCTACAGCGGAAATAATGTCGGACGTGCAACCAAAGGAGCAGCTCAGGCATTTTTAGCAAAAACCTATCTTACGATGGCCGGATATCCATGGAATAAAACAGAAAACTATGCTTTAGCCGCAACAAAATGTGAAGATATTATCAAATCCGGCAATTACGAACTGGACTCTAATTATGCTATGAACTTTAAAGAGGCTGGAGAACATAACAAAGAATACATCTTTGATGCCGAATTTCAACAAAATCTGAATGGTTCCAACTGGGTAAACATGTCCAGCATACGTGACCAAAATGTTTGTGGAATGGCTGGCTGGTCTTCATTCGGAGGGACCATGAACTTTTATGAAGACATGTTGAAAAACAACCCGGGTGACAAACGTTTGGCTACAAACATCATTTTATCGTTCATCGATACAAAAACAGGAGAAGAGAAAGTCTGGGGAAAAGATTTTGATGTAAACAAAGGATTGGTACATACCTGGAAATACATTGATCCGGAAGAGACTGGCGTAGGTGACCAGAACTCAAATCTGAACTATCACTTCACCCGCTATGCAGACGTATTATTAATGCATTCGGAGGCCGTTAATAATGCCAACGGATTCAACGGTTCATACGACAAATACTATGGCATCAACCGGGTTAGAGAACGTGCAGGTTTGGATGCGCTCGCCAATCTGGATAAAGAAGCATTTAATAAAGCACTTATTTGGGAACGGGTTGTAGAATTATGCTATGAAGGTCATCTCTGGTATGACTATAAGCGCATGAATTGCATGGAAGAACGTGTTGCCCGTAAAGGTGTCGATATCGGAACAAACAAAAAATATTATGTCTATCCGATTCCAGTCAACGAATTGAGTAGAAATCCAAATCTGGAACAACATCCGTTATGGAAATAAGAAAAGAAAAAGATATGGAAGATTTCACCAGAAGAGATTTTATAAAAGGGGTAGTCGGTGCAGGGATCTCACTGATTGCAGCAGACAGTCTGGCTTCGGTATCGATGGATATGGCAACAATAAAGAATCCTTATGATGCCAAAGGGCTACCGACCACAGAACTGGGAAAAACAGGAGTTATCATCCCGAGAATGGTCTTGGGCCTGGGAAGTCGATTCTGCCACATAGATGAAGATGAGGAAGCGTATGAAATGCTTAACTATTCCCTCGATAACGGTTTCTATTACTGGGACACGGCGCATGCTTACGATAATACCATTGCACTTCCCCCGGGAAAGAAAAAATCCCCCCGGCATATCATCAGCGAAGTACGCGTGGGCGAGGTTGTCAAATACAGGCGCAAAGAAATTTTCCTTTCTACAAAAGTAACAGCCCGCGAACCGGTGGAATCGATGAAAGAAATCGAACTCAGCCTAAAGCGACTCAATACCGACAAGCTGGATATGCTAAAAATACACGATGTGCAGTCCATAGAAGATGTCGACCAAATGAGTAAAAAAGGCCATTTAATCGATATTCTCCATCGGTTAAAAGAAGAAGGGGTTACCCGCTTCATAGGCTTTTCTGGGCATGGAGATGCACAAGCGTTAAAAGAATTAGCCAATCGGGGAAATTTCGACAGCATGCTGGTTGCGATGAACCACTGGAATCCTCAACAACCGTCTCCGCGTCAAGAGGTCGCTGTTCCGGCAGGAAAGAAAAACAAAATGGGTGTACTCATTATGAAAGCCGTCCGCCCTAAAGAGACAATACCAGGCTTGCATGCTCCTGACCTTGTCAGATATGCCCTCTCACTAAAAGGACCGGATGCCGTTGTTATCGGTATGGATAGTAAAGCAGTGGTAGATTCCAATCTGGAAATACTCCGCTACTTCAAAAAACTATCTCCGGAACGGATGAAAGAACTGGCCATACAGCTTGAACCATTCTATCGTCACGAGAATCTTCCTTGGATGCAAGATAACTATATTGATGGTATGTGGGAAACTATGTCTGTATAATCAATTAAGTTAATACCATGAGAAAGATTTTATTATATTTCATTATTGCTACCGGTTTACTTTCCTCCAATGTACTATTGGCGAATCCGCTAAAGGTGAAAGAAAATAAGCAAATCAGTCCCTATACCGGATATACAAGAGCACATTGGCTGGAAATAACCGAACAGCTAATAGCCGGAGCTTTAAACTATGTAAATCCGGAAACAGGCATATTCGATTTACCAAAATCGACCGGAGCTTATTTGGATTTGGAGGATTTCAGGAATGAAAACCAGGCAAGGATAATGGAACGGATCATGGTTGGTGTTATTATTTACACGACTGCTACAGGAAAAGACGAAGTACCCGGATATAAGGGCTCCATTACAAAGCCTTTTATCAAAGCAATAACCAGAGGTACAGATCCCGAAAACGAGGATTATTGGGGAAATCCCGATCCGAACGATCAAATAGGCGTATCGTTTGCATTGGGTATATACGCCTGCCCGAAACGTTTTTGGAATCCGTTGACAGACAAACAAAAGAAAAATCTGGTCAACTTTTTCCGGAAACAATCATTCAACACAACTTATCATAACAATCACTACTTCTTCCATCTGTTTGCAACTTCACTTATTGAAAAGTATGGAAATGGTATCGAGTCAAACCGGGAACACCACACCCATATGATCAACAGACTTTTAGGCTGGTATAGGGGAGATGGCTGGTTTATAGATGGGAATAACCGGGGATTCGATTATTACAATCTCTGGGGATTCCAGCTCTTCAACCAAATGATTTATAAATACGATCCTGCCTGGAAAGAACAATTTGGGAATAAAATACAAGATATAGCCTCTCGCTTCCTGAAAGTTGTGCCTTATCAATACGCCCGTAGCGGAGGACACATCCCATGGGGCAGATCACTGACCTACCGGTTTGCCAGTAATGCAGCAATCGGATGGGCCGTTATCAATAATAACAACACATTATCAGCGGGAACGGCCAGGCGCATCCTGTCCGGAGATTTAAAATATTTCTGGGAAAACGGCTGTATGGGAGAAAACGGATTACTGAATATCGGCTATTGGGGCAAAAATCAAAGTCTTGCCGAGACCTATATTGTTCCCGGTGATCCCTATTTCGCCATGCATGGCTTATGCTGCCTTTTACTCCCGGCTGATCACCCGTTCTGGACGGAAAAGGAAGAGCCTATGCCCGCTGACATCGCCGGAGGGAAGGTCGTTGTTGACGGAGCTCAATTCACTCTCAATGTAACACCTGTAGACGGGGATGCACGTTTATATCCGGTAGGACAACCTTTCGACAGAGTAGTCTGGCAAACTCCGATCAAATATAATCAACATACTTATTCGGCGACTATCGGCTTTTGCCTGACCGGTGAAGGAGGAGAAGATATCGGAGCAGGACGAACCGGATATTCATACGATGGAAAAAAATGGATGTATAGATCGCGAAGTCGTTCTTTATTCATGACACCGGATCATATCGCGAGTGTATATCATCTGCGATCCATGAACAAAGAAGACCACACGCCGGAATTTCAAAAAGATGAATTGATTACTCATACATTAATTGGCAATGACGGAGAAATCCATATATTCTGGCATAATTATCCGGATTCATTATTCCTGTCAATCGGAGGATATGGAATCAGTATTCCTCACAACAGTGAATTAAAAAAAGACCGGTCTCCACAAAGATTATGTATTCATGGGGGAAACTATTATTCAACATTACAGACAATCCTGGCGCCAGATGGAGATGTTAATTCCACTTTGTTAAAACCTCGTAAAGGATGGGAACATACGCACCTATTCGGTGGATTAGGAGCTTATTGCTTCTGGCAAAGCAAGGCAGGAGTACCTCCACATACACCGATAGTAGTCTACGTAAACGGAACAAAAGACCGGGTTCCGGCAGACGTTAATGTTAGCGTTACAAAAACATTCGACGGGTTAATTATCACTTTTGAAGGGAAACAGTATCCAATTAAAATCATTAACTGATATGATGTGTAGAAAAATATTCATAATCCTTCTTACCGGATTAATATCAATCTGTTCGCTCATAGCACAGGAAACAAAACGTCCGGCAATATGGGGGATCGCCAAAATGACATTTCTTGTGAGCGACATGGAGATGGCACGGGAATATTACGGACGTTTCCTCGGATTTGACGAAGCCTTTTCTTACCCGTCCCCATTAGGAACAGTTGTGTCGTTTAAAATAAATGATCGTCAATTTCTGGAATTTATTGTCGATAAGCAAGCCAAGCTAAAGAAACGTTTTGTCTCTCTCTCACTGGAAACAGAATCCGTACCAGATATGCAACGTTATTTACAATCACAGGGTATGGACGTCTCCCAATGCATCACAGACGGAGCAGGGAATGAGGTTATTGTTACACAAGATGCTGCAGGAAACAAAATCGAGTTCATCGATCTCAAAGCAAATGGACTGCACCGGAAATCCAAAGGAAAATTTCTGTCTGAAAACAGAATTTCCAAACGAATTCATCATGCCGGCTTATACGCCAAAAGTATTGATGAACAAGATCCTTTCTGGGTTAAGGTTCTGAAATGTAAAGAAATCGTCAGATATCCGCTGGATAAAACCCAACCCGGTGTTATCCAATATCTGGGCTTAGTTAATTGTACCGAAAACATCGAACACTATTCGCCTTGTGACGAAAACTTTGGTCATCCATGTTTCCTTGTTGAAGATATGCAGGAAACGATCTACACCTTAAAGGAAAGGAGAAATGGGCAAACCATAAACCAACCTTCCATAGGAAGGACAAAACGCTGGTTACTGAACCTTTTAACTCCAGATAATACGAAAGTCGAATTTACAGAAGCATATTGTATAAAGTAAATTCACCATACAATGCACAGGTAACACCTATACCAGCGCCATCTTACGTATATCCGCATCCCAGACCGGCTCCGTATAGATCAGTTCCACCGCTTCAGCCGGGGTAGAGGCCACCACCCAGAGGCCGGCGTGTTGAGGGCGCATGAAATGTTCGTCTACGGCTTTACGGAACATTTCCAACAGGGGATCGAAATAGCCGTTTATATTCAGGATCACAATTGGGTTGAGATACAAGCCTAACTGTTTCCAGGTGATCACTTCCAACAGTTCTTCCAGCGTACCACAACCGCCGGGAAGGGCAATCACGGCATCCGACAGATCGGCCATCCGTTGTTTGCGTTCGTGCATATTGTCGACTTCGACCAATTCGGTTAGTCCCTTATGGCACCAGTTCTGTTCGACCATAAAATGGGGAATTACCCCTGTAACGGTTCCTCCGGCAGATAACGTACCATCCGAAACGGCACACATCAAACCGGTATTTCCCGCGCCATTCACGACACGTAACCGGCGTTCACCCAACAGACGTCCCAACTCGGTAGCCGCCTCCTGATAGGCAGGGGCCACTTGCGTGCTGGAAGCGCAATACACACAAACCGAAGTAATCTTATTTCTCTCTTTTTCCATTATTCTTTCTTCTTATTGATATCGTAGCCAAACAAGGCGAAATCTCCTAAGCAAGGATCGTCGGGAAAGATACAGGCCAGAGCTTCCGTTATTTCAAGCGCCGTTTTCAAGGTGGCTGTACGTTGTGCGGTCAGCCCCAATTCCAAGGAGATCTGATGCACATGCGTATCCAGCGGAATAATCAATTGGCGGGGATGGAAAGCTGTCTTCCAGATGCCAAAATCGACGATTCCATCGGTGCGGATCATCCAACGCAGGAACATAGCCAAGCGTTTACAGGCGGAACTTCCGTTCATCACCGGAATGCCGTTGATACCGGAAAACAAATCCTGTAGCTTCATGACCGGATTCGGGTGGGGGCTCGCCGCCAAAGCGTCTTCCAGGGAATCATATTCCCCATAGATAGCGTTCAAGCGGTCACACAAATCACGCAAATCAGAATGTGTATAAAAGCGATAGAACGTATCCCGCTTGCCTGCAGGGACCTCCGAAACCAATTCTTTGTAGCGTCCGGACACAATCCATTCATAAGGACTTCCGCCCATCCGGTCATGCAGCCAACCGGCTTTCCGGAGGATCAATTCACGCCGTCCGTAGGATATCCAGGAGGTGATAAAAGCAGATATCTCGATGTCTTGTTTCTCCGTATAGCGGTGGGGAAACTGAACCGGATCATCCGGAATAAAAGACTTCACATTATACGTTCCTGCCCATTCTTTCAGGCGCTTTTCAGTCTGTTTATCCATCCGGTCATTTCTTTTTCAGGAAATACTGCCGCTGGTCTTCGGGGTAATGCTCGATGGCATAGCGAAGAGCCGTCCGGGGAAGTAGTGTCGCATTGCGTTCTAAAAAGTCGGTAAGTATATCGCGATCTTTCTTTCCGACCTCACGAAGCATCCAGCCCACAGCTTTATGCATCAAGTCGTGTTTATGCGTCATCAGTTTCTCGGCAAGCGCAAGTGTATCGGTAAAATCCGAGCGACGGATAAAAGCCCAGGTGCAGACAATAGAGATCCGCTGCTTCCAGAGGTTATTGCTTTCAGCCAGTTCATACAGAATGGAACGATCCTTATCCACGAGATACTCGCCGACAACATCCCGGCAGGAGAGATCCACCAGATCCCAGTTATTGCACCGGCGCGTATTCTTCAGATAGAAACGATAAACCTTTTCCCGCTCTTCGGCAGTCGTCTTCCGGTCCTGGATACGATAGACCAGAATCAGCAAGGCACAAAGACGCGCCTCATGCCAAGGGCTGTCCAGCAAACGCTGCAATTCGTCGAAAGGCATCGCTTTATTGGCTTTCGCCACACTGCGGGTTTGCGGCACGACAACGCCTAAGAAGCGGTCACCTTCGCCGTATTGTCCCGGTCCAGTCTTAAAGAAGCGGCTCAGGTGGACAGCTTTCTCCGGCGAGCCGACCGATTGCAGTTCGCTCAGTACGAAATCCGCCGTCATGGACGCAGGACCCGTGACACAGGACGGTCGCCTTCCAGGAATCCGATTACGTTATTGCAGACCGTACGGGCCATGATGATACGCGTTTCCAATGTCTGCGTACCGATATGAGGGGTGAGGACCACGTTGTCCATTTCCAGCAGTTCGGGCGAAGGGTAATCGCCAAACTCGAATACATCCAAGCCGGCACCATGAATCGTACCGTCTTTCAAAGCCTGCACCAAGGCCTTTTCATCGACCAACGGACCGCGTGCGGTGTTGATCAGGACGGCGGTCGGTTTCATCTGTTTCAGCTCGGCTTCACCGATGATATGATAGGTTTCCGGAGTGTAAGGGGCATTCAACGAGACATAATCGGACTGGGCGAGCAGTTCCTCCATAGAGGCATACGTCACGTTCAGCTTCGTTTCTTCCTCGACATAGAGCTGGCGACGATTATGGTAGAGGACTTCCATACCACAGGCATTCGCCCGTTTGGCAAGCGCTTTCCCGATACGTCCCATACCGATAATACCCAATGTCTTTCCGGTCACATTGATACCTAAGTTTTCCAATACACCGACCTTCATGTCGTGGCCCAGCGTGCGCAACTTACGGTCGCATTCCGTGATGCGACGGGCCACATCGAGCATAAGTCCGAGTGCGAGGTTGGCGGTAGGGGCTGTTACCGGGTCAGGAGTATTCGCAACCGTAATGCCTTTTTCGAGGCAATAGGCAACGTCGATATTGTTATAGCCGACGGCATAGTTGGCCACTAATTTCAAATTGGGTGCATGGTCCACCAATTCCTTGTTTACAGGGAAATCGAACATCGAGCACAACACATCGTACTCCGGTATCATCTCAAAAACTTCTTCATACGTGAAGTCTCTTCCTTCCGGAAAAGTAACCTCATACTTGCTTTCCAGCTCGGTAAAACCCTCGCGAAACATGTCGTAGGTAACTAATATCTTTGTCATAAGCAGTTCTTTTATCAAATACAAAAGTACAAAATTATCTATTACTTTATTTCTTCTTTTCGTGCTCTCTGATAAACTGGATGGCGAGCGGGAAACCGGCTGCACACATGGAGCCGTGGTCAAAACCGCCTAATTCATAAAGGGTCACATCGGGATGGCCTAAGAGTTTGAAGAGACGGTAGAAGTAGGCGGCTTCTTCGTAGCGACCATAGAGTTCTTTTTCGCGATCACCGGAGAGGATCAGGATGGGGGCGCAGTCTTTCCGTACATGATACAAAGGCGCTGTCTCGTCGATCGTAGGCTGCAAGGGTTTCAGGCCTTGGCGGTTGCGGGTTTCGAAATGCGTGATCACCTGGCCGCTGAAAGGGATGATTCCGGCCAGCTTGTCGGCATCTTTCCCATAACGGGCGAGCAGTTTCTTATCCAGGCCGACCATATCGACCAGATAACCTCCGGCAGAGTGGCCGGCGATATAGATAGAGGAGGTGCTCCCCCCGTATTTGTCGATATTATCGAACACCCAGGCGATTGCTGCGGCGGCATCATCCACGATATCCATCGTTTTCACATGTGGCGACAGGCGGTATTCAACACCGACGACCACCATATTATCCGTCAACAGTTGCGTCGGGACTTCCCGGCTTCCACCCGTCAGTCCGCCGCCATGAAACCAGACGACAACCGGCACATCTTTCACTCCCGGCTGGTAAGCGATATCCAGACGGCACATCTTGGAGGCATATTCATCCTCCGCATTCCCACGATAAGAGACATTACGCTCATAGGTATAATCGGCTGCAAAAGCCATTGCAGAAAACCATATAAGCAGAAAGGCTAACCCAATTCTATTCCTCATACTTCACTCTAAATTTGAATTGATAAAACACAAGTATTCATCTTTCAAATGTAGTCAGCTTTTTACAACTAAACAAACAATTGCCCATTTCCCGGCATCTTTTTCCGATAAAGCCGATTATTTCCTATTTTTGTAACCATGAACAAGTATCTTATTACCTGTCAACAACTGCTATGGTTCTAAATTACATCTGGATTGCCTTCTTTCTGATAGCCTTCGTGGTGGCACTTTGCAAACTGGTCATCGGTGGAGACACGGAAGTGTTCACTCAAATCATCAATGCCTCTTTTGCCTCGGCAAAGACGGGGTTCGAGATCTCCCTCGGCCTGACAGGAATCCTGTCCCTCTGGCTCGGCATTATGAAAATCGGGGAAAAAGGAGGTGTGATCCAGTCCTTTGCCCGCCTGGCAGCTCCCGTATTCAGCAAGCTCTTCCCGGGAATCCCCAAAGATCATCCGGTGACAGGTTCCATCTTCATGAACCTTTCGGCAAACCTGTTAGGGTTGGATAATGCCGCCACACCGATGGGGCTGAAGGCGATGCAGCAGCTCCAGGAGCTGAACGCGGAAAAGGATTCCGCCAGCAACCCGATGATCATGTTTCTTTGTATCAACGCTTCGGGCCTGACACTAATCCCGATCACCATCATGATGTACAGGGCACAGATGGGAGCCGCCAACCCTTCGGATATATTCCTTCCGATCATGCTGGCGACCTTCACCTCCACCCTTGTCGCCATACTGGCCGTCTGCATCAAGCAGCGGATCAATATCCTGCAACGGAACCTGCTGCTGTTTTTCGGAGGGCTGGCGCTGTTTATCGGCGGACTGGTCTGGCTGTTCAACTCGCTGGAACAGGAACAGGTGTCCCTCTACTCCACCCTGTTTGCCAATACATTGCTTTTCACGATTATCTGTGGCTTTATCATCAGTGGAATCCGGAAGAAAATCAATGTGTACGACACGTTTATCGAAGGAGCCAAAGAGGGTTTCAAGACAGCTGTCACCATCATCCCCTACCTCATCGCCGTATTGGTTGCCATCGGAATATTCAGGGCTTCGGGCGCGATGGATTTTCTGATAGACGGTATCCGCATGGGAGTTTCGGCCGCTGGGTTAGACACGAAATTCGTAGAAGGCCTGCCCACAATGCTGATGAAACCGCTTAGCGGCAGCGGAGCACGGGGAATGATGCTCGACGCCATGAACACATACGGGGCCGACTCGTTCGTTGGCCGCCTCTCCTCCATCGTACAAGGCTCAAGCGACACAACCTTTTACGTCGTTGCTCTCTATTACGGCAGCGTCGGCATACGCAATACACGCTACACGGTACAATGTTCCCTGTTGGCAGACCTTGCCGGGGCTATTGCGGCGGTTGCGATGACGTATCTGTTTTTTACCTGAAAATTTCGTATCTTCGTCCTGTTAAATATAGAGAAAAAACATGGAACAACAAGATATACGCTGGAAACAACGTTTTCAGAACTTCGACAAAGCTTTCCTCCGGCTAAACGAGGCGATCCGGATCATACGGAATGACCCGGACAATTTCGTCTTGCAAGCCGGACTGGTACAGATCTATGAGTTCACGTTCGAACTTTCATGGAAAACCCTGAAAGATTATCTGGAAGCGGAAGGATTCACATGTCCCTCCCCGCGCGCCACCTTGCGGCAAGCGTTCCAATCCGGTTATATCCGGGACGGCGACATTTGGTTACAAGCCCTGAACGACCGGAATCTGACAACTCATACGTATGACGAGGCAACGGCCCTACTGGTCACGAACAATATTCAAACAAAATATTTTCCTCTATTAAAGGAGTTACACGCATGGCTGGAGATACAATCATACGATTAGGGCTTACACCCGGTCATAAGGAAATCATCAATCGGATCTGTTCCCAATATCCGCACGTCGAGGAAGTTATCGTGTTCGGTTCAAGGGCAAAAGGCAATTACAAGCCAGGTTCGGACATAGACCTTGCAATCAAAGGCTCTAACTTGACGAGAGAAGACTTGTGTAGCCTCGCAGGAGCATTCGAAGAATCTCTCCTTCCGTTTTTCGTTGACCTTCTCTCCTACTCATCCATTACAAACCCCGATTTAAAAGCACATATCGACAGGGTTGGAATAACAATTTACAAACAATAGAAACAACAGGAAACTTATGGCAATAGCATTTTACGCGGAAGACACGAAGCTTCCGGCAATCAAAAAGAGAACGGTCAGCAACTGGATCAAGGCAGTAGCCGCCACATACGGGAAAAAAACGGGCGACATCAGCTATATCTTCTGTTCCGACGAGAAAATCCTGGAAGTAAACCGCCAATACCTCCAGCACGATTATTACACGGATATCATCACCTTCGACTACACCAGCGGGGATAAAATCTCCGGCGACCTGTTCATCAGCCTGGACACTGTCCGGACCAACTCCGAAACATTCCATACCGACTACAACGAAGAGCTCCACCGCACCATCATCCACGGTATCCTCCACCTCTGCGGCATCAACGACAAAGGTCCGGGAGAACGCGAAATCATGGAGGCAAACGAAGACAAGGCACTGGCAATGCTACCGGAGGAATGAAAGGGACTTATTGTATAAAACGCTTTTTTCAGGCTCAAAAGACAGGCGAAACAAAACAAATGTTAATCCGCTTTTTTGACTTCAAAAAGGGACTTTTTCACCTTTTTTGAGCGTTTGCAGCAATTACGACCGTACTCTTTGCCATTACGACCGTGCTAATGTATAGTGCACTCGGCACCTCGCGAAGATTAGGACGGTCGTAATGGCGATTTGGACGGTCGTAATTGGAAAGAGGACCGTTTTAAGGGCAAAAAAGCACCTGAATTTCCTTGGGATATTTGGGACGCCGTCCGTTTTATTTTCAAATATTCGATTCTCCGGGAGTTAAGCTTTATCACTTTGTCGGTGTTTTCGCTTTTCGGTAATCAAATTGCATACTTTCCTGGACGACCTCGGCATCTCTTTTCATCTGTTGTCAGACAAAAAAGCTAAAATCGTAAAAAAAGTCAATCCAAAATGAATCAGAATTTCAGACGAAATAGAAAAACAGCCGAAAAGGGGGGTTATTGTAAAATTTAACAGAATACCCCACCCTTCGAATATCCTGCAATTAGATAAAAAACAAAAGCTAACTATACTAAAGCCTTCTACCCCACGTTCTATGAATATAAACATCAAACATATTATTATGAACACATCAATCGCAACAAACCGGATCAAGAGATTTATCAACTCATTCCCTGAAATCTGGTATATCACCCTCTTCTCCCTGCTGGTGATTAGTGATATCGCTTGCCTGTTTACCTCCGGCTGGCATTCCGGAAATACGGTTACCACTCTGGTTTCCCTGGCGATCGTTATTTTATTGCTGATGCAACTTTTCCGGAATAATACTTGGAGCCGTTTCCTGCTCGGTACCATTTTTACATTTGGTTCACTATTTATGTTCCTTGCTTTGCTGTCCGAATATTCCGAGTTTCCATTAGGTACGGAACCGGGCGCAATTACCTTGCTGGCTGTCGGCATTCCGCTAATCGGCTTTTCATTCCTCATGGGCGGGAAAATGTTATTGAAAGGGATACGTAATATGTATGCTTGCTAAAAACGAATTGCACAAATACGGCTTTCGTAAATTCTGACAGGCATTTCACAAAACGGGCAGAATAATACACACCGGGAATCTTCGCTTTTAATATGTTTGTATTTCAAATAACATATTGAAGCATGAAGAATCTCACACTCCTATTAATTATTTGCTTGCTTACGGCTTGTAATCCCAGCAACCGGAACAGTTACGGCAACTCGTTAAAAGTAATCGATGTAGAAGATGCGTTCCGACATCCGGAAGCTTTCACGTTAGCCGATCTTGGAAAAGAACAAAGCTATATTCCCCTCGAGACAACAGACTCTTCTATTGTCGCCATCTCCTCCATTACGGCGATGGTCGTAACAGACCGGCATATCCTGATCGGCGCCCGTACAGCTCCAATCAAAGTCTTTGATAAAACGACCGGGCACTATATCGGGCAGATCGGACAAATCGGAAACGGGCCGGCTGAATATCCGAACGGAACTAATTTCACTACAGACCCGATAACCCGGAAAGTGTACGTTCGTATCTCCCCTTCAAAGCAACAATGTTATGATATCACAGGCCATTTCCTGAAAACCGTCGAATGGAAAGAAGCTGCCGGGGGCATGATCATCGCCCCCTACTTCCTGGATGATAAAATCTACACATACGTGAATATTCCAACAGAACAAACCAATAATCTTTCGTATCTTTACGATGCGGATAGTGGGGCTATACAAGATTCCCTGCCTTTGAGATGGGGAGGCGATATCCCTGCCGGGAAATCGAAGTTGGTAATGCCGCTGGCCGGTGCGGAAATGCTGGGCGGGATGGCTTACATCGTCCAATTTGAGGATAACAGGTGGACATACGGCTCGCAAAATAACGCTGCTTACTGGTATCACGACGGAGAGCTGTGCATGAAGGATTTCTTTTGCGACACCCTCTTTACCGTAAAAGGCTTTGACCGGTTGACGCCCCGGATGGTTTTCAAAATGGGCAGTTCCGGCGGATTCGCCCGCTACGAAAACAGCGATGTAATGGAGGACAAATATATTATCACCCGCTTGATGGAGACAGAGAATATCATCTATTTCAATTTGTTTAAAGATATGTACAATGTAGACGGCTGGATGAAAGGAGGCAGTAATCCTCCCTATTGCGGAATATACGACAAACGGAGCGGGCGGACGAAAGTCATGAAATCGGTCCGTATAGAGAGCGACAGGGAAGAGATGCCGGGCTTCGCCATTTACAACATATCGACCGCTGGTGAGCTGATCGTATGCTATCAGACGGAAGACCTGATAAATGCACGCGAAAAGATGCCGGAATCCGAACAACCGGCATGGCTGAAACAATTGAAGGAGGACGATAATCCGGTAATTCTTCTAATTAAATAACAGAATGGCTAAATATCTCATCGTATCCAACAGTTACCAATTGCTGCGAATAACAGCCGACCGAGTCGCTTACATCGCTTCCGACGGCAGTTATTCGACGTTGAGGCTGATCGGTGGGGAAGAGCATATTTTCTCATTCAACCTCTCTGTTTTTGAGAAGCTGATAGAACAGCAGCTGCAGGAGGAAGCCGGTATTTTCATCCGGGTCGGCAGAAGCCTGATCATAAACAGTTGTTATATTTACAGTATCAATCTGACAAAACAGGAACTGACATTATCAGACCTGAAATTCCCGGATAAATTTGTCCTGCAGGTATCCAAAGAGGCGTTGAAATCATTAAAATCAGTAATCGAGATATGAAAGACGAGATAAACGAAAATGAAGTTTACTTCTTAGGGCAGGATCGTCCCATTCCTAAAAACAGCTTTTCGAAATGGAAAGTCGTGATCGGCATGATCGTGATCATCGCTCTTTCAATCGCCGGCTCGCTGACATGGAGCTTTCATAAAGGCGGTAAAGCGGTTCCTGTCCTGGAAGGAGAAATACTCGATACGGTTTCTATCCTGCCGCAAGGAAGTAAAATGCCCCGGTTTAACGGGACAGACGATATGTCCGCGTTCATGGATTGGGTCTGCAAGCACCTCGTTTACCCCAAAGGGGTGGAGACGGAGAAAGAGTTGGTCGTCGTCAGTTTCATCATCCGGACAGATGGAAAGCTCGGTGGTTTCAACATACGGAAAGCCCCCCGGAACAAAGCCTTCGAGGAAGCTGTCATCACCCTGCTCGAACAATCTCCTGAGTGGGAACCGGCGGAACTGCCCAACGGAAAGAAGGTGAATATGAAATATACGCTTCCGGTGCTTTTCAGGAATGAATAAAACGCCTGTTACTCATCCAAAACCGCCATTTGCTCATTTGCCGGATACCCTCCCGATATTATCACATAGATTTGAATCTAATCCTGGAAACAGGCAAATAAGGGATTGGTAACAATAATAAATTATCCGGAATGAAAACTATAACTATTTTCTTTCTATTTATTCTGTTAATAACGACAGGTTGCAAAAGACAGAATCAAACGGCAGACGACTTGATCACGGTTGACATCACAAAAAATTCTTATCCCAAAAAGGAACTGATTCTTCAAGATTTCATGGATGTGGAGTATATTCCGCTGGAAACAAACGATGATTTTGTTAATCAAGGGTTTGTACAGGCTGTAGGCGAAAAATTCATAATAGTGGCAAACTATCGGAAAGACGGAGATATTTTTGTGTATGACCGGACGGGAAGAGCCATCCGTAAGATAAACCGCCAAGGGCAAGGAGGAGAAGAATACATATCTTTTACAAGCATTACATTGGATGAGGAAAACAATGAAATGTTTCTAAACGATCATTGGGCAAGAAAAATAAAGGTTTATGACTTAGAGGGAAATTTTAAGCGAAGTTTTAAACAGAAGCAGGAAGGTAATACCCAGTTTTACGGGCAAATATTCAATTATGATAAAGAGAATCTGATTTGTTACGATGAATGTAATGACGATATTCCATTTCTGCTCGTCTCGAAGCAAAATGGGAGTATAACCAAAGAGATTAAAACTCCATTTAAAGAGAAAAAGCTCTTCTTTCAACTTTTAAGACATGAAAAGGGAACAAGAATGGCCGGGCCTGGTATGTATAGTAGAATAACTCCCTTTAATGGCAATTGGATTCTGTTAGAACCCTCATCAGATACGATCTACACCTTAATGCCCGATTGCAGTTTGCGTCCATTTATCGCACGAACCCCACCCATCCATACCATGGATCCGGGATTCTACCTGGTTTTAAAGTTGGTTTCCAATCGTTATTATTTCATGGAAAGCATAAAGAATGTATATGATTTCAGCAAAGAAGAGGGGTTTCCGAGAACGTACCTTGTGTATGATACACAGGAAAAGGATTTCTTTAGGTATATCATATACAATGGCGATTATTCTTATAAAAAAGAATTTTATATGTCTATGCTGACCCCTATCAATTCCAAAGGCGAATTATGGGCTACTCTAAACGCTTTCGAACTTTGCAGAGATTATGAAAAAGGGAAGTTGAAAGGCAAACTGAAAGAAGTCACCGCGACATTGGGAGAGGATGATAATCGGGTAATCATGTTGGTCAAACACAAAAAGTAACCTCCAGGTTATATTATTGCTTATCAAATACAGGTATTTTCATTCCTCCTGGGCGGGAAAATGTTATTGAAAGGGGTACGTAATATGTACCTTAGTAAAATCAGGACTGAAGTATATTTCTGATTTTTAGTATTGCTAATTTCAATGGAGACAGGCTTTGCTTGACAATTGCAAATATAATTTCTTCATCAACATTGGCATATTCATGTGATATAATATTCCGGAGAGCGATCACTTTATGCCAAGGTATTTCAGGATACTCGCATAACAGCTCTCCATTTGTGCACTCATCGATCTTCTTAATATTTTCACCAATGATTTGAAGACGCATTACACAGCCATCAAAAATCAAGACATGCTCTGGTGATAGCAAAAAGTCCTCTGCCGATTGGATCGAGTTACTCCATTGCATTATCAGATCAATTGACTCGACAATTTGCTCACAACGATCTAAAACTCTGCCCCTATCAAACATAAATGCCATCTTTAAGGATATTATTTTTCAACGCTGGCCGTAATGAATCTCTTAGCCGAATCAAATCAACTTTACATTTACATAATGACTCTAACAATTCTTTAAGGTCAAAAAGAATGAACGGTTCAACCTTTTCAAGCGAAACAAATACATCCAGATCGCTTTCTTCCGTCTGTTCTCCTCTGGCCACAGAGCCAAAAATCCCCAACTCTTTAATACCGAATCGAGGACCAAATTCTTTTTTGAATTTAGATAAGATTTCTTTATATTCAGCTATAGACTGCATAAACCTATCGTTTTTACAAAGTTAGGAATAAAATCAATAATATGCAACTATCTTTTATTTCACCTGTTACTCATCCAAACCCGTCATCTGCTCATTTACCGGACGGATACTGGTCTTTGCTGAATACATTTGGACTGTAATTAAATTATTCATCTTATTTTTACAGTCATGAAAACAGTACTCCTATTCCTTCTTGTCTTTCTGGCACAAATCGGTTCGGCCGAGACGTTCAAGCCCTATACACCCGACTCCCTGAAAAAAGGCGATTGGGTGGTAATTGAGTCTGTCAACTATTATCCTTACATCGCCCCCGGCCTGAAAGAGGAAGTACCCTGGCGGGCGGAAAACATCCGGAGAATTACTATCCGGGGAACCGTAACGGATATAAATGCTAAAACGCTCACCATGGACTATACGCTTGAAAACGTATATGACTGCCGGAATGATAAAGAGAACCCCGGTTTTTCCTATTTCGACAGCCGCTATATGCAGGATCTTGTTGCCGAAGAGAATGAGGCAGGCAAGCTGATTGCGCGTTTCACATACGACCGAAAAAGCGGAAAAACAAAAACTTTCAAGAAAGAAGATTATCTATATACGTACACAATGGCCTATATTCCTTTCGGAGTAAGAGGGACAGGGATGCCTGCCAACTCCACAGATATAGGAGCAGACGACATAAAATTCGACAGGTTTTCGACCTTCTTATTTGATAATTTTCCGGCCAAATGGGAAAAAGACGGCACGATCCGGTTAACTCCGGATGCACGGATTGTCGATGCATCATTTGAACTTCCTCCGAATACGGAATTTACCGTAAGCAATTTCAGTTTCGAGGCATCCAAAGATTCGACTGTCCATAAAAAAATATTTATTGCCTACCCGACTGATTATAAAGTCGGAGAACGAATGACACTGCTGCTTACTCCCGGAGATTCCATTATTCAGGACAAAGAATTATATGAAAAGACACACAATATGCGCTATATGGGACGAGGAAGCGAGCAAAACAACTTTCAATACAGTTTCGTACGGTTTGCCAACATATACGAATCTGACATACTTAACCTTGACTTCGACTCTCCCGACCAGATGAAAAAAGACTTCCAGTCCCGCAACGCCCTTTTTCAAGCTGCATTAGAGAACGATGACTTTAAGAATATGGATCCCTATTGGAAAAAGGTATTCGAACGTTCGGAGCAATACTTTGAAGGAATGCTTGTCCTTATGCGCTATATGAAAGCGACCGACAAAGAGGCCTGGCATAAAAGCGGCCTGCTCGACTGGCAAGCGCCTCATTTCGCATCGGTCAATCCACTCATCGACTTTGCATACAGTACGAAAAAACCGTTTGCCACATGTTACTATTCTTTCCTGTACAGGTATTCACTCTATAAGAAACAGGAGCTCAAATCGGATAACCTATGCCTGAATAAGGAGAAAGAATTAACCCCACAGGAAAACTATCTTCTGAACAAACAGATTTTCTCCGGTTTCCCCCAATATGTGTTAAACGAGGCGACTTTAGGGAGTATCATGTACGACAGTATGTTATCTGAAATAGAAGAAGACTATAATGATTTTATCAGCTCCTGTCCAGATACCAGCCTGACAAATATATTGACCTCCGCATACAATAAGTTCTTGCCTTTCGAAGCCGGAAAAAACATCCGGGAGAGTGGCCTTATGATAGCCGACAGCCTGAATCTGAAGAAAGGAAGCGACCGGAAATATATCTTACTATATTTATCGACATGGGGAGGCCTTCCCGCACCGAGTCTTCAAAACGCGCTTGACTTTCAGAAACACCTTGAATCAGAAGGGATATCATCCGCCGTACGGCTCGAACTATACGCCAAATTCTCCGATCATAATGCCAATCGGGTAAAGCCTTACAAAGCGATCCCCGACCAGCAAATCGAGGAATTAAAACGTAAAGGGTTCAGCACCATGACGATCCTGATGCGTGAAGACGGGACCATCCTCTATCGCAAATTTGGCAATTGGTTATTTGATCCTCAAAAGCCACTCCTCCAAGTACTACAAAAGGACCTGAACAGAGTAGACGAGTCGATGAGTGATTTCAAAAAAGGATTCAAAGAAGGTGTTTTAGGTTCGCTCTTAGTCATTGTAATCATCGGTCTCGTTTACTATTTCCGGACAAAAAGTAAGCGGAAAGAGGAGCGCAACCGGCGGCATATCTCCGAGCTTGAACTCCGCGCGATCCGTTCCCAGATGAATCCGCATTTCATCTTTAATGCATTAAGTTCGATCCAGAATCTGATTAACCGTTCGGCCAATCAGGAAGCGAACAAATACCTGATCGACTTCTCACGTTTGCTGCGGAAAGTACTGGCGACTTCCGAAAAGAAGTTAGTGCCTCTTTCCGATGAGCTCGAACAATTACAGTTATATTTGAAACTCGAGCAGCTTCGTTTCCCCTTCTCCTACTCGTTCGCTATTGATGAAAACATCAAACCGGAACTGATCGAAATACCGGGAATGCTGATACAGCCGTTCGTTGAAAACGCCGTAAAGCACGGAATCGCTCCGCGGGGGGAAGGAGAAATCATAATTCGATTATCTTTGCAGAAGCAAGTGCTGATAATCGATATTACAGACGACGGTCCCGGAATAGCGACAGACACAGACGGAGGCTTCGGCATCCGTGCCATCAGCAGCCAATTCGAGATATTAAAGACTTTATATAATACGGAAATCAGTATTACAATTGAAAACAGACAGGAGAAAGAATCTGTTTCCGGTTGCCATGTCCGATTGTCCATTCCTTTATAACAAGACGAAATATGGAAACGAAAATAACTGCAGCAATCGTTGAAGACGAACAGGGGAATAGGGAAAACCTGCTCCGTATGGTTGAAACCTATTGTCCGCAAATCAGGATTTCAGCGATCTGCAGTTCCGTGACCGAAGCCCGTAGCATCCTCCCCGAAACAAAACCGGATATCCTTTTTCTGGATATCCGGCTGGGGGATGATACCGGTTTTAGCCTGTTGGAAAGTCTCCCGGATATTTCGTTTGAAGTGATCTTCACCACAGCCTACGACAGCTATGCAATCCAGGCCATCCGTTTCAGCGCGCTCGATTACCTGCTGAAACCGATCGACCCGGAAGAGCTGGTACATGCGGTCGATAAAGCGGTACAGGTTATTCTCAGGAAACAGGAAAATAAGCGGATGCAAAACCTGCTACAGAACGTCCGGGCACTGGACAAGCAGAAGAAAATAGCTTTGTCCGTAGCCGATAAAGTAGAGTTTGTGGAGATCGGTTCTATCATCCGCTGCGAATCAGAAAGCAATTATACGACCTTCTACCTGAAGTCCGGAGAAAAACTGATCGTTTCCAAAACACTCAAGGAGTTTGACGAATTACTAACGCCCTACAATTTCCTCCGCGTCCACCAGTCACATCTGATCAATCTGGATGAAATCAGAAGTTTCATCAAAACGGACGGCGGCTATATCCGGATGAAAGACGGTTCGACCGTCAGTATCTCCCGGCAACGGCGTAACTATGTGCTGGAGGTTCTAAAGCAGTTATAAACCACCCTCCTGTTCCTATCTCCATAGTATTGCCCGATTCAGGTAATTGATAAATTCTGGATCGTCGGGGGCGATGATAAAGTTTCCACGACCGGCTGTCGTAATCAGAATGCAGTTATTGGAACGACGGGCAAAGATCTTCACATGTCCGATAGTGGTAAAAGAGAAATATCCAAGATAACCAAACAACCAGCTGGAACCGAACGAACGGATCCCAACTCCTAAATCCGATTGATCTACTTCTCGTGCCGAAATGATCTCTTCAATGCGGATATAATATTTCCGAAAGGGTGTGTCGATTGTCAACTTTTCCCCATCCACGATAAAGCGTTTCGGCATAAAGCCCCGAGTTGTAACAGAAAGGAGGGTGCTAAAAGCAAACATGCCAAGCAATGCATACAGATCTCCATAGTAGGCCGGGAATAAGCAAACGCCATACAAGATAAAAAGCGTGACAGATGTTTTTATCTTATTGGCACTATCCATTGTCGAAGAAGAGATCCGGGCTTCCATAATGTCATTCTTTAGGTATTACTTAGATATTCCAAGATTTACAAATATAACCAAAAACCCATACAAAATGCATTCGATTTGCACTATCTTTGCAAAAACAAAGATAATTAGGACAATGACTTTCAATTACGATGTGATCGTGGTAGGTGCCGGACACGCAGGCTGTGAAGCCGCAGCGGCTGCAGCCAACCTGGGTTCGAAGACACTTCTCATAACAATGGATATGAACAAGATTGCGCAGATGAGCTGCAATCCGGCGGTTGGTGGTATAGCCAAGGGGCAGATCGTTCGTGAAATAGACGCTTTAGGCGGTTATATGGGAATTGTGACGGATCATACAGCCATCCAGTTCCGTATGCTGAATAAGAGCAAAGGGCCGGCTATGTGGAGTCCGCGCTCGCAAAGCGACCGCGCCCGCTTTATCGAATGCTGGCGGGGAATACTCGAGAACCTTCCGAACCTTTATATCTGGCAGGATACCGTGCGCGAGCTTTTGCTCGATGGAGACACGGTATGCGGCGTAAAAACCTATATGGACGTCGAGTTCCGTGCCAAAAGCGTAGTGCTCACAAACGGGACTTTCCTGAACGGCCTGCTTCATATCGGACGTACACAGTTGCGCGGCGGCCGTATAGCCGAACCGGCTGCAACCGGGCTGACCGAACAATTGGTTTCGTTAGGCATCAAATCCGAACGGATGAAGACCGGGACACCTGTGCGCATCGATGCACGAAGCGTCCACTTCGATGAAATGGCGGAACAGCCGGGGGAAAACGACTTCCACAAGTTCTCCTATATGGACACTTCACACCGTGTTTTGAAACAGCTCAGTTGTTGGACGACATTCACAAATGAGGCCTGTCACGAAGTTTTGCGCCAGGGTCTCCCCGACTCTCCGCTGTACAACGGACAGATTCAAAGCATCGGCCCGCGCTATTGCCCCAGCATCGAGACAAAGATCGTTACGTTTGCAGACAAACCCCAGCATCAGCTTTTCCTGGAGCCGGAAGGCGAAACGACGCAGGAATATTACCTGAACGGCTTCTCCTCTTCCTTGCCCCTCGATATCCAGTTGCGTGCCCTGCTACAAATACCGGCATTTCGCGACATACAGATTTACCGTCCGGGATATGCCATCGAATATGATTTCTTCGATCCGACACAACTACAGCATAATCTGGAAACAAAACAAATCCATAACCTGTTCTTTGCCGGACAGATCAACGGAACGACGGGATATGAGGAAGCTGGCGGACAAGGACTGATCGCCGGCATCAACGCGCACATCAATTGTTATGGCGGCGAACCGTTCATATTAGGCCGCGACGAAGCCTACATTGGCGTATTGATAGACGACCTCGTCACAAAAGGCGTAGACGAGCCTTACCGTATGTTTACCTCCCGCGCCGAATACCGCATCTTGCTTCGCCAAGATGATGCGGATATGCGTCTGACGGAAAAAGCATACAAGATCGGTTTGGCAAAACAAGACCGTTACGACCTGCTCACAGAGAAAAGAGCAAGCCGGGATGCGATCATCTCTTTTGCCGAAAACTATTCCATCAAGCCGCAATACATAAACAGCGGTTTGGAGGCATTGGGCACGACTCCCCTTTCACACGGCTGCAAGCTGATCGAATTAATTCCGCGTCCGCAAGTCACGTTGGAAAATATGGCAGAACTTGTTCCTGCCTTCCGCGAGGTTTTGGACAAAGTTCCGGTTTCACGCAAAGAAGAGATTATCGAAGCGGCAGAAATCCTGATCAAATATAGTGGCTATATCCGTCGCGAACAGATCATCGCTGACAAGATCAGCCGCCTGGAGAATATTCATATCAAAGGTAAATTCGATTACAATTCTATCCAGTCTTTATCGACGGAAGCCCGCCAGAAGCTGACACGGATAGACCCGGACACCATTGCCCAAGCAAGCCGTATTCCAGGCATCTCGCCAAGCGATATAAACATCCTGTTGGTGATGCTTGGCCGCTAAAGACAGAATGTTCCACGTGAAACATTTACTTTAACAAGAATAGCGTAAAACACTGGAAATAGGACAGAAACATACAGAAAAGAGAATGAGCGCAACCGAGGAACATATAAAAACAATACTTTCCGTCATCCCTGAATCGCCGGGCTGCTACCAGTATTTTGACGATAAAGGGACGATCATTTATGTAGGCAAGGCAAAGAACCTGAAGCGCCGCGTTTCCTCCTATTTCAACAAGGAACACGACAGCAACAAGACGCGCGTTCTTGTCAAGCAGATACGGGACATTAAATACATCGTTGTCGATTCCGAAGAAGACGCTCTTCTTTTAGAGAACAATCTGATCAAACAATATCGTCCCCGGTATAACGTGCTGTTGAAAGACGACAAGACATATCCATCCATTGTTGTCAAGAACGAATATTTCCCGCGCGTATTCCAAACAAGGAATATTGTACGGGACGGCTCGCGCTATTACGGCCCCTATCCTTCCGTGTACACAGCAAAGGTCATGCTGCAAATGCTGAAAGATTTATATCCGCTACGAACCTGCAAATTGCCTCTTACACCCGAATCCATCGCCGAAGGACGCTATAAAGTTTGCCTGGAATATCACATCAAACGGTGTAAAGGGCCTTGCGAAGGATTGCAAACACTGGAAGAATACCAGCAAAACATCTCCGAAATAAAAGAAATCCTGCGCGGAAACATTTCACAGATAAGCAAGCATCTCTACGAACAGATGCAAACCCTTGCCGGAGAATTACGGTTCGAGGAAGCGCAAAAGATTAAAGAAAAGTACGATGTCATCGAGAATTACCGGGCCAAATCGACAGTCGTCACGCCGATGCTTCACAATATAGACGTTTTCTCGCTGGCCGAAAACGAGAACTCCGCTTATATCAACTACATGCATATAGGGAACGGAGCCATCGTCCAAGCCTACACTTTTGAATATAAGAAGCGTTTGGATGAATCGAAAGAAGACCTCCTCAGCCTGGGCATTATCGAAATGCGCAACCGCTTTAAAAGTACGGCACGCGAAATCATTATTCCTTTTCCGCTGGATATAGAGCTGGAAAACGTGACGATCACAGTGCCCCAACGCGGAGACAAGAAAAAACTGGTCGAGCTTTCCGAGATGAACGTAAAGCAATACAAGGTTGACAAACTGAAACAGGCGGAAAAGCTGAATCCGGAACAACGCAGCACGCGCCTTCTGAAAGAGATTCAAGACACCTTGCATCTGCCTAAACTACCCGCCCATATCGAGTGTTTCGACAATTCGAACATACAAGGGAGCGATGCGGTGGCTGCGTGTGTTGTCTTCAAAATGGCGAAACCATCGAAGAAAGATTACCGGAAATACAATATCAAGACAGTTGTCGGTCCGGACGATTACGCCTCCATGAAAGAGGTCGTACGCCGCCGCTACCAGCGCGCCATAGACGAGAAATCTCCCCTGCCCGACCTGATCATTACGGACGGTGGAAAGGGGCAAATGGAAGTAGTACGCGAAGTTCTCCAAGATGAACTCCACCTCGACATTCCGATTGCCGGCCTTGCAAAAGACGGCAAGCACCGGACATCGGAACTGCTTTTCGGCTTCCCCCCCGAAACAATCGGTATGCCGATACAAAGTTTCATGTTCAAGTTCTTCACCCAGATGCAGGACGAAGTACACCGTTTCGCCATCACTTTCCATAAGGACAAGCGAAGCAAGAACCAGACAAAATCGGAATTAGACGCCATAAAAGGGATCGGAGAAAAGACAAAAGTATTACTTTTACGCCACTTTAAGAGCGTAAAGCGAATACGCGAGGCCAGCTTCGACGAACTGAAGGCAGTAATCGGAGAAGCCAAAACAAATGCTTTAATAAATGGTTTAAAATAAAGATATGAGAACATTGATACAACGGGTACAGCACGCCTCGGTCACCATTGACGGGCAATTGAAGTCTAAAATAGGAAAAGGGCTGCTTGTGCTGGTCGGCGTTGAAGACCGCGACACCCGGGAAGACATCGAGTGGTTGTGCAAGAAGGTTGCCAACCTGCGGATTTTTGACGATGAAAACGGCGTTATGAACCGTTCCGTAATCGAAACGGAAGGCGAAATAATGGTGGTCAGCCAGTTCACGCTACATGCCTCCACCAAGAAGGGAAACCGTCCCTCCTACATCCATGCTTCCAAGCCGGATATAGCGATTCCGATGTACGAAGCCTTCTGCGCAGAAATGGGCCTGCAAATCGGTAAAGAGGTACACACAGGCACATTCGGCACCGATATGAAAGTGGAGCTGCTCAACGACGGCCCTGTCACAATCTGGATCGATTCACAAAACAAAGAATAATATGGCAGAAGTTACGCTTAAACAGGCACAGGAGCAAGTGGACAGCTGGATCAAAACGTATGGCGTCCGCTACTTCAACGAACTGACGAATATGACAATCCTAACGGAAGAGGTCGGAGAACTGGCGCGCATCATGGCCCGCACTTACGGCGAACAGTCCTTTAAGGAAAGCGATAAACACCGCGATTTAGGCGATGAAATGGCGGATGTTTTATGGGTATTGCTCTGCCTCGCCAACCAGACAGGCGTCGATCTGACTGCCGCTTTCGAAAAGAACCTGCAGAAGAAGACCAACCGCGATAAAGAACGACATATAAACAATAAAAAACTATAAGATATGGCACACGAACACGATCATGAATGTGGATGCGGACATCATCACCACGATGAAGACACCGAACATCTCCACACCGACAAATATCAGCAGGCCTTTGCCAAGTTTGAACCGGCCGGCTCGCCCGAAGAGGTTGCAGAACGGGTAAAAACAGTGCTCGAAAAGCACGGAAAAGAGAACTTCACGCCGGACGTGCTGAAACAAATTCACGGTTTCATCGACCTGACTTCCCTCACCAGCATCGACACAAAAGAAAGCATCTGGAAGCTGGTAGACAAGGTAAACGACTTTGAAGGCACTCGCCCGGACGTTCCCAACGTAGCTGCCATCTGCACTTATCCCCTATTTGTGGAAACAGTCAAGCAGGCACTCGCAGCACAAGACGTGAAGATTGCATCTGTTGCCGGAGGCTTCCCCTCCTCCCAGACATTTATGGAAATAAAGATTGCCGAGACCGCAATGGCAGTCATGCAGGGAGCCGATGAAATCGACGTAGTGATGAATTTAGGCTATTTCATGGAAGAGAACTACGAAGAGATTGCCGAGGAAATCCAGGAAATCAAAGAAAGCTGCCGCGATGCCAAGCTGAAAGTAATCCTCGAAACCGGTGCTCTCGTAGCTCCGGAAAGCATTCGGAAAGCTGCAATCCTCGCTCTCTATTCCGGCGCCGATTTCATCAAAACATCCACCGGAAAAGGTTACCTCGGTGCAACACCGGAAGCCGTTTATACGATGTGCCAGGTACTGAAAAAGTACCATTCCATCACAGGAAAACGTGTCGGCATCAAAGTCTCAGGCGGTGTCCGCACAGCAGAAGAGGCAGTTCTCTATTATACGCTCGTGAAAGAGGTCTTAGGCAACGACTGGCTGAATAAAGACCTGTTCCGTATCGGTGCAAGCAGCTTGGTGGAAGACATTGAGCAACGTTTAGGAAAGTAAGCGCAACAGTAAAAATTTCTTAAAAAGTTTCACCTGTTCCCCAAGTCTGAAACTTTAGTTTCTCCGGCATGAAACTAAAGTTTCACCACAAGGGAACAAAAATTTCATCGTGATGAAACAAAAAGAGTCTCCCAAGCGAAATTCTTACGCCTGGGAGACTCCTTTAACTTAATATATCATATTCAATTCATTTATCCGTATCATCAGGAAGTTTCCCTAAAGAGTTATGCGCATTTAAGGGAGAGACAACAGAACGCCCTAACTGACTTTCCAATTGCTGCCGTGCAACCTTGGCAACCTTCCCTCCTTCTATCGCAACAGAAGCGTTTTCATCGAATGTCTGCGGATCTTTAGCTTGCGAAAGTTCAGTTGTAGAAGCTTCTGCAAGCATATTCAAAACCAATTCGGTATTGGTCATATTATCCCTCAGATTTTCTTTCTTCAACCCTTTAAAGGCCTTATACTCCTTCGTTGTCTTATCAGACCATGTTTTTGTGATGATATCGGTCAGGGAAGCAAACTGCACACCTTCCTCCATGCCGCAACGTTTCCATTCATCCGTTAAGTTCTTACGGATTTCAATACTTTTCAGGCGTTGGTTAATCCAACTGTCGGAATATCCCAAACGCTTATATTCCCACATAGCGCGGTCAATCGTCAGTTCCGGATCTTGCAATTCATCAATCCTTTCACTGGCAATCTGTGCCATCCACAATTTAAAGGGTTCAGCTTTAGGAGAAGGGACAGACTGGATCAGACGGAAAAGCTGTTCGGTATCGGCCACATCGGTAAGCCGTTTCTTCCCGTCTTCTGCAACCAATTTCAACTGGTTACAATTTGTAACCGTTTCATTCCCTTCTTTCTTCAATCTGTTTTTCAAAACTTTCCAATAGTTTCTGGGATCAGGGCTTTCGGTTAACACGCCAATCACATCTACAATAGAAAAGTACCATTTTTCCTGTTCATCGTCCCAAACGGTACGAACTTTACGCTCTTCAAAGAGCTTGATTGCTTCTTTTTTTGTCATAGTCACTGTTTTTATAATAAACACATAGCGAAAAAGTAAATTTGGGTAAAACGTAGCGAATTAGCTGATACAGCGTTCGTTACGCTTTGTTTTTCTATGGGACAGAGCCAACGAAATACCACCTCGAAGCCAAACAGCGCAGAAGTTCAGTTACCACCTCATTACCCCCGTAACGGGTGTGAATTTCTTGCTAAATGGTTCTGTTTCTGCGATTTGCGTAATTTTGCATAGCAGTCGGTAACTCACTAATAACTAATTTTGTAACCAAAAAAAGGAGTGAGTTATGCGTAGTACATTCAAGGTATTATTTTACGTGAAGAAAGGCAGCGAGAAGCCGAACGGCAACCTGCCTTTAATGTGCCGTATCACGGTGGACGGCGAGATTAAACAGTTCAGTTGCAAGATGGACGTTCCCCCACGGCTGTGGGACGTGAAGAACAACCGTGCTTCGGGCAAGAGCGTCGAAGCGCAGAGAATCAACCTTGCGGTAGATAAAATCCGTGTGGAAGTAAACCGCCGCTATCAAGAGTTAATGCAGACGGACGGTTATGTTACCGCCGCCAAACTCAAAGACGCCTATCTCGGTATCGGCGTCAAGCAGGAAACTTTGCTGAAGCTGTTCGAGCAGCACAACGCCGAGTTCGAGAAGAAAGTCGGGCACAGCAGGGCGCAGGGTACATTTACCCGTTATCGGACGGTCTGCAACCATATTCGGGAGTTCCTGCCCCATACCTACAAGCGTGAGGATATTCCATTAAAGGAACTCAACCTCACGTTCATCAACGACTTCGAGTATTTTCTGCGCACGGAGAAGAAATGCCGCACCAATACCGTGTGGGGCTACATGATTGTGTTGAAACACATCGTTTCCATAGCGAGGAACGACGGGCGTTTGCCCTTTAATCCCTTTGCGGGATATATCAACTCTCCCGAAAGCGTGGACAGGGGCTACCTCACCCAAACGGAGATACAGACGCTCATGAACGCACCGATGAAGAACGCCACCCACGAGCTTGTACGGGACTTGTTCGTCTTTTCTGTTTTCACGGGTTTGGCGTATTCGGACGTGAAGAACCTCACCGCCGACCGCCTGCAAACATTCTTCGACGGCAACCTGTGGATAATCACCCGAAGAAAGAAGACCAACACCGAATCGAACATCCGCCTTTTGGACGTTCCCAAGCGTATCATCGAGAAGTACAAGGGGCTGGCAAGGGACGGTCATGTTTTCCCCGTTCCGAACAACGGCAGTTGTAACAAGATACTCAAAGATATAGGCAGACAATGCGGCTTCAAGGTACGCTTGACCTACCATGTCGCACGCCACACGAACGCCACGACCGTACTTCTGTCGCACGGCGTACCCATCGAAACGGTGAGCCGCCTTTTGGGGCACACGAACATAAAGACCACCCAAATTTACGCCAAAATCACCGCCCAGAAGATAAGCCAAGACATGGAAACCTTGTCGCACAAGTTGGAAGATATGGAGAAGAATATCTGCCGAGCCATCTAATTAAGAACAGAATACCGATGAAAGAAGAAAGGAACATTATCACGATGGACGGGCAGGGCAATATCTCCCTGCCGAGCGATATAGGCGCAACCGCCATGACCGAGCGGGAAATCTGCGAACTGTTCGGGGTTATCGCCCCGACGGTTAGGGCAGGGATAAAGGCACTCTGCAAAAGCGGAGTTTTATCTATATATGACATAAAGCACATTATCCGCCTATCGGACAAATACAGCGCGGAGGTTTACAACCTCGAAACGATAGCCGCCCTCGCTTTCCGTGTCGAATCGTTCGGGGCGGCGAAAGTCCGCAGGGCATTATTAGAGAGGATTATACACGGGCGAAAAGAGAAAACGACGGTATTCGTGTCGGTTGTTTCGGACGGCAAGCCCAACAGCCGTTGGAAAGCATGATGATATACCAACATACCAACATGCAAACGTACCAGCATACCAGCATGCAAACATGCAAACCTATCACTATGGTGATATATATTGCAGGGTCTATTTCTCTTTTCAGAGGAAAGCGGAGCAATCGTTTTCGTTTACAAAGGCAAAGCAAGCACGGGGCTTTACGTCGGCTAAAAGGTCAGGCGGCTGCGCCGTTTCCCAATAAATCTTCCTCTCGCTTCGCTGCGAGCGTATTTATCGGGAAAACCTTGTATCCGACCGCCCCGTGCAAAAGAGCCTTTGAAAACGGAAACGACCGCCCCGCCACCCACCGACCGAAAGGAAAAAAATAAGGTGGGGTTACGGGCAAGCAGGCGGCAGGGACAGCCATAGCCGAAAGGCAGACGGGCAGGCAGACGGCACGCCGCAGGGTATTTACGGAGAAAATACCGTAGCTTATTAGGGAATTTTCCGAGCCGCAATACTACGTATCGCTGAAAATTCCCCAATAAGGCAAGGGGTAAGCCCCTCTGCACACCCCATCGGGGACGGCATTTGCCGCCCCGAAGATACGAAAAATCATTGTTTCACAAGTCAAGGAAGAAAGGAAAAATATATGGGTTTCGTAGTTTTACACATGGAAAAGGCGCACGGCAGCGACAGCGGAACGACCGCACATATCGAGCGTTTCATCATACCGAAGAACGCCGACCCCACACGCACGCACCTAAACCGCAGGCTTATCGAATACCCCGACGGGATAAAAGACCGTTCGGCGGCTATACAGCAGAGATTAGAAGAAGCGGGGCTGACACGCAAAATCGGAAGCAACCAAGTACGGGCAATCCGCATCAACGTATCGGGAACGCACGAGGACATGAAGCGGATAGAGGAAGAGGGGCGTTTGGACGAGTGGTGCGCCGACAATCTGAAATACTTCGCCGACACGTTCGGAAAGGAGAACATCGTGGCGGCTCACCTGCACAGGGACGAGGAAACGCCGCACATACACGTTACACTCGTCCCCATCGTCAAGGGAGAGCGCAAGCGCAGGAAAAGGGAGGAACAGACGAAGAAGCGATACCGCAAGAAGCCGACCGACACCGTGAGGCTGTGCGCAGACGATATTATGACACGGCTGAAATTGAAGTCCTACCAAGATACCTATGCCGTGGCGATGGCGAAATACGGGCTGCAAAGGGGCATAGACGGCTCGAAAGCTCGCCACAAGTCCACGCAGCAGTATTATCGGGATATACAGAAACTCTCCGACGACCTCAAAGCGGAAGTGGTGGATTTGCAGCAGCAGAAAGAAACGGCACAGGAGGAACTAAGACGGGCGAAAAAAGAAATACAGACCGAGAAGCTGAAAGGGGCGGCAACCACCGCAGCCGCCAACATCGCCGAGAGCGTCGGTTCTCTTTTCGGCAGTAACAAGGTCAAGACGCTGGAAAGGGAGAACACCGCCCTGCATAAGGAGGTAGCCGACCACGAGGAAACCATCGAAGCCCTGCAAGATAGGATACAGACCATGCAGGCAGACCACAGCAGGGAGATACGGGAAATGCAGCAAAAGCACGGCAGGGAGATAGCCGACAAGGACACAAGGCACAAGCAGGAAATATCGTTTCTGAAAACGGTAATCGCAAGGGCGGCAGCATGGTTTCCCTATTTCCGTGAAATGCTCCGTATCGAAAACCTCTGCCGCCTTGTCGGGTTCGATGAAAGGCAGACCGCAACGCTCGTCAAGGGAAAGCCGTTGGAGTATGCAGGGGAACTCTACTCGGAGGAACACGGACGGAAATTCACGACCGAAAGGGCAGGTTTCCAAGTGCTGAAAGACCCCACGGACGGGACTAAATTGGTTCTTGCCATCGACCGAAAGCCCATTGCCGAGTGGTTCAAGGAACAGTTCGAGAAGTTAAGGCAGAACATACGCCGACCTATACAACCGCAAAGGAAAGGCAAGGGATTCAAGCTATAAATGTTAAATCCTGCCCGATTTGCCGAAAAAAGTGCGGTACGCTGTTCGTGGTGTACTGCACTTTTTTTATATTTGTTCGCAAGGTGATATACTTGAAGAAAATAACAGCCGATTTCGCTGTTAGCACAATGTTATGCGGCAGCTTAAAAGACGACACCAAACCAGAAAAATCATCTTGACAACCACCCGACTTTGAACTACGAAGGATGAAATTTTTCAGGGACAACTTCCAGCATTTCCAAAAAACAGTTTACCCATTGACTTGGAGACAAACAAACAATTTGAGCATTAAGGTTTAAACCGAATTTTTCCGAAATTGACCTGACCTGACTTTTCCTGAAAATCGACTTTAAAGCTGTTTTTACAGATAAATCAGGTTTCTCTAACAGACAGGAAATAAATGCTAAGTATTTGGCTTTAAACTTAAAATCAAAAAATAACTGTTTTCTTTTAATGTTTAACAGGGCTGATTTGACAGTTGGCGGTGGAAAGAAACTTTCAGGACCTACCTCATAGACAAGTTTCAAATCAAAAAAAGTATGATAGAAAACGGTATATGGATTGTAAAGCTTCCTCGAAAATAACTTTTGTGTAGGTTCTAACTGAAGGACAATGGAACCTCCCAGAAAATTTCCAAGACTCTCAAACATCAGGATTTTGAAAATATCGGAAGTAATGCCATAAGGAATATTTGACACCACTTTGAAAGGAAATTTCGGAACTGCAAAATTCCTAAAATCACAACCGACAACTTGAACATTTCGGGCATCAGAAAATAATTTTCGTAAATGTTCAACCAAAGCTGTGTCGTTTTCAATAGCAACAACATTGTTGGCGATTTTTAATAAATGAACAGTAAGAAACCCCTTGCCTGCCCCAATATCTAAAACCGTATCCTGATTACTTATATTTGCTTGTCTTATTGCATCTTTTATTAGCACTTTATCAATAGTAAAGTGCTGACCCGTAAAACGAACGGGCAATTTCTTTTTTGTCATTAGTAACTTCTTACAGGTGAATACTTGACTGCAAATTTAGTAACTTTGCAGCAGAAATTAACGAGAAAGAAGAGAAAATGAAAACCGACCGCATAACATCACCTATACGCAAGCAGGGGTTTCGTGCTTCGTAGGACAGTTAAGTGGTAAATTTAAAGTTCAGTTCTTCGTAGGAAGTTCAGTGGTTAAAATCCCTGCCTGCGTATAGCTGAGAACCGTTATCAACCTCGAAAAGCAAAAATACAATGAATAGAATATTAACACTATACCTCTTTTTGCTATTGTGTGGCACGGCTTCCGCACAACAAATAGTAAAATGGGACGATTTACAGACTATAACGGATAACGCACGGCGCACGGTCTATTATGAAAAAGGCAGTAAACAGCCGTTGCAGGGAGAATATCGCATTATACGAGGGCTTGACGAGGAGCGTGTTAAACTTTCCGACGGCATAATAAACGGTGATTATCTCCGCTATCGTGATGGGGTACTGCGTGAATCGGGCATATATGCCAAAGGAAAGCGCAACGGCATATTCACGGAGTATTACCAAGATGGCGTTACTCCCCGAAAAGAAACACCCATGCAGCAAGGCAAGATAGACGGAACTGTAAAGACCTATTTTCGTAACGGCAAAATAGAAATCGAAAAGGAGTATAGGCAGAGTGTGGAGAGCGGACGGGAACGCCGCTTTGACAGCAAGACGGGTGAGCAGATTTTTGAATCTCATTATATAGACGGCAAAAAAGAGGGTGAGGAATGGGAAATATTCGAGGATGGGCGCACGCTTCGCAGCAGGACTACACGACACTACCGTAACGGAAAACTTGACGGCTTTTATCGTGTGGAATCGACACGGGACGGAAAACCCTATATAACCATCGAGGGGCAATACACCGACGGCGAGAAATCGGGACGTTGGAAACAGTACAACGCCACCGATGACACAACCCATGAATGGGATGAATGATTTTCTTTTTTCGCAAGTTGATTTTATAAAATTGCCACCGAAAGTTCGTACTTTCGGAAAAAGATGTTATATTTGCAAATGAAAGAGTTATTTGACAGCATAGCAACGCAAAACGCTGAAATTCGCACAGTTGCTAAATCGTTACTTCTATTTCTCAAATAATTCGCTAAAAGTTTATTTCTCAATCGGTTAAGTCAAACCGAGAAAAATCTAAAATAATATTCTACAAATGTACCCATTATATAATAGCAAACCGAACTTCTCAAGATATATTTCACTCGTTAGGAACAATCATTGATTATCATCACAATAAAAATCAGGAAGAAAAGATTTTATTGCAATATAAATTATATCTTTATAGCCACTTAGATAGATAAGTGACAGTGTTTCTTTGGACCTTTTAATATTTCTCAATTCAGTCGGGAGCTTTATGCTCATGCGTTAACTGTAAGTAAAAAGCCAGGAAATCCTTTGAAAAATCACAAGACCGATCAGAAGGAACAGCGACCGGATGACCGGTTATCACTAATAATAATATGATTTACACATGAAAAGACTAATGAGTATTTTATGCCTGGGAGGAATGATGAGTATACTCCCTGCAACGGCACAAGAGTTTAAATTAGGACCGGAAGGTTATTTCCAAAACCAGGGTGTGAATGTAATGGGCTTCGACGACATTTATCCGGAAGGCCATCAGGGTGGTGTTTCCCTGATCATGCATGGACACCGGATAGCTACTAATGGAGATATTCGCCTCGAACCGACACCCGGCCAATGGCAACCGGTCCCGAAACAGAGAAAACGGGATCTGGATCCGGTAGCCAACACCATCACGGCCCGTTTGAGTTTCCCTGATTCTTCACGGCATTTGACGGGATTTAACCCGATGATTTACCCTGATTTGGCATTCAACTACACCGTAACGATTAAGGGAGAAGGCGGTTCGGTTGTCGTCACAGTCGACCTGGATCGTCCCATACCACAGGAATTTATCGGAAAGGTCGGATTCAACCTCGAACTTTTCCCCGGCACTCTCTTCGGAAAGCCTTGGATTATGGACACGCAGACGGGTATTTTCCCACAGCAGGCGAACGGACCTACGCGCTACGAACCGGCCAACCACTCGCATACCGGTAACTTCAATCCGGAAGGGAAAGCCTCTGCGGAGATGTTGGCCGACAAAGGCTACAGCCCGATTGTGGCTGACGACATCGTGTCGGAACCTTATGCCGTCGGAAAACGTTTCACCGTCCGCCCGGATGATCCTTACAGCCGGTACACGATCGAAACGAAAGGCTCCGACCTTAAACTATATGACGGCCGGATGAACCACAACAACGGTTGGTTTGTCGTACGAAGCGAAGTACCGGCCGGAAAGACTAAAGAAGCGATCCGGTGGGTCATCACGCCCAACGTTGTAAAAGATTGGATTTATACACCGGTTGTCCAAACTTCCCAATTAGGCTATCATCCCAACCAGCCGAAAGTCGCTGTTATCGAGCTGGATAAAAGAGATACAAGACTTCAGCAACCGAAGCTCTACAAAATTACCCCCGACGGAGAAAAAGAAGTGCTTGCCGCCGCCGGACAGAAATGGGGACAATTCCTCCGTTACAACTACCTGAAATTCGACTTCTCGTCTATCAAAGAGGAAGGCTTATACCAAGTACATTACGGAGATGCCGTCTCTTCCATCTTCCGGATTGCAAAAGATGTGTATGACCGCGGCGCCTGGCAACCGGTCCTGGAATACTTCCTCCCGGTACAAATGTGCCACATGCGGGTAAACGAGAAATACCGCGTATGGCATGATTTCTGCCACATGGACGACGCCCGCATGGCACCTGTCAACTTCAACCATATCGACGGCTATGCACAAGGGCCTTCCACGCTGACGAAGTACAATCCGGGCGATGTAGTCCCCGGCCTGAACATCGGCGGCTGGCATGATGCAGGCGACTTCGACCTCCGGGTGGAATCGCAGGCCGGAGAAGCCTATATCCTGGCCCTCGCCTATGAAGCCTTCCATGTGGACTACGACGCTACCGCCATCGACCAGCACAGCCGGATCACGGAGATCCATCAACCCGACGGGAAACCGGATATGCTGCAACAGGTGGAAAACGGCGCCCTGACCGTTATCGGCGGTTACCGTGCCTTGGGACGCCTGTACAGAGGTATTATCTGTAACGGCCTCCGCCAGTATGTGCTGCTCGGAGATGCTTCCGCCATGACCGACAATGTAGCCGGAAACGAAGACGACCGCTGGGTCTTCACCGAGGACAATCCGAACCGCGAACTGACGACTGCCGCCCAAATGGCCGCCGCATCGCGCGTCTTGAAAGGATTCAACGATACCCTGAGCGTACAAGCGCTGGATTGTGCCCGCAGCCTCTTCGACGTGACGAAAGAGTCGGCACAGACAAAGGCCACAAAGGTACACGCAGCAACCGAACTCTATCTGACTACCGGCGACCAGCAATACAAGAACTACCTGCTGAAAGAGAAAGACTTTATTGCCCAGAACATCGGCCGTGTAGGTTGGTTCATCGGCCGGGCCGAAAAGAAAATGAACGATGCCGGCTTCAGCAAGGCTGTCCGGAACGCGTTAACCGGTTTCCGGACAGAGTTGGATAAGCAAGGGGCTGAAACACCTTATGGCATCCCCTATCGTCCGCATATCTGGGGAGCCGGTTGGGACATACAGTCGTTCGGCTACCGCCATTACTTCCTGCACACGGCTTATCCGGACATTTTCGGACCGGAATACGTGTACAATGCGCTGAATTTCGTCTTAGGATGCCATCCGGGCACGAATACGGCATCATTTGCATCCGGAGTGGGTACAGTTTCGGCAACAGTCGGTTATGGCCTTAACCGCGCCGATTGGTCGTATATCCCGGGCGGTGTGGTTTCGGGAACAGCCCTGATTCGTCCTGATTTCCCCGAACTGCTGGTCTTCCCTTACCTTTGGCAGCAGGTCGAATATGTGCTGGGCGGAGGCTCATCGCATTATATGTTCCTGGTATTGGCGGCACAACAGCTTCTATCGGATAAATAAAACAAAGAAGGCGGAGCTTAACGGTTCCGCCTCCAATTTCTATCACATATTAAATAATTACCACAATGAAACGATTCTTAATTCTTGCGCTTATTATGAGTATGGGCATCTCTCTGGCAGGGCATGCCGGTAATTACAAGAGCTTTAAAGTATCCGTCTATACGCGGGCTTACGAAGTAGAAAAAATGAAAGACCTGCATTGGTTGGATTCCACCTGGACCATTATCTCCAGCCAGGTAAAAGTAGACAAGATTTATCTGGAAACACACCGCGACCTGCTGATTGTTCCGGACAAAACGCTGGAACAGGCAAAGAAGTTCTTCCAGGATAGAGGCATAGAAGTCGGAGGCGGTATCACCTACACGATCGACGAGTCGAACAGCTTCGAGACCTTCTCCTATTCCAACCCCGAACACCGGAAGAAGGTACAGGAAATAGCCGAACACACAGCCAAGCACTTTGACAATTTCATCCTCGACGACTTCTTCTTCACCAGCAGCAAATCCGATATCGACATCAAGGCAAAAGGTGACAAGAGCTGGACCCAATATCGCACCGAGCTGATGACGGAAGCCGGACAGAACCTGGTCATCAATCCGGCAAAGAAGGTGAATCCGAATGTGAAGATCATCATCAAATATCCGAACTGGTACGACCATTTCCAGGGATTGGGATTCAACCTCGCCACCGGTCCGCAGATATTCGACGGAATCTGGAGCGGCACGGAGACACGCGATCCCTCCTCCGCCCAGCATCTGCAAAACTACCTAAGCTACAATATCATCCGTTATTTCGACAACCTGCGCCCGGGACATAACCTCGGCGGCTGGGTGGATTCGGGTGGTTCCAATATGGGTATGGACCGCTATGCGGAACAACTCTGGCTCAGCATGTTTGCCAAAGCGCCTGAAATCGCTCTTTTTGCCTATCACGAACTATTAGGGACCAAGCTGCGTCCTGAAATCCACCGCACGCCCTGGCAGGGAATGGGAACCAGCTTCAACTACGACGAAATGATGAAGCCTATCCGTTTACCGAACGGCAGCACGACCCTTCCGACAACGATTGCCCGCGTAGCCGGCGTATCGCTCGAACAAATCGACGCATTTGTCTACAAATTAGGGAAACCGATCGGCATCAAGAACTACAAACCTTTCCATTCATTAGGTGATGACTTCCTGCAGAACTATCTCGGAATGATCGGCCTTCCGATGGATATGTATCCCCAATTCCCGACAGACCAGAAGGTGATCCTCCTGACAGAACAGGCTAAATATGATGCCGATATTATTGCAAAGATGAAAAAACAGTTGCAAAAAGGCGGCGATGTCGTCATCACCAGCGGATTATTGGCAGCCATTCCCGAGAAGATAGCAGATATAGCCGAACTGCGTGCCTCAGACCTTAAAGCCCTGGTCAATGACTTCGGACGGGCCGGCACTGCCGACAAAGATATCCTGATCACGCAAGTGCGCTACCAGACCAATGACGCATGGGATATATTGAGCGCCGGACGCCCCTTGCAGAAAGGTGTAAGCGGTTACCCGATGCTACTGCGGGCCCCCTACTCCAAAGGGAATCTGTATGTAATGACTATTCCGGATGATTACGGAAACTTGTATGATCTGCCTGAAGGCGTGTTGAACGCTTACCGCCGTGTGTTGAGCCAGGATTTGGACATGTATATAGAAGGCCCTGCGAAAGTAAGCCTTTTCCTTTATGACAACGGCACTTTCATCGTAGAATCGTTCCGCGACGAACCTATTACAATCCGTCTTGTAACCAATAAAAAGATAGAAGCGGTGAAAGATATGCTGAAAGGCACTCTGGTTGAAAAGCTACCCGAAAACCAGCGGGATCATGCAAACAGGTATCTCATTACTTTGATGCCCCACTCATATAAAGTATATGAAGTAGCGAAATAATAAAAAAGGTAGGGATGTGTCAAAAATAAGTTCTAACACATCCCTACCTTCCTTTATCTATTTCTGACGCTCTACAATATAATCGGCAAGTAGCAGTAATCCGTCACGGGCCTCCGACTCAGGTAAAGTCAGGAGAACTTCGACTGCTTTATCATGATACACCTGCATCCGCTGTCCGGCATATTCGATTCCTCCGTTTGCTTTAGCAAAATCGATCAGCAGGTCGATATTCTTTGCAGAGAAATCCTTTTCATTAATAATACGCAGGCAATTGTCCACCTCCTCTTTCGGACCTGTTTGCAAAGCATGCAGCAAAGGAAGCGTTACCTTTCCTTCACGGATATCATTACCGGTCGGTTTCCCGATATTAGTTTCTTTAAAATAGTCGAATATATCGTCTTTAATCTGGAAGCAATAGCCCAAATATTCCCCGAACTCACGGCATTTTTTCACCATTTCATCGGAAGCATTGGCAGAAATAGCCCCTATTTCGGCACAAGCGGAAAGTAACATCGCCGTCTTTTTCCGTATCACCTGCATATAGCAGGATTCATCGATAATGCTTTCTTCGGCAGTCTCGAGTTGTTTGATCTCCCCTTCCGACAGATCACGCCCCAAGTTCGAAACAATTCCTATAATTTGCAGATTACCCGTCTGAATGGAACGGATCAAAGCGGTGGAAAGGACATAATCCCCTACCAGGACGGAAATGCGGTTATCAAATATAGCATTCAGGGAAGGAACGCCGCGACGCTGTTTAGTCTCGTCAACTACATCATCATGGATAAGCGTGGCAGTATGAAGCAATTCGAGTAAAACAGCCGAATTAATCGTATGATCCGTCACCTGCCCGCATGTTTTCGCAGCCAGCAGCACCAATAAAGGGCGGACATGTTTTCCACTCGCATTCAGTATCTGATCAATAGCCGATTGCAGACGATTCGTCTCGCTTCGCAGCGAAGCGGCAAACTCATCATTGAAACGTTTAAATTCTGCGGCAACCGGTTTCTCTATTTTACTTCTATCCTTCATAATCGATCCTAAGATGCGCAAAAGTAACAAAAAGTATCGAGTAAGCGAGTTTTTTCGTACATTTACCGACAATTGTCACACTAAAACGTGTTAAAAGCGATGAAGTTATTCCTCATAGATGCTTATGCATTGATTTATCGGTCCTATTACGCCTTTATCAAGAATCCGCGTATCAACTCCAAAGGCATGAACACTTCGGCCATCTTTGGTTTCATCAATAGTCTGGAAGAAGTCCTGAGACGTGAAAACCCAACTCATATAGCTGTTGGCTTCGATCCGAAAGGCCCGACCTTCCGCCACGAAGCCTACGAACAGTACAAGGCCCAACGGGAAGAAACTCCGGAAGATATCCGCAAATCGGTCCCTTACATTAAAGATATCATAGAAGCCTATAATATCCCGATTCTGGAAGTACCACGCTATGAGGCTGACGACGTAATCGGTACGGTAGCCAAGCAAGCCGAAAAAGAAGGATTCGAGGTTTACATGATGACGCCCGACAAAGATTACGGTCAATTGGTATCCGAGCATATATTTATGTACCGTCCCCGTTTCGGCGGAGATTACGAGATTATGGGTGTCCCCCAGGTCTTGGCCAAATACGGACTTACTTCCGTCGACCAGGTGATCGACCTCTTGGGACTGATGGGCGACAGTTCGGACAACATCCCCGGCTGCCCGGGTGTCGGTGAAAAGACCGCTCAAAAACTACTGACAGAATTCGGAACTATCGAGAACCTCTTAGAGAACACCGACAAGCTGAAAGGTTCCCTCCAAAAAAAGGTCATCGAGAATATGGAGCAGATTCGTTTCTCCAAATTCTTAGCAACGATCAAGACGGATGTCCCCATTCAGTTCGATGCCGCCAAATGCATCCGTGAGAAGATGAACGAAGAGCGTCTAATTGAGATTTACACAGAATTAGAATTTAGAACATTTATTAACAGGATGTCCGGAGAACCGGAAAAAGTCAAAACAGAGTTCAAGTCAACCACAGCAACAACCGCTACCCCTGCCAAAAGTAGCAAAAAGAAAAAAGTGGCCGAAAACGGCCCGATTCAAGGCTCGCTCTTTGAAGAATTTGCGACCGAACCTACGGCTGCTCCAAAATATTCGACTCTCGCGAGCTTAAGAACGACACTCCACACCTATCATCTTGTTGATACAGAGGAAAAAAGAGCCGATTTAGGCCGCTTTTTGAATGAACAGGATTTTTTTGCTTTTGACACGGAAACAGACAGCATCGACCCATTGAAGGCCGGATTAGTCGGAATGTCGTTCGCCGTAAAGGAAAATGAAGCTTGGTACGTCCCTGTTCCGGCTGAACGCGAAGAGGCGGAGAAAATACTCGCCCACTTCGCTCCTGCCCTCCAAAATCCGAAATCGCTCAAGATCGGACAAAATATAAAATTCGACATTCTGGTTGTCCGCAAATACGGAATCCGGATAGCCGGCCCGTTATTCGATACGATGATCGCCCACTACCTGCTGAATCCGGAATTGCGTCACGGCATGGACTACCTTGCCGAAACGTACCTCAAATATAAAACAGTGCACATCGAGGAACTGATCGGTCCGAGAGGAAAGAAACAACTTTCCATGCGCGACGTTCCTGTCGCCCAGGTTGCCGAATACGCAGCCGAGGATGCCGATGTGACACTCAAACTGAAAAACTATTTTGCCCCCTACCTGGAAAAGGAAGGACTGGAATCTCTTTTCTACGATATCGAAATGCCATTAATATATGTATTGGCAGAAATGGAATATACAGGTGTAACCGTAGATACGGTTGCCCTGAAACAATCATCCGAAGAACTGACTGCCACGCTGAAAAAGCTGGAAAAAGAAATATATGAACTGGCAGGCAAGAAATTCAACATCAACTCCGCCCGCCAGGTTGGCGAGATCCTTTTTGTCCATCTCAAGTTAGAAGAGAAAGCAAAAAAGACCCGGACAGGCAGCTACAGCACAAGTGAAGATATATTAGAGAAAATGCGCTCCAAACATCCTGTCGTAGGAAAACTGCTGGAATATCGCGGACTGAAAAAGTTACTCAGCACTTATATAGATGCCCTGCCCGAACTGATCAACCCGAAGACCGGCAAGATACACACTTCCTATAACCAGGCTGTCACCTCGACCGGACGCCTCAGCTCCACCAATCCGAACCTGCAGAACATTCCGGTGCGTGACGAACTGGGACGCGAAATCCGTAAAGCCTTTACAGCCGAGAATGACAACTGTATTTTCTTCTCTGCAGACTATTCGCAGATCGAACTCCGCATCATGGCCCACTTGAGCAACGATGCCCACATGATCGAAGCTTTCCGCAGCGGAGCCGATATCCACGCAGCTACAGCAGCAAAAATATACGGTATCCCGGTTGAAGAAGTCACCTCCGATATGCGCAGGAAAGCCAAAACGGCCAATTTCGGCATCATCTATGGTATCTCCGTATTCGGACTTGCCGAGCGCCTGAACATCCCCCGTGCAGAAGCCAAAGAGTTGATCGAAGGCTACTTCAAGACATACCCGGACGTCCGTGCCTATATGGACGACAGCATTCTGATAGCAAAAGAAAAAGGGTACGTGGAGACAATCTACAAGCGGAAGCGTTTCCTGCCGGATATCAACTCCCATAATGCCATTGTGAGAGGTTATGCAGAACGAAATGCCATCAATGCGCCTATACAGGGAAGCGCCGCCGATATCATCAAAGTTGCTATGATCCGTATCTTCAACCGCTTCGAAGCCGAAGGCCTGAAAAGTAAAATGATTCTCCAGGTACACGACGAATTAAACTTCAATGTCCATAAAGACGAACTGGAAAAAGTGAAACAAATCGTACTCGAAGAAATGGAAGGCGCTATCAAACTTCAGGTTCCCCTGATCGCTGACTGCGGCGAAGGCATAAACTGGCTGGAAGCACATTAAACTTACTATTATAATCACATGAGATATATAACCTGCATTTTAATCCTATTTGCCGTTTGTTCCTGCAAAAAAGCAAACGATGATACCACAAAACTGATAGTAGTCGATGTAGCCAAAGATTATCCACAGAAAGAAATCTACTTACAAGATATTGCCGATGTGGAATATATACCTTTGGCTACATCCGATTCCATACTTGTCAACTCATCCCCTTCTATTGTCTCTGATAAAGGAATCGTAACAAGAGGCGGCAAAGTTGGTGAAATCCTCCTTTTCGATGCCAAGGGACAAGAACTTCGTTTTATTGTGTCACAAACACTCTCCAGCTTCCATCCTTCTCTCCGCGTTCTACATACTTCTTGGAAACCAGCTGATCCAATAATTTCTGAATAGCCGTCACACTGATGCCCGTTTCCTCTTTCATGTCCGCGAGCGTCAAAGTTGGCTGTGTTCGCATAGCGTTCAGTATCTTCGTATAATTAGGCGTTCGGAATGCAATCCGTTCCCCATCATACCACCACACATTATCATTCCTCTCGCTCACAAACAACACATCATTATATACTTCTGTTGCCACTAAGTCATTGAAATATTTCAAAAAAGGACGGATATCCTTGATATCTGCATGGGCACCATCACAAGGTATAGGACCTACTTCGAGATCAGCCTGATGCAAAGCTTCCAAATATTCACTCTTTTTGCGACTACGGACCACAATCATCGGATAGTCGTGGCGAGTTAGGATGTAGTTCACCATTAGCCGGGCAATACGACCGTTGCCGTCCTCGAAAGGATGAATACGTATATAACGATAGTGAAACAGTGCAGCCAACTCTACTGGTGAGAGTTTCCCCTCTTGTTCTGCAGCATTATACCAGTCTATCAAGTCACCCATCAGTCCAGGAGTTTCCTCTGGTGAGGCATATTCGAATCTGTCCCCATATCGTGTAATAACACTATTAGGACGTGTCTTATACTGTCCGGCATGAATCACATAACTTGTCTGTATACCACCAGGTAAATTACGGTATACAGTGTAATCCTCTCGCAGTATGGTCTTATGCAATGTCCGGATAAAATTCTGCGTCAACGGTATTCCTTTCACTGTAGCTTCTTCTGTCATCATCCGTAGACCTACGTTACTTGCCGCCATTTCTTGTACATCACGCACATCCGCCTCTCCAATCACCTTGCCGAAAAGTAGCAAGATCTCCGTCTGTCCATAAGTTAATGTATTACCCTCAATATGGTTACTGTTGTAGTTGAAGTCCACAGTAAAGCGGCGGCTAAGCCTTTCCCTATCTTTCTCTGACAGCGGCTGCAAATTCTGCCATGCAGCCAGCGCCTTCTTTATATTAAGATACTTCATACGGATTTATTTTATCAACAAACAATACAAAGATAGCGAAAAGTACACAAAAAGGTTGTAAAAGTATAACCTTTTTTGAATCATTTTTCAAGAGACATATCGCGGGACTCAATTATGAATGCCCATAAAAGCAAACTGCTTAAGACATAAAGCCTTGCTTATCTCAACGGATGAAGAGCATATCAATGACGCTCATGGCTTCATCCCGGCGGTTTACAATTGTACAGACAGAGTCTGGCTAACAAATCCGGCATTAGATACCATTACAACTAATAAAAAGAGATACAAAGTATATAAATCATATCATTTATACATTATCTTTGTCACGAACATTATTGCAAGGCGTTGCAATAACATATTAATAAAAACAAAAGCGTTATCATATTGTCCTTAAGCAAGAAAATCGCCAATTTTTCATCCAGCAAGGACAGTAGACAACAATTGCCTCACGTTTTTTGTATATATACAAATATATAAACATTAAGCGTGGGCTGTTGTCTATCTGCTGGATAGGTGTTTGGCGATACCTCTTGCTTGGATAGATGACAGTTCCCACGCTTTTATTGTATCTTTTCCTCTCCCGCTTATTCGCCTAAACAATATTTTCTGAATGTTAAATGAAGAGCCTCATCCGACCAGTATAGACTGAAAGGATGAGGCTCTATTTTTCTCATAAGTAAATCATTTCTTATCAAATACACCCCCATCCAACTTTCAACTTTCAACTCTTAACTTTCAATTATCCGGGGGGCTTATTGTATAAAACGTTTTTTTCGGGCTCAAAAAACATCCGAAACAAAACAAATGTTAATCCGCTTTTTCGACCTCAAAAAGGGACTTTCTCGCCTTTTTTGAGCGTTTCCAGCAATTACGACCGTCCTCTTTGCCATTACGACCGTGCTAATGTGTAGTGCACTCGGCACCTCGCGAAGATTAGCACGGTCGTAATGGCGATTTGGACGGTCGTAATTGAAAAGAGGACCGTCATAAGGGCAAAAAAGCACCTGAATTTCCTTGGGATATTTGGAACGCTATCCGTTTTATTTTCAAATATTCGATTCTCCGGGAGTTAAGCTTTATCACTTTGCCGGCGTTTCCGTCTTTCGGTAATCAAATTGCACGCTTTTCGGAATGGGCTGCGCACCTCACTTTATCTGTTGTCAGACAAAAAGGCCGAAATCGTAAAAAGAGTCAATCCAAAATGGATCAGAATTTCGGACGAAATAGAAAAACGGTCGAAATGGGGGGTTATTGTCTATTTTTCTGTTTGCAGAAGGTTCAAAATTTGCGAGTATTGAACCATAATACAGAGGTTCTGTTTTTCTTCATAAATACGTTGTTATAACTCAGATGTATTTATTATATTTGTATTGCGTAAAAATACGCATTACACTGCGTAAAATGTAACAACATGTATAAAAGAACAGAATATCAAGTAATTAAGAACCGACTTCAAGAGCAAAGAAAATTCATTCAGGTCGTGATGGGTGCTCGCCAGATAGGTAAATCAACGGTTGTCAAACAAGTGCTTAAAGACTTGGACGCTCCCTATCAGTTGTTTTCTGCCGACAATGTTCCAGCCACAAACAGTGCCTGGATTTCCAATTGTTGGGCAGCAGTTCGCAGTTTGAAAGAGAGCAAAGAACTGGAAAGTATTATTCTTGTCATTGATGAGATTCAGAAGATTGCCAATTGGAGCGAAGTGGTGAAGAAAGAGTGGGATGATGACACATTCCACGACCGCGACATCAAGGTACTACTTCTGGGTAGTAGTCGTGTATTATTGGAAAAAGGTTTGTCCGAATCATTAGCAGGGAGATTCGAAGAGATACGTATGAGCCACTGGAGCTATCTGGAAATGAAAGAATGCTTCGGTTTCTCACTCGATCAATATCTGTTCTACGGTGGTTATCCCGGTGCGGCATCTCTGATTGATGACGATGACCGTTTTCAACAATATATCCAATCATCCATTATCGAGGCTACTATCAATAAGGATATTTTAATGGACACTCCTATAAGTAAACCGGCTTTACTTCGTCAGACATTCGAATTGGGAGCGGCTTATTCCGGAGGACTACTCTCTTTGAATAAAATGTTAGGTTCGCTGCAAGATGCAGGTAACACGGCAACATTGGCCGGATATATCAATTTATTGAATGAAAGCGGATTGCTTTGTGGACTTCAGAAATTCAGCATCGACACGGCAAGACGGAAAGCGAGTATTCCCAAATTGCAAGTTTACAACAACGCATTAAAGATGGTATATAGCCCATTTACTTTTGAACAAGCCATTCTTGATCGTAAAGCGTGGGGGCATATCTTTGAATCAGGTATAGGAGCTTATATTGTCAGCCAAGCATTTACCCATCGTTTTGAGGTGTTCTATTGGCGTGAACGCAATGATGAGGTAGATTTCGTTCTCCGTAAAAAAGGTTCAGTGGTAGCAATTGAAGTCAAGAGTAATGCGGAAAAAAGAACGGAAGGGTTGGAGAAATTCAGACAACTCTTTAATCCCCAATCGTCATTCATTGTCGGTGATGGGGGTGTTAGTGCCGAGGACTTCTTTTCGATGGACATAAAAAAGCTGTTTAAATAATTAGAAACAGTTCTGTTTTTCTTATCATTGACATATTGCCACATCCCCGCATCGGCTCATATTTCTTAAAAGAGAGCAATAGCCTTTCCTGATTAGTACATTTGTTTAAGAGAATTGAAGTAAATTCGATTAGTAAACGTTATCTTTGCAAGTTGAAATTGCCAATGAATGACGGCATTAGGCAATCATACAACGAATTGATAATAAAACAAGATATTATTTATGGCTTTACAATGTGGCATCGTAGGACTTCCGAACGTAGGAAAGTCCACTCTTTTCAACTGCTTATCGAATGCAAAAGCACAGTCTGCAAACTTCCCGTTTTGTACGATAGAACCGAATGTCGGCGTTATCACCGTACCGGACGAACGATTGAATAAACTGGCTGAGATCGAACACCCCCAGCGCGTGATCCCCACAACGGTGGAAATCGTAGATATCGCCGGCCTCGTCAAAGGAGCCAGCAAAGGGGAAGGTCTGGGCAACAAGTTCCTTGCCAATATCCGTGAAACGGATGCAATCCTGCATGTATTGCGCTGCTTCGACGACGATAACATCGTCCACGTAGACGGGCGTGTAGACCCGGTCCGCGATAAGGAGATTATCGATGCCGAGTTGCAGATCAAGGACTTGGAAACCATCGACAGCCGTATCGCCAAAGTGCAGAAACAGGCACAGACAGGCGGTGACAAACAGGCAAAAATCGCTTACGAAGTACTTTGCAAATACAAAGAAGCATTGGAGCAGGGAAAAAGTGCCCGCACTGTTTCTTTTGAGACGAAAGACGAACAGAAAATTGCACACGACCTGTTCCTGTTGACCGACAAACCGGTCATGTATGTCTGCAACGTCGACGAAGCCAGCGCCGTGAATGGCAATAAATATGTAGATGCTGTCCGCGAAGCCGTAAAAGACGAGGATGCGGAAATCCTGATCGTTGCAGCCAAGATCGAAAGCGAAATTGCCGAATTCGAGACATATGAAGAGCGCCAGATGTTCCTTCAAGAAATTGGCTTGGAAGAATCCGGTGTTGCCCGTCTGATCAAGTCCGCATACAAACTGCTGAACCTGCAAACATTCCTGACTGCCGGTCCTGACGAATGCCGTGCTTGGACATTCCATAAAGGCTGGAAAGCTCCGCAATGCGCCGGTGTGATCCATACTGACTTCGAAAAAGGCTTTATCCGTGCCGAAGTAATCAAGTATGACGACTATATCTCTTACGGCTCGGAATCTGCCGTTAAGGAAGCCGGGAAGATGAGCGTGGAAGGAAAAGAATATATCGTACAGGACGGCGATATCATGCACTTCCGCTTCAACGTATAATTCTCAAAACAAGATACATTATGACAAAAAAGACCAGTACAGTATTAGCAACAGCTTTGATAAGCATTTGGGTATTCGCCGGTTGTGTGCGATACAATGTTGCAGAACCATTAAACCGCTTCAGTAGTCCCGAAATGGGGACTACTTCCGGCAATGAAATAACCGTGACACCCGGATCGACCTGGTTCGCCGAGGGCGAGTATGAAAACTTTGTGCTCACAGGGCAGGCTCTCACCAGTGACAATGCGGAAGCAGCCTTACTATTCCATACCGATGGAAAGTCTGGCTATGAAGTGACGTTCCGCAACGGCCCTATCGACGGTACACGTAAAAGCGGAAGTCTCGCATCCGTGCGCAATCTCTATCGTTCCCTGGCAGAAGGCGGGAAATGGTTTGATTTCGAAATTGCCGTACGCGGGCATAATATATCGGTTGCCATAAATGACACGGCAGTAATCTGTTATACCGAGCCCGAGCACCCCTACCGGACAAAAGAATATGCCGGACGCCTCCTCAGTCGTGGCTCTATCGCATTGAAGGGTGTAAACGGAGACGTGACCTTCCGCAATCTCCAGATGACGCGTCTGAAGCAAGATGCTGTGAACGAATCCGACACCATGCCCCGGATAGACGAACAAAACGATGCCGTAATCCGCTTCCAACAGCGTAATTTCCCCGTGATAGATTACCATGTGCATCTGAAAGGCGGTCTTACAAAAGAGATGGCACACGCCATGTCGATGAACTACGGTATCAACTACGGAGTAGCCCCCAACGCCGGTGAAGGAGGCGTCGGACGTATGCTTGCCGATGATAAAGAGGTGTACGAATACTTCAACGAAGTAAAAGACATGCCTTTCATGCGCGGTGTACAGGGCGAAGGACGTAAATGGACAGCCACCTTCTCACAGGAAGCGTTAGGCGTATTCGACTACCTTTTCACCGATGGCATGACCATTGTGGATCATAAAGGCCGTCTGTCACGAATCTACCGCCCGGAAGAGGTACACTACGACGGTGTAACGAAAGAGCAATATATGGAACATTTGGTCGATCAGACAGTAAAGATACTCACCAACGAGCCGGCCGACATCTATGCCAATCCGACTTTCCTGCCCGAAGAGCTGAATGCCGAATATGCAAAATACTGGACAGACGAACGTGTCAACCGTGTATTGGACGTATTGGTAAAATATAACATAGCACTCGAAATCAATGCACGCTACAAGATTCCGAGTTTCGATATCATCCGCAAAGCAAAAGAACGCGGAATCAAATTCACCTTCGGCACGAATAATGTAGATGCCAATTTCGGCAAACTGGAATATTGCCTGCAAGCAGTCGAAGAATGCGGCTTGACAGCAGACGACATCTGGTTCCCCAGCATGAGCGTCCGCCGTTCACGCGAGGTAGTCTTGTATAATAAGTGGTAGAATATAAATTATCACATTTACAGATAGTTTTCTTTCGCAGTGCGTTGCCAGTCAGTATCGGCAACGCACTGTTGCTTTATAGTAATTCCCGCCTTTTTCCATTCCCGTTACATTTTTACGAAGAATTAGTAAAAACATATAATATAATATCTTATATTTGCTTCTGAGTTCTAATTCGTAGTATACATCATCAAACAATCGGCTTATGAAAACACATTACCTTACTCCTATTTTCCTGGCTTTCTTATTGGCAACTTGTTCCGGAAACAAAACATCTGACAAAAAATCTTTGGATGATTGCCCTGTAGTCGCAACCACCCAGAAAGTAGCGAATGACAATGTTACAACTTTGCATCTTGACCGGGTAAAAGATACGCTTGACTTACCGGTAAGTCAACTGTTGGAGGACTTCCGGATTATTCCGCTCGATAACCGTAAGGAAGTATTAATAAAAAACGAGTTTGTAACTGCTTACGACAACTATATCCGCACAGGAGGAAGTATGGAAGAGCCTTGTAGGTTATTCGATAAGACAGGCCGCTTTCTCTGCCAAATCGGAGCAAACGGACAAGGACCTGGTGAATACTGGGCTGTTTATGATGACTACATAGACGAAGCAAACAATCGCATTTATCTTATGCCTTGGAATGCCAAATCAATGTTGGTTTATGACCTGAATGGAAAATATCTATCCAGCATACCGTTACCTACATTAGTTCCGAAAGGTGTTTTCACAATCGATACTAAAAGAAAATTGCTCACAATCGGACTACTACCTTTCAATGAGATTAACGGTGCTTCTGTCGTTTGGCAACAAGATTTTGAAGGAAATATCCTCCATCGAGTAGATGCCGCTCCCTATGCGATTGAAGGAGACTACAGTAATGAAGTTTCAAGTTACAGAAACAATAGCGGAACATTCGATTTCACAATTTTCCATTGGGTTCCAGTAGCTGATACACTCTACCATTTCATCGTGGAAGAGAATCGCCTTGCGCCGGTGTTCACATTACAACAGCCGGAAGAAAAGATACAGCACGATTATATCGAACTGCCCAATCACTTTTTAGTTGATATTCCAACCGATTATGCTACTGGACAATACGGGACATCTGTCTCTTCCCGCATTTGCGTGATCGTTGACAAAAAGACATTGAAAGGTGCTTATGTCCGTCTTTATAACGATTGGCTCGGCAGTGTTCCTCAATATGTCACATTCTGTTTTAAGAACGGATATTTCGCTTATACAATGGATCCAGGTAATCTTCTGGATAACATAGAAGCAGCCCTCTCTCATCCTGACCGCCTCAATGAAGAGCAGTTGACCCAATTAAAATCATTACAAAACAGTGTCAATGCGAATGATAACAACTATCTTTTCATCGGCAAAATTAAATCAACCACAGAGAACATAATGTTGAATACATCAACAATCACGCCAAAGAAACAAGCAGTAAAACAGCAAACAACCACTGCAATAACTGAAACAGACTCTGTATGGAATCTCCCCTATAACACAGCTTACATTCCCGATTATAAGTCATATTTTAATCAAAACAATAAATTCAAAGATTGGGATATATCAAAAAGAAAAGTTGTTATCGTAAAGGCATTGGTTGAAAAAGATGGTTCAGTCAGCGAAGCCCATATGTTTATGGGCGCAGACTACAACAAAGAAAAGAATCAAATCACAAATAGAAGAGAATCGGGATGTGGCATACAGGAGTTAGACAAAGAAGCAGTTCGTCTGATCCGTGAAGCTACATTCACACCTGGGAAAGATAAGGAAAAGAACCCTGTCAGAAGTAATATTGTCACATTTGTATTCTTCCCGCCATTATGACCCGCTTCCGCCTCTACCTCGCCTTCTTTCGCAGCACGCTGCTGATCAGTATCGTTTGTGGAGCGCTTTTTGCCTCCCTGACAGACGATTTCGTCAGCAGCGTACTGTTGTTTATTCCGACTTTTGGGCTGGGGATGGACTTACTCTATAAAGAGCTGACACGTAAGGAAGAATACTTCTTTTTCTATAATCAAGGCATCTGCAAGGCGAAACTTCTGACTGCCACATTTGCGATTTATGCCCTGTCATGTATAATCCTGTATCAAATCATCCGCTTATGTGTACTTGCCTGGAGGTCGACAGTGCCGTAAAGAGTTTTAAGGAGAAGACTGTACTGTCGGACGTCTACCTCTGTTGCCGTCCGGGAGACATCATTGCCCTGTTCGGACATAACGGATGCGGGAAATCAACCCTGCTGAATATTATCTTCGGGACACTGAAAGGCGACCGTAGTTTTATCCGTATCAACGGGAAAGTGATCAAAGGAGCCGCCTTTCGTACCGGTCTGGTGGCCTATCTGCCCCAACACGACTTTATCCCTTCTTACCTGACTGTCACCCAAGCTGTCGAACTTTATATCCCTAAAGAACAGCGAAACCAATTTCTTGGCGACCGCTTCCTGTTCAAAGCCCGGCACAACCGGATCGCCCATCTTTCGGGAGGCGAACTGCGTTATCTGGAAATCAAACTCATTCTATACAGCAAAGCTCCTTATATCCTGTTGGACGAACCGTTCAACGGCCTTTCCCCCATTGCTGCCGAAGAAATACGCATGCATATTGCAGAAAGTGCACGGACAAGGGGCATAATACTGACAGACCACAATTTCCGTGAAGTACACAAAATCGTAAACCGTATCTTCCTTCTGGACGAATGCTACCTGAAAGAAATCCATGAAAAAGAAGAATTAATTTCTTATGGTTATTACCGTCCCATTTAATTTTACTATCTTTCAGCGTTTTATTAATTCTCAAACATATGAAAACCTATTGCATTATTCTTTTAGCGGCTTGTGCCTCATTGGCTTCCGCCCAGCAACGCAACGTAACCAGCATACTGGAAGTGCTGGACGTAACAAACGGTAACCGCACCGTAGTCAAAGAATTTCCTTATCGCATCGAAGCCCCGAACTGGACGCCCGACGGCCAGTGGCTCGTTTATAATAGCGGAGGTAAGCTCTACAAGCTCTCACCCGATTCACCCGGCGAACCGGAAATGATCAATACCGGCTTTGCTGCCCGTTGTAACAACGACCACGTCATAGCCGCCGACGGCAGCCAGATAGCCATCAGTAACGGGACGAAAGAAGACGGTAAATCGCGTGTCTACACCCTTCCGATACAGGGAGGAACGCCGCGCCTGATCACTCCCCTGGGGCCCAGCTACCTGCACGGATGGAGTCCGGACGGGAAACAACTCGCCTACTGTGCCGAACGGAACGGTAATTTCGACGTATATGTAATCCCGGCAGAAGGTGGGGAAGAAATCCGTCTCACAACAGCCGAAGGGCTGGACGATGGCCCTGAATACTCTCCCTGCGGAGAATATATCTGGTTCAATTCTGTACGTACCGGCCTGATGCAAGTATGGAGAATGAAAAAAGACGGTTCCGAACAAACCCAGATGACATTCGACGAGACACGTAATTCCTGGTTCCCGCACGTCTCGCCCGACGGTAAATCCATCATTTTCATCACTTATTATAAAGGAGACCTGGAACCGGGTCAACACCTTCCCAATAAAAACGTAGAGCTTAGGATTATGCCTGCTACCGGAGGAGAACCGAAAACGCTGGTCAAACTATTCGGCGGACAGGGAACGATCAACGTCAACTCATGGGCACCGGACAGCAAGCACGTCGCATTCGTCAGCTACCGTCTGAATAAGCCCTGATAGGAAATTCACCGGATTTATTTGTCAAATACCCATCTCCTATTACATGTCACTTCCGTGTTCCTTTCATGTCACAGTTGAATTTCTTTTGTGTTACAATTGTAATCTTTCTGTTTCACAGCTGTGACATGAATAGCGGATGGGTATAAAGACACCGGACATCCCACATAAACCACTCTATATGTCGGCTTGTTCCTTCCTTTACGGCACCACAGCCCCATGAAACACTGCGTTAGCAAACGCTTCACAGCGTATCTTAGCCGACACCGGCATAATTACTTCACACCATATTTCTGCATTCCATATTCACCTAATACCTCAAGGCATCTGAGGCACTTTCTAAAGAACTTCTTCATAGCTTCTCTCTTCTTGTTTAAAAACGATTTATGCAAAACTCATCTATTATGCGTCTCATAATTATGTTTTACAACACAAAAGTAGAGGTTAATCGGATACGTTATTCACTTTAGATGCCTATTTAACATCATTTGCACAATCTGTTTATCTGTTGTTCCTATAGTCCGACGGAATCGTGCCCGTACACTTCTGGAAAGCCCGGCGGAAGGTGCTGATCGAATGAAATCCCGAACGTTCGGCAATTTCCTGTATGCTGGCGTTGGGTTCGGCATCCATCAAACGCTTGCTTTCCTCGATCCGGAACTGGTTGACATAGTCGGAAAACGATTGTCCCAGTTCACGGTTGAACAGTTGGGAAAGATAAGAACGGCTGATCGGAAAAACCCGTTGCAAGTCCGTCAGGCGCAAATCTTCACGGAGGTACGGTTTTTCCTTCTCAAACCAAGCATTTACTTCCTCCGCATAGCGTTTGCTAAGGATTCCGTGCTCATCGTCATTATTCACATCATCCTGCTGGTTCGGCAAATCCCACCCGTCCTTAAAAGAATAATCCAAGACAACGACTTTAAGGAATAATGCTTTATAGAAGAAATAATACCAGGCAAAAAGTAGTACGGTCTTATCGATCACATACATGACCGGAATATCCGTCAGCAATAGGACAAGATAAAAACCATACAAAACAATTAAAATTATCATCGTTTTCTTCAGCCAGTCCAGATCATACTCCTCCGGATCGGAGACGTTTTCAGCCAAAAAGACCTTAAAGTCTTTACTATACCGGGCTATCAGGTAAACAGGCAACACCATGTAGAACAAAGTCAGAACAAAAACCGTCATACGGAGCAAAACGTCCATATTAAAAAACTCGAACACTTCCTCCAGCGAATAATATGTATGGATTTCCCCTCCCGACAAACGGTAAGCCAGATAAGCCAAACCGCCGACAACAACCGGACTGATAAAGACAAGGAAGCGCCGGCAAGTCAGATAACCCGGCCGCAGCACTTCAATGACGTAACAAGCTAACGTCGCCGTAACCAAAGCCCCTATTATCAATACATCCGGATGAAAAGCCTCCTTCGCTTCATGGAGATAAAGATTGACAGACAGTCTTACGACAGCCATGATAGCCCACGAATACATCCCCCAGCCCAGTATCTTTTTTGCACGGTTTTCCCCTGCACGGAGCAAAAGAGTTGTCCCGCCAAAAACACAGAACCCGATGATCTGTAGACTTAGTAAAAACTGAATTTTATCCAACATAATATATCTCCCTTTTAAGTAAACAAATTGAAGCATTAAATAGTTGATTTGCACTATAAGTAGACAATTTGACGCCTGTGGACAATTTGCACCCCATGCTTTTATATGAATTCATCGTGGTTTTATACCGAATGCACCCTCTACTTCTCCAAACCGTGACCTTTCCTGAAATCAGTTTACAGATTAAACAATTATAACTAAACTCAATTTACATAACAAAGATTAAAACCT
>NZ_QREV01000060.1 GCF_003363715.1 Parabacteroides acidifaciens
AAATGACTAAAATAAACGTACGTTTTCATTAGTCATTTTATAAGAGAACATAATTCCTAATATCAATTTAAAACAAACAATCATGGCAAAAAAAGTAAAGCCAGGCAAGCTTCGGGGTAACACGAATCCGAATAACCTGACAGACGACGAAAACGATTATACGCTCAGTATTATCGGCGGCATGAGTTACGGTTTGGATGACGTCGCACAGCTCGTTGTGCAAGACGGCACCACGACCGAATCGAAAGAGCAACTCATCCGTAACTTCCGTCTCATCGCCGAGAAGGGTATCGAGATGGGGTTGATGGGCAACAACATTAACTTCGACTACTTCACCCTCCGCTTCGGCGTGAAAGGCGTCTTCAACTCCGCCAACGAGCCGTTCACGCGGCCCAAGCACGAAGTGACCGCCTCGATGTCGGTCGGTCCCGACGTCCGCAAGGCGATGTTGGAAACAATGGTCGAAAACATGGGCCCGGCACAGCATTACGCCCAGATGGACACCATCATCAACACCGTCAACGGCGAAGTGAACAAGAGCCTCACCTCCGGCCAGGTGCTCGAAGTCAAAGGCGTCAACCTCGCCTTGAAAGGCGACGACGAGTCGGTCGGCATCTACATCCAGGAAGTGGGCGCTGCGGACGACACCCGCATCAAAGCAACCGTCGTCCTCAACAACGAACCGAAACGCCTTATGTTCATGGTGCCCGGCGGGTTGAAGCTCAGCAGTATGTATCAGTTGGTGCATATCACACAGGCAGGGGCAAACACCAATCGCGCCATACAGCTTAAAGCGCCTCGCATCGAGTTTAGCGGCAAGCAGTTGAAATGTACCGACGGCACTCCGGATAGCGGAGTAGAACGCCCCGGCATTTTGTAGGAGGGTGCGATTACTTATAACTAATCGTATGCGATTGCTTACCACTAATCGGGTGCGATTACTTCTAACCAATCGGGTGCGATTAGTGGTAAGCACTACCACCCGATTACGAATTATAACAAATCATCATTAAGCATATAAAACAATGAGAGCAACATTACTTACCGTACTCACCCTGCTTTTTACAACTTATATTTACGGACAGGAAAGAACCACAACGCTCGATTTAACCAAAGGACACATTACGATAACCGAAACAGGATACACACAGAATACTACACAAGGAACGACCTTGGAGGAAACGAAGTTTACAGGCAGCTATGTGATTACACAGAGCGATCCGAACGACGCCACTACAAATATGATTGATGTCAAAAGTGGGACGCATACGATTACGCTGAATGGCGTAAAAGCCACTAACGCAGGTACGGATCATTCCATCCTTTCCCTGTCTGAAGGCGTAGAATTGACTCTTTCCCTTGCCGGGAGAAACACGTTGGGAGATTATCAGAGTGGCGTTGCTACGGATAAGGCTACATTGCATGTCCCGCCTGGTGCAACTCTGACTATTAAAGGGGAGGGAACGCTATTGACTGTCTCCCAGGAAGGAGCTGCTATTGGTGGTAACAAAGGTGAACACTGTGGCAAAATAATAATTGAGGATGGTAGTCTATTTATAAATACTTTTGGTTCCGGTTCCGGAGCTGGGATTGGTGCAGGTGCTGGAAGTTCTGCCCCCAATACGGGTGAAATAATAATTAAGGGTGGAAAAATAATGAAGAGCACAACAGCTGGTGGTTCAACAGGCGCCTTTGTCGGTGGTGGCGAAGGTTGCGATGGGGGAAAGATAACAATCGATGGGGGGTATATCAACGCACAAGGCTCTTCGTACGCTGCTGTTATTGGAGGCGGCAAGGGTGGCGGTGCCGGGGAGATTACCATTACGGGAGGTCTGGTAAGAACGGCAGGAAACGCTGACTCCTCCATTCCGACTCTCGGTTCAGGAAGCGAAGGCACTGGTGGTAAAATCAGTATCTCCGGAGGAGTGGTGGATGCATATGCCATTGACGAAGCCAACACAGCCCCTATAGGAGGAACCAATACAACAGTGGAAATCACGGATAATGCGGTTGTCTTTGCCTATAACGCAAAAAAAGATGATAACGCCGGGATAAGCGGCACAACAGACGAGACTAAATGGCAAGGCATCGTGTTTAAGGGTCATACCGGCAAGGTTTATGGAAATGAGGTAACCTTGCATGAGAGTGTGGTCATACCCCAAGGTTTTACTTTGACGGTAGAGGCCGGCAAGACGCTGACGGTGCCGAAGAGTGTGCTTATGGTGAACCAGGGGACGATTGTTTGTTCGGATGGGACGCTGACGAATAACGGGATTATTTTGAATAAAGGGACTTTCACCGGGACTCCCGGCAGCAACAGCGTAGTAACAACGCTTGAATTGAAAGATATCGCAGATATGTTCATCTATAAAAAGGATACTGTTTATACCGGCAAGGCGATAGAGCCGGTGGTGACGTTGAAGGGGAGACTTGAGTCTGAAGGAGTTTATGGTGTGTCGTATTCAGAGAACACCGATATCGGAACAGGCAAGATCAGGGTTACAGCCAGGAAGAATAAATGGCTTACAGGTGATCCTTTGGAGCTTACTTTTACTATAAACAAAGCCCCTTTGACCGTCGCCCCTACGGAGGGACAGGTTCTCGATGAAGGGGAGACGATCGGGTATGAGATATACGGGGCGATAGATGGCAAGGATGTGGCGTTCAAGGACGACGGCGCGCTTAGTCTCAGTAATGGCGTTATCGGCCAGGGCACGCTTGCCTTGACGGAAGAGAGTGCAAAGACTTATGACCTGAAATTCCTTGAAGGCGTAAAGGCTACTTATCTCGGCATTGCGCTTACCCCGGACGGCAATAACGGCTGGTTTAAGACCGAAGGCGGCATCATCTTCAACGCCCCTGCCGGCTTCGAGATCGCACTCGCAGGCAGCGAACTGAAGGCCGACCCGACGTATGGCAACTTCTTCACCTACGCGACTGAAGGAGTGAGCACCGTCCGCTACAACCTGCGCCGCACCACCACGCAGACCGTCTACGAGAAGACCAGGGATGTGAAGTACGACGCCACCCTTCCTGCCCTGAAAGGCGGCGCTCCGGTAATCGACTACCTGAAAGCAACCTTCACCCTGACGGATGCCACAAGCGGCATCGCTTCCTACAGCTATACGCTGGATGGTAACAGCAGTAATAAGGTGGAAAACAATAGTGTAGGCGGAAAGGCTGAAGAGAGCTTTACGGTAACCGACAAGGCAGGGCAGCATCAGATGGAACTGACTGTTACGGATGTTGCCGGGAATACGGAGACTTCCAGTATCTCCTTCGAATTGAAGGGCAAGCCTTACATCCCGCCCGTCGTTAGCAATTACTATACCGTCACCCTCCCCGAAGTCGAAGGGGTGATCCTCAACCGGAAGCCGGGTGGCCACACGGTAGAGGAAGGCTACGACTTCTCGTTTACCCTGACGCTCGACGCCGGTTACGATCTGTCCGTCCCCGTCGTCACCACTAACCGTGGCGAGACGCTCACGCCGGACATCGCCGGGCGCTATCGGATACGGAACGTAGAGGAAGACATCACCGTCAGCATCACCGGCGTTTTCCCCAACGACGATCCGACGGCCAACGCCGCCATCAACGGCGAAGTACAGGTAAAGGCCCTCGGCTCTACCTTATATATATACACCCCGAAAGAAGAAACGCTTTCCGTCTACACTCTTACCGGCCACCTGTTGAAACAACAGCGCACCACCGGCAGCACGGAACACCGCCTCCCCGCCGGCTTGTATCTCGTCCGGGTGGACGGCAGGACGTATAAGGTGGTGATCAGGTAGAGGATGATTTTGCGGTCTGTAGAGATGCACGGCCGTGCATCTCTACAGACCGTTAAATCATCATTTGTTCTTATGTTCTTTTGTCCAACCCTCCCTATATTCCAATTAAATCCCTATCTTTGTCCATACATTAAATTTATAACAAATTACAACTATGACAAAATTAAGTAACCTTACGCCCAAAGTCAACCAGCCCGCCAAAACCGGCCGGGTACGGAAAAGCCAAGCCTTATCCAATCATGACAACTGGAACCCCAACAAACCTTTCCATGTTACCCAAGAGGAACTCTGGGACCATATCCATGAGATCGAACAGGGGCCGTTTATGACCGCTGAAGAATGTTTTAATAATGTGCGGACATGGATGAAGAAACAAGTTTCATCCCTATATTCTTAAACAAACAAACTCAACACCAAAGCCAACCCGAATCCCCCTAACGCGATGATCGTTTCCATGACTGTCCATGATTTGAGTGTTTGGACCTCTGTCAGCCCCAAGTATTTGCCGACCAGCCAGAAGCCGCTGTCGTTGACGTGCGAGAGGATGGTGGCGCCGGAGGCGATCGAGATCACAATCAAGGCGCAATGCATATCCGAAAGGCTATAGGCACTCAGTATAGGGCCGACAATCCCGGCTGCCGTAATCATCGAGACTGTGGCAGAGCCCAGGATGATACGGACTGCCGCTGCAATGATAAAGGCGAGTATGATCGGCGGGAACTGCGTCCTTGAGATCAGTTGTGCCAGTACATCGCCGACGCCGCTGTCGATCAACATTTGTTTGAATGCTCCTCCCGAACCGATAATCAGGATAATCATGCCCGCCGGAGCCAGTGCCTTCGTACTGATGTCGAGCAGCTCTTTACGGGTGTAGCCCCGCCGTGTGCCCAATAACCAGGCGGCGATCAGTGTCGCAAGGATCAGCGCCGTGAACGGATGCCCCAGGAAAGAGGTCACTTCGTAGAAGATTCCTTTCCCCATATATCCCAGCTTGATAAACAGTTCGACCATCGATTTAATCACCATCAGGAACAGCGGGATGCCGATAATGGCAGACACCATGCCGAAGGAGGGGAGGGAATGGGCTTCGTCCGCCCGATCCCCTTTCTCCAACTCTTCCATCACGTGGGGCGGCGGCGCGACATATATCTTGTTCCCTATATATTTTCCGAACAAGGGACCCGCTATGATGGCAACAGGCAAACCGATGATCGCCCCGACCAGGATCACCCATCCCAAGTCGGCCCCTAACATATCGGCAACCGCCACCGGACCGGGCGTAGGCGGGATAAACGTATGTGTCACAGCTAACCCCGCCAGCAGGGGAATGGCATAGAATAAAGTCGATTTCTTGGTGTCTTTCGCCAATGCATAGACGACCGGTACGAGGATGATGAAGCCCACATCGAAGAATACGGGGATCGCAATCAGGAATCCGGCGAACGACAAGCTCCAATGCGCCTTCTCTTTCCCGAAACGGCGGATCAGTGTCTTGGCTATGGCCTCCGTCCCGCCGGATGCTTCGAGTATCTGGCCGAAGATGCTGCCGATGCCGACAACTGTTGCCACAAAGCCCAATGTCCCGCCCAGACCGCTTTGGATGGAGTCGGTCACCTTCCCTAACGGCATGCCGGAGGCGATACCTAAGAACATGGCCGTGATCAGCAGCGAGAGGAAGGGATGCAGTTTGATCCATAATACCAGTACAAGCAACAGTCCGATTGCCAGTACCGTGACTAACAGTAAAGTTGCTGGATCAGCCATGGCGGGTATCCTCCATATAAGCACCCTTCATCGGCGAAACGCTGTTGCGGGTGAAAATACTCAGAATACCAGTGTTGAAGCGTGGAGCGGGTTGCACCCAATTCGCACGCCGTTCGGAGAGGATTGCTTCCATCTCTTCGGGGCTTTTGGGGATGCCGCCGGTTCCGGTAATGTCGAGCCTGCGGGCGGGGATGTCGATACGGATCAGGTCGCCGTCTTCCACCAGGGCGATGGGGCCGCCCTCTGAGGCTTCGGGGGAGACATGGCCGATGGCAGGGCCGCGCGTGGCACCCGAAAAGCGTCCGTCTGTGATCAGGGCGATTGTTTCGATCAGTTCGGGGTCGGAGGCAATGGCCTCTGTCGTGTAGAACATTTCGGGCATACCGCTTCCTTTGGGTCCTTCGTAGCGGATGAAGACGGCTTCGCCCGGCTGGATGTCTTTGGTCAGTACGGCTTGGAGGGCGTCTTCTTCGCAATCGAATACGTGTGCTTTCAAGGTTGCCTGCATCAGTTTGGGCGAGATGGCAGCATGTTTGACGACGGCACCTTCCGGTGCGAGGTTGCCTGTCAGGATGGCGATGGCGCCTTGTGCCCGGATCGGGTTATCGAGGGGTTTGATGATGTCGGATATTTTTACGCCGAGGGCCTGCAGGTATTTACGGCATCCTTCGTAGAAGCCGCTTTGCTTCAGGGTGTCGAGGTTTTCACCTAACGTTTTGCCCGTTACGGTCAGTACGTCCAGATGCAGGAATTCTTTGATCTCTTCCATGATGGCAGGGACGCCGCCTGCATACCAGAAATATTCGCCCGGCCAGAAACCGCTGGGACGGATGTTGAGCAGGAACGGGATCTTGCGGTGGATCTCGTCGAACAGTTCCGGGGGCAGTTGGATACCTAATTCGTGGGCGATTGCCGGCAGGTGCAGGAGGCTGTTGCTCGAACCGGCTATGGCGGCGTGTACCATGATGGCATTCTCGAATGCCTTGCGTGTCATGATGTCTGATGGCTTCAGGTCCTCTTTGGCCAGTTCGGTCGCCCGGTAGCCGGCTTGGCGGGCCATCTCTTTCAGGTAGTGGATTTGTGTCGGGATCAGGGCTGAACCCGGCAGGGCGATCCCCAATGCTTCGGCCATGACCTGCATCGTGGAGGCCGTCCCCATAAAGGAGCAGGCGCCGCATTCGGGGCAGGCATCCCGTTTATAGACCATGAATTGCTCTTCACTGATCTCCTTCCGTTCGTATTGGGCGCTGTAGGTGCCGATCTGTTCGAGGGTGAGCAGGTTCGGGCCGGCTTTCATGATGCCTCCCGGTATGAAGACGGCGGGCATATCCAACCGTGCGATCGCCATCAGGTGGGCGGGAACGGATTTATCGCAGCTGGCGATGTAGACGCCTGCGTCGAAGGGGGTTGCTTTTACATGGATTTCCATCATGGCGGCCATGATGTCGCGGGAGACGAGCGAGAAGTTCATGCCGTCGTGTCCTTGTGCTTCCCCGTCGCAGATATCGGTCACGTAGTAGTTGGCGGCCCGGCCTCCTCCGTCGTTCACGCCTTTGCCGGCTTCGGTGACCAGCTGGTCGAGGTGGGCGCTGCCGGGATGGCTGTGTCCGTAGCTGCTTTCCACGATGATTTGCGACTTACCGAGGTCTTCGATGCTCCATCCGCTTCCTAACCGGAGCGAATCCAGTTCGGGAGCTAATTTACGTAATTGTTGGCTTTTCATGGTATATATTTTTACAATGTCTGATAGCAGGTCCGGATATATAGCGTTGCCGGCTATTATTATCCGTTGAAATAGAGATGCTCGATCAGTATCTTGGTGCCGATAGCGATGAGTATCAGGCCGCCGATCAAGTCCAGCTTGAGGTTGATCTTACGGCCGAAATGGTTACCGAAGTAAACGCCGAACGCCGAGATCAGGAATGTGACTACGCCGATAGTCAGTGCCTCCAGTGCGATGGCTGATTCCAGACAGGCCAGCGAGATGCCGACAGCCAGTGCATCGATGCTTGTCGCAATGCCCAAGCCGCAGAGTGTCTTGTAGCACAGTGGGTTTGTCTTGCTGTCTTCTTCTTTCTCCCGGGTGCTTTCATATATCATTTTGCTTCCCAGGTAGAGCAACAGCAAGAATGCGATCCAGTGGTCGAATGCCGTGATATATTTCTTGAAGCTCATGCCCGCCAGATACCCTGCAAGGGTCATGCCGGCCTGAAAAACTCCCATCACACAGCCGATCTTCAGCATGTGGCGATGTTTATAGTTTTGTATAAGAGCCCCTCCAGTAACAGAAACTGCGAGACTGTCCATCGACAATCCCACAGCCAGTAATACTATTTCTATAAATGACATAAGACAATCATATCTCTGTTTCTATTTTGTATTTGTTCCTGTTCGGTGAATCCCTTGATATCAGTTCTCCGATGAATCCGGCCAGAAACAGTTGGGTTCCGACTATCATTGCGGTCAGGGAGATGTAGAAATAGGGTGAATTGGTTACCAACGGCCTCAATTCGCCGGAACAGATAGAGATCAGCTTCGCACTTAGCACGATTACCAGTGCTACGAAACCGATAAAGAACATGACGCTTCCCCATAACCCGAAGAAGTGCATCGGCTTCTTGCCGAACTTGGACGTGAACCACAGTGTGATCAGGTCCAGGTAACCGTTGACAAAGCGGTCCAGCCCGAACTTGGTCGTTCCGTATTTCCGTGCCTGGTGCTGCACTACTTTCTCGCCGATCTTGTTGAATCCGGCAATCTTGGCCAGATAGGGGATATAGCGGTGCATATCGTTATACACCTCGATATTTTTGATCACGATATTCTTGTAGGCTTTCAGTCCGCAGTTGAAATCGTGCAGGTTCTTGATGCCTGAGAATTTACGTGCGGTCGCATTGAACAGTTTGGTCGGGATCGTCTTTGTCAGCGGGTCGTACCGTTTCTTTTTCCAGCCGGATACCAGGTCGTAGCCGTCTTCGGTGATCATCCGGTACAGTTCCGGTATCTCGTCGGGGCTATCCTGCAGGTCGGCATCCATTGTGATGACCACGTCTCCCGTAGCCAAGCGGAAACCGCAGTTCAAACCGGGGGATTTTCCGTAGTTGCGGCGGAATTTGACAGCCCGTACCACATCGGGCGCTTTACTCTTTAATGATTCTATCACTTCCCAAGAGTTGTCCGTACTCCCGTCGTTAATAAAGATTACTTCGTAACTGAAATTATGTTCTTTCATCACCCGCTCTATCCATGCAAACAATTCGGGTAGAGACTCGGCTTCATTGTACAGTGGTATAACTACTGATATGTCCATTATTTGTTTTTATTTGCTTCTTATTGTTCTTCCGGCACCGGACCTGCTGTTTGCTTGCGGCAGACCAGCGCTGCTACCGGTACGGATAGTATGATTCCGTAAAATATATTATTGAAAATACCTTGAATAGCCATATGGATAGGAGTGAAGTTGGTACGGCTGATTGCGTCGATCACTTCACTGCTGACATTTGCATTCTTTAGTGCAATCATTGCCTGGTTCATCGTGTTGCTGATGAAGTCGGGCGGAGCGATAAACTGGAAGAAGATGAAATGTTCGATCGAAACGATTAATGCCGCAAAGAAGTACAGCATGATCCCGAATCGCCAGGCATGGAAAAAACTGATATTCCCACCGATATCCTGCCGGTAGCGTTTAGTCATGTAGTAGGCGATAAAGGGGACGGCAATGCATAATAGTTCATATATATAGATGAGTGCCGGGATGGAATATCCGAAAATAAGGAACAGATATTTGATTACCCAAAAGATTCCCATAGCCAAGCCATAAGACATCGCACTTTTCAACAGTAAACCTTTATTCTCTTCCATGACAATGCTGTTTTTATGTTCTCATCAGCAAAATTAATCCTTTTGCGAGAATATGCAATACGATATAAATAAAAAAGAGGAAGCTTCTTCATAAAACTTCCTCTTCTTATTACCTGACAATTGACAATTTCTACTTGTCAATTCTTTTGAGCCTCTTGTCGGATTCGAACCAACGACCCCGAGATTACAAATCACGTGCTCTGGCCAACTGAGCTAAAGAGGCAGGTGGGTAAGCTTACTACATCGCGCCGCTACAACCAAGTACCCTTGCTGCGGTCAAGCCCTGGGGGATTCCGAGGGAGCATGCCGTGTAGGACTTACCCGGGTGCAAAAGTAGATATTATTTTTTACAAAGCAAGCGCTTTTCTGTCTTTAGCGTGATATTTGTTTCTAATAGCTTGGAAGCCTTTTATTTCTGTAATGGTTAAAAAATATGTAATGCCGAGATCGCCTGTAAAATGGTATTGCAGTACTTAATTTGTTCTTATGTTCTTTTGTCCAAAACATCCCGCTTTCCGGATATTATACCGGTAGACAAGGCAGGCTGTGATGAAATAGAAGATGCACTGTACCCAAAGAGTTATGTATTCCGACTGTATTTCTACCATTGAGGCACCCATCGAGTTCAGTTTGACGTATGCCATTGTGGCCGGGGCTGCCGGGATCAGGTAGTGCGTGAGCTTCCAGTACCAGGGCATCAGTTCCAATGGATAGGAAACACCGGAGAGAAAGATCAGGCCGACGGAAAAGAAAGCGATCATTAATAAGGGAGCATCACCATCGGTGAAAAAGAGTGAGGCAGTCAGCCCGAAGAAGCTGGTGGCCATCAAGAAAGGGATCATCAACATAATAATATATAGGGGGTGCCCGATATCTGGAAGCCCGAACATATAAGGGATCAGTCCCAGGAGGAAGAGGGCGAAGACAGCATAAAGGATGCCATAGACAAACGTTTTCCCGATCACCACCTGCGCCATCTGTCCGAAGGAGAGATTAACGGGTGTTCCGGCCAAACGGACGATCGAGCCGCTGTGCCGTTCGTCACCGCTCACCATGCCGATGACCATAAGGAGGGTCTGGAACATGATAACGATAAGGACGGCAGGTATCAGGTAAGTGCCGTAACCTTTGGTCGGATTGTAGAGGGCTGTACCCACGACGCTGACCGCCTGAGCTGCCGACAGTTTCGCGGCTGACTGGCTGGGGAGAAAGACAAGCATCTCCGGCCGGTAATCATCATTCAAAGCCAGCATGGACGAGGCACTGGCTTCCTGGAGGGCAAGGTAATAGAGGAAGGCACTCGTCGATTCGTAGACAATAAAGATGGACTGCTCACCCCTGCCGACACGATCCTCGAAGTCTTCCGGGAGATACAGGATGCCAGCCACGAGGTCTTGTTTCATCATATCGCGGGCTTCGGGGTATTCGACGCTTGTTGTCACGATATTGACCTGTGGGGTGGCATTCAGCAGGCGGACATATTTGCGGCTCAGTTCGCTATGGGAACGGTCGACAACGGCAACCGGGACTTTGCGCACCAGGTCCGGGGCATACATATAATTATACAATAATCCGTACATGAATATGCCGCCCATCAGTACGAGCAGGATGGCAAAACTGCCGGCAATCGTCTTGAACTCTTCGCGTATGATAGATAGTAATTTCATATTCATCTCTATTTATTCGTGTTATCGGTATTCCAGGACCAGCTTTCGACCGGCAACGCCCACTTGGGTGAAAGAACCGCTTTCTTCAGCCGAGGCAATAATAACAGCGCCGGAAGCAGAAAGGCCGCGAGTGCTGCGAAGTTGACCCATGTATAGGCAAAGCCATAATCTCCATAAAGGAGGTTCTGATAGATTTCGGTAAAGTGGCGGACGGGGAACAGGTATGAGGTGTAATAGACCGGCGCATACATCGAAGGCGCAGGAAAGGTTACTCCGGAAAGCGTTGCCCCGAGCGATCCTACCATCGACACAATACTGATAATCAGACTAAGCGCGGGAAAGAGGGAAAAGATAAACAGGCCGAGGGCTTGCGTGGAGATGACAAACAGAATCGCCGTTCCGTTAAGCGGCCAGAAGCCACAGCTGAAAGGGATGTGCATGACACCGAACATCACGTAATTTGCCAAGATACTCATCAGGCTAAAAATGACGGTATAAGGCAGTAGTTTTCCGCCTACCGCCACCACTATATTGCCGCCTGCCGCCGAGAGCCACTCGCGTCCGGTCCCGAACTTGATCTCGCTGCCGACAGCATAGACTGTGGTCAGCAGGATAATGACCTGGAAGAAGATAAAGAAAAAGGGGTTGCTCAAGTAGATCGAGTAGTCCAGGTCAGGATTGAACAGGGGATGGTTGCTGGCACGGACGGGGACGAGAAAGGTCGTAATCTGCTCTTCATCGATCCCTAAGGCTGTGGCCTGCATCACGATCGGTCCGGTGGATATCTGACGGAGCACGGTTTCGAAAGCGCCGTGCACCTCGCCGCCGACACTAAGAAGGGCGTAATGGTAGTAATAGGCCAAGGTCGCCTCGCGCCCGGCGGTGGCATCCGCTTCAAAATTGTTGGGGATGACGAGATAGCCGTATATCTCTTTCGTCTGGGTTGCGCGGCGGGCTGCCTCTTGATCTGCATAATGTTTTGTGACCTTAAAAGTCGGGACTGCCTCCACTTGCCGGACGACTTCACGGGAGAGGACTGTCTCATCCTGGTCGACAATGCCTACAGGGATATTCTCCATCTGCCCGTTTCCAAAGATCGTGGACATAAAGAAGATACAAAACAGCGGCAGCACAATGCACACCCCGAAGTAAAGACGGCGCGACACCATCCGGTCGAGTTCCCGGCGGAGGACGGATTGAAAGGCGTTATGTTTGTTTGAAATCATCTTTTACCTGTTTTATCTATATCTTTTAAATCAACCAGTACCGACATTCCGGGCCGCAGGCCTTCTACCTTGCCAACAGGCAGGGCATGCACCTCGAACGTCTTCAAGTCATAGCTTCCTGTCTGCTTGGTTGATTTCCAGGTGGCGAAGCTGCCCAAGGGGCTGATATAGTTAATCCGGAATTCGATACCTTTCTTGTCGATTGCCGGGACATCGGCCGTAAACGTCCCGCCCATCCGGAAGAAAGGCAGGCGGTCTTCGCGGACATTCAGGACGACATGTACATCATCGAGCACGATCAAGTTCATAATAGGCATCCCTGCTCCAACAAGTTCCCCCCGTTTGGGGAAGATTGTCGAGATCTGGCCGGATTCGGGAGCTGTCAAGCGGGCATCCTGAAGGAGGGCGGCTACCTCTTCGACAGAGCCTTTAGCTGCGTTCACTAAGGAACGGGCACTCTCCTTATCCTGTATCTGTGCACCGTCGAGAGCCAGTTGGTATTGGTTCCAGGCAGCCCGTTCTCCGGCAAGGGCGGCATCGTACAGGGCCTTCACCTCATCGCGCCGTTGGGAGGTGACAACACTGTCTCGGTACAGGGCTTCGATGCGGGTATAGGTTGTCTTTGCCAGTTCCAGGTCCGATTTGGATTTGTTCCAGAGCTGCTGGGCGGTGGCAATGATCTGCTTACGCGTTCCCTCATCCACCTTCTGGTGTTGGAAACGGGCGATATTCTCGAGGGCGTTCACCTGTTGGTATTTGGCGAGTGCTTCGGGGCTGTTGATGACGACAAGGGTGTCGCCCGCCTTGACCCACTGGCCTTCTTCCACCAGGAATGTGTCGATACGGCCGGGCAGTTTCCCGGAGATGCGTATCTCGGTTGCTTCGATTTCTCCTTGCAGGATCACAGGTTTGTTCCTAAGCAGTATCATACCTGCAAAGGATATAAGGATGACGGCGACCAGCACCACAAGAAAGGCGACCGTCAGGTATTTCTTCGTTTTATCCATGACTATACGGTTTTATTGTTATAATATCTCTGTTTTGCCATCCATCCGGTATTGGTGGAAAGCTTCGGGAATGCCACAAAGGGAGAGCAGGTTGGCAAGCGCCACGTCGTACTGGTAGTAGGCGAGCAGGAAGGCGGTCTTGACTTTCGAGAGCATCACTTCGGCGTCCACCACATCGGAAGAGGTAGCCATACCTTCCTTGAACGATTTCTCACGGATGCGGACCAGTTCGGTGCTCATCTCGAGCGTCGTGTTCAGCGCTTTGACATTGTCCATTGCGTTCTGCATCTGGGTATAGAACTTATCCACGCCTACCTGCAGGTCGGTCACGGCCTTGTCTTTGCCAATCGCCAGAGACTGGCTGGTGAGGCGTGCCTGCCGGATGCGCTTCTCGCGATCGAGGCCGTCAAAGATATTCCAGGTGAAACCGACACCGATCATCGTACGGGGCATCAGGTATTTATCCAGTCCGTCTGCATAAAGAGTCTGCTTGCCGATCAACGCGATGTTGGGGAGGTAGCCTGTCCGGCCGATCTTCAGCTGGTTGTCGGCGATGTTCTCCTGCAGCTTCAGTTGGTTGACGAGATAGTTGTTGTAAGGAATCATCTCCTTGAAATAACCGGCGGAGGGAACGTTTTCGTTGATGAAAAGGGATGTTGTCGTATGGATATCCTTGCCGTCTTCTATGTTGATCAGGCTCTTCAGTGCCTGGGCGGCCACATCGAGGTCTTTCCGGGCGGATTCGAGTTCGCGCTTCGCCTCTTCCATGCTAACCTGGGCGACGAGGCGTTCGGCGCGGTTGATCATACCTTGCTGTTCCAGTTTCAGGGCTTGTTCGTAATGGGTTTGCAGGGAATTGTAGGTTTCTGCTTTCACCTCCACGACACGTTGGCCGAGGCGCAGGCCGAAGTAGCATTCGATCAGTTTGGCCTGTTCGGTAGCGCCGACCTGTTCACGGTTGACCTCGGCTACAGAGACGAGTGTCTTGCCGATTTTACTGGCATAGATGCGTTTGCCGCCTGTAAAGATGGGCCAGGTCAGGCTGGCATCGATCGACGTGATGTTCTGCGAGACGAGAGGCAGCGTCAACGTGTTCTGTCCGATCTTGTCGAGAAGGGAGGAGATCAGCTGGTCATCCGGGATGATCGAATGGATATACTCTTTAGCTGGATCGGTGAACTGGTTCAGGGGTTGGCGTACCTCGACAGGGTTCGACATATGCACATAAGCGCCCGAAGCACTGACCGAAGGATACCAGAAGGCATTTAGTTTCTGATGTTCGTTCTTCGCCATCTCCACCTCCTTTCCGGCTATTTTCAGGCTCCTGTTCCCGCTTTGCAGTAGGGTAAGGGATTGCTCCAGCGATAGTTCCACCGTCTCGGTCTGTGCAGAGGCAAAGGCAGGAAGAAGCGACAGCAGGACGATGCCGAAGTGCGTAAAGTTATAAATCATAAGTGCGTCTAAATTTAGTTTGTGCGAAATTATGATCTATAACAAGGCGATCGCCTTTATTGTTCCCCTGTTTCTATCGTTTCCTTTTTAGGTCAGGCAGGAACCAGGTGACCAGTCCGATCAGCGGCATATAGCCACAGACATTGTAGACCGCTTCTATTCCATAATGGTCAGCCAGATTCCCTAATACGGCCGATGCGATCCCCGCCACCCCGAAAGCAAATCCGAAAAACAGGCCGGAGATCAATCCTAATTTATAAGGTAATAACTCTTGTGCATATACCAATATTGCGGGGAAAGCAGACGACAAAGTCAACCCGACACAAAAACTAAGGACTGCCGTCAGGAAGAGGTTGTCTACATGAGGCATGATTAGCGAGAAGGGTGCCGCACCGAGAATAGAAGCCCAAATGACGTATTTCCGTCCTACCTTGTCACCGATCGGGCCGCCCATCAGTGTACCGATAGCCGTAGCAATCAGGAAGACAAACAAATAAAGTTGTGAAGCCTGCACGCTGACACCGAACTTATGGATCAGGTAGAAAGTATAATAGCTGTTCAGGCTTGCCATATAAATGTATTTACTGAAGATCAGAACAAGCAGGATTGAAATGGAGAATATCGTCTTCCCCATCGGCAGCGGCATCTGAATATGCGTATGGGCCGCTCCTCCTTCCTCTCTCTTCATCCGGAGCAACAACCGTTTATACCAATGACCGATAGGTATCATCACCATTATCGCTACGAATGCCAGGATCGAGAACAACGCGATATGTCTCCGTCCGTAGGGAGCGACGAGTACTGCAGCTAACAATGGCCCCAACGATCCGCCCAGGTTACCCCCGACCTGAAACAGCGACTGCGCCAGTCCCCGCTTACCGCCCGACGCCAGCGAGGTCAACCGGGATGCCTCCGGATGAAAGACCGAAGACCCGATCCCTACCAACGCAACCGAACACAATACGACCGATAGTGTATTGGCAAATGCCAGGCTTAGCAGCCCCACCAACGTAAAGCTCATCCCCGTCGGCAACGACCATGCCGAAGGCCATCTGTCGAAAAATAACCCTGTCAACGGCTGGCAAACGGATGCCGCCGACTGATACACAAGCGTGATCAACCCGATTTGGGCAAAGCTCAATCCTAAATCTTCTTTGAATAGCGGATATACAGCCGAGATAACGGACTGCAACGTGTCATTGAAACAATGACAAATACTTAATGCCACCAATACGCGGAAAGTAATTCCGGTTGTGGACTGCACCCTGTTCTGTTCCATTAATTAACCTTATTGCCTCTTTCGGTTACAAAAGTACATATAAAAAAGAGATCCGGTAGAAGGATTGATCAAAATATCCGATTTAACATTAACATTTTAACAGCACACAAACGTTAGACACTAAGATCTAACTATTTAAGCCGTATTTAACCATAGTTAATAAAACTTTTGTTTAAACTCTTTTTGGATCTTTACGTAAAAGACCGTGAGCCAAATCGGAAATGAGTTGTTTTATTGTCGAAGTCTAAAACAAAAAACATGAATAATGATTTTCATTCTTAGTGTACTGGACCGGAGTTGAAATGGGTTTCTTATATCGATATCTCCCGAAACCTACGCCAAATTTCCCCCTATCTCCCTTATCGCCCCTGGTATAAGAGGCTTGTTTCGCTCCGGTCAGTATCTAAGATTAAACTTCTTCCCCTCCCGGCACATGAAGAATAAATGTAGTAGCCCCGATCGTCACCACCGCTCCCTCTTCAATCCGTACCTGTTCTTTCTTACCCAGGATTACGCTACGCAGGAATGTTCCGGTAAGACTGGGAAAATCGCGTAATGTATAAATTAACTTTCCCTCTTTATCTTCTTTTACATTTATCACACAATGCTTACGCCCCATACTGGGATCGCTGGTAATGATAGGCAGATCGACACCGTCCGTATCTTTGTTACGGCGTCCGATTACATTATCACCCATCACAAGCGGCAACTCCTGTTTAAACCCGAATGTGTTTTCGATTACTGTAATATACCCGCAAGAAAAATCCGGTTCCTTCACCTCTTTCTCCTGGCCCGATTCGGTACGGACCACTTTACGTCCCAACTTGATCTTAAACTGGGAACCGCATTGAGGGCAGACAAAGGCCAATACCTTGCCTTCCGGATATTTTGTTTCATCGAACGCTAACTGATTATCACACTTGGGACAGAAAACTCTTTTCATATATCTCAGACTTTTACCATTAATTGCAACACAAAGGTAAGACTTTATTTCCAATATACCCGAATCCTTCACATACGGGCAAAAAAAAGGCTATCCGTCACGGACAGCCAATCTTCATTGTTAACCTTAAATCTAATACCATGAAAAACACAGTGCAAATATAAGGGTTTTATGTTATGCAGCATATGTTTTTGTTTGGAAAAGTCATTACATTAACCATGTTTAACAAGACTTTCCCCTTCTTGTCCTTTTCCGTTTTGATTTTCAACTATAACTTTGCATAAAAATCAAAAATGCAGAAAGAGACACACACAAAATATTTTAAGACCCAAACGAAATCGCATGGAAAAAGAATTGAGTTTAAATTCTCTATACCAGAAACTACCAATCGGTGTCGAATTATATGATGCGGAAGGCAACCTGATCGACCTGAACGAAACAGACGAACAGCTATTTGCGATAAAACGTACGGACATCATCGGCATAAACCTGTTTAGCAACCCCAATTTCCCGGCCAATGAAATATCCCGGCTGAAGGAAGGGGAGGAAGTCGTTTTTTATTGTGATTATGCATTCAATAATATAAAGACGAACGAATATTATCATATAGATCCTCAAAAAGAAAATACGACATTGCACCTTTCCATCAAATGTATTCCTTTAAGGAATCCTGAAGAGGGGATATATGGTTATATCCTTATGTTCAGTGATGAAACGGAAAAGTACAAGAAGGTAGAGGAGACCCATGAATTATTCAACAAATTGAAAACCGTTATCGGATCCGGGGATTCCCTTTTGTGGGAATATGATGTCAAAGAGGATAAAATGACTATAAATCTCGAACTGCGCGATCCTGATAAACCCTCCAAATTAAAGGAATGCATACTTAAGTCACGGAAAGACTTTTACCGGCTTGTACACCCCGACGACAGGGAGCGGGTGCTGAAACAGAAATTCGAGAGATTGATCGAAGGGGAAATCAAAGGATACAGTGTCCAGTACAGGCGTATGTTTAAAGACCAATATATCTGGGTCAAAGCATATGTACAGCCTTATAAATACAATGCAGACGGGAAACCGGAAAAGATACTTTATTATCTGACCGACATCACGAACGAAGTTAGTATGCAGGAAAAATTGCGTAGCATAGAAAGAGAGCAACAGCAAAAGGAAGCGGAGCTTGCAAAAGCACAAGAAGCAAACAAGCTCAAATCCATGTTTCTGGCAAATATGAGCCATGAAATACGTACGCCCCTTAATGCAATCGTCGGCTTTTCCAGTATCATCGCCAACATGGAGGAAGAAGATAAGGACGAACGGAATTTCTTTGTCGACATTATCAACACAAACAGCGATCTCCTTCTTCAATTGATAAACGACATCCTCGATTTCTCGAAAATCGAATCCGGCACATTCGATATCACTAAGAAGAATTTTGACTTTAAGGAAATCTGCGAAGAGATATACACCGTCCATGCCCTAAAAATACCGGATCATGTGCTTTTTTCTTTCAATAGGAATTTACCGTCTATCCAAATACACTCTGATCCGAAGAGGATTACACAGGTAATCTCCAATTTCCTGACAAATGCCATTAAGTTCACCTCCGAAGGAGAAATAAAATTAGATTATCAAATAAAAGAAGACAATATATACGTTTCTGTCACGGATACGGGAATAGGAATCAGTGCAGAAGAATGTAAAAACATATTCGACCGGTTTGTCAAGTTGAATGCACACAAACAGGGGACAGGGCTCGGATTGGCTATCAGCAAAAGCATCATTGAGAAATTAGGGGGAAAGATCGGCGTGCACTCCGCATTAGGAAAAGGATCGACCTTTTGGTTTACTCTTCCATTGGTAAAAGAAACAGAATGAGAATATTTCATATTGGGCAAAAAAAAGGCTATCCATCACGGACAGCCAATCTTCATTGTTAACCTTAAATCTAATACCATGAAAAACACAGTGCAAATATAGAGCTTTTATGTTATGTAGCATATATATTCGTTTGGAAATCTCGCTTATTTAACCTGATTTAACGAAAACATGCTGCAAAACATAGTTTTTCATCTCTATTTCATCCGTGCATCCGCTCCCCACATCAGTTTTTCGCGGAGCGTCTGGTAAAAGGTATGATTATATCGTTTAATCACTTTTGTCGTATAATCGGCTTTGCTTACCCGTAGCTGTATGCCGGTCGGGAATATTTCGGAACGTCCGTCAAGGGCAATCAGGAAATATTTGTTCCGGCTTTCCACCCCTAAAGTGATCGTGAAAGAATCCGGGATAACCAACGGGCGTACATTCAGGGAGTGGGGGGCAACCGGACTTAAAACCAGATTCTTGCTCTGCGGGATGATGATCGGCCCGTTCACACTCATAGAATAGGCAGTAGAACCCGTAGGAGTAGAAATCACCAAACCGTCAGCCTGGTAAGAAGTCAGGTATTCGCCGTTCAACGATGTATGGATCGTTATCATGGAAGAGGTGTCGCGCTTCAGAATCGCGATCTCATTCAAGGCATAGTTATAACCGTGGAAGACCCGGTCTTCGGTATGAAGGCGCAACAAAGTGCGTTCCTCTATCTTATAGTAGTTCTTGAACAGTTCGTCCAGCGTATCTTCAATGTCATTGCTTGAAACGTCAGCCAGAAATCCGAGACGCCCGGTATTGATACCCAGAATCGGGATATCCTGTTTGTTCACACGGGCAGCTGTACGCAGGAAAGTACCATCACCACCCAGACTCAGAGCTACATCCAGGTTAAACTCATCACTGGTCAGGATACCGGATACGGGAGGCTCATAGTTCAAGGCATCCGTAAGAAAAAGATAGAAATCACGATCCACATAAACCTCAGCCTCCAAAGCAGTCAGCTTTTCAAACAAGCGCTTAATGACAAGCTGCTTGTCCGACTGATATTCACTGCCAAATACCCCGATCTTCTTCATAACTTTCAATTTTCAACTTTCAACTCCCTATATATTCATATAATGAACTAACTCTTCCATCCGCTGTTGCAGCAGATCGTCCACCATTCCCTTTTCCATAAAGTAATAAAGGACTGTATAGTTAAACCGTTCGAAACTACGGATTACAGGAGAAGCGTCTTCAAGGTCGATCTTGATAATCAGATGCAACCGTCCGGTATCCTTATCCGTGTAAGAAAGCAAATTCAGGACATGCGCATTGTTTGCCTCGATCAGGCGGGCAATATCGGTCAGCGAATAATCCTGCGGCATCAACTCCAACACAAACACGCTCCCGGCAGCTTCCGCACTACAAAGCTCGGACAGAATATCGATCAGTTTGTCACGCGTGATAGCGCCTAAATATTCTCCTTCAGGATTTACAACGGGAAGAAGACTCAACTGATATCGGGTAATCAAAGCCATTGCCTCATGGATATGCGTGTTTTCCTGAACACTGGGCGACAACAAAACCGGGTCACCGATAGTCGCTGCCGGATTCGGCATTGCCAGCAGGTCTTTTTCCGATACCAAACACCTATACATATTTTCATTCAACAATGGCAGATGCTTCAATTTAAAATCATCCATTAAAGCCAACGCATACTCTCCCGTGTCAAAACTTTTTAACACCGGAAATTCCTTCGTTATGAAATCTTTCACCAACATTCTTCTGTATATTCCCTAAATACTGCTAAATTTGCCGATACTTTTGTGCAAATGTAATGAAAGAAAAAAGATATAACGATATACGATGACAAATTTAAGTGTAAACATTAACAAGGTTGCAACCATTCGTAACGCACGCGGTGGCAATGTACCAAACGTATTAAAAGTGGCATTAGACTGTGAAGCTTTCGGTGCACAAGGGATTACCGTTCATCCCAGACCGGACGAACGGCACATCCGGTACAGCGACGTATATGCCTTGAAACCGGAAATAAAAACAGAGTTTAACATAGAAGGATATCCTTGCGATAATTTTATCGACCTGGTAACGAAAGTAAAACCGACACAGGTCACGCTCGTGCCGGACGCTCCCGATGCCATAACTTCCAATGCCGGTTGGGACGTAAAAGCCCACTTCGAGCAGTTGAGCGAATTGGTGGACACCTTCACTTCTCACGGCATCCGCACTTCTCTTTTTGTGGGGACGGAGCTCGACAATATTGAGCTGGCCGCTAAAACGGGAACCGACCGTATCGAATTATACACGGAACCCTATGCGACCTGTTATCCGGTAAACCGTGAAAAGGCAATTGAACCATTTATTGCAGCCGCCCAATTGGCCAAAAATCTGGGACTCGGCGTAAATGCCGGCCATGACCTGAGCTTGGAAAACCTGGCCTATTTTCATCAAAATATCCCGGGACTGGATGAAGTGTCAATCGGTCACGCGCTGATCTGCGACGCTCTTTATCATGGTTTGAAAGAAACGATCAGACTATACAAAGAATGCCTTCTATAATTCATAATTTATAATTCATAATTCTATAAACATGAGTATTTTACTTTCCCTACAAGCTGTAGGGGCACAAACAGCAGAGCAGATGCCGGACCTGACGGCGGTAACAGTTCCCACTGAAGCAGAAATCAATGTAATCGACCTCGCCTTTAAAGGTGGCTGGATTATGGTTGTATTATTGTTACTGTCACTGATGGCATGTTATATATTTATCCAGCGCCTGATGGTAATCCGCCGGGCGGGCAAAGAGGATGAAACGTTTATGAACCGTATCAAGGATTATATACATGAAGGGAAAGTTGATTCGGCTTTAAACCTGTGCCGCAGCACCAATACACCTTCCGCCCGCATGATTGAAAAGGGTATCACCCGTTTGGGACGCCCGATGAACGACGTACTGGTCGCCATCGAAAATGTAGGTAACTTAGAGATTGCCAAACTGGAAAAAGGTTTTCCATTGATTGCTACGACAGCTGCCGGAGCGCCGATGTTGGGATTCTTAGGTACGGTAACCGGTATGGTTCGCGCCTTCTTCGATATGGCAAATGCCGGAACGAATGTTGACGTATCCCTGTTGTCCGGTGGTATCTATGAGGCATTGGTTACAACGGTTGGTGGTCTGGTTGTCGGTATCATTACCCTGTTTGCCTACAACTATCTGGTTTCGCAGGTAGACAACGTGGTGAACAAGATGGAAGCCCGCACAATGGAATTTATGGACTTATTGAACGAACCTGCAAACTGATTATGGCTTTAAAACGAAGAACAAAAGTAAACGAAAGCTTCAGTATGGCTTCTATGACAGACGTCATATTCCTGCTGTTGATTTTCTTTATGGTTACCTCGACGGTAGTTATTCCGAACGCCATCAAGGTGACGCTCCCGCAAGCGCAGAAGCAGACTGCTGCCAAGCCGCTGACACGCGTCACGATCGATGCGAACCTGAATTACTACGTCGCTTTCGGTAGCCAGCGGGAAAAGCTGGTGTCTTTCGAAGAGATCACCCCGTTCCTGCAAGAGAGTTATGCAAAAGAGCCGGAAATGTTTGTAGCCTTATATGCAGACGAATCGGTACCTTACAAGGAAATCGTGCGTATCCTGAACATTGCGAATGAGAATAAATTCAAGATGGTGCTCGCCACCCGGCCACAGAAGTAATTGACAATTGACAATTGACAATTGACAATTTAAAAGAGGATTATGAAGTTAAATAAAGATGACATATACGGTATAGCGGGTTCGGTAGCATTCCACCTGATTATCCTGCTCATCCTGGGGTTCACGGTATTGAAGACCGTTGTTCCGGACGAGGATGGCGGCATATTGGTGAACTTCGGTAACGTGAATGCGGCAGCCGGAACTTTCGAACCGAAATATACCGGACAGGAACCCCCTCAGGAAACGACAACTCCTCCCCCTCCCGTGCCAGAGCCTAAAGTGGAAACACCCAAGGAAGAACTGGTAACGCAAGACATCGAGGAAAGCGTTGCAATCGAAGAAGCCAAAAAGAAAAAGGAAAAAGAAGAGCAACGCAAGAAAGAGGAAGAAAAGAAACGGAAAGAGGAAGCCGAAAAAGAACGTATCCGCAAGGAAGAAGCCGAAAAGAAACGCCTGGCCGAAGAACAGCGTAAGAAAGAACAGGCTATCAGCAACAAGGTGGCCGGTGCTTTCGGAATGGGAAGCCAGGAAGGTAACAGCCAAGGCGATGCCGCATCCGGAACAGGAAACCAGGGTAGTCCGTTCGGAAATTCCGATCATGGAGCTAACGAAGGTGTAGGCGGTTATGGTTCGTTCAACCTGAACGGTCGTTCAATCGGTGCCGGAGGTCTTCCGCGTCCCGCCTATACAATTCAGGAAGAGGGACGAATCGTAATTAACATCACGGTAGACCCGAAAGGAAATGTTATATTTGCAGAAATAGGTAAAGGTACAAACATCGACAACGCTTCCATGCGTAAGAGTGCACTGGATGCCGCCAAACGGGCTAAGTTCAACAGCATCAGCGGCGCCAACAACCAGAGCGGTACGATTACCTATCTGTATAAACTAAAATAGAAATAATATGAAGAAAGCAATTGTATTCTTAGCGAATGGTTTCGAAGAAATGGAAGCCTTGGGGACAGTTGACATCCTGCGCCGCGGTGGTATTGAAGTTACAACTGTTTCCATCACTACCGACTTGGTTGTAACAGGCGCACACAATGTTCCGGTAACAGCCGATAAGACATTGGACAATGTAGTATTGAACGAAGCCGATGCCCTCATCCTTCCCGGAGGCATGCCCGGCGCATCCAACCTGAACAGTTCCGAACCGCTCAAAGAAGCATTGCTGCAACAGTATCGCGAAGGCCGCATCGTAGCTGCCATTTGCGCCGCTCCAATGGTGTTGGGTGGACTGGGACTGCTGAAAGGCCGTAACGCCACCTGTTATCCCGGTTTTGAACCGAAACTGATCGGTGCAAACGTTACAGGCGAAGCAGTTGAAATATCCGACAACGTCATAACCGGTAAAGGTCCGGGATTAGTCATGAATTTCGGCCTTGCTTTGGTTGCCGCAATCAAAAATGACGCAGTTGCCGAAGAGGTGGCAGCGGGATTGCTTTTGTAAGGAAAGAATTACATCAGATAACTGAGAGTGTCCAAACTTTTGACAGCATTGTCAAATATTTGGACACTCTTCTTTTTGTATAGTTTTATCAAAACACTGATTTTCAAAAGCGTACATAGTTTGGCACAGGCTTTGCAATTTAGTTGGCAAGAGATTAATAAACAACTAAAAAGAATAAAGTCATGAAAAAGTCAGTTTTAAAATCAGTTATCGCAGTGATCGTTTTTGTATTCGCAAGTGTAAACTTCTGTTCTGCATCCGACTTCGCCTATAAGACAGAAACAGCAAACGGTTTAGTAATGACTAAATATGTCTACAAGGTGGAAGGCGAAAACCTCCTGCAGCAGTATCGCAAATACAGTTTCTCATACGACGCAAACAAGAGAGTCGTGTCCAAGACTGTCGAACAATGGAACGAAGACACTCAAAAATGGGAAAAACAACAAACCTACGCTTACACATACAACGACAATGCTTGCAGCATTACCCTGACGACCTTCAAAGACAACAAAGAAATCAGCAAGGATGTATGTGTAAACTCAATCCCTAACCAACAAGCCCAAAGAAATACTTTAGCTGCAAAATAAATCATTCTCACATAACCTGCCTAAAGGAGGAAACAGCCGTCACTTGCAAACATAACGCAACAGTACCGGATTGTCGTCCTCCTTTAGCGTTTCAAAACCGTTCTTTCCTGCTAAATCAAACGCTTCTCTTACCGCATAAAGGGAACCCGGCACAGATGTTTTCACCAACATCTTTCCCTTCTCAACCGATTTCCAGGGAGTTTCTTCCGAGACAAGATTGACATGCGGATAAAAACGATCCAATTTCTTATCATACAAAGCCATAAACGCTTTCATATGTTCTCCCTTGAATTGTGACATAGAATAAAAGACAAAGCCGTAATCATTGGTTTCAAACAGATCAAATATCTGCATACGCGGACCGTCCGGCCTTACCTTTGGAGTATAATCAGCAACTAATGTCAACTCGTCAAATGTCCATTTCAGTTTTCCGATATAAAAAAGCCAGGCCGGTTCAATCTTGTTTTCACGAATCCGATAGACCGTATCATTAAAATAATGGAACATATATAAGTCATTATCTAAATTATAAGTAAAAGTCTGGCCCATAAATCCTTCTGTTCCCATCTCCCGGTCACGCTTACAAAGTGTATCTACCCGTCCGGCTTGAATATCATAGCGATAAAGGTCGGGCATTACTGAATTTCCGGTTGTCAGATAATAGATTTTCCCATCTTTATACCGGAAGTTATCTATCCATGTCTCCTCCGGCAATTTGAATGAAGATAAAAAACGGCCGTCAAAAGCATAAACATTCATCTTCCGGCCAAAATAGTCCATGACATATAAAGCCTGTTCCTTTTCTACCGGTTGAATTGTTTTGGGAGATAGAAATTCTTGGGGTCCTTGCCCGGAAGCACCGATATATTGCAGAAAATGTCCCGTTTTATCAAACTTGCAAATCCGGTTATCGGAAACCAACCAATAAAACTCCCGGCTTTCTTCCAGATAGGATATCTCTTTTATCAGGCAACGATCCGTTGTTTCCAAAGGAATGGCCTCGACCTGCATACTCAATACATCTAACGGCAACTCCATATCCGGCTCTATCTGATCGGCATGATCCAACACCAGGACCCGGAAGCCGGAAACTGTTTCCGGACGACAAGCGGAGATAAACAGCCAAATTCCCAATAGTAACATCCAACTCAAAGTTTTCATATGTGTTTCTTTTTTTAATTTTGTAAAAATAACGAGGAACCTGTTGAATTTCTGCTCCGCGAAGATAATTAACAGCAATCAAGTATAAGATTGTCTAATTTTTGGACGTTTGCTGCTTACCGCTATTTCCCTATCGCCCGTTTTTATACTATCTTTGATGCCGTTTTATCAAAGAGAAAAAGTGATGAGTAATTTTAAAGGATTTGCCTTCGGTATATTAACGTCGGCGACATTCGGGTTGATACCCCTGTTTACATTGCCGCTGATGGCAAAGGGGATGCAGTTCGATTCCATCCTGTTCTACCGTTTCTTGTTTGCAGCATTGGCTTTGACAGGGATTATGGTTATCAGGAAGGAATCGTTCCATGTGGAGAAAAGGGAAATCCCGGTATTGGTTCTATTGGGCTTTTTCTACACTGCTTCCGCCATGTTCTTGTTTTGGGGATATAGCTTCATGTCGGCCGGAATTGCTACAACACTCCATTTTACCTATCCGATATTCGTCACCCTCATCATGCTGTTGGTATTCAGGGAAAAGACATCCTGGGTAACACTGATGGCTATTGTGTTGGCAATCTGCGGAGTGGCACGCCTTTCTATCAATGAAGGGGAAATGAAACTGAATGCTTTAGGCGTTTTCATCGTTTTGCTGTCTGCCGTCGGATATGCACTTTACATCACGACTGTCAATAAATCGCGCGTGCAAAAGATGACCGGTCGCAAACTGACCTTTTACGTGTTTGTTGTCAGTACAATCCTGTTTGCCGTCAAAGCAGGGACGAATGAAGGCATACAAGCGATTCCTGATGCCATGTCATTGATGAACCTGGTTCTGCTGGCTATTGTTCCGACTGTTATTTCCAATATCACGCTTGTCCTTGCCGTGCATAATATCGGGGGAACATTAACCGCCGTATTGGGGGCTGTAGAACCGATCACAGCCGTATGTGTCGGCGTATTGGTCTTCAGCGAACCGTTCACCCCCAATCTGGCAGTCGGTATCCTTCTGATCATCATTGCCGTAACACTGATCATACTTTCCAAATCGATACAACATACTTTGCGGGAGATACGCAGACGGCTTGCCCACCTGAACCTCTTAAAATAAATGCTTGCCGATTACATTTTTACATTCGGTTATTTAATAACAATTATGCATTCATCATTTACCAGTTTTGGATAAAACCTGTTCTCTTGCGATCCCGCATCGGAGCGCGGGAACGGGATAGCTCACTTTTGGTAAGTTTTGAACCTCCTGCAAATCTGATGAATATTACAATAACCCCCTTTTTTGCCATTTTTCTATTTCGTCTGAAATCTTGATCGATTTTGGATTGACTTTTTTTGCGGTTTAAGCTCCCCTTTCTGACAATAGGAAGAGCGAGGTGCGCAGTCCGTTTCGAAAAGCGTGCAATTTGATTGCCGAAAGACGGAAACATCGGCAAAGTGATAAACCTTAACTCCCGGAGAATCGATTATTTGAAAATAAAACGGACGGCGTCCCAAATATCCCAAGGAAATTCAGGTGCTTTTTTGCCCTTACAACGGTCCTCTTTCCAATTACGACCGTTCAAATCGCCATTACGACCGTCCTAATCTTCGCGAGGTGCCGAGTGCACTACACATTAGCACGGTCATAATAGCAAAGAGGACGGTCGTAATTGCTGGGAACGGTCAAAAAAGGCGAAAAAGTCCCTTTTTGAGGCAAAAAAAGCGGATTAACATTTGTTTTGTTTTAGACGCCTTTTAGACTTGAAAAATCCGTTTTATACAATAAGCCCCCCTGCCGCAGGCTCTCTTTTGCCGTTGATTTCAATCAACGGGTTGATAAACACCTGGCTTTGCCGGATTCCTCTGCGGGTTTAAACCCCCTTTCAAATATGTCAAAAGTCCCCCTGTCCCCGCGCTTGACGC
>NZ_QREV01000061.1 GCF_003363715.1 Parabacteroides acidifaciens
GCGTTTTTCAGGGTAAAAAAACATCCGAAACCGAACAAATGCTAATCTACTTTTCTGCTATCAAAAAGGGGCTTTTTCCTATGATCTGGCACCTTATCGCCATGAAGAGGGACTTTATCGCTCTGATCCGGAACTTTGTTGCTCTGAAGGTTGACTTCATATAGTGCGAAGTCAACCTTCAGAGCGATGAAGCGTTACTTCAAGGTAATTTTCTGCGCACCTCACAGCAATAAGCCTCCAAAATTTCCTTGGGATATTTGGAACGCTGTCCGTCTTTGTTCGCAAATAATCGATTCTCCGGGAGTTAAGGTTTATCACATTGCCGGTGTTTTCGTCTTTCGGTAATCAAATTGTAGGCTTTTTGGTATGAGCTCGGCACTTCATTTTCTCTGTTGTCAGCCGAGCCGGTTAAAACCGTGAAAAGAGTCAATCCAAAATCGATCAAGATTTCGGATGAAATAGAAAAACAGTCGAAACAGGGGGTTAATGTATATTTTTCAATTTGCAGAAGATCCAAAACTAAGAAAAAGTGAGCTATCCCGTACAAAAAAAGTCCCGAAGGGGATCTAAGATCAGCCTTCGGGACAAAATACACCCTCAATTTTACAACTTAGTATTTATTCAAGCCTCACGGCTGTTTAATAAAGTTCTCTTTATACCTTTTATGCAGGTAATCTATTTAATTGAGAAGCTTTCCATTCAGGAAAACCATCAATATTGGCATATACATGGAACTGTAATTTATCATCTGCCACCTTTTTCAGCTCTGTTTTAGGAGCCAGCGGCAAACACATATCATCTACAGCGAACAATGCTTTTAGCAAAACTACATCGTACCCGTCGCGAATTACCTCTTTCTGTAGTACCACCGGCACATTTAACCTTGCCAGATAATAAGCAGAACGTTCATACGCGCACCATGCATTACCTTCGAGATATAAGTAGACACCATCCTGGTTGTCTATCTCATTCATCAAAACTTTTTCGACATCTGCTACACGTTCCATAATCTTACTTATTAAGTCCTCAATCTTTTTTATACGCAATCTCTTTATATGCAATAATTATATCGCAAAGATACAGGCTTATAAGTCAACCGCTGCGATGTAAAAGTATCAATTATACTACTCAAAGCTATCAAAGAGCTGATTATCGGCTTCTTTCTTGCGCAATTCGTCCAAATTGGCAGCTGCACCCTTCACTCCGGCTGCTTTTGCCTGTTCGAGCAATCTGCCGGCTTCACTCAAGTTGCCTTCCATCAGGTTCAACACACCACGTGCATGAATCGCTTCCGGACTGTTACCCGCTTTTGCCAGGTAATTACGTGCAGCGCTCAAATCTTTCTTTGACAAAGCGATATTTGCGGCATTCAGATTGGCTACCGGATCGTCGCTATACATACGGACAGCGATCTCGAACACGTCATTATAATCCTTGCTACCGATTTCGTAACTGTTGGCAACCGCAAACATTTCACTCAAACTTAACTGCTGCGGATGAGTCTTGATAATCTCGCGGCCTTCTTCAACCGTAAATTCACGTACCGTATAATCAACACGGTATTCGGAACGGCGCAGAGACGGGAAAATACCGGCCAATACATAACGATAAGCAGCCCCGCCATTCAAAGCTCTCAATTCAGCTTCTTTCTTATCCGGGTCTTTATCGCTATTGATAATAGCCAAAACGGCATCACGGTCAGGCACCTGATTATCGGCTTCCACTTTAGCCTTGAAACCTTCCCAATCCTCGGGTACAGTTTCCAGCTTAAAGAAGCTCGATTTGAAATCATGTTTCTTTTCAATATAACCACGCAACGCTTTTACACGGTTTTCAGCCAGCACCGCATTGGATTTATAAGAACCTTCGGGTGAAGCATATCCTTTCAATACGATACCCGACAAGGTGATATTCTTATCATCCACTACAGTCTTGATCGTATTGTCGATCTTAGCCAATTCGACCGCATTGTTACGGAAATCAGGCAAAATAGCATATCGTCCCACCTGGAAATCCAAATAAGCGGTACCCACTTCGGCGCGATGTTTCACTGTTTCGGCTTCCGGAGAGATATAAGCCAGCGTCGGCATCACTTCATAGCGTTTGTCCGGACGTGTCATGACCTTATCGGCAATCAACAGCGGTTCGCCCTGCGCTTCCTTGCCGCAACCGCACATATTCGGTACCAGCACGAAACGGGCATCTTTCATCCATGATTCGAAAGGAATCGTCATCTTATAGTTAATCACGCTTTCGCTCTTTCCGGTCTGTACCACCAAAAAACGCGGTTCGTCCTGCAAGTTATTCAACGCAATCTCACGGTCATACACTTTCTGGCTGATCCGGCCGTTCAACAGGATGGATGGCAGACCTTCTTTCTGTGAAGCGGATTCCAGCACAGGAGTCAGCGTAAGATTCTCGCGCGACTTGATCTGGCTGCCGTCTACAGTAATAACAGCGTCGATCAGCAACTCTTTTCCTTGTTGTTTCAGTTCGTTACAAACTACTTTTACCGGGGCCTGAGCCAGGATAGCCGGCGAAATAACAGCCAACAAAGCGGCTGCCATATATAATTTTATTGTCTTCTTCATAGCTCCGATTATTTAATAAAGTAAATAATAGAAAGAGCAGCTTTCGTCACTCCGAAATAATCTTTATCTCCGGCAATTTTATCACCACAAACGGCACACGGATATTTGTCGTAGTCCAGATGCGCCCAACCAACACCGATCACAGCTTCCATACTCCAACGGTTACTCAACAACCACTGGTAACCATAAGACAGACCGGCACCGTAGAGATTACCTTGATAACGATTTTTCTCCATATTATCACTCAGGAATTTCATTCCGCCGACATTATAATCGGCATAATGAGCATGAACTCCAAAGAAATGACCGTTAAACTTCTCGCACAACCAATAGCGGGCTTCAGGTTGGATCATCCAGTGTTTCCAACGTGTGTCGTCACCGAACTTCCATCCGTTATAGTTTCCGGACAAGTCCAGTGTCCACTTCTTGCTCAATCCCATCTCAACCCCGAGGTTGATCGTTGCAGTAGCGTCGTACAGCAAGTTTGACTTCACCGCAAACTTCTGCCCATAGACATTAGTCATGCCAGCCAGAAGCAAAAAGAGGAAAAGTACTTTTTTCATACACTTCATTTTTTAATTATCTTTTGTTTTTCTATCCTATTATTAAACAACAATGGTGATAAAACTGTTTATTCCGATACAAAAATATAATAAGTCTTTACCACTCGCAATAGGTACACCTTTCAAGTTTCGCGGGCAAAGCTACCAAGAATTATCCAGATGATATAAATACCGATGAAAAAAGTAAGAAGAGAGAGAAATACCGATTAAAGGGAACCGATATGAAACAAATTGTTCTCTACCAAATACGATTTCTTCTAAATTCGCATTTGATAGAGAACTAATTTTAATAAGGATATTTCTATGTTATTTTATCTACTTAAAGATTTTATCACCACTTCCATATAATTCTGAAACAGTACAAAAACATTTGTCGGAAGAAAACGTATCAGCCAACATCACGTCTGTAATACTTTTGTCTATAGTAACCGGAGGATTACCCATTTTATCACTAAGTAATTGAGTAATAGACTGATTATTTTGATTAACATTAAAAAACCCCAACAAATTACTCGGATTACCATTATAAACAGCCCAAACATTTATTCTTCTTTCAGAATAACCCCACTTAACAGGACTCAATATATATTGTCCCCCAGGTTTACCTTCAGCATCACCTCCGATATCGCCACCTGAACCTCCGGAACCGCTACTTCCATCTCTTACACAGCGGACAAAACCGGCATCTTTACTTCCGGAAGGATTATAAAGAACCTTTCCATTCTTTTCAGGAGATGTCATATCATACCATAAATCGAGTGAAGTGACAGCATCTCCATTACTCGACTTAGTAGAAGTCAAATAAATTGCCCCATAACGATCGGCAGCCTCATCACCTAATTGATAGACTAACTGACCATTGCCTGCTCTTCTCAATCCCACTCCAATCTCATCTAAATTAATATCAGTAGGAGATTTTTGTTCGAGATAAGACCGACTATGTGAAGTCAATACCCCTTTCCCATAAGAGAAGAAGAGACTTTCCCCAGAGTTCCTATCAACAATCAAAGTCCCTTTTGCCGGATTGCAATGAATTCCTTCTTCTTCATTGTTAAAAGAAATTTTTCCATCATTACCCCGCGTCCAACCGGCAACCGGATCTTCATCATGGACAAATCCTTGCAACAAACTATTATTTTCCGCTATACCGGAATAATCACCACTTGTCGGCAACTTATACCCGGACGGGCAAGGCGTATTCTGATTTGTTGTCCAATCTGACACATTATTCCAACTCCACCAAGACTCTCCATAAGACTGTCCAAAACCCGGAGAATAAGGATGATACCGGGTATTATTTCCCGCCTGGTAAAAATATCCGGTTTGCGTAGGTAACTCGCCAGTTCTGCGATCGGAACTGCCATTTCCGATACAATTGAACATCGACCAGGCTACATTAGAACCCGACATTGTAGTCGGATGATATCCTTGACGCAAATAAATACGATGTTCGCAATTATTATTATGGTATTTAACCAGGACCACACCATATCGGGCCTTATCAGAGTCTGCATATGAACCATTACTATCATAATCATTCACCGGATTTGGACTATTGGGGGTATAAGTAAATCGGACATCCCCACTTTCTGTACTTTCCAGAACCTGACCCTCGCCACTGATATTCCGAGTACCGGATGAAAGCGTAAACCAGTCTCCTTTTTCGATCTTCAGACTCCACGGTCCATCCGATTTCAAAATATGATAATCTAAATCTCCTCTCGTATATTCTTTCACCTCAACATCTACAGGCTCCACATTCGCAGCTCTCTTATAAATGGCAATCGGATCAACCAAACGGGATACTTGGGAGACCTTTACCGTTTTACTATTAGTTGTCCCATTTTTAAAATTAGCTGTAATCTTAAAAGAACCTGTTTTGTAGGCATCTTGCATTAAATTTGTTTGTTGAGCCGTAGCTATAAAGGTACGGGTATTCCCTGTTCCATAAGGTCCAGACAAAGTAATTCCATTACTATTATCATTCTCTAATCGCAAGGAATTCAACAAATTCCCATCCTTAGTCGTGACAGTCACCGTCCCGGTCGATTTGTCCAAATAACCTATATAAATATCAGAAGTACTGATTTCATATTCCATATCTGCGTCAACACGCCAAGAGACTTCATCCTTTCCTCCTTGTCCACCCAGCATCAACGTTATTTTGTAATGATGGTTTCGCTGCACCTCGAAATTAGTAGTCGCGTTCTTCCCTAAAAAGAACCGGTATTTTATCGTTCCAAGTGGAGCCTTATCCCGACTATAGTTCGCCGTCACCTCGATATAAGAAGAAACCTGGTCCGTAGCTATAATCTCCTTCTGGCTGATAGGTTTTGAGAAACTTGCTGGCGTTTTATCATATCCAAGAGCAGGAGATGTTGCCTCCGATAGTTTTTTCCCAGATTCATCCACCAATGAACATTTACCCTCCGGCTGCATATTTTCATACATATAAAAGGGAACAGCTGTTGCATGGTCAGCAGCTAAGTCACTTTTCAAAAATCCTCCTGTACCGTCTTTTAACAAACAATTTGTACCAATCGCATTCGTACCCGTCAAACATCCTGTAGCCGGAACATGTATCAATTCCACTTGGGTTGGTGTTATATCGATATCTGTTGCCAGATTCTTTTGAACTTGGACGGTTATCATTGCATATATACGTTCCAGAGAAATCGAGGCTCCTCCACGGCCATTAGCGACTGTCACATCGTCACTTCCATACATTGCCATATAAATAGAGCCATCATTCTTATAACCAAAAGTCTTGGTATCCACCTCTCCACATGTCATGCCTGACATCTCAGAACCGGCATTTGCCACTACGCGAACAGAATAAGAGCCGTTAGACAAGGGAAAATTGAACGTCACCGGATTAGCCGACGTATTGGATGCCGATAAGCCTTTCATCTCCTCCGATGTCGTATAATAATATGATTTTATGGGCAAGACATTTGTCTCACCACTATTATAAATCAGAATATTCAGATCGGAAACAATCTTAGTATCTTCTTGTCCTGCTTTTGTCATAGGAGACACAACCGTACTTTGTGGCACACTCAACAGCAGATTAAGTCCATCTTGCAAATCCGCCTGATCTCCCAAGCGATCTTCCGTACAAGCAACAAATCCTAAAATAAAAGTCAATAATACGAACCAATATTTATTTCTCATTTCTATATCCTCCCCCTTAATTAAAATGTACCGGCACATCGTCCTCACTCCAGCTTTTCACATCGATTGACAAGCTATTGATAGCCTGTTTAACCGTACCTGTTACGTTATAATAGTTACCTCTTAAGATTCCTGTCGCAGTTTGAATCGGAATCTCATAAGTAAGTCTATTTATTCGGTTTTCTGTACCAGGCACTGCGCTAAAAGTCCCCGGTACCCAATCCGACCAGTCAGTCGGAAAATTGATCTGATCAGCACCGGCTTCAAAAGCATCTCCTTGTCCCCAACCACTGGACGTATTCCACTTACCATGAATAATGCCATTAACCTTTTTGCATGAACTTACTTGTTCTATTTTCTGCAAATCCCCCCGCATAACCATTATCAGTTCATTTGTATTCTTCTGATACGTATAAAATGTCAGTTCGATTATATTTCCTTTAAAAATATCAATCATATCTGTTGCCTGTGGCAACAGATTTCCTGTTTCTGCCGCAGAATTGCCCCCCTCTAAAACCAGAGGACTTGAAATTGCAATATTATTGATGACCAATGAATGATTCTCAAGCCTCCAACTCTCAACAGTACGAGTTTTTACGGAATCACACTTAACAACCATCCATTTTTCTCCTCCTTGATGATTCGTCACATTACTAATACCAAAACCATGAGATGTACCATTTTGACAAATCTCGATTTTCCCCTTCAAAGAACTTTCATTAAAATCATCTTCTTTGACGGAACCATTGTTTTGTTTAATAATCTTATTGATTAACGCCAGCACATCGTCTCCAGTACTTGTCTGAATATTATAGACAGGGTCAGACGGAGCAGCTTCTTCCATTATCAGTTTTATATGGACTTTAGCAGCAAGCTGAGCCAAATCGATCTTCTCAGTCCGGTCTTCCACCGTAAAAGTATGAACCGCAGTACCTACTTTTATCAAACTTTTAGGATCAAAGTTCAAGGTAGCCAAAGAAGCATCTTTTACCACAGTGTTTGCTAATAAAGAATATGACTGATTCAAATTCAGAGTCTCAGGATAATTTGCAATCGCCAACAATCTCACTTTCTCATTCATAGGGACAGAGAGATTTTTTACCGTATACAAATTACTGCTATTACCGGGACTTGTAATCTCCAAATTCTGGTCTGCACGAGATACATCACTACAAATATAGTTTGTTATTAACACTCCCGTTTCAGCGTTATATACGCCCAGATAAAAGCGGGATACAAATAATTCATCTTCTGTTGCGGCTTCTACGTCACCGGATTTTGTCTGTTCGGAAGCAGAAGATATCGCAAATGAGATGGAAACCGGACCAGTCGGAGCTGAAATTTCCTTTTCATCACAGCACCCTATAAAAGTTGCCAAAGAAACTATTAGCATCAGAAAGATACCTTCAATTCTCATACGTTCCATTTTACCCTATTATTTATTGTCTGTTTCTATTTCAATTATTTAGCATAGATATCACCCAAATTGATTTCGTTATAGTTCCAATCCAGAATGTGGCATTCAACAGCGCTTTCTACATCATTGCTCTGAACTTTAGCGTTTATTGTCAAACGGTAAATATAACCGGCTTCTACTTTCTCGGTATCAATGTGTTTGATCTTGATTTCACGATCGTATGCTTTACCGTTGATTGAAAAATGCAATACTAAAGCTGTTTTAGAGTCTTCTACACTTGTTTCGTTGGCAAAGGTATAAAAAGTTTTTGTAGATACGCTTTCAAATTCAACAGTTTTATCAGAGATTTCTTTTGTTTCATTGATTGTTTGGGTATTGTCGGAATTGTAGTTAGCGGAAGAAGCGATTCCTTCTACCTGGCCTGCCAGATTCTGGTTCTTTAAGCTAATACCTGTAAGGGTTACCGGGTATTTTGTGCAACCATCTGCATAGAAAACAGTCAGTTTGCTTATTTCGATACGGGCAGTACGTTGGCTAACAGTAATAGAAGCTGTTGCCGTAGGATATTCGCCATTATATTTGGAAGGAGTGCTTGCTACACCGTCGACAACTTCTACGGAGCCTTCGCCAACCTTAACCAATGCGTTCATATCACTTTCATCCAAGGCGGCTGTACGAACTTCGTTTTCCGTAGAATAACTTAAAAGTCTTTTCTGTGTTTCTGTTGATAAATTTACGATAGCGAATACTTTCTTGGATCCGTTTGCTTTTGTCAGAATTCGCGTAGCCTGATAAGCATCTCCTTCGCCGGCTGTAGCAGAACCTACGACTTTACCATTTTCAAATAAGAAGAATGTTACGTTTGATATTGTTTCAGTCTCAGCGATAGAGGTTTGCTGTCCAGCGACAGAACTCTTTGTCTGCATTCCCATATTAAAAGCTACATAAGCATATTCATCGGAAACTGTTGCCATTTCCTTATTTACATCATTCATGTAGGTGTCGTTTTCTACTGAACAAGAAACTGCTACTAATACGAAAGAAAGAACTGCTAATGTGATACCCTTGAAATTCATAACTACAATACTTTAATTTGTGAACCCTTAAAAAAATTTCCCTTAAATGTTCAGGTATTACCCTTAACCTGACACTGCAAAGGTACGGCGGGTCCACCGATCCGGACGGCGGTATGAAAATCAAGAATAAACGGTAGTTATGTCAAAATAAAAATAGATAGACACACCCTCCTGTGATGATAAAAATACCTCATACAGGGTATGTATATCATACAATCGGAGGCAGGAATCTCAAAACAGGAGGTATTCTTTAAAATCACAGCTAAAACGAGAGGTTTAAGGCCAAAAAGTTGAAGTATAATTAAAACTTTCCTCAAAATGAAGCAGCCTAAGAACATTATAAAGAGAAGTATCCTGAGTTTTTAGAATTTCACAAGCTCAACGACAATACGGAGAGTTACGATAAATACTGCAAATACGGTGGCCTCCCCCCTATCTGATCAATCTGCCTCTTAAAGAGGAAACGGTAAACGAATATCTGAAAAGCGTGTACAACACAATCGTTTTCCGCGACGTTGTCGCCCGCTAATTCCTGATGATGTAAAGTTCACTTCACCGGTTCCAACACGAAGGGGCTGAACAAAGAGTAATAATGTTCAGCCCCTGAATATCTGATTCTACCTTTTTTGATTCAAATCACTTTTCATCTTTTACACATCGAACAACCCCGTCGTTGTCATCCCCCAAAGTAATGGTTCCATCTGTTGACGTATGATAAACATTCCGTTTCGCTTTTTTATAGCTCAGAGAAGACATTGTCTGAGAGAAGATAACGGAATTGAAATTAAAGCCGCTATACGCCCTCATAATGGTAAACTCTCTCATGTTTGGAACACGCCATCCGCTTGGGCACGGATTAACCACGCTATTAGCATAAACCTGTGCTTTCGTTATTTTTTGGGTTGTCAGGTTCTTTGCAACGATGAATTTAGTATATGGCCTGTTATATTCACTTAATTCATCGGTAATCGCAATAGATCCTCCTCCGTCAGTGATAGCACGCAGGGCATTTGGCGTTACGGCCGACAAATCAATCAAAACGTTTCCATCGTTGAGCGTCTGTGTTTGCGCATAATCCGTTACTTCGTTATCTATTTTCGGTGCAGTATTTGACTCATAAGGAACTCCCAAGTTACGGACACAACGATAATCCCAGAATCCGTTATTCATACCTTGAGATCCCGTAGCAGCACCCTCTTCTGCCCAGAACTGAACATTATTACTGTTCGTATAATGGAAATCACGATAATTTCCACTATCCTCTTTCGATTCATCTCTCGTAACAGTTACCCCATTCTTCATGAGTTGCACATCCAAAGGAAGGGCATCTTTTCCCAAGAACAGACCGGTCATCTGATTCAGAGCAGGCATATACCACCGAACCTCATTATGTTCAATTTTACCATCACCATTCAAATCTCGGTTTCGCTGAAGACAGGCTTGCTGCAATAAAGCTAAATTATTTACCTTCACCAAATAGTTAGTAGCCGGGTCTATATATTTTGACCAGTCGGAATTTGCATAGCCTATATTCATATACATATTGTACCGACCATTTGACCCGGAACGATTCGCTAACGTTCCAGTATAACCTTCTATCGGCAAACGTCCATCACTTTTCCCGGAACTATGTACCTGCTCATTAACAGACTCGATACCCCAGGCTGTAGCTTGGTCAGTCCTATAAAATGTTCTGATCGGTTTCTGGCTGATCAGGAAGTTGGAAGTTGTCATACTACTTTCGTGGTCAGAACTAAATTCCGTATCACAGAGGATATGCATCTCCCGGCTATTGCCATTTACAAATTTACTCCAATGAACAGATGCTCCATTGATCGGATTCGTATAATAATAATACTCATCAATAAACACTGTAAAGGCTGCATTACCATCAGAATCATATAACGAATTAGCACCAACCGTCTCTGTTTTCTTTTCCTTCAAGAGCGCAATCAGGTCTTTAATATTGATTCGTTCCGCGGCATTTTGAGGGAATGCAACGTAGCCACTGCTTGGATATTCCCATTTATCTGAGACAGAGGTCTCGATTTCTTGACGGTTAGCATAATAATAGCTCCATCTACTTATATTGCTTTTTTCAACCTTCTTCGTGGTTTCAAAAGGCGATTCAAAACCACTACTAAGTCCGGTTACTGCCGTTGCTGAATACCCCGATACGTTACCATCCAATAACGACCGTTGCTTCAAATCAGAATATCTATATGTAACAATAGTCCCTCCTTTATTTACTTTTTGGTTTTTCACAAACCAAACCCATTTATAATCTTTGGCATCATCACCCCGTCCATCCTCATCAAACGGTGTCTTTACGCGGAAAGAGGCCGCCTCGGAAACGTTATCTTTGTTAAACACAATCCGGTCAACCACATAATGGGCATCCACATAATAGAATTGTTTGGATTTCACAACATCACCTTCCGCACCGGGCTGGTTTTCGATAACTCCCGTTTCTTCGTCATTCGAAGATGTTACTTCCAATTCTATATTATCGACACCGTTGATCGTCACATTATAGGTATATTGGGTATTACGTTCACTCTTGAAGTCAGAAGCGCCATGTACATATCCCAAATGAATGGTATATTTCACTTCTGCCGTTTTCTCTTTAAGATCGCCTGATTCATCCAGGTATTTTTCATAGTAAGAACCGATCATTTCAACATAGGTCGCATATTTATGTGCATTGATATAATCGCCATTCCTACCATTGTTAGGATCCTTATACTGTCTTTCTCTCTCCGCATAATCGTTAATTGCGTTTAATGCCCGCTTACGATTCTCAAACATATAAAAAGAGAAGTTACCGCCAATGGTATTGCCACCATCAAAAGTTTGTTCATCGAAATTCACATACTCCCCGTCTATTTTTGTATCATGATAGCCGGTAGCAGCATCTGCCTCCTCGGAATCGCCCACAACATCATGCGTACTTCCTACTACATCGCTATATGTTCTTTCAAATAAATAAGAAGAAACCGGTACATTAACGACACGATATCCTTTAGGAACGAATGTGATTGATTGAGTAGTCTCTCCATTCGGCTTTTTTCCGCTTTTAGGAGATGTCCTTACTTTAAAGTCCATACGGGAGTCCAGATGGATCAAATAAATTTTCCCGTTAGTCGTAAGGTGGCCTTCTCCGTCGATTGAGACATCCCCGCCCGTCAACGAAGCCGTCGCCGTATTTGCATCAGGGGCAAAAGAACCGCTCATCAGAAAACGGCCGCTACCACGGTCTACCGGAGCTTCAGGACTGGTCAAGTCTACGGCCAATTTTTCCAAATCGCTCAATGTCTCAACATCTTCCAATGCTTTTGTCAGCTCATATTGTGTCCTTTCTCCTACATTTGCGATAGCAAAAATCTTCTTCGCACCCGAGGTTATATTCAGCGTGATAGCCCCAGCCGTAGTTCCACCATTGTCACCTTTCTGAGAGGTAATGCCAAGCTCGCTTCCGGTAAACAGGGAGCCGAATTCTTTCACGTAAGCATTGTTTTGCAGTCTAAACACATAAACGTACATATCATGCACAGTATATTCGACCGTAGGGGAAAGTGCACTTTTCGTTACAACTTTGTTACCTCTATCTTCCGATGCGAAAGACAATTTCGCAACAACCGGGATTCCTTCCTCTACCTGCCCACCTTTCTTGATCAGATCTTCATCCTGACAAGCATTAAAAAGAAACAAGCCTAAAATGAAGGTGATAATATATAAATTCTTATATCGTTTCATATCCAATGTTTTTTATTTGTTATTCAAATGCCGGAATTGTAACAGTCGCAGACTTAAATGATTTAACCTCCCACTCGATCTTACAATCAAATGCCCTATCGATAGACAGATTTCCTGTCACTTCATAATAGTGGCCATGTACAAAACCGTTTGTCGAACACTTGTCTTTTACATAAGTCGGTAACAAAGACAATTGATATATCTTACTCTCGACATACAGACTGTTGTAACTAAGTTTCACCGGTACCATTATTGTTACTGCTTCATTTTTCTCGTATGTATAGAAAGATATCTTATTTTCAGAGATTACAACATTGGATTTATTGCCTAAAGTCGAAGTACCAAAGTTATATCCGTTAATATCATATTCAGGTAAAAAGATCTTAGATTGAATATTTATGCCATTTACCGTATTATTCTCCAATTCAGTAGTCCAACCACTGCCTATCGTCACATTGTATGTCACATCGACCCGTGCCGCCACCTGGGTAAGCGGAACGACAATTGTCTGTTTAACGGCAGTTCCCAATGTTTCGGTCACCTCGCCGAACTTGATCAGGTTTGAAGCGGTAAGCGGAGCTGCGTTTGCATTATCGTGTTTGACTGATTGCGCTTTAAAGGCATCATAGGTATTCAAAGCTTTCAGTTCCGCTTCTGATAAAACAGGGTTGGCAACAACCAAGACCTTCACGTCCCCTGACCTCGTTTCAATATCCGTAACTTTGTACGCTTCTTTCGAATCATAAGTATCATTGGATACTCCATCAAAAATAGAATACTTAAACCCGACCATTTTGCCGGAAGCAGCATCAAAGATAGCAATCGCACAAGTCTGAATCTTTATTTCGTCGGCTGTCGCATAGGTATATCCGGGAGCAAAAGCCTTTGTTTCAACTCCCTCGGAGACCAGTGTGATATCAAAAGAGGTATCACTTTTTGCTGTTACATCCGGCCCGTCGACCATCGATTCCTTCGAACAGGAAACCAGCATCAGGCCTATTGCAGATATTAATCCAACTATATTCTTCAATTTCATAATATATAAATTTACCCGTTTATACTCTTATTAGTTATTTACTCTAACTTCGCTCATATCTACAGACACCTCATTGTGTTCCCAATCCTGAGTGTAGCAAACAACGTCTGTATCGACAGCATGCGTGTTAACCGTCATATTCACTTTGATACGATACAGATAACCTGCATTCACATAATTGTCGCTTCCGCTTCCTTCAAAAGAGGTAGAACCGTTAGACTTGTTGATCATATAGGTCTTTGTAACGGTTTCACCCTGCATGCTGCCTTCATCATCGATACGGAATGTCAATGTCATTTTTACAGGAGAGGCTGCATTCGTGTTAGCGTAAGAATAAACAGTAGTGCCAATCTCATTTGTACCGGCTGCCAAAGCCTTAGTCATTGTAGCTCCTTGCGTATTATCTTTATCCAAAGTAGCCTCTGTAAATACATTGCTCTTCTTATTGATATTCTCAAACGATACGGAAGTCAGCGTAACTGATTTTTCTTTCTGTATGGTACCTGTTGCGTATGTAACATTAAATTCAGACAACTGGATTTTAGCAGCTACCTGAGCAACCTTTATTACCACGGGCATTGTGTTTTCTGCAGTCAGAGCCGTTGAAGCAGAACCGAACCCTACAGGAAAATTAACCGCCTCTTCACCCTGTTTAACCAAGGATGCCGTACTGTTAGGATCGACAGTAACCACCTTATTTAATGCGGTACGAGTTGTCGCGCTTAAATAATCAGCAGGATTAGCAACATTGACGATTGCGATAACGCTCAAACCACTTCTAACCTTAGTCAGGAATGTTACATCGTTCACTTTACCATCTGTTATATCGCTGGATGTTCTTACAGCCAAAACATCATTTCCTTCCATCAAAGCCAGTACGCAATTCTCTAACTTTGTTTCTTTATCTCCATTGGCTGGTTCAGTCGCTTTAGTCAGAAGAGCGCTGGACGATAAATTAATGCTTAATACCGCTTCTCTGTCTGAATTCCGGTTCAGAAGTTCTTTTGATGTATCATTCATCATAGTGTCGTCTTCCATAGAGCAAGATGCCATTGCAACTAAGCAGCAAATAATCGATAATATATTCTTCAGTTTCATAACCTAATATTTTTTCGTTTAACTTACATTGCAAAAGTAGGGTGAATATTAAGATTATGCGATAGGTGAGAATGTCAAGATTAATAGGTGAAAATACCAATGTATTAAATTGATAGATGTGCCCTTAAAATACGATAGAAACACCTTAAAACAGATGTTTTTCAACTTCTCAACTACTGTATGACAAGAATTTACAAATTCATTGCCCACTTTTTACAAATTGAATTATATTAGGTTGTTTTTCAAAGCGTGCAAGCAATTACACGCAATAAATACCACTCAAATATAGCTATTTTTAGCCATATTTATCATCTTAATAACACATTATATTCATCATATACTTGATAATTATATTCCAAACAGGTACTTCAATGGCTGCAGGGGCACAAGTTGCTCTATAGGATTTTTGGCACACCTCCCAAATATCGATAAATATATATAGCCACCCGGAAAAAAAGAGTAACTTTGCATATACTTACTAAAAAACAATCGGTTATGGAACAAGAGGACAGATACATCCGTTTTGATTGGGCAATAAAGCGCCTGTTACGGAACAAGGCAAACTTTGGGGTGCTGGAAGGGTTCCTCACTGTTTTGCTGAATGAAAAGGTTGAAATCATTGAACTGCTCGAAAGTGAAAGCAACCAGTTTACAGCTGACGACAAGTTCAATCGTGTGGATATCAAAGCGAAAAACAGTAAAGGAGAGATCATCATCGTGGAAGTACAAAACACGCGTGAACTATATTATCTGGAACGGATCCTCTATGGAGTAGCAAAAGCCATCACTGAACATATATCATTAGGGGAACGCTATTACGAAGTGAAAAAGATATACTCTGTCAGTATCCTCTATTTCGATATAGGAAAAGGGGACGACTACCTCTATCACGGACAAAATATATTCAAAGGCGTACACACCGGCGATCGCCTGGAAGTCAGTACGAAAGAGAAAGAGGCTATTGTACGCAAACTCCCGGCCGAAATATTCCCGGAGTATTTCCTGATCCGCGTTAACGAATTCAACAAAGTAGCCATTACGCCTCTCGAGGAATGGATTGAATACTTGAAAACAGGGCGTATACGTCCCGGCACCCAAGCACCCGGCCTGGAAGAAGCACGTCAAAAGCTTGCCTACTACAGCATGAGTCCTAAGGAACGCCTGGAATATGATGAACATGTCAATGCCATACTGATACAAAACGATGTTCTTGACTCTGCCAAACTCGAAGGGAAAATCGAAGGGAAAATCGAAGGGAAAATCGAAGGAAAGATCGAAGGGAAAATCGAAGGCAAGATCGAAGGGATGCATGAAGCGGCCCGCAATATGAAAAAACTGAACCTTCCCATAGAGATAATCATGCAGACTACCGGTCTTTCGGCTGACGAGATAAACGAATTATAATTCTTAGGAAGTACGTTCCCCTTCCTCACAATTCAAAAACAATACATCAAAAGAACAGACATAAAAAAAGGCAACCTGCATCGCAGATTGCCTTTTTATAGGTAGTATTTTAATCAATTAATTAGCATCTTCTTCGTTTTGTTCGATTACATTCCAAGGAGCGACCTCAATAACTGCAGCAACATGAGTGTTCAATAGAATTTCGTCTTCGTTAGGAGAACCTTCACCCGTAATGGTAATATTCAATTTATATATATAGTTCTTCAAAACTTCAGGAACACTAGTTGATGTGTTATCTTTCAAAAGAACACGCAGATGTCTTATCGAGGGCTCACCTGCCGCATTTGTAAAATTAACAATAAGGATAACACCTGTTTCATAGATACCATCTGTATGCGCTTCTTTTACTTCTGTTGTAGTTCTCGGAACATTTGAAAAGATGTACTTTTGATATTTATTATTTTTAAATGAGATCTTTTTCTCTGCTAAACCTGTCGTTTTATAATCATCACCACCATAAGCCATAAAGAATGAAGTATTCTCTTCACTATTCGGATCAATCCAGTACTGCGAAGCTTTATATGCATCAGATTCGTAACCTTTTACATAATCGCCCTCACCACCTACAAATGTAGATTCATTTTTAATATTCGCCAAAGCGATCCCTACTAGTTCAATCGTAGCGTTCGGATATTCTGTTATGCTTAATGTCACTGATTCTACCTCTACCCTTGAAATCAAACGGGTCAGAACTACATGATCGCTTGTATTATAGCTTGATGGCGCAACTTGTGCAGCATCATTATCAGCATTACTAGGCACTACTCCTCCACCATCTTTAACCCAGTTTTCCCAATAAGTTGTAGTCTCATTATTTTTGGTAATAGTCGGTTTAAGTCCTTCTATTCTAATTGTTTTACTAACCATTGGAAGATAAGTACCGATAGCATATTCATTTGCCTTTTTCGTCAAGACAGCCTTTTTCAAAGCACCCAAAGTCGCAGGTGCAGAAACGTCATTCAATTCACAGTTACCCAAAAAGACAGCAGTAAATACATCACTAGAAGATGTACCATCAGCATTAGGAGTTACCTTTACAATTATATGCTTGATCTCATTTATTGTAGTTTTACCACCTTCGATATCTGCTTCTGTAAGTGCCTCAGTTTTAGAAGCGACAAAAGTAGCATCATCATCAGTCGGTTCTCCTTTATATATCAAAGCCGTCAATTTTTGCACATTGCCCTCATTTGTTATAGCTTCCACATCCGCTTTCGTCTGCATAGCAGCAGTCACCCCAAAAGATACATAAGCATCCACCGGTCCCATTTGCGAATAGTCTATCGTTTCATCTTTTGAACAGCTTGCCATCGTGCAAACTGCCAAACTTACTAAAAAAATATTCCGTAGTTTCATCAGTTTATATTTTTAATCGTTTATACTTTTATTTATTTTACCCTCGTACTTATTTTACTATGGATACCTGGTGAACATCTCCCCAGCCAATTACCTGAACGCTAACTGTCAGATCACCCGTTGTCGGAGCAGGAGGCGTCGGTGGTGTTGGAGGTGTCGGATCTTCATCTCTAATACCAGTGAAACTGTTCGGACCGAAAGAAATATTCAGACGGTAGATATAGTTACGTTTCACATATTTGTGAGCCTCGCCTCGACCAGGAAGCACTGTTCCATTTTCATTGATAGTAGCAGCGAATGCTTTTGTTTCAGCCTGATAACCATTAGAAGCCAGAATAGTAGCGTTGATCACGATCTGTGTCGGATTGTTCTCATCTGTATTTTCCATTACATATTGGCGGAAAGGAACAGTTGCGATCGGCAAGTTCTGTCCCACTGTTACAGGCGAGCCATCAGCCAAATTTCCATCAGCCATCACCGCACCCCAATAAGCCGTACTGGCAAAGCGGGAAGCTGTCTTCTGGTTAGCCAGATAGATACTGTTAATCCGGACGGTACGTCCTCTCAAAGATGCTTTCGAGTCGAAATTCGTCGTTGCGCCGACCAACTCAATACGGGCTGCCAGACGGGTTAATTCCAGCGGAGTATTGATGTTGTTGATATTCGTTTGTGAAGTATATCCGATATAGTTGTCACCCTCCGCTAATTCAGCACTGGCTGCAATCACTTGGGCACTCATGGCCAGATTCGTTTGTGACTGATCAGATAACTGAGCCAAACGATCCTGAAATGCAGCATAGGTAGTTACTCCACTAAATGCATTTTCCGGAACATTGGCAAGAACGGCAATCAAAGCATTTGTTGCCTTTGTCGGGACACTTAGGATAGTTGTTACATCATCTGCAGTCGACATCCCGTCTGTCCAATACGGATCAACCAAAATCTGCGAACCATCAGCAGAAAAAGAAAGGACTGTTACACTATTTATATTTGTCTCGCCATCCAGAGCATAATCATCTCCGCCCGCTTTCAGGTTTGATCCGGAAAGGGAAGGTTTCAAAGAGATATTTACTTTGGCATCCTTCAGGTCCTTCACGTTTATTGGCTGGCTGTCTTTCGAGCAGCTCACCAGGGCAGCCAACGATAAACCGATTGCTATTATATTTCTTAGTTTCATATCTTTACTTCTTTAGAGATTAAAATTCGATATCATCGTTTACGACACCCCAAGGAGTAACACGCGAACGGATTGAAATATTACCATCTTCGAACTGAATAACAACATCCAAACGTCCACCTTCAGGTATATCGAATGATTTTCCATTAATATCTTCATAGATTGTTTTATCGACAGCGCCATTCTGACTTTTCACTCTGACACCCACTCTTTCACCCGAAAAAGAGTTCTGCTTTCCGCCGGTGTCCTCCCTGTCGATAACGCCTGTAGTCAACCATTCGATAGCCTGGTCATCATACTGTCCTTCCGGATTGTAGGGGATGGAGTCGCCAAGTTGCTTACCAGTAGCATCGTAAGTATCTAATGTTTTATTGATATAAAAATCAAAATCACCGGAACTCTTCAATCCGTAAAAATCCAATGCAGTCTGCAAACCATCAGTCTTAATCGTATAAGTTCCGGTTTTCAAGCGGATGACAACTTCACCGTCTCCACCAACGATACCGCTACCCAAAGAAGTCACTTCTTTCGTCCCGAAATACAAACTGTCGGGCGACTGCGCATAACCGTCACCGGTATTTTTCAATTGAAGTTTCAGATCGTCCATATTTTTAGGCTGAGTAACAGTTTGGTTTCCTCCTTCCAAGTTACCCCAAGCCACAATATACAATTTAGTATTATCCGGATACTTATCCAGTTTAATCTCATTTTTTGCCAAGATAAAATCTTTATCCAGATCACGCGCTTCCAAGAAGTTCTTGTTTGCATCGAAGATATACAATGTTGCATCCGTAACCAATCCCAGACGGGTAATATCGGTTATTTCATTACCAGACAAACCCTCTACCTTTAAAGTCAGCTTGCTACATTCAGCCAGATCATCCTTGATACAACTGGTCAACAGTGCAGCAAGCAAACCGGCTACCAGTATAAGAGACTGCTTTATTATTGCTATATGTTTCATAATAATTTATTTTTATATCTTATTATTACCCTATTTCTTATTAATCTACCGGTTGATCGATTTCGATTACATTCCAGTCAGCAACCTTTACCTGTGCGGCAACGTGAGCAAATGCAGGAGGATCGAAAGGCGTGGCAGAACCAGAACCCAGAATCTGAAGCGTGATAGTGTATTTCGTGTTACGCTCGATATGGACATTTTCCTTACTTTCATCATTACTGTCCACCGTACCGCCAAGGCTGGTATCATTTACGATCACAGCATAGTAGCGGTCATATTCCGTTTTCTCTTCATTATTGATCGAATATGTATAATCACCTTTTAATACCAGCAGTGTATAATTCTTTTTTCCATCCACCCCTGTTTGACCGTCTTGGTTCGGGTAAACATAACAGGGAGGAACTACGGCATTATTTTCATTTTTCCAGGCAAGTGTTGTTCCATTTTCACCTTCTCCTTGTGTTGCAGAAATATTTTGGGAAAACTTTAAATCATATAACATCGTGTTATCGCCTGTTGAAATCCCTGTTTTCAGACTTCCCGTCAGATTGGCAAAATCTTCAGGTGCCAGGTAATTAGATACACCATTGTCGAAAACCGGAGCTTGTTCTATAAATTTCACATCCTCACCCCAAGTTCCTAATCCGGCCGTGCTCTTTACATTGGCAACAAAAGCAGAATCCAACTTAAAGCGAACACTTTTATATTCCGGTTTCTTTGCATCCGGATTTTCCGGTAAGATAATACCTTCCAAGTTAATGGCAGCTACTCTACGAACTAACTCAACCGGAGTAGGGCCATGAATTTCCGTTCCAACACCAATACCGTCTGCCGGATCAATACGGCCTGTAGGTCCAAAACCAACATAATTTATACCCGGAACAATCGTTACAGGAATCAGAGCACTACTCATAGAAAGGCCATTGCCACTATTTTCTATGCTTAAATCAGTAGTCATCTGCAGGACTTCTTTAATAGATTTGCGTTCAGCAGGATTAGCGCTATTACTTGAAGTTGCCAGTTCGTTAATTTTGTCTGTCGGCAAATTTGCGAGAAGCAGCAGAAAAGCACTTCCGGAAGCTAAATCGGCTTGTTCAATTATAGGAGCATCCGTAATTTTTTCCCCGCTATAGTTTTGTGTAGCAACAGCAGCAACTGATCCCACAGGAACATTGCTATCAGAGTAGGCTCCACCACCATTATTAAAAACAACAAGTGTCAGATTCTTCACCTGGAAGTCCCAAGTAATCTTGCCTACCGCCGCTCCATCTGCGATAAACCCGCCTTTCGTCTTTACCCTACCATCAGTTTGTACCGCCAGTGACAATGTTGCATCCGGCACGACAGGCGTAATCGTTAGATTGACCGGTTCATCATTATCTGAGCATGAAAAGAATGCACAAACCATTAACATTATTAGAAAGCAACTTTTCAGTTTCATAATATAGATATTATTTTGTTTTACCTTTTAAATAATCACAATACAAAGATAGAGATAAATAATGTGAAAAAGATAGGTAGTACTCTCGTTGTTTATAGACGAATCTATCAAACTGTAAAAGTGAGAGTTTTAGCCCGTATCGTGCGATATACACCCACTTTTCAGGTGAAAATTGAAAGTTGAAAGTTGAAAGTTAAGGAGAGCACAAGCTTTATTCACTTTCTACTGTCATACTATCATAAGACAGGCCTATCTTTCTATCTATCAAGATATAAAAGCATGATAGTCACCCTTTTTAACTATCATTCCTTTATCATCGATCTATCATACTCTTGTCATCTTACAAAACTTATCAAATATCTGCACTTTATTATATAAATCATACGACTAAAAATCAAAGCCACAGTAACAAAAAGTGCCCAACATGGGGGTGTACAACTATTTCTACACCCCCATGTTCAGGTCCTCGACATCCGAGTGTGACCGACTCGATCATCCGGGTGTTCCTTCACTTTTATGCTTACTTGCATCATCTTTAATGGTATGTTTTGTAAAAATAGCATGTAGATTCGTTGTAAATATTTGTAAATACGACATCAAGAATATTTAAATGGGTATTTAATAACAAAAAGTGCTCCCCGAAATGGGAAGCACTTCTTTATTATTTAGGGAGAGATTATTTAATGACAGAAGTTTGTTTAACCTTACTCCAATCCAAAACATTTGTTTTCACAATAATCTTAGGCTTATCACCACCAGTAGAACCCTTACCAGGACCAGCAACAATTGCGCTTATTTCATAAATTTTATTTGCTTCAATTGATCCTGTACCTGAAATAGGATTACCGTCTGCATCCGTCAAAGTGTTATCATCATCTGAGAGACCTACAGTTATAGGATACCAACTGTCACTCATTGGATTACTTGTTGCGGAGAATGCCCCTGCAATCAATAAAGTAGTTTTATTACTAGATGAATTCGGAAGTACATAATAAGAGACTTTTGTAAAAGAAGGAATAGCCACAAACGTTTCATCATCAGGAGTATTTTGATCTTTATCAAAAGCCTGTTCGATTGCATCATAAGTTTTTGCTGTGACATAGAAATCTTTTTGTACATCTGTTACAATACCAAAACCTGCAGTTGTAGGATATCCACCCCAATATTTCATCGGTTCAGTTACAGCCATTGTATGATCTGCTTTATAAGATGTAGGAACATTATTTACAGACACCCCTTTATATTGGAAGTATGCTGTACCTGTAGGATATTTATCAACATCACGATAAGCCATACCTAAAGAAACTGAAACCAAATCGATACGAGCTGCATTACGAATTAAATTAACAATGCACTCTGCACTTCCACCACCAGACAATGTTGCTTCACCAAATCCAGACATAGGAATTGCACTCTCCGAAATTGCACCTGTAATTTCAACTACAACATTTTCTGGTTTTGTAGGATCAGCAATTGTTGCTCCACTCATATTTGCATAACCAAAACAAGTATAAGTGCCAGCTTCCAATTCCTCGATAGTCCAACTTGTTTCAGTTGTGTTATTAAGATCATGAGAATCAATAAGGGTATAAGTAAAAGGTGCAGATGTTCCTGTTTTCTTATACAAATAAAGAGCGACTGTTCCTGTTGTATTTTCAGCATCCGATGCTAATGCTTTAGTTTGAGCTTTTGATTTAACAGAAATAGTAATAGAACCCGCTTTAGCAACCGGTTCCTGTCCACCTTCAATAACATCGTCCTTAGAACAAGAAGCGAACGCACATGCGATCATAGTCGCATACATAAAATTTCTTAGTTTCATATTCTTCAAAATTAAAAAGTTAATAAAATTCTTTATTTATAAATTAGTTATTATTTATCTTACCCTATAGCTTACTGAGTTGTCTGGAACGACTTTGTGCTTTTGCTCGTTGTCCTATCCTTCCCATCGGCTAATTAATTTTTATCGTTAATAATGTATAGTATATATAACATCATCTTTATCACTTACTCAACGTCTCGGGTTGTTGTCTTCCGACATTGCAAAGATGGATGAAAAAGTAATGACAAGTTAGGGGCATACCTCTCAAATTTAAGCGGTGCTTCTATAAAACCGAATTTTGATTTATTTACATCTAATTTTGATAGATTTTCGGGAAGGATGTAGTTTCTTCCCTGCAATTTTACCCTCATACTTAATTCCCTCATATATGCCGTTAATCAATCCCTCATGCCATCCGCTTCAACAATCGCTTTGTGTTTTTTTCGCTTCCCAATTTTCCCTCAATCATGCACATAGCGGATAGACGATGCAAATATATAAAAATTAGTTTAATAGATATACATATCAACATGATATTTTTAACCTTCCATGAAAAAAAATGATCGGACGACAGGGGCTTCCCAGAACCGGACGCAGACGGGCGCAGATTACGCAGATGAACGCAGATAATTTATTGTTTTAAAAGAAAATAAGTCTGCGTCCCTCTGCGTAATCTGCGCCCGTCTGCGTCCGGTAAATACGAGTTTTGTTAAGCCGGCACTCCGTATTGCGACGGTGTTACGCCGTATTGCTCCGTGAAACGTTTACGGAAGGTAGCAGTATCGTTAAATCCTACCATTTCAGCGACTTCCTGTACGGAATATTGTTGGGTGGCAAGCAACTCGGCCGCTTTTTTCAGGCGTATGTTACGTGTCAGTTCCAGGATACTAAGGTCGGAATATTGCTTGATCTTACGATACAAAGTAGGCAAACTCATATTCAGGGAGTCTGCAAGTATCTTTGCCTCGAAAGTCGAATCGTCGAGGTGTTTCTCGATATTCTTGACGACGGCATCCATAAACGGATTGGTCGGCAACGCGTTTTCTTCTTCCGAAGCGGAAGTAGTATGGGAAAAGTAACGCTTCATATCGTCGCGTTTCTTCATCAGGCTGTTGATCTTGCTGCGCAGGATCTCGACGTCGAAAGGTTTCGTGATATAATCGTCCGCACCGGCTTCGATCCCGGTAATGACATCTTCGCTTTCCACCTTGGCGGTCAGCATCACGACAGGCGTCTGCGCCATCTTCGGATCGCTCTTGATCTCGCGGCAGGTCTCATAACCGTCTTTCACCGGCATCATGACGTCGCAAAGGATCAGGTCCGGTTCTTCCGCCAAGGCGACATCCACACCATCCTGCCCGTTGCGGGCTTCGAGAATCTGGTACTCTTTGCTGAAGACGTGTTTCAGGAACCAGCGGATCTGGTCGCTGTCGTCGATCACTAACAGCTTCTTGCCTGTCTCCTGTTTTTGCGGGATCACCTGGATCAGTTCGGCAATATCTTCTTTCTGGCGGGCATTCAGCTTCACCAAGTCGGCTTCGGGCTCAACAAATTCCACGCGGCGATCCAGCAGATGCTGCTTGCCCAATGGAACCAGGACTGCATAAGAGGTTCCGTTTTTATCGGCCTCATGCCGATAAAAACCGCCTATGGCGTCTGCCATATCCATGATTTGTTTCAAGCCGCGGCGTGCGCTTTCGTCTTCGTCCAGCCCTTCGTCTTTCACAACAAGCGAACAGTAGGCTTTGCCGTTTTCCTTGACGACAGAGATATCGAGCGTCACTTTACCGTACGCGAACGTATTCTTAAAGGCATTCGAGAGCAACATACGGAGGGCGAACTCGATCTTGCGGCGGTCTACCCAAACCCAGAGTGCGGGTGTCTGCGTATTGATACGGAAATCGACATTGTTCATGGCGACCCAGTCGACGAAGATATCGCATATCTGGCGGGAGATATCGACCATATCGTAGCGGGCTATGCGCAGATAGTTGGCGACGTCGTTCGAACGGCGCGTGCCGATCAGCTGGTCTGCCAAGTCCTGCATGGCGAGTGTGTTACGGTAGGCCGAGAGCAGCTGGGTGGACATATCCTTGCCCGGATCGTCGTTTTGCACGACGAGCGCTAAGGAACCTAACACCAACGAAAGCGGCGTACGCATTTCGTGGATGGTCTCTATAAAGAAATTATCGTGTATGCTCTCTGCATTTTTCAGTCGGTTTTCGGCTTCGGCAAGTTTTTCGACAGCCTCGCGCTGGATCGCATCGTTTTCCTTGATCTTGGTCACGATGAGTTGCTCCATCTCTTTCTTATTATTATTTAAGGTAGAGACAGTCGATTCAAGTTCGGACGTTTTGCGTACTAATTCGCCATTGGCTTTTGCCAATTCATCATTCTGGGTCCGCAACGCCTGGATTTTCTCCTCCTGACGGCAAACCTGTTCTTCGAGCGCGCCATTCCGGGAAAGTAAATCCCCGTTTTTAGCAGTCAGTTCCTTATTCGAGTTCTCTAATGCGAAATTTTCTTTTATGATCTGGTCCGAACGGCCATTCATATTAGACTGTAGTTTCCGCATGTAAAAAAACAAAGGGAGCAAAAAAAGCAGTAATATGACCACTACTACTAAAGTATCACTTCCGAAAAATTGCCCGCTTTCATTGGTTGCCAAGATTGCCGAAGTACTCAAGAGAGTACACAACAATACTCCACTCATCCTTCTGAACAGAGATTTCTTATTCATGGTTATATGCATTTATTATTTATCCTTCTACAACTCTACAATTTATTCTCAACATTCTCTTGCAAAGATGGCAAAAAAAATTCTCCTTTCACCACTTTTGACACTATTTATTTCAAAAAAATTCATGAGAATCACGGCTTTTCGCGTTTTTAAATAAGCGGCAGTTTTCCCAAGCCTTAATAATCATATGATACAAACACAATCATTATTGATTTGTTTAACATCTTTTATGCACGATTTATTGTAGGAGCAGAAAACTCGCTTTACATTTGCAAAGAAATAGCAGACAACTGTTTAGAATTAGGGCTTAGCTGAAAAAAGGAGAGTAAAGGATTGGCCAAGCCGGTCAAAGCAGGTTGTCTGAATACTAAACATGAATGTAAATTATTTTACCCTCAATTTTTATATGCATAGGCGTACATCCGGATTGTTCCGCGTGTACGCCACCTTTTTTATATAGGTTCTTCCTGTCGGAATACACAGTTCTTTACGATACTATTATATATAAGGTACGCGTGCGTACCTTAATGCATATTACTTTTGGCTTGATCCAAAAGTAATCAAAAGATCAAGGCTTAACCGGCCAGGCTACTTCGGGCAAAGGCTACGCTGTCGCCTGCGAAACTCGCTTCGCTCAAACAGCGCAGGCTCCGGACGCTTCGCCTTTACCCTTCGCTTTACGCCTGCCCGCTTAGGCCTTTCTTAGAAAGCTTCGCTTTCTCTTGGGATGGCCGATACCGCCTGTTCTTTTTTTTGTGTCCCCCAACCTTCAACTCTTAACCTTCAACTTTCAACTCTTAACTCCCCGGGGGGGGGCTTATTGTAAAAAACGTATTTTTTCAGTTAAGAGGAGGATTGAAAGCAAACAAATGTTAATCTGCTTTTTGGACGTCAAAAAGAGGCTTTTTTCTCTTTTCCGGGAGTTTTTTGCCATTGCGACCGTCCTCTTCGCCGTTACGACCGTCATAATCTTCGCGAGGTGCCGAGTGCATCACCCATGAGGACGGTCGTAATGGCGATGACGACCGTCTTCTTTTGAAAAACGACCGTCCTCACTGAAAAAAACCACCCAAATTTCCTTGGGATATTTGAAACGCCGTCCGTTTTATTTTGCTACAGGCGATTCTCCGGGAGTTAAGGTTTATCACATTGACGGCGTTTCCGGTTTTCGATAATCAAATTGCACGGTTTTCCAAATTGCCTGCGCACCTCGCTTCGTCTACTGTCAGCAAAGATGACGAAAACCGTGAAAAGAGTCAATCCAAAATGGATCAAGATTTTGGATGAAATAGAAAAATGGCTGAAATAGGGGTTATTGTCAAATTTTTTTATTGGCAGGAGATTCAGAAATTGCCAGATATGAACTATCCCGTTCCCGCGCTCCGACGCGGGATCGCAGAAGAACAGGCTTTATCAAAACTTGTAAATGATGATTTAGGATGTGGCAGGCTATTTTGCGATCCCGCGTCGGAGCGCGGGAACAGGATAGCTCACTTTTTCTTGGAGATGCTCTCTTACCTGGACAAATCACACAGATACAAAAATACCATACAACTGCATACCATAAAAAGACAGAACATAAAGGACAAATATCAAAAGTCTCACAGAAAACACCCCTGATAACACGTTCACCACCTATTGTGACACTTTTACCACCCACCAAAAGAAAACGAAAGACAATCATGTACCTTGATATTTATACTATCGCAATTGATACTTTCACCAACGCACAAAAGACAATCATTCCTATCAACACAAAGGGCAGATATGATAGTTTTACACCCTTTTGAGAGATTTTCAGCCCCTTATTTGATATTTTCTCCAACTATTTTGACGCGTTTAACGTTTATTACACATAAAACTATTGCAGGATCCGATTTGTCGCCATATATTTGCATTGTCAACGAAAAACAAGAGGTTTTGATGAGGGTCTTAACCGAGAGAAAAGTTCTCGAAGAGTATAGGGTTTATTAATTGCATTAAAA
>NZ_QREV01000062.1 GCF_003363715.1 Parabacteroides acidifaciens
CACTACTTCTCAAATAATTCGCTAAAAGTTTATTCCTCAATTGGTTAAGTCAAACCGATGAAAATCTAAAATAATAACTTGGAGAAACTGCTTGTGTAGAAAATATACATAAGATGAGACCTAATAATATGGCAAGCAGCTTTTTCATGTAGCAAATATAATAAAAAATATGATTTTTGAACAATCTTAGACGATATCAAACATAAAAATCAAGGTGTCCGAGTATCTTTGCATTGAAGACAAGCTAATAATGGGTAGCAGGCTCCTCCCAAAACAAGAACGCCGCCTTTCTCCCATAAAACCCGGAATCCTGTCCTGCAAAGGACTTGACGACAGGTATGCTAAGATTTATCAAAATGCTAATAGAGGTAAATATAGTCTTTAGGCTATCAGATTTAGGCCAAAAAAAGAGGATGTCTCAGTGATGAAACATCCTCTTCTTCTTACATAATATCAGATATTTATTATCTCAAACGATCCAGGGAACGAACCAGAGCTTCGTCCGCCCCGATATTGCGGATAGCTAAATAATCCAGAATCAGGCTGATCAGCGGGAAAGAGAGTGCAATCTTCAAGCTCAATGAGAAAATCTCTGTCTGGCCTTTCAGATTCCAACAAAAGAATGCAAACAGGCCATAAAAGCCCAACATTAAAATCGCATTAAATATGCAAAGACGTATCTGAAGGAGTCTTTTCTTAAACAGGAAGATTGTCAAAAGCGCCAGCAAAGAGATCACGACAACCAGCGCAAACAAGCCCCATGTCGGATACACGAGTTCCGGCTGGGCAGCCATCGTACTGATACCTGTCGCATCAAAAGTAAAAAACTGGTCGCCCGCTTGCAGGACAGCAAGGGGTAAAAACAAAATGGCAACCGTCAGTGCCACTATTATGAGTAAATATACGGTTTGTATTCGCTGTAGCATAATTTATATAAATTGAGAATTGCAAACTGAAAACTGAGAATTAAAAAGAGCAATTGCAAAAACCAAACCGGCTAAACCCCGTTTGTTATACACAATTGCTCCTTATACCTGAAAAAAGAAAACCAAAACATCTAATTGTCAATTCTCAATTTTCAATTTTCAATTATTAAAGGTTGTTCTTTTCTTTCGCCGGGTTCTTGTAATATACTTTCCCGTCTTCATACTCCTTAGCTGCGATCAGATTTGGTTTCGGGAGCTTTTCATAGTAACGTGAAATCTCGATCTGTTCTCTGTTTTCAAAAACTTCTTCGAGATTATCATTATAAGATGCAAACTCCTGAAGTTTCTTTTCCAGATCCTGTTTCATTTCAACAGCAATCTGATTAGCACGTTTACCAATGATTGCAACAGTTTCATACACATTGCCCGTGTCTGCCGACAGCTTCATCATGTCGCGGGTAACTGTATTCGACGGAGCGTTAGTCTTTCTGTAATCCATACTTACTTTATTGATTAGTTGTTTCGTTAATACGTTTCTGTTATTCGTTTGCTGGCATAGTCGTAGAACTTCTGAACCTGTTTTACGTACTTGCCTTCGGGATATTCGTTCATGTAGTTGTAGTATTCATCCACAACTTCACGGTAACGGCCCTGCAACTTTTCTTCCACACTCACTATGGCCAATTCGTATTTGGAACGAATGGTATAGAACATGAACTCTTCCCTGTATTTTGAATAGGGATAGTTCTTTAGTGCGTTCTGCGCAGTGATCACACATGAAAGATAGTTGTTTCCCATGTAGGTTCCCAGGTTGAAATACAACCGGACTGCCAATAATTCCTTGTATGCGAGTTTTTCCTGCAATTCAAACATAATGTTCTGGGCTTCCTTGGCCCGTTCGCTTTGCGGATAATACTCCAAATACAACTGCAACTGATTAATAGCTTCATACGTCTGTGTCTGGTCCAGACGAGGGTCCGGCGAATCCAGATACAATCCATATCCGGAGTAGTAGCGCGACAGCTCTGTGTACTCGCCTTTCGGATAAGTCGTATAATAGGTATTAAAGTACTGCGAAGCGGTCTGATAGTCCTTTTGGCCGTAATAGCTTTGTGCCAGCAAATACAACGATTCTTCGGCATTAGCTGTACCCTTGAATATGGGGACCAATTCATCCAGTAAAGTGGCAGACTTCGAATATTGTTTTGCATTGAAGTACTTCTTTGCATACGAATATTTCAGTTCGTAGTCTGTACTTTTCAGTATCTTATTATACTCCCCGCAGGAAGATAAGAATACTGTAATCATCATCAATAAAAATACAACCTTTTTCATTCACATACTTTTAGCGCGCAAAGTTAAAGTTTTCTGACAAATAAACGAAGCGCTTAACGTTAATATTTACAACTTATATAAGTCACTGGCTGCAATCAGCTCCAGTTTATTGGCTTTTAGAATCTCTGCGCACTTCTCCACATTGTCCGGACGAATGATCACATTGGCCGCTTCCCCTTGTGAAAAAGCATACATATATTCGATGAAAATACCGGCTGAAGTAATGATATCCATTGCTTTAGCCAATGCACCCGGTTGGTTGGGGCAATGCAGGCAGACAACATCCGCTATGCTTACCGCATACAAACGTTCACGCAAAACCTTGATAGCCGTATCCGTATCCGACACAATCAAACGCAGAATGCCGAAATCCGAATTTTCGGCAACCGTGAAGGCTGACATGTTCACACCGGCTTCGCCTAATATCTTTGCCACTTCCGTAAAACGGCCTTTCTTATTCTCCAAAAAGATAGATAACTGTTTAATTAACATAGCACTTCTATTTAATTAAGAATTAATAATTAAGAACTAAGAAATCGTCAAATTATTCGAGTTTGCGATTATCGACCACGTGTTTGGCTTTGCCCATGCTACGCTCGATACTGCGCGGCTCGACAATTTTTATATCGGGTTGCAAACCGATCACACTTTGCATGCGGTTCGCGATTTTCTTCTTCAAGGCGATCATCTTGTTCATCTCGTCCGAATAATATTCCTGGCGTACTTCCACCTGTATCTGGAATGTATCCGTATTGTTCACGCGGTCCACCACGATCAGGTAATGCGGTTCGAACTCCGGCATTTCAAGGATCACGGATTCGACCTGCGACGGGAATACGTTCACACCACGGATAATCAGCATATCATCGCTACGTCCGAGGATACGTCCCATACGCACTGCCGTACGGCCGCATTCGCACTTTTCATAGATCAGATGCGTCAGGTCACGCGTGCGATAGCGGATCATCGGCATACCTTCTTTTGTCAACGTCGTGAACACCAATTCCCCCTGCTCTCCCGGTTCAACAGGTTGCAGTGTGACCGGATCTACGATTTCCGGGAAGAAATGGTCTTCCCACAGGTGCGTACCGTTCTGGCATTCGCACTCACCTCCTACGCCCGGGCCACAGATTTCGGTCAAGCCATAAATATCATAGGCCTTAATATTCAGCTTTTCTTCCAATTCCTTCCGCATATTTTCCGTCCAGGGTTCGGCTCCGAAAGCTCCGACGCGCAATTTAAATTCTTCCAAGGGAATACCCGATGAATGGATCGTTTCAGCCAGATACAAGGCGTAAGAAGGCGTACAAGCCAATCCTTTCGCCCCGAAGTCGTGCATCAGTTGAATCTGTTTCTGTGTATTACCGCTACTCATCGGAATCACGGTTCCTCCGATATTTTCCACACCGGCATGCGCACCTAAACCTCCGGTAAACAAGCCGTAACCGTACGAAACCTGAACGGAATCATTCTTTGTCAGACCGTACGCGGTCAGACAACGTGCTACGGCCTCGGACCAGATAGACAAGTCTTTCCGGGTATATCCCACAACGATCGGTTTGCCGGTCGTGCCGGAAGAGGCGTGTAAACGTACGATCTCGGACATCGGCACGGCCATCAGTCCGAAAGGATAGTTGTCCCGCAAGTCCTGTTTAACAGTAAACGGAAGCTTCACTATATCATCTATAGAATGGATATCATCCGGAGTAATCCCCATTTCTTGCATTTTCTTACGATAAAAAGGGGAATTGTGGTATGCGTGTTCAACAACCCGCCGCAAGCGGATACTCTGTAGTTTCCGCATTTCTTCGCGGTCCATACACTCGATCGTTTCGTTCCAAATCATGGTATTAGTTTGTTATCTTTTAATTGTTAGTAGTCTAAATCAGTTGCAAAGTAATAACTTTTTTGGAAAGAAACCTCGTTTTGCCCTTCCTTTTATGCACTTCTTATCTGTGGAACTGCCTTTTCAACGAAAAAGAGCCTGAATAACTCAGGCTCTTTTAATTTTATAAACATAGCTTACATCTTCTATGTTGACGACAGCAATCGATGCTACATCCGTCCTGCTTTTATTTTTACACAGGCAGACATACTTTTCTGACAAGCTTTTTCCCATTACATGAGAAATCAAACGCCCGGTTTGGCTATACACCCAAATTTCAACATCGACTCCTGTTTTCGCAGGAACAGTCAAATATGATTCGGGTGACATCAGTATCTGTCCCGATGACGAATAATGTGTATTCATAAAATTCTCATTTTTTTATATGCAATACAAATGAAACGTTTTTAGAACAAAATAGTGTGACAAAAAGTTTTTCACCTATGACAAATAGTCCCGAAATGCATAAAAAAACGATCAAACAGACCTGCCGGGACAATTTGTCACAACTTCGTGACAAAATGAGACAAGTAGTGGCCAAAAACACTTGCATCTCAACAGGAACCTCTATTTCTTTGCATATCGTTTGAAACCTCTAAGAATTTACAACATGAATAAAAAACAGATGATCCAGGCTATTGCTGACAAAACATCTTTGGAAACAGAGACCATTAAAAAAGTATTGGATGCATGCGAAATAATTTTAATGGAAAATATGCAGAAACAATACCAGCAATCACCGGATTTAAAAAAGTCAGTTTCATACAAAGGAAAGAAGGATGTGAAGATTATACAATTTCCCCGTCCAAGCAATATAAAGCACAATACGAATTAAGAAATAAACAATATGATATCTTTTTTGCATATATATACGGATATAAATGGCATGAAAGTAATCGGCGTCAGTCCCGGCGTGATACTTTTCACCGTCATCATTATCCTTATATTGATCGATATCATATTTTTATTGGTGATGAAATATAAATATACAATCGGATTTAAAAACAGAAAACTAGTTGAATATATCGATAAGGCAATAAAAAAGGAAGACACGGACCCTACTATATAATAATTTTGCCATATATTTGTAAGCAGTATAAAGTTCTATCATGAAGTATTTAAAGATTATAACCTGTATACTGTTTGGAATTATCCGGAGTTTCTCCGGTTTATCGGCACAAGAATCAATTCCTGACAGCCTTATCGATATCAAACTAGCTCGCTATACTGCAGAAACCGATCCCGACAAAGCATTGAGGATCGTCGAACTCGTCCGGCAACAGAAGAAAGCGCCGGAATACCAGATCGATTGGGTTATCACTCAGATTTATGGAAAAAAAGGACAGGACCGGATGGCCATCGAGATGGCTAAACGGACATTGGCAAACGACTCTGTCCGTAACAATCCGCAATTCTACTTCAATATGTGTGTAAACATGATCGAAAGCATGATCTATTTGGAGGATTATGAACAGGCGATGCATTACGCAGAGGAGATGGTACAGCAAATCGAGAAAAAAGGAGCCAGTAGCAGCAATAAGCATCAGCCTTTTTGGGTTATGGCAAGAATATACAGAGCTACGGGTGACAAAGGGGAAGCCTACACCTTATTGAACAAGGCAATCGAACTGATTCAGCAAAGAATCGATTCGCTGCAAACGGAGAAGCAAGTTACAGCGATCAGTTTTCAGACGCAAGCCAAATATTACAGCGATCTTTCCCACTGGCAGGCTGAAGACGGCAATCTTGACGCCGCTATCCGGTCGGCATTGAAGCAATATGAGACCATAACAAAGCTGGAACCCATAAAAGACGGGCCATATCCCTGGAAGATTCCTTTAAATGCGTTGAATAGAGAATATTGCATGGCATACGGCAATATTGCCTGCCTCTATGCGGAGTCCGGTGATACGGCCAACGGGCAACAATGGTTCGACAAACTATTGGACAACCCGGCACACGATGCTTTTATTGCCCAGGGGTTAAAGATCAGGTATTACCAAATCAAAAAGAATTATCAGAAGGTGATCGAGCAGGCGATCCCTTATGCCAGCTTTCTAAAGGATGGCGACAGCATCAATTCGGTCCGGCTATCGGCTTTCCTGAACCTGGCAGAAGCCTATAAGCAATTAAAACAACCGGAAAAGGCGCTTTTCTATACAGAAAAGGCGTTGGAACAAACCGACAGCCTGAACCTGCGGAAGCAAAGAAGCAATGCGCTTGAAATGGCTACCATCTACGACACGCAGGAAAAAGAAAAAGAGATACAGAAACAGGATGCAAAACTTCATGCTCACCGGATACTTTCGGCTACAGCAGGAGGAACGATCTTGTTATTGGGAGTCATCCTCTGGCTGATCTGGCGGAACCTGAAAATGGCTCGCCGCAAAAACCGCCTTATGGTCACGCAGATAGACTCGCTTCTCTCCTACAAAGACGAATTAAATCTTGCAAAAGAAGAAATACGCAAGCTCACACAGCCCATCGAGACGGAATCCCCAAAAGAAGAAGCTGAAACTTCCGGAGATATCCCGGAAAGCAATGTGCCGGCAACCTATACTGCAGAAGATAAAGCAATGTTTGAAGAGCTGGATCGTATCCTGACAAAAGAACGTCTATTCCTGGACCCCGAATTGTCAAGGGATTCGCTTATCAAACGTACGCACATTAACAAGAACAGGATCGCATCTCTGATCCAGACGTTTACGGGAACGAACTTCAACGGTTATATCAACAATATGCGACTGGAATACTCCATCCTATTGCTTAAGGATTATACGAACTATACAATTCCGGCGGTAGCAGCCGACTCTGGCTTCAACAATGTCCGGACATTCTACCGTCTTTTCCGCGAAAGATACGGAATGACACCGACTGAATACCGCCAGATTGTATTGGATAATACGGAAACGAATGACTGACAAACAAATCATATTAGTTACCGGCGCATCCTCCGGTTTTGGTAAAATAACGGCTTCCCTATTGGCGCAACAAGGGCATATCGTGTACGGGACAAGCCGGAAAGAAACGACCGGCATCCCCGAAGGAGTCCGGATGATCAAAATGGATGTTATCGACGCTGCCTCCATACATGAAGCAATCGCACGGATCATTTCCGAACAAGGCCGCATCGACGTGGTGGTCAACAATGCCGGAGTCGGGATAAGCGGCGCCATAGAACTGGCGACGGACGAAGAAATAGCCTGGCAGATGAATACGAACTTTACCGGAGTAACGCGGGTTTGCAGTGCGGTATTGCCTTATATGCGCAAAGCGGGAAAAGGAAAAATCATCAACATCAGTTCCATTGGAGGCGTTATCGCTGTTCCTTTCCAGGGGTTTTATTCCGCCTCGAAATTCGCAGTCGAAGGATATAGCGAAGCATTAGCCGTAGAAGTCCATCCGTTCGGCATTCAGGTATGCCTCGTCGAACCGGGTGATTTCAATACCAATTTCACTGCCAACCGGAATATATCTTCGGCCACGCAGGAACATCCGGATTATAAAGAGACATTTGCCCGTTCGATGGGGATCATAGAGGATGCGGAGAACAACGGCTCCCATCCGGAAAAGTTGGGACAAGTCATTTGCAAGTTGGTAAAGGCCAAACGTCCGGCATTCCGGACAAAGGTCGGTCCGTTCGATCAGGTGTTATTTGCCAGAGTGAAAGGATTTTTACCGGATAAGCTGGTGCATGCCGTTATCCGGTTCTTTTATAAGATCAAGTGAGAAAGCGACTGATCGCTATGGCTTTGCGGAGCCATAGCGAACCATCTTATCTCCTATTCCGACTTCCTTTTCTACTTTATCCGTCCCTTTCAGTTTGTATAAATAGCCGCGAAACATTCCCGTACTGTTGAACGGCATGGCTATATTGCCATCCTTATCGACTGCGATCAGACCGCCGTTGCCTTCATTCGTATTCAGTTCGGTATTGATAATATAGCCGGCAGCCTTTTCCACCGGTTCCTGCAAATACTTATAACGGGCACAAACATTAAACGCGACTGCATGCCGGATAAAGTACTCGCCATGTCCGGTGCAGGAAACGGCACAGCTATTGTTGTCCGCATACGTGCCGGCGCCGATCACCGGAGAATCGCCGATACGTCCCCATTTCTTCTTAAACATGCCGCCTGTACTGGTTCCGGCTGTCAGATTACCGTTCTTATCCAGGACGACGCAACCGACAGTGCCGTTCTTTTTGCTTTCCTGTTTCAGCTTTTCAATCCAGCCCAATGTCTTGGGAGTGGCGAAATACATATTGTCAACCAGTTCCAGCCCTTGCTCTTTAGCGAAAGCGTCAGCCCCGCTCCCGCTCAACATCACATGGTCAGTCTTTGTCTTTACGGCATAGGCTGCATTAATGGGGTGCTTGACTGTTTTCACACCGGCGACAGCACCGGCCGAAAGATCTTTGCCTTCCATAATGGATGCATCCAGTTCGAACGTCCCGTCAGCGGTACACGTCGCCCCTTTTCCGGCATTGAACAAGGGATTGCTTTCAAAATAGTTAATCACAGCCATCACCGCCTGCGGGCCTTCGCCACCGGAGGCTAAAATACGGTCGCCGATCATCAGGGCCGAATCCAATGCGGCGTAATACTGAACAGACCTTTCTGGATCGTCCTGGAGGTCACCCATATTCCCGGCGCCTCCATGTACGACAATCACATATTCACGCTCCTGTGCAAAAGCAGAGAGTGCGACACAGGAGCATACAAGACTAAATAAGATTAGTTTCTTTTTCATGGCAATTACGGATATTACTTGTACCAAACCGGACCCGGCTGATTACCCATCTCAAACTCTAACGTGTCGCCGTTCATGATCTGTTCATGGGTGATGTAGCTCTTGTCGTACGGCTGACCGTTCAGTTTAACAGATTGGATATAAATATTCTCGGGACTTACTGCCGGTGCCAGGATCGTAAAGGCTTTTCCGTTTGCCAGATGCATCTTCACTTCCGGGAACAACGGGGTTCCGATCTCATATTTGCCGCTTATCGGATCGACCGGATAGAAGCCCATGGCGCTGAACACGAACCAGGCCGACATCTGCCCGCAATCTTCGTTACCGCAGATACCGTCGGGAGCATTCCGATACAGATCGTGCAGTACTTCCGCCACATATTTCTGGGTCTTCCAGGGCTGTCCGACCTTATTGTATAAATAAATCACATGATGGCTCGGTTCGTTGCCGTGCGCATATTGCCCGATCATGCCGGTACTGAAGATCGGCAGGTCTTCGTTTGATTTAGGGACATAGGTGAACATGCTGTCCAACTTTTCCGCAAAGCGTTCCTTGCTTCCGACAAGGCCGATCAGGCCGTCCAGGTCTTGGGGAACAGACCAGAAATATTGCCAGCCGTTGCTTTCACAGATATCTTCCGTATAATCGTCGGGATTGAAGCCAGCAACGAAATTGCCTTTCTCGTCACGCGGCTGCATAAAGGAGGTTGCCGGATTATAGACATTCCGGTAGTTCCGGGCACGTTTATAGAACTCGTCGGCAATCTCCGTCTTACCCATCTTCTCGGCCATCGTGGCGATGCAATAATCATCATAGGCGTATTCCAGCGTCTTGGACAGGGACCAACTTTCCCATTTCTTCGGATCGCTGTAAGCCGGGACATATCCCAGCTTCTTATACTCGCCGATTCCCCGGTAATCATCCCGGTTAGCCGTCGCGATACAGGCTTCGAGCGCCTTTTCGGGGTCAAAGTTTCCGATGCCTTTCAGGTAAGCATCCACTATGACGGGAACGGCGTGATAACCAATCATCATATTAGTCTCCCAGCCATACAGGTTCCACAGCGGCAACGCGCCACCCTGTTCATAGAATTTCAGGAAACCTTTGACCATATCGTTTGCCCGTTCGGGTTCGGTGTAGGTGAAGAGCGGATGAGCGGCGCGATAAGTGTCCCACAGCGAGAAGGTCGAATAGTTCGTCCATCCGTCCGCCTTGTGGATCTGCTGATCCGGGCCATAGTAGGAACCGTCCACGTCGCTATAGATTGTCGGGGCGATCATGGAATGATAGAGTGCGGTGTAGAACTTCACCATGTCGTCCGTATTAGAACTCTTTACCTCTATTTTAGCCAGCTGCTTGTTCCATTCACCGGCCGCCTTTGCCTGATAGTAGTCGAAATCGTCTTTCGGGGCTTCTGCACGCAGGTTCTTACCTGCTCCTTCCATGCTGACGCCGGATATTCCTGTCGTAACGAGGATTTCCTCATCTTTCTCCGTATTAAAGTCGAAACGGGCGATATAAGCTGTGCCGATCCAACCCCGGTCTTTCGTCGCGATGGAAGTTGTATCGATATGGCAGGCCGTGAAAGGCTTGGAGAAGCGAGTCTCGAAATAAACATGCTGAAGTGGAGACCAGCCTTGCGAGAAGCGATAGCCGCGAACCGTCATCGAGTCGATCACCTCGATACGCGAATCCAGCGTAAAGTCCCAGTTCATCGCCTTTTTCAGGTTCAGAAAGACGGAAGCCTCCGCTTTCGGGAATGTGTAACGCTGGATGCCGCAACGCTCGGTAGCCGTCAGTTCGACATTGATATTATAGTCTTTCAGCAAGACACGGTAATAGCCGGCCGAAGCGGCTTCGTCATTATGGGAAAAGGTCGAATAGATTCCTAACGGTGCGGGAGCTTCTTTATACGGACGTGTCACCGGCATGAAAGAGATATCATACAAGTCGCCTGCACCCGTTCCGGAGAGATGTGTATGGCTGAAACCGGCAATTGTCGTATCGGGATAGAAATACCCCGAAATACGGTCCCAGCCGGGCAAACCATTGTCCGGGCTCAGCTGGACCATCCCGAAAGGGACTTGCGCCCCGGGATAAGTATTACCGGTAAAATCCGTCCCGATCAAAGGGTTTACATATTGCGTATAATCTTCCGTCTCCTGTTGTTTTTCCGGCGTGCAGGCTGCCAGAGCCAGCAAGGAGACCGCCAATAAGGATATGTGCCTCATGTTTAATTCTTGTTTTAGTCCCAGCAAAGATACAAAAAAAGAGACGCAACCTTTAAACGGTGCGTCTCTTCTATAACTATTTTACAATGTCTGTAGTTTTAGGCCGGTGCAATTTCCGTACTTTCTTCATCCTCGTCGTCCGAATCTTCCTCTTCCGGAGGATCTTTCTTCACAAAGAGGGCACTCAGTTCGAACAGCCCATACAACGGGAAGAATACGATGCTCAACGTGAACGGATCGCTACTCGGCGTAATAAAGGCAGCTGCAACAAGCAAACCGACAACAGCGTGTCGTCTATACCTATGGAAGAACGACCGCTTCAACAAACCGATCTTCGACAACAGCCACGAAACCAACGGCATTTCAAAAACAATTCCCATCACAAAAATAAGCATCAGGAAATTATCCATATACGAATCCAGCGATACCTGTTCTTTTATATTTGCACTCAACTCGTAGGTTGCCAAAAAGCGCAATGTCATCGGGAATACCATAAAATATCCGACCGCACATCCGACAAAGAACATGATCGTTCCCAAGAGAAATACCCATCTGACATTCTTTTTCTCATTCTCATACAATGCCGGGCTGATGAACTTCCATATCTCCCACATCAGATAGGGGAAAGTAAGCACAAGCGCCAGCCAGAACGAGGTTGTCATGTGAGTGAAAAACTGAGAAGCCAGCTTGATATTAAAAATATCCACATGAAAACTATCGTTACAGAAATCGGGCAATACGTCAAACCAAGGACTTACATTAACCAACCACTGGTTCAAGTCGCACAACCATCTGTAAAAGATAAAGTCGGAATAGCAAGGAGCTTCTATTACACGGTGGAATATTCCATCCGGACCGCGCATAAAGGCAAAGGTTACTATGGCAAAAACAAAGAGCGCTAAAAAAGAACGGAACAAAGTCCAACGAAGTGCCTCCAGGTGGTCCCAGAAGGACATTTCTTCTTGTTCTAATTCTGCCATCTTTTACTTCTTTTCTGTGTCGTCCAGCTTAATGTCGTCTTCTAATCCTTTTACACCGTCTTTAAAGTTCTTCACACCTTTGCCGATACCTTTCATCAGTTCAGGTATTTTCTTTCCACCGAAAAGCAACAACACAACAATGGCGATGATAACAATTTCGCCTGTTCCTAAATTTCCAAGAAATAATAATTGATCCATGATATTATATAAATTAGTCGTTAATATTCTTCTTATCGATGGGCAAAGATACAATTTGTAATGAATAGTACCCCAATTATTCTAAATTTATTACCTTTGCGCCATCTTAAAAAACTGAAATTAGAAAAAGATTAGAAAAAATGAAAGCGTATGTATTTCCCGGTCAGGGTGCACAGTTTGTCGGAATGGGAAAAGACCTTTACGATAACAATCCTCTTGCAAAAGAGATGTTTGAGAAAGCTAATGAAATCCTTGGTTTCCGTATCACTGACCTGATGTTCGCCGGAACGGACGAAGATCTGCGTCAGACAAAAGTGACACAACCTGCCATTTTCTTACACTCAGTCATTCTTGCTAAAACATTAGGTGACCAGTTCAAACCGGATATGACGGCCGGACACTCCTTAGGAGAGTTCTCTGCACTTGTTGCAGCCGGTGCCCTGTCTTTCGAAGACGGCCTCGTGCTGGTGTCCAAACGTGCTATGGCAATGCAGAAAGCCTGCGAAGCCACTCCCTCGACAATGGCAGCCGTACTGGCATTGCCGGATGAAAAAGTAGAAGAAATTTGTGCAAGCATTGAAGGCGAAGTGGTTGTATGTGCGAACTACAACTGTCCGGGCCAGCTTGTTATCTCGGGTTCAATACCCGGTATCGAAGCGGCTTGTGAAAAGATGCTGGCTGCCGGTGCAAAGCGCGCACTGAAACTGAAAGTGGGCGGTGCTTTCCACTCTCCGTTGATGGAACCGGCCCGTGCCGAACTGGCTGCCGCTATCGAAGCGACTCCGATTCACGAACCGTCATGTCCTGTATACCAGAATGTAAGTACAAAAGGCGAAACTAACCCTGAAACAATCAAGGCAAACCTGATCGCACAGCTGACCGCTCCGGTTCGCTGGACACAGAGTGTGCAGAACATGATTGCCGACGGTGCCGACCATTTCATCGAACTGGGCCCGGGCGCAGTCTTGCAGGGATTGGTCAAGAAGATCAACAAGGAAATGACAACAGAAGGCATGCAATAAGCAATTAGTTTCATGCCGAGGGAACAAAAGTTTCTTGCCCATGAAAATAAAGTTTCATCGGCATGAAACTTTTGTTTCACCCTAACAAAACAAGTGAAACTTTTTCACTTAACTCTTGCCGATATGCAGTTCATCCAGCTTTTCGCGGTCAAGACCATATTTCTCTTCCATGCCGCGAAGCATTTCCTCATCAAAGACAATCGGGCGGTTCAGCTTCTTCATTTCACGATAGCCTTTGTAGACCATTCCCAACATCTTACTCGGATTGAAAACGATGGATGAAGTGATCCAGCAACCGTGCGTACACCAGCAATTTGCCTTTGCCCCGTGTCCGATCGCCTCTATCTCTTGTTTCATAGCATCGCTTTGCATCACTTTACTGACGTCGCAGCCATAATCTTTTAGATTCCCGAGCGGCTCGCGCAACTCACAGGCACGGAAACGGCCGTCGTAGTCGATCACCAAAGTTGTCTCGCCGGCTGTACAGTCCATTCCCCAAGGCGTCGGTTCGTCGATGTTGCTGGCACGGACATTATATAATGTACGGATGAAACCGAGGTAGAAGAAACGGGTAATCGGCTTTCTGAAACCACTTGTCTCCTGCACCATACGGTCGGCATAACCGGAATAAATGTGTGCAACGTCGTCCTGAATCTTCCTGAGGGATGATTCGGTCAGAATCTTCACCCCGTCATCACGCGTCATACCGCGAGCGGCTTCGATCGTATGCGTCGAAGTGTGGAAGCGGGCAAAGACCCAGAGCATGAAGTCTTGTATCTCTTCGATATTGTACTTGGTGATCACAGTCGCAATATTCTTCAGCACTTTGCCGTCATCGCGGAAGTGTTCGTCCACCAGCTTCAAGGTGTAGAGCGCTTTATAGAAATTGCCAGGAACGCCACGCTGGATATCATGCGTCTTTCCAAAGCCGTCGAGCGAAAGGCTGACGTTAAAATTGGTTTCGGGGCAGCTCTTACGCAAGCGGGTTACCCACTCGACGATCCGTTCCGGTTTCAGTCCGTTGGTCGGAATATTGACGTCTTTCACCTGGTTGTTCTTGTAAAACATCTCGATTATCTCCGGCAGGTCTTCACGCAAAGTCGGCTCACCGCCGGAAATCCACAAGCGGTTAATCTCGCCGGCTGTCTCCGAGATTTTTTTAATCTCATCAAAAGTCAAGTCCGGCTCCTTTTTATCCATTTCCTCTGCATAAAAACACATGGCACATTTAGCATTGCACCGCCCTGTCACAAACAGGAATATGGATTCGAGCTTCCTTTTGGAACTCATCGTCCGGAAAGAACTTTTTGTTCGTTTTGTAGTCATTTCTTTATGTATATGATGTAATTGTATTTACAGTGACTACGCAAAGGTCTGTCATTATAACAGATGAAACAAGTTCTATCTTTAAGATAAAATACTCTATTATTACTATTTCCGGGGAGAGGTTTTCTTCTTCTCGTAAGGCACTGCTACATCTTCACAAACCCAACTGGAGTGATGTTCTATAATATATCGTAACTTGTCCGGAGACTGGCGGGTATCGAAAATCAAGGCGATCTTAACAATGTGGTCTTCTACCCAATAAAGGATTTTAAGGTTGGCATGCTGGACAAAAGTTCGGAAACATTGGGGATAGTCGACTAAGGAAGGTTCGACATGGCCTAAGCCGGGGAAATCAGCTATTAACCGAATTGTCCTTTTTACTTCGGCATATATCTGAAGACCACGTTGAGTACCAAATGTTATTTGATAATAGTTACGCAAATCCCTTATCTGGGATTTAGCAAGTGGTGATGTTCTTGATCTCATGCCTTGATTGATTAGACTAATCCAAATTCCTTATCCAACTCTGCAAACATCTCTTCAGTATCTTGCATTTCACCTTTCCGGTCTTCTTCCAAAACCTGGTCGATCAGGCTGCGAAGTCCTTCCACCGTGTCGGGCTCACGAAGGATGTCAGGAATCGGCATAGCAGAGTTTCCTTCCTGATAATCATAGATTTTATCTTCCAAAGATATCAGCAGATCCTCATCGTCTATTTCACGGATTCGTTTGATCAGATCTTCTCGGCGGCGGTTTAATGATTGTTCGGACATTGTTTTATTCCTTTCGTTTTGTTGATGATGAGGCAAATATAGACATTTATAATAAAAAAACAGCGCCACACATCCGAAAACGTGTGACGCTGACAACATTATATATATGGAGCGTGTGTGCTTCTTACTTCTGGCTCCACCACAAAGCAGTTCCGACGACATCGGGGCCGCCCAGCAGTTCGAGCGCCTTGTTATAGCCCGCCAGATTGTTTGTCTGGATATTGGCCGGATAGCGATAGCGCTTCGGATAAAATTCCAGACGGCATTCTTTTGAGGTTGTGACAGTAAGCGGAACCTGGTTCAGCGGATTGTAATCCTTTTCGACAGCCTGGTTCTCGAAGAATGGCAATCCGATACGACGGTGGTCGCTCCAGACCTCTTCCGGCAGCCAGGGCATCTGTGCAATGTATTTCTGGGTGAAGATCTTTGTCATCGCGTCGTTGTTGTAGGCGCCGCCGCGATAGATGGAATTCTTCGGATACCGGTAAGTCATCGTCTTGTTTTCCTTTGTATAAGGATCGACATAATTGACGGTGTACGGAACGGCTTCCGTCGTATGGTCGAAGTTGACGGAAGTCCCGATCCGGTTATAGGCGGTCGAAGCTAAATAAGCCCCGGCTTCACTCTGCAAGCCCTGGTATTCGAAACTGGAAGTCACGCCGTTCTCGTAGTTCGATTTGGCAGAACCCGGAACATTCCAGCCGCGCACGGCAGCCTCGGCCAGCAGGAAATAGCTCTCCCAAGGTCCGAAATAGACGCGTTTCTTGGTGCTCATGCGATATTGTTTGGACAAGGACGGATAGTTGTAGTTCTTTCCGGTCAGTTCGGTAGACAAACCGCCTTTCACGTCCCACTCGCCGGCCACCCAAGTGCCCCAGGTATATCGCGGGTCGATCGTTAGCATCGGCTTCGTGTTGTCGTTCGGGTCAAAGAGAGAGACCGGTTTCACCTCGCTGGCTGCTCCTATATAGTCGGAATAGACCACGCCGTCGTTCCAGCCGACAACACTGAACAGTTTCGGCGCGCGCGGGTCGACATACTGCGGAATACCGTCGAAATAAAATCCGGCACACGGGTCGTTCGTTGTCAACGGGAAATGTTTATCTAAATACAAGCCTAAATAGCTGTGCGGGTCTTTCAGATGCGCCTTCAACGAATCGGGCAACGGAAATTCGATGTCTCCCAGACCGACAACCAGGTTTTTAAAGGTGACGGACATGGCCTGTGCATTCCACGTGCGCGACATGACACTCGTCAGATCGCTCCAACCATCCTTCTCTTGCACACCGGCCAGCTCTGCGACGGAAGAGATATAACCCTTCGAAGCGGCATCTTCAAACTCGCTCTGGGCCAGCTGCGGATCGGCATTCACGATACGCATGGCCAGACGCATACGCAGGGAGTTGGCATATTTCTTCCACATCGTCACATCTCCGGCATAAAAAGCATCTTCGGCTGCCATCGGAGACATACTGATCGAAGGATCGAGCGCCGCTTCGGCCTCTTTCAGTTCCTTCAGAATAAAGCCGTAAATGGTTTCCACACTGTCGTATTCGGCCGGAACGCCGGAGAAGGCGTCCAATGCCGGAATCGGACCGAAACCGTCGGCCACTTCCGAGTTCAGATAAGCCCTCCAGATGCGCGCCATCTGGATCACATTCTTATAATAGGGATAGAGATCCGCCTCGCCGTCGGCCACTTTCTTCTCGCCTAACTGGATCGCTTTGGTCGCCTGGTTCAGCCACTTCACGGCGTAGTCATTACTCAGGTAAAGCGTGATATAGTCATTGTTATCCGTACCGATCGTGAAACCGCTTCCCCGGTTGAAACGGGCCGCCCGGTTCCAGGTCAGGATAAAAATACGCTCGGCGATCTCCGGATTCATCTGGTCGCCGATGATCGAGGCGTTCAGGAACCATTCAGGCTTCACCTTTTCCTCTCCCACCTGGTTCGGGTCTTCATTTATTTCCTGGAAATCGCTACAGGAAGAAAACAAGGCCGCCATCGAGAACATGCCTGCCAATATTTTATTTTTCATATTCATATTCTATTTTTTCTTTTATCGTTTACTAAATCTATCAAAAACAACCGTCCGGAGTTCCGGAAAGCCTCAAAAATGTTGCGGGAAGGTTTCCGGAGTCCCGGAAAGCTCCAAACGCGTTGCGAGAAGGTTTCCGGAGTCCCGGAAAGCTCCAAACGCGTTGCGAGAAGGTTTCCGGAGTTCCCGAAAGCTTCAAACGCGTTGCGGGAAGATTTCCGGAGTTTCCGACGACTTCTAAAGTTATTTTAGAACCCGACTGTCACGTTGAACGTGAACGAACGGCTTGTCGGGGCCGCCCCATTCTCGAATCCGGTTGCATTCGTATTGGTTGCCGAAACGGACTCAGGGTCGATACCCGGTAGCTTGTAATGGATCATCCACACATTGTTACAGGTGGCGGACAGGCGCAGACGTTGGAACGGAGTCTTCTTCAGCATGGCGCGGTTGAAATCGTAGCCGAGCGTGACGTTACGCAGGCGGATGTTAGTCGCGTCGTAAGTAAAGACCTCCGGCAAGCCGTAATTACCGGTCGACCCGATGCGTTCCCAATAGTTCTGGTGCGTCACCGGAACGGTGTTTTCCACATATTTGCCGTCTTTCTGAACAACCGTGTTGGGCACGATGAAGTTCTGCCGGTCACCATTCACCACTGTGCCGGCCGCATTACCGCGGATATAAAGGTTGGAAGCCGTTGCCGAATACAGATCGCCGCCGATACGGAAGTCGATCAGGAAACTCAGATTGAATCCTTTATAAGAGAAATTGTTCGTCAGGCCGAGCATCCAGTCCGGATTCTGGTTACCGACTTTGCTCTTCTCGGTCGAGATCAGGGGCAAGCCGTCTTCCCCGACGATCACCTGTCCGTAGTGCGGATCGTTCTTGTCTGTCACACGCAGGAATGTCTGGCCATAAATATCGCCGTAATAACCTCCCTGCACAGCTACAATCTGGATCGCGTCCAGTGTCTTGATGTCATAAAGTGTCACGCCCGGATAGAGGTCGATGATCTTGTTACGGTTCAGCGAGAATTGCGCCGTGGCGTTCCAGCTGAAACCTTGCGGATTGACGCTCCGGAAGATGTCGCCATTCAAGGATATTTCCAACCCTTCGTTCTGGATGTTACCGGCGTTGACCTTGCGGGAACTGTAACCGGCAAACGGGTCAAGCGGCAGGTTCAGCAATTGGCGGGTCGCATTCGTCTTATACCAAGCGAAATCCAGCCCCAACCGATTCTGGAAAAACCGAACGTCGAAACCGGCTTCCCACGACTTGATCAGCTCGCTTCGCACATCGGAGTTGAACAGGACCTGACCGGGAGAGGCCGTCGTATTGCCATTGTCGTCTTTTCCGACCGTATAATTATTGTATAGTTGATAAGGGTCCAAATCGTTACCGACCTCTGCATAAGAGGCTCTCACTTTGGCAAAGGTGAACCACTCCGGCATGCTTCCACCGATCTTCGGCAACATATCCGAGATCACACCCGAGAGGCTGACCGAAGGGTAGAAATAAGAGCGGTTGGCCTTCGACATCGTAGACGACCAGTCGTTGCGCGCCGTCACGTCAAGGAACAGATAGCCGTCCCAGTTCAGTTGTAACGAACCGTACAAGGAGTTCATCTTCCGGCGGATCAGTTCGGATGTCACAGTCGGTTTATTAATACCGTTGTTCAAGGAGAAAAGGTCCGGGACCAGCAATTCGCCTGCCGACGCATTCATCTTGGTCCTCTCCTGCATCATCAGGTTGCCACCGAATGTCACGAAGCCGCCCAGACGGCTGAGCAGGTTATCCTTGCGGGCGGTTGCCAGGAAACTATAATTGTTTTCATAAAATGTTTCGGAACCTTCGTTATACAGTCCGCGGGGCGTCGTATTGCCACCGGCATAGACTTTCTCGTTCTTGGTTGTCGTATAATAATCCGTACCGCCACGCAGCTCGATATCAAACCAATTGGTCGGTGCATACTTCAACGAGACATTGCCCAGCAGACGGTTACGGGTATCGTTGTTCTGGCGGTATTTAGTGACCCAGTACGGGTTTTCCTGCGGGTTGCGGGAGGCGTCCCACCAGATCATATTACCCGCTTCGTCCACACAATCTTTAAACTCGGCCACATTCAAGGAGCGCGGCAGGTTGTAAATCGTGCTGAACGCATTCGACGGGTTCACACCCTGGATCGGGCGGTTATGGGCATTCATATTGATATAGTTCACTTTGGCGTCGACCTTCCATTTTTCAGCTTTGTCGAGGAAAGTAGTTGCACGCAAAGTGATATTCGTCTTGTTCAGCTTGGATTCCGGTGTGATCCCGGCATCGTCCGAGCGGTTGATAGACGTGAAAACGGATGTCCCGTTGATATTCTGCTGGAAGCTGACGCCTTCATTAAAAGATGTTCCGGTGCGGAAGAAAGCATCAATATTGTCATACGTGCGGAGAGGCACCTGAAGCCCGCGCCAGTCTGTCACCGTCTGCCCTTCGGCTTTCGGTCCCCAGCTCATACGGGATTGGTTATCGTAGACGCCGACCGAACCCTGTCCGAAACTGTTCTGCATTTCCGGTTTCAGGAAAATAGATTCGGCCGTGATTCCGGCGTTCACCGTAATGCCTAACCCCTCATTCTTCCGTCCCGATTTAGTCGTGATCAAGATCACGCCGTTTCCGGCTCTCGAACCGTAGAGAGCGGCAGCCGAAGCACCTTTCAGGACAGTCATCGACTCGATGTCTTCAGGGTTGATATCGGAAAGTCCGTTACCCATATCGGCACCGGAGTTACCCCAGACATCGTCCACACCGCCGGTAAAATTATCCATCGGCGTACCGTCCACCACGATCAGCGGCTGATTGCTGCCGGTCAACGAACTGTTACCGCGGAGCACGATCTTCGACGATCCTCCCACTCCATTACTGGAACGGACGATCTGCAAACCGGAAACTTTACCGGAGAGTGAATTGGCAAGGTTCGGTTCGCGGGAAGCCAACAGGTCGTCTCCTTTCAACTCCTGCATCGCGTAGCCCAATGCTTTCTTATCACGCTTCATACCTAAAGCGGTCACTACCACTTCGTCCAATTTCTGCGTGTCTTCTTCCAGATGTACAGTCAGGGAGGCTTGTCCGGTATAAGGAATATCCTGCGTGGTGTAACCGATAAAAGATATCTGGATTACATCTCCGTTCTTCAATCCGTCCAGTGTGAAATTACCATCCATATCGGTCATCGTCCCGTGAGTAGTTCCTCTTATAATCACAGACGCACCGGCGACCGGCCCTAAAGCATCCTCAACGACTCCCGTTACTTTTCCATTTTGCTGGGAAATGCCAGTGATCGGATTGCCTGTACCCGAGGCTGCATATATGTTTCCGGAGAAACACAACGTACTCGCAAGCAAAACCATGCTGACAGGCTTCATTCTTTTCAACATAACTAATGTTTTTTGTTTAATTTATTTGATACATGTCTTGGCTGAAACCAACGTCTTTTTTGATATATCTAACACAAAAAAAGAGAAGTTGTTTTGTCTTTAACTTTACAGAGGAAGGATCGCTATGCCGGGAAAGGAATACCAGGACAATGACCGGATTTGTTTTATAAGGGTCAGAACAAACAAAGCGAAAAAGCAGGCTGAAAAAGCGAAAAAGCTTTTTTTTGATTTGGCTACAAAAAATTAAATAGCCGCCAACCGGCTCCTTGACGGAGACAGTTGGCGGCCCTTAAAGACTTATAACTATTAATAAATACTTATTGTAAAGCTCCCTGGTTAGCTACCGTCGGCCAGTACGGATTCTGGTAAATAGGAGAAGCCGAAACGTCCCCGCCAGAAGTTGTGATATCGAAATGCTGGATATTCAGCGGTTTCAGATAATGTGCCATTGCCCATCTGTAACCATCTTTAGCAATCGAGTTCGATGTCTTTTCATACGGACGATAGTATTTACTGAGATCCGGAGATGAAATGTTCGCTTTAGGATTGTCCATGCCGTAAACCAACAGACTTGCACCTGTTGTTTCATCTTTATACCAATTCTGCATTTCGCCCCAGATTTTGATACCCTCGATATGATACGGAGTAGCGATCATCTGATCCATAGATCTCCAACGGCACAAGTCCATATAACGCAAAGCCTCGGCCATCAATTCGCAACGACGTTCACGACGGATATTGTATAATGTCGGATCAATCAATTGACCGGCAGAATAGGCACCCCAATCGTTTTTTGCCTCTTCGCTCATGACAGTGGCGGCAATTGTCTTATTGTAATCCGGATCGACATGAGCACGTTCACGCAAAGCTCTCCAATAACCCTGTGCCTTAGCATCCAGATTACCGTTCTTTTCATAACATGCTTCCATATAATTCAGCAAAGCTTCAGATGCACGGAACGTGATCGAACCTGTATAGTTTTCACCATTCACACATTGTGCCTGGTCGAAGCTACCGCCTTTACGCAAAGCATAACCTGTTGCATAACCTTTTGCAGCATCACCCGTCAGGATATTGGGAACAGGTTCCACCGGAACAGCATGGTCACCTTCCACTGCTTCGATCAGGATATTCTTCTGCCCCGGTTCTTTCAAGAAGATTGTCAGACGGGAGTCGCGTTCCTTGCGGACATCGGCAATTGTTTCATCACCTTTGTAACCACTACCGGCCGCATAGATAGGCAAACCGTTAGCCATCAGGAAGCCATCAACCATACCACGAGTCACGCCGACACCATAGTCTCCAAACTGTGCTCCAACAACCACGCAGTGCACCTGTCCGAGACCTTTACTATACGGACGCCACATCAACACTTCACTATAAGATGACATATCTACAGCCGAGAACATATCCATGTACGGATTAGCCGGTTCTGTAGCGGCCTGTTGTACCAACCCGGTATTTTCGACCAATACGGTTGCATCTGCCACAGGCTGAGAAGCCTCCATTGCCAGCGTGAGGAAATAATTGATTTCACTGTCAATATCTCCAGTCGGGTACTGGTAATTGGCATTGTAATCTTTTTCTTTTCCCGGCCATCCCGGACCATTCGGAACGAATGCCGTATTTTTGAAATACTTCAACCAGGTTCCTTCAAACAAAGCAACGCGAGACTTCAACAGCAAAGCAGATTCCTTATTAATACGTGTTTTAGCCTTATCCGGATTCGATTCCATCAATACAATCGCAGAGTCCAGATCCGAGATGATGAAACGAGCCACTTCGTTACGCGGCGAACGCTTGCTGGCCGCCGTCAGCGGTTCCATCTGGTCCGGCAATGTATTCCGGACAATCGGGAAATCGCCAAACATCTGATAGCGTTTGAAATACTCGTAAGCACGCAGGAAATATATTTCGCCGATATAATGGCGGATGTTGGCATCCGAACCGCTTATCTGCTTTTGGCTATAACGCGGCATCACATTTTCAAGGAAATAGTTACAGCTATAAATGAATTTGAAACGATATGGATCGTCGTCAGCCTTTTGTGACTGTATAGTCTTCCACTGACCGGGAATATACTTATTATCATAATTCATATAAGCCTGGTTGTCCGTGTGCTGGTCCGTACCGAACGTACCATAATTCCAGTTTCCATGAGAAGGCAGAATATCGGTATACAAGCCGTTTGCATAAGAAGCCAACTGAGATTCTTCCGTCAAATAGTTTTCGGGAGAGATAGTCGACATGGGAGTTTCATCCAAAAAGTCATTGCAGGAACACAACAGTCCCAGCAGGGCTACTCCTGCAACATGTTTTAATATATTGATTTGTTTCATTGTTTCCTGTTATTATAAAGTTACACTTACACCAAAAGAAATAGTTTTTGACAACGGATAAGCATTACCATTGTTATCTTTACCACCACTAACTGTTTCCGGGTCAAACATATTAGCCAAAGATGTACCGGTCCACAAGTTTTCACCTGAAACGAACACACGCAGTTTGTTTATAAAGAACTTATTTGTCATAGCAGACGGCAATGTATAACCCAACTGAATGTTTTTCAAACGGATATAAGCGGCATTCTGCAAATAGCGCGTCTGTTTCTTGTTGTTCTTGTCAGAGTCAAAGATCGGACGAGGATAATAAGCGTTCAGGTTTGCAGCCAGGTCGTTGGATTGTTCTGCACGGAAATAATCGGCATGTTCCACAAAACCGGTCGAGTGCCAGATTCCACTGTTACCAACACCCCAGAAATAAGCACTGCCCTGCCAATAATCACGTTTCATTACGCCTTGGAAGAATGCACGGAAGTCGAAGCCTTTCCAGTCAGCATTCAGATCCAAACCGAACTGGAAGCGAGGAGTATCGTTACCGACAACCTTCAAGTCGCCATGATCATCCAGTTTATTACCGCCGTTATCAATCTTTCCGTCACCATTCAGGTCGGCATACATGATATCGCCGGCAGCCCAATTCGTACCCAACGCATTCTGTCCGCCATTAGGCAAAGAAGCCAAATGTTCGTCCATTTCACTCTGTGACTTTGCAATGCCGATCGTTTCATATCCCCAGATTTCACCCATCTTGCGTCCGGCATTGTATTTATCCAATGTTCCGGTCGGGTTCGGATAACGGGTGATTTCAGTCTGCGCATCAGAAAGGATAAATGTCACTCCATAGCCCAATCCGTTTTTCAAGCGGTCTTGCCAGCTGATATTCAAATCAAAACCATAAGTTTTCAAGTCGGTATTGTTTGTCTTCGGAACGTCCAGACCTAAAATAGCAGGGAGTTCAGGAGCCGGGCCGATCATATCCAACGTTTTGCGCTGGTAGTAATCAAACGAACCTGTCAAACGGTTGTTCAGAGCGCCAAAGTCCAAACCGACATTCCAGTTACGAACCCGTTCCCAGCCTAAAGAAGAACTGATCAACGCCGGAACATAAGCCGCATTCGGCAAAATACCGCCCTGTAACCATTTACCATCACTTGCCTTAACAGACAATGATTGATAAGTCGGATACCATTCTGTTGTATTCTGGTTACCCAATTCACCATAAGAACCACGGAATTTGAATGTTCCGACATAATCCGCCAGATCACCCCAGAATTCTTCTCGAGCCACATTCCAACCGACAGAGAAAGAAGGGAACCAGTTCCAGCGCTGGTCTTCACGGAAACGGGAAGTACCATCATAACGCAAGTTTATTTCTGCCAGATATTTACCCTGATAATCATAATTCAGACGACCGAAGAAACCGGCTGTGCTCCAACGTGCACGTGAACCGTTAGTGGAAGGAGTTACCGGATTGCCCTGATAGTCCAAACCCGTCGTAATATCGATTTCCGGCAATCCCGGTACAATAATACCGTTTCTCTGCAAACCGAACTTAGTCTGGCTTAATCTTTCGCACTGGAAACCAACCATCGCTTTGAAATTATGGCCTGATTCCAAACTATGTGAATACTCTGTATAAGCATTAATATTCATATAGTTTTCTTTCAAATAATCTTCATGTACATTCGTACTCTGGTTATAAACATAAGGATTGCCATCCACATCATGGTTATAAGTCAGCTGCTTGTCCCAATGACGGTTAGCTGATTTGATGCGATAGTTGAAATCGACATGTGTAACCCAGTTCTTAATCGGTTCCAGGATCAAGGAAGCCTGCTGATATAAGTTGTCAGTCTGCGTTTTGTCACGACCACCATCTCTCAGGCCCAGAGCCGGAGAAGGAGAAGAATATAAATATCCGTTACTGTCGTACAATGGCAAAGTAGGCCATCCCTGGCGGGCAAGGTTGTAATACAAGTCATCCGTCAAATCCGAAGGACGTCCGTAATCCTCGCGAGTAAAACGGTTGCTGTAATTAAACTTAGCCCACTCCGTCAAGGTCACGTTTATTTTGGCAGTCGTAGTATAACGTTTATACTTATCCTGATTGAACACCATCAAACCATTTTGATCCAGGAAGTTCATTGACAGATAATAATTGATTTTTTCAGTACCGCCATTAACGCTCAAGTTATGTTCCTGAGAAAATGCCCAATTACGATACAAAGCATCATACCAGTTTGTATTTGCATTACCGGCAGCATAACCATCCGCCCAATATTGGCCATTTGCTGTGATAGGATCCGTCAATGTCCCATTCTGGAAATCTTTGATTCGCTGCAAATGCTCAGTTGTAAAATGCGGAGTCTGACCGGCGTTGATAGCTGCATCATTATAGAACGTTGCAAAAGTGTAAGAATCCATCTGATTCGGAGTCTTTACCGGATCGTTCCAACGGAAGCTATTGTTATAGTTTACAACCGGCTTACCTGTTCTACCGCTTTTTGTCGTAATAAGGATTACCCCGAAAGGAGCACGTGAACCGTAGATAGAAGAAGCAGCAGCATCTTTCAGTACAGAAATGTTTTCGATATCCTGCGGGTTGATAGAGTTAATGTCTCCTTCCATGCCATCGATCAATACCAGCGGGCTACCTTTTGATCCCTCGCCGATAGTTGCCGTACCACGAACCTGGATGTCTGCTGTCTTATCCAAACTACCACTGGACGACGAAATCTGCAAACCCGGTACCATACCTTGCAAAGCCTGCGTTGCACTCACCACAGGACGTGATTCCAGCGCCTCCGAATTAACAGTACCGACAGAACCGGTCAAGTTCACTTTCTTCTGCGTACCGAAACCGACAACAACAACTTCGTCCAATTTCTGGGTATCTTCCGCCAATTTGATTTGGAGGGATGTCTGCCCGGTATATGGAATTTCCTGAGTGGTGTAACCTATAAAAGAGATCACGATAATATCACCCTTTTTCACCCCTTCCAAAGTAAAGTTACCATCCATATCGGTCATAATACCGTTAGTGGTTCCTTTTACGATTACTGATGCTCCGGCAACTGGGCCAAATTCATCTTCTACAACACCTGAACATTTTCCACTTTGTTGGGAAATGTTCAGACTCTCACCGACTGTAGTCGGTTCAGCGCAAGCGTCTTTTGGGAAAGAAAACGCTCCAGCCAGTAAGATTAAGCTGATAGGTCTGATTCTTTTAAACATAATTTGTGTTTTATTAAATTGAAAAAATCCTTCTGATATCTGTAATAACCTTTTAACGAAATAAAACAGGCAGGTTCTGCACGTTTTCGCGTTTTTGTGATTAACATGATATTAGTTCTAAAAGAACTCTG
>NZ_QREV01000063.1 GCF_003363715.1 Parabacteroides acidifaciens
GGCCCGTCAGATGGGAATTACAGACGAAACACTGCCGAAAGACGAGATTAGTCAAACTGTTGAAAAAGAGCACGCTGACTCAAATCCATCTATTCCATTTTAGTAAAAAGGGGCACGAGGGGCACGTTAAAAGACCTTTTTCTAAACATTTATCATAACGCGAGACGAGATATACTACAGAAGAGCATATCTCGTCTTATATATTTATAAAAGTTACGGAAAAAGCCTTTTAACGTGCCCCTCGTGCCCCTTTTTTCGCTCCCGTCCGAAAAAAAACCGCCCCCTGTCCGGGAAAATATGGGACGGGAACGGAGAAATACGGAATAAAAGCTGATTTGTCGGTGAGCAGCAGAGGCCTCGTAGGGGCGGTTCGCGAACCGCCCAAAAGCCCCCTGTCCCCGCGCTTGACGCGGGGCCGCAAAAGAACAGGCCTTATCAATCAGCTGTTTATAGGGTCGGTTTTAATGCGATCCCGCGTCAAGCGCGGGAACAGGGCAGTTTTGACACATCCTCCTGAGATCTGCCGGGCTTACAGCCCTAAGACAACGTCGCACATTATCTCACGGCTCCCCCAAATGCTCCACAATGCAAGCAACCATTTTGGGGGTGAAGCAGCGCATTCCCGGGCGGTAGCCTAAGGTGGTCAGTTTTTCTTTCAGGACGCCTTGGTAGTTGATCCAGCGCCAGAGCTGCATGATGGCGCCACGGTGGGAAAGGTGGGGGTTGTACAGGCCGGCCAGTTCGCCTACTCCGTAGGCATGGATGCGGAAGGTTATTGTTGTCATTTTCTTGTGTTTTTAATTAATCAAATATACGGAATAAATCTCACATTATCAAATGTTTCCGGTGGTAATTGGTAATAAAAAAACAGGAATATCACCCCTTTTCGTCCATACCTCTTGACGTGCCATCACATTAACGTACGGGCAACGGCTTTATGGATAGAGCAATCAGAAAAATGCCGATCGGCATACAAAGTTTTGAGGATATACGGAAAGGTGGTTATGTATATGTCTCAGCTAAATAACCGTCGTCACCTCCTTAAAAGCATATCTCCTCCGCTCCCCGCCACGCAGTTGGAGGATCAGGTGGCCGGTTGGCTCGATTGCGTGGATACGGGCTTCAAAACGGCCGTTTTCGTCGGCATAGGGATAATAGCCGTCACCACGATATAAAGCTGCCATATAAGCCGCGCGGATCTCTTCCTCTTTCTCTTGCAGCAACAGGCAATAATAATTGAAGAAGATATGCAGGAAACGTTTCAGGACCTCTTCACGGTCGTACGTTTTCCCGGTAATTTGGGTGAGCGATACAGGATTAGGGGCATTGCTCCGGAAAACCTCCTGATTGATATTGAGGCCGATGCCGATAACCGAACAATACAGATGTTGTCCCGACAAATCATTCTCGATCAGCATGCCGCATATCTTACGGTCTTTCCAATAGATATCGTTCGGCCATTTCACCGTGACGGAGTCGATATAGCCGTCTAACGTCTCCTTGACGCTCAGGGAAGCGATCTGGGAAATCAGGAATTGGCGGTTTGCCGGAAGGAAATCGGGATACAGCAGGAGACTGAACATCAGGTTTTTCCCGGCTTCCGATTCCCATGAGTTCCCCACCTGCCCTTTTCCGGCAGTCTGGAAGTCGGCAATGACAAGGCTGCCCTCCGGCAATGCGTCCCCGGCAAGTAGCTCCCGCAGGTAGTTATTGGTTGAATTTGTCTCATTCAGCCGGATAATCCGCGGAGTTTCGTTCTCTTTATTCATTGTAGAGTTCTCTTGTTTTCTTCGGCAATTTGGCTATTACTTCACGGTAGGAATGGCGGATCCAGTGCTTGATCTCCTCATCCGGCATATCGCGGTCGAGATAGATCGTGTTCCAGTATTTCTTATTAAAATGATAGGCGCCTTCCACTGCCGCATAGCGTTCGCGCAGTTCCTCGGTGTAGTCGGTACTGCATTTCAGCGACACACACGGTTCATCCGCATCCAACGGCAGAAGCAGGAACATCTTTTCCTCTACTTTAAACACTAACGAAACATCGTCGAAAGGGAAACATTCCGTCGCATTCTTCAGCGACAGACAATATTCCCGGGCTTCTTCTATATTCATATATCTTTCATATTAGCGGCAAGGAGCATAAAACGCGTCTTCGATATGGTCGATTTCATAGTCCCCGCCTTTCTTTATCACGGTAATAATATCGAAACGGACCGGCAATTCGAGATTGAAAAAGCGGACATAGGCATCGGCTGCTGTCACGATACGGCGGATTTTGCCGTTATCCACAGCCTCCTCCGGCGCTAAAAGATAGTCATCCGAGCGGGTCTTGACCTCCACGACAACCAGTTCGCCGTCTTTCATGGCAACGATATCCAACTCGTAATGATGCCAATGCCAATTCGTATGGACAATCGTATAATCATGCTTTTCCAAAAAAACACGCGCAACGGCTTCCCCGTCTTTCCCTGTTTCGTTCCGTTTTGCCATCCTGTGTAATTTGCACAAATATAACGTTTTTCTTTTTTATTTGAGCTTTCAATCTTACATTTGCAGAACAATGGCATTGAAACGTAAATATTCGCCCCCTCAACCGAACCACCCGCGTGTGCACAAGGTTACTTTTATGCTCAACGACGATGAGCAGAAGGCTGTGGAGCGTTATCTTGCCAGGTATAAGATAGCCAACAAGTCCCGCTGGTACCGCGAGACGATCCTGTCCCACATACTCAAAACACTGGAAGAGGACTATCCGACCCTCTTCAACGAAAACGAAATGAGAAGATGATCAATCCTTTCAACGACGAATATTTCATGAAGCAGGCGCTGATAGAAGCCCGCGCCGCAGCTGCCGAAGGCGAAGTCCCGGTCGGCGCCGTCATCGTATGCAACAACCAGATCATAGCCCGTGCGCATAACCAAACGGAACGCCTCAACGACCCCACCGCCCATGCCGAGATGCTGGCGATTACGGCCGCCGTAGGTGTCTTAGGTGCCAAATATCTGACGGGATGCAGCCTGTATGTAACCGTGGAGCCTTGCGTCATGTGTGCCGGAGCCATCGGATGGGCGCAACTAAGCACAATCGTCTACGGAGCGACAGACGAAAAAAGAGGCTTCCGGCAATACGCCCCGAAAGCCTTCCATCCTAAAGCCATAGTAAAAACGGGCATCCTCGAAAAAGAATGCGCGGAAGAGATGAAGCGCTTTTTCCAGCAAAAGCGCTAAAAGGGCATATTATTCGTTTTCTTCATAATAATATGAATAATCAATCCCTTTCATAAAGATTTCACGGTCGTTGATCTTATCTGTCAAAGCATTCTTCAGTAACTGTTTCAGTACGCTGCTGTCTATAGAACTTCTTACCATTGCGTCCATGTAATCAGTTTTATTAATCTTGCTCCAATCCACACACTGTTTCAGGTGTTTCTTGAAAATCAAATCCAACCAAATACGCGTACTCCGACCATTTCCTTCCATGAATGGATGGGCTATATTCATTTCCACATATTTATCGACTATCTCGTCAAATGTGTTCTCTGGCATTTGTTCAATTTGCTTTAATGTGTTGCCTAAAAAGTGCGCCACTGCAAACTGAAAGCCGCCTTTCGAAATATTCTTCTGCCTTATTTTTCCCGCAAAGTCATATATCCCTCCGAAAATATAGGCATGGATTTGCTGCAAACTTTTCACCGTCCCGATTTCCGATTCCCTGACCAGGTTACTTTCAAAAAAAGAATATGCTTTTTTCTTACTCTGTCCGTCACTGCTGTTATCGCTATATGTGAACCAATCAAGAAACTTCAGGGCTTTGTTATTTGGGAAATGCTTGGCAAGAGAGATCACGCCGTCACTATCAAACGTATCTGTCAAATATTTCTTTCCATCAGGTGCAGTTAATTTCAGTTGGTGAGCGTCACTAACCAACTGACTGTTCTCTTTTTTTAATTTGTTCTTAAGATATTTCCAATAGTTACGGGCTTTTGTATAATCGTCCTGCCCGTTTAAAGCACTGACAATATCAATAACACTAAAATACCATTTCTCACGTTCGTCGTCCCATATAGCACGAACCTCGCGATCTGCAAAAAAGCGGATGGATATTTTGGGATTCATTTCACCTCCTCATAGTCGACATACTCGCCTTCGTCCTTGGCGAATATCTTTTTACGGGACACGGAAGAAGGTTCCTCGTACGTGCTGCTCCGTCCGGAGGAAGAAGAGGTGGTTGTTTGACGGCGTTGCCCTCCTTTTTTCCCGCTGCTTCCGCTGCCAAACAGGATATTTTTGAACGTACGCAAGATTGAGAATCCCATCAGGAATACTAACAGGATAAAGAAGAAGAACATTACAAACAAAAATTTAAACATACTCCGTCACTTAGTTGGTTTTTATTACACAAACACAAAGATACGAATTCTTGTTTATCTTCTTTTGTTAAAAAAAGACAAGGCGATATAGAGTATAATCGTTCCGGCAATACCCAGAACGCCAAAGAGAGCCACAAAGACCACCGCGCCGCCTACCAGGATGTAGCGAAGTTCGTTGCCTTTCCACTTTAACGACTTGACCTTTAAAGAGAACATCGGGACCTCCGAGACCAACAACAAAGAGAACAGAATCGCTAAAACGATTATCCCGGCAATAAACCCGATGTTGTCCACCGGAATGGAAGCCCGAAACGCATATCCGATAGAAGCCCAGAAAAGGGCATGTGCCGGCACCGGCATACCGATGAAAGAGGTCGTTTGCCTTTCGTCGATATTGAATTTGGCAAGGCGCAACCCGGAAAAGACAGGTATCACTAAAGCCAAATACGGAATATAAGGGGCGGCGTTTCCCAAAGCGGGAACCGTCACACAAGCTTGCTCCAACAGCCAGTAGGCAATCATCCCGGGGGCCACCCCGAAACTAACCATGTCGGAAAGAGAATCCAGTTCCTTTCCCATCGGAGAATAGGCATGCAGGGAACGGGCGGCAAAACCGTCGCAAAAATCAAAAACAGCCGCCACGACAATCCACAGGGTTGCCATCGGCAGGTTGCCTTTCAACGCCATCACACAGGCGATGCAACCTGATACAAGACTGCAACAGGTCACTAAATTAGGTATACTTTGTTTGATGCTCATTTACTTCTTTTATTTTCCCAAGCGGGCTATCGGAGTCTGGTTACCGGTAACCTTCTGGTCCATTTCAACCAGTACTTCCGTGCCTACAGGCAGGTAGACATCCACACGGGAACCGAATTTGATAAATCCCATCTGCTCGTCGACGTGGCATTTGTCGCCGACTTTGGCATAAGTTACAATACGTCGCGCCATCGCTCCCGCAATCTGCCGCGCCAGGACATCTATCCCGTTGCGGGTCGTAATCACAACGGCCGAACGTTCGTTCTCCGTACTGCTTTTCGGCAGGTAGGCCGCCATGAAACGTCCGTTCTGATGCGATACGTGCTTGACTGTCCCGTTTACGGGGAACCAGTTGGCATGCACGTTAAAGACGGACATGAATATCGAGATTTGCAGGCATTCCCTATGCAATATCTCGTTCTCCTTCACTTCTTCAATCGCCACGATCGTCCCGTCGGCGGGAGCAATCACCAAGCCTTCCGAATCGTAGGGGAAGCGACGGAACGGGCTGCGAAAGAAGTTAAGTACCAATAAGAACAGGACAGTGGTGACAAAGGTTGTGCCGTAAAAGACCCATCCTTTGTTGACAGTATGATACAGCGCAACGTCCACAATAAAGAATATCGTGAAGAGCGTTAACAACAGACCTGTTCCTTCTTTATGTACTTTCATTCTGTAATCTAATCGTGTATTTTATCGTAAGAATCTGCAAAAATATTCATTTTTACCGAATAACAAAAATATATCACCCTTTCACAGCTTCTATTTTGCTTAATTCGACATACCAGAGGAAACCTTCCACCTCCTTATATCCCATCTGGCGGATCAGCTTCAGATAGTTGCGAATCTGGCTATGATAGCGTTGGTCTGGATGTTCCCCGAATTTATAGTCGACAACAACAACCCGGTCATCGGTAATCATCACACGGTCCGGACGCTTCGACAGCCCGTTTCCGAACAGGATGTCGACTTCGTTCAACACGCGGGCCGTCCCGTCATACCAGGGTGCGGCATCCGGCATATTCAACAACTCTTCCAGGCGGGAGATGAGCGCCGCCGCTTCCGTCCGGTCGATCACGCCTTCCTGGCGATAGCGTTCAACGGCCTGGGGGATATCTTTCCGCGTACGGATACGGCTCAACACCTCATGCATCAGGGCGCCATGCTTCCGGCGGGCATTATCGAAAAAGAATCCTTTCCCATGCAGGAGCAGTTGCAAGCGGTCGTCCGGAGAGATCGAGTTCATGCGGCTCATTCCGACCTCCTGCATACCTGTCTCTTCGGTCTTGGCAACCGGACGCCACCAGTCACCCAACTCGAACACACCTCTTCCGGTATCAAAAGATGCCGGCAACGAGATCAGTCTCTCGCCTGCCCGGGTATCGGAGACCTCCGTATGCAGACCTGCCCAGAGGGCATCCGTCAAAGAGGATATCTTTTCCACCTCGCCTGTTTCTTCCTTGATCTTCTTCGGACGCGGGGAGAATACGACCAACTCTTCTTTCGAGCGGGTAAAGGCGACATATAACGTGTTTAAGTTGTCGATAAAAGCGTGTAACCGCTCTTTAAAGTAATCGGCGGCAAAGATTGTCTTCGCTAACGACTGACTGTAACGCACGGGGACCAGATGCAGGCGGTTGAATGGCATCTCCTCCGGATGACACCAGAGGATCACAGGCTTCGTCGGCTTATGGTCGATTTCCCAATCGCCGAAAGGTATGATCACAACCTTAAAGCCTAATCCCTTCGACTTATGGACCGTCAGGATGCGAACCGCGTTCTGTCCGTCAGGCGTGGCAATCGTTTTCCGGCAACCTGTATCATCCCACCATTTCAGGAAACGGCTCAGGTCTGCGCTTTCCTTCTGGGTATATTCGGAAACCATATCTAAGAAAGCCTGTACAAAGACCTGCTCGTTCGCCGGAAAGTCGGCGGAAAAGAGGCGGAACAGCCCCTCCGTTATCTCATACAGCGACTGGCGGGAAAGCCCTTGCAGGGCCGATGCGATCTCCGGCGGGAAGGTCTTTGCGCGACTTCCGCATTCGATGCTGTTCGTTTGCGACCCTGCATCGGGTGCGGGAACAGCGTTCAGTATCCAATAGGAGTACAAGGCGATCTGTTCGTTCGTCCTGTCGTCCGGGTTCTTCAGGTAGCGCAACAGGGAAACTAAGAAGCGGACCGCCGTCGAACCGCTAACAAACAACGCCTCATCGGAGATTATATCGTAGTTATAATGGTCGGAAGGATGTTCTTCCTTATATGTCAGCAACGTATCCGCCACCTGCGCCCCTTCCTGGTTGGTACGGACGAGAATGGCGATATCTTTCAGGGCATATCCGTTGTCCTGCAGTTTTTCAAGTACGCCCGGCAGACGTTCCAGCGCCTCTTCCTTCCAGTCTTTTTCGTCATCACCGGAGAGGAATTCGATCCGCACATGCCCCTCTTTCTCCCGGAAAGGCGGAGGAACCTGTTGGAAACTATTGTCGTAGGCGGACATGATCTTGGTAAAATAGGCCGCACGCTGTTCTTCCGTCAGGGAAGAGGCGGAAAGGGCTTCGTTATACATCCCCTGAAGCACGCCGGGCAATGTCGTGAAAAGGGCATTGTTGAACATCACGATATTCCGGCAACTGCGCCAGTTATCCTTCAGGGTCTCTTCGCGGACCTCTTCGGGCGAGAAGTCGGCCTGCACCTGCTCATCGAGCAGCTTCCAGTCGGAATTGCGGAAACGGTAGATACTCTGTTTCACGTCTCCCACGATCAGGTTATCCCGGTTATGCGCCAGGCTTTCTTTAATCAGCGGACGGAAGTTATTCCACTGCATCCCGCTGGTGTCCTGGAACTCGTCTATCATATAATGGTCGACGTGCGTACCGGTCTTTTCATAGATGAAGGGGGCATCGCTCCCACCGATCACCTTATTCAACAGTTCGGTCGTGTCGGCTATCAGCATCACATTCTTTTCTTCCCGGTAAGCCGCGATCTGGCGGGAAACATCCGTCAGGATTCCCAATGTATAGTAATAGCGCACAATCTCACGGGCCGTATTATAGGCGGTCAGATCACCGAACAAGGCGACAATGCCTTTGATACAGTCGTTCAACCCGTCTTCAAAAGCACATCCGATGATTTGCCGGGCGCCGAGCGGGGTCGTCTTCGTAAAGCATCCGTCCAGGTTGTCTGCCAGGCCGATAAAGGTGGCTGACGGTTCCTTCATTTCCCCTTGCGCCAAGCGGTCGAAAAGGGTCAGGGGCGAACGGCTCCCTCCCTTGAAGTCCGTCGGTTTGAGTGCGTATTTAGTCAGGATCGCCAAACCGCGTTCCCCCAATTCTTTAGCGGCAGTCTCCACAGAACGGATGATGCCGTATAGGGCGTTCTTATAGTCATCCAGTGCTTTCTTATCTTCTATATCCCGGCCGACTTCTTCACTGAAGGCCTTATAGCTCTCCTTAAAAACTTCCCGGCTCAGGGACATGATGTCTTTACGGAGATTCCACTCCCCGCCGTTCTCTATCTTGTCTTCCGCAAACCGGAGCAACCAACCTAACAGATCCTTGCTCTCGGGCTTTTCCAAATCCGACAGCAGGTTGTCGATAGCCGTAGTCAGGACCAGTTCCTGGTCCATCTCGATGCCATATCCTCCCTGCAAGCCAATCTCGCGGGTAAAGGCACGCATAGTCTGTTGGAAAAAGCGGTCGATCGTACTGATATTAAAGGCGGAATAGTCGTGCAGGATATCGATCAGTATCTTTGCTGCCTGCTTCCGGACCTGCGTTTCCGTGAGCGAATAGGTCGAGCCGAGCAATTCCACATAATCCGATTTCTTGCCGGAGGCTAAGTTATACAGTTCATCGATGATACGGGTCTTCATCTCGTCCGTCGCCTTATTCGTAAAGGTCACGGCAAGAATGCGGCGGAAAGCGCCCGGCCCGGTGAACAACAGGGTCAGGTATTCCCCTGTCAGTTTGTGTGTTTTCCCGGCTCCCGCCGAAGCTCTGTAGACAGTCAGCATACGGTTTAGATTATACGGCTCTTGACGTAGCCTTCCTTTTGTAATATCTCCAGCACCTTCGGACGCAAGTCGCCCTGCACAATGATTTCCCCTTCCTTGGCGGAACCGCCGACACCGCATTTCACTTTCAGGAATTTACCGAGTGCCTCCAAATCGGAAGTCGTTCCGCGGAAACCGGTCACCAGTGTCACGGCTTTTCCGCCCCGGTTCCTTTTATCTAAAGAAATACGCAACTGCTGTTTCTCTTTCGGAAGTGTGTCTTCTTCCTCTTCATCACCTGTATTATATTGAAAATCCGGGTTGGTGGAATACATAACCCCCAGACGCTCTTTCCAGTCGTTAGTCTTCATATTTACTCTTTTCTTTATGGGTTCAAATCTACAAATTAACACCGGGATAAACAAGATTACAAACAATAATACCTATATTTGCATAAACTTTATGATTTTCAAGCACCTTTATCATTTTGCCAATCGAATATGAGAATAACAGGGTATTTATTCACATTTCTTATTCTTCTGATATGCAGGCAGGCACGGTCCGCCCAGCATACAGATGAAGACTATGTGCTGGTAGTACATTCTATCAACTTTAATGAAACCTGGACACATCAAACCTATGAGACCATTCAAACCCTGATCACCCAGGAAGGACTACAAGTCAAGGGAGAAGAGCTACAGATTCCGATAATCAAAGACACGACAGAGATTCTGAATAAGTTGGCCTATCTACGGGAAGAATACCCGCTCCCTCCCCGGGCTGTCGTCTGCATCGGCGATCCGGCATGGCTCGTCATACGCCCTCTGTTCGATAACGAATGGAAAGGCGTTCCCAGTCTGGTTTGCTATTCGCGGGGCATGGTCCCACGAAACATAAAAGATATGGTGGAGCGCAAGCTCGACCCCCAGGAAGCCATGGTCCCGACATCCACAATCATAAAAGGGTACAATGCTATAACACTGAGCCAGCCGCTTTATATCCGGGAGACAATCGAAATGATGCAAAAGATGCAACCCGAACTGAAGAAAGTCGTGTTTGTGAACGACAACCGCTACATCAGCATCCTGACCCGCCAGGAAGTGCAAAGCGTATTGGAAGAGCAATTCCCGGACCTTCAGTTAGACGTACTCTCATGGCCACAGCTTTCGACGGAACATCTGTTGGATACGCTCACGACCTACAGCAACCAAGATGCCGGCATCATCTATTACTCCTGGTATGCGGCAAGCCAGAAAGGAGAGAACCATTACCTGATCGACAACGTACAGAAAATGACAAACAGCTTTTCCAATCCTCCCGTCTACGTCATTAACGACCTCGACATAGAGGGAGGTAACTTTGCCGGAGGGCATTATATCTCGGTTGAAGACTTTAACAAGACTGTCATCACCTATCTGCTGGAAATGCTGAAAGGCAAGAAGATAGATAACACACACGAACATATGGCCGGGACTCCCAGGACATATCTGAATTACCAGCACCTGTACAGGCATGGTATTTCCCCGTCCCGCTATCCCCAGAATGCTGTCTATTTCGAACAGCCCCCTACATTCCTGGAGAAATACAAAGTCCAGATTATCTGCGGGATTGTCATCCTTATCCTACTGATGTCTGTTGCCTTCCTGCGTATCCGACTGCTGATCCAGAAACGGAAAACGGAAGAAGAACAACGGGAGAAAGAAAAGATAGAAGAGGCAAACCGCCTGAAAACGGCATTCTTAGCGAATATGAGCCACGAGATACGTACGCCGCTGAACGCAATCGTCGGCTTCTCCAACCTGATCGCCCAGGGAGAATGCCCGGAAGAAAACCGGGAAGAGTTCTGTAAAACAATAGAGACAAACAACGAATTGCTCCTGCAGCTTATCAACGACATCCTCGACCTGTCCAAGATAGAAGCGGGCAAACTGGACTTCATATATAGCGACATAAATATTTCCGAGATGTTCAACCACCTGATGCAGGTGTTCCGTGACAAAACCAAACCCGGCGTGGAGCTAATATGCATCCTGCCTGAAAAGCCTTACGTCATCCATTCGGAGAAGAACCGGCTGATGCAGGTTATGAGTAATTTCCTGACAAATGCCTGTAAGTTCACATTTAAAGGTTCCATCACAATGGGATATGAGGAAACAGAAGGAGGATTGCGTTTCTATGTAACAGATACGGGGAAAGGGATTGCAGAAGAAAACATCCCGCACGTATTCGAGCGGTTCGCCAAGTTCGACACCTTTATCCAGGGAACGGGACTCGGCCTCTCCATTTGCAAGACTATCATAGACTGCCTGAAAGGAGAAATAGGGGTAAAATCGAAGGAAGGGAAAGGAAGCACTTTCTGGTTTACGATCCCCTGCGAGCCTGTGTCGGACGCAGACTCTCTTACTTCTGAATCAAGACCGTAGCGTAGGCGGCGATTCCTTCCTGCCGTCCGGTGAAGCCTAACTTTTCGGTGGTTGTCGCCTTAATGGATATATCTTCGACATCCACTTGCAGGACTTGCGCCATCACCCGCTTCATTTCGGGGATATGCGGATTCAGTTTCGGACGTTCGGCTGCGACTGTCGCATCTATATTGCCTAACGTATATCCGGCATCACGAAGCAACTCCATCGTATCATAAAGAAGAATCTTGCTGTCTATATCCTTATATTCACCAGCCGTATCGGGGAAGTGGTAACCGATATCGCGCATATTGGCCGCCCCCAAAAGGGCATCGCAAATGGCATGGATCAACACGTCGGCATCACTATGGCCCTGCAAGCCCAACGTATGCTCGATCTTCACTCCGCCCAACCACAAATCGCGGTCCGGCACTAACGCATGCACATCATATCCGAATCCAACCCGTATCTTCATCTTCTTTTAACTTTCAACTTTCAATTACCGAAACAGATTCTTAATCCCGTCCATATCGAAGGACAGTGAGAAACGAAGTGTCTGGTCCAACGGGTTCTGCGGAACGGTACTGATCAGATAAGCGGCATCCAACTGGAAAACGCTCATACGGAAACCGGCACCGACAGAGAAATACTTACGGTTACCGACATTCGCACTCTCGTAGAAATAACCGCCACGAACGAAGAATTGTTCATTGTAGCTATATTCGGCTCCGACCGAAACCATCACCTCTTCCAATTCGCCCTTAAAGCCGTTAGGAGAATCGCTAAACGACTTAAACATACCGGAGATACTGGACAAAGCCTTGTAGTCTTCCTTGCGGGTGGTAAACTCTTCATCCGTCTCTCCGTCTTTCTTCTGCGGAACGGAAGGAACCATATATTTACTTAAATCCAGATAAACGCCGATACGGTTATACTCGTCAATAGGATAAAGCAAACCGGTACCCAAAGCTAACTTGGCAGGAAGGAACATATTGTTCGTACCTTCGTCATACGAAATCTTACTACCGATGTTCGACAGGTTGAAACCGAAACTCCACAAAGCTTCCGCACTGCCCATCATCACATACTTCTCCAAATATCCGGAGATATCGGCTGCAAACGCATTGCCGGCATGCTTCAACTCATTCGGGTCGACACCCATATCAGAACGGATATAACGCAAAGCAACCGCCATTGAATAGTTTTCCGACAACTTACGGCTATAACTCACGTCGAACGCCATCTCATACGGGTTTGCATAAATAGGCTGGTCGCCGATGTTTTCATACTGCGGCACTTCACCTAAGGAGAAATAGCGCAAAGAGGCACCAACCGCCTGCAAATCATTATCCCCTATTTTATAGTAACCGGACATATTCACCAATGCCACGTCGTTGACCAACTTGCGCAACCAAGGCGTATAAGACAGATTCACCCCTGCCTTGCTATACATAAAAGCATATTTGGCCGCGTTCCAATATTGTGAACCGATATCCGGCAAAGTGGAAACACCGTTATCACCCATTCCGCCGCCACGCGCGTCAGGAGCGATAATCAAGGAAGGCACAGCCATTTCGATAGGTGAATATTTAATATCATCACCTTCCGCCCACGCTGTTGCGGAGATGAAAAGACCAAGCAATATAACGAGTGTCCCGATTCTGAATTTACTTATCATACGTTTTAATTTAATTGAACCCTGCCGGCAGTCCTTCGCCGACTGTATTATAAACTGAATAATCCTAACTTTATTGTATGCTCGAATAAAATTCCTACTTTTGCCCTTTGAGTATGAAAGATATGCAATCGACAGGCAAAGTTAAAGCATTATTTCTTTTGATGCGCCCTTCCCAATGGGTAAAAAACATCATCTTGTTTCTCCCTCTGTTCTTTGCGCAGGAGATAGGGGCTTTGGACAGGCTGCAAAACGTTGCGCTCCTGTTTGCCGGTTTCTGTATGCTTACCAGCGGCGTCTATGTGTTCAATGACTTAATGGATGCGGCGGAAGACCGCCTGCACCCCGCCAAACGGTTCCGCCCGATTGCCGCCCGCAAGGTATCGCCGGTAGAGGCTGTCGGTTTCATGCTCCTTCTTTACGGCATAAGCGCTGTATGCTTCAATTTTATACATACAAGTAGCAACCTCATCTGGTTGCTGGCGGGAGGATATATCCTCCTGAACCTGGCTTACACGCTTTACCTCAAACAGGTGCAGATCATAGACGTCATGATTGTCGCCTGCGGTTTCATCATCCGTCTGGAGGCAGGAGCGACGGCAGGAGACATCGAGTTGTCCCATTGGCTGATCATTATGACTTTCATCCTCTCCCTCTTCCTCGCCTTTGCCAAGAGAAGGGACGATTTGCTTAATTTCATGGAGACGGGACAGGTTTCCCGGAAAAATATTACCGGCTATACGATCGACTACCTGAATGTAGTCCTGTCGTTCCTCTCCTCCATTATTGCCGTGACCTACATCCTGTACACCCTTTCGCCGGAAGTGACGGCAAGGAGCAGCGAGTATCTGTATGTCACGATCCCGTTCGTTCTGGCAGGAATCATGCGATACCTGCAAATCATCCTGGTGGAAAAGAGTAATTGTAACCCGACCGATATATTGTTGCAAGACCGGACGTTGCAACTGACTGTCGCGGGTTGGTTCGTCGTATTCGCTTTACTTATTTACTGATATGCCAATAGCTGTATTCGACTTTGACGGAACGATCATCTCCCGCGACTCCTTGCCGGACTTCCTGATGCGGACTTGCGGACGGACGGCGTTCATCCTCCGTCTTCCCCTGATAATCATATTGAAACTAACAGCCCTGACAGGCATCCTCTCCACACACCGGGCGAAAGAACTTGTCTTTTCATCCTTCCTTCGCGGAATGAGCGTAGCGGATTTCCGGCAAGCTTGCCTGCGATATGCCGCCCGCATACCGGAGTTGGTTTATCCTGCCGCTTTGGAAGAGATTCGAAAGCACCAGGAAAAGGGTGACAAAGTCGTCATCATCAGCGCCTCCGTACCTGACTGGATACGTCCTTGGGCGGAAACAGTCGGAATCCGGCAGGTGGAAGGAACGGAACTGGAGGTCGAAGGCGGTGTCCTGACAGGACGTTTTTCCACACCCAACTGCAAAGGGACCGAGAAAGTCCGCAGGCTTCGCAAGCTATATCCGGACGTTATTTCCGAGACTTTATATGTGTATGGCGACAGTTCCGGTGACAAAGAACTGCTTGCCATTGCCGACGTTCCCCATTATAAACCATTCAATAAACGACAAAGATGACGATACCTTCCTGCCTATCCACCCTGCTGCGCGCACTCCGAATCGAGTGGAGAGAGACGAGACGAACCCTGTTTCCGCCCAGTTGGACAGAGGCCGGACTCTTTCTTTTCTTCTTCCTTCTTTATGGGATAATCGGCTACTATATGCTCTTTTACACAGAGCTGATAGACGTTCCGAACGGAGGGCCGGGCAGCTATTTAGGCTATGACAACCTGTTCCACCTGCATACACGCGGAGGGGCGTTCGACGTCAGCCATCCGTTCTTCAGCTTGTTTCATTTGTTGAAAACCCTGTTGATAATCCTGTTGACAAGCCTGTTCAAAGAGAAAACCGGCGGTATTATCTGTCTGGTGCTGATGAACCTGTTGATAACCGGCGGTCTGGTGCTGATCTATCGTTACCTGAAACAGATTGTCCAGGTCTCCACCCGCCGTGCCTTACTGCTCACCGGATTTACAGGTTGTTTCTTTACGACTGTCGTCTTGTCGTTCACAACCGAAAGCTATCCGTTCTCTTTCTTCCTGCTTGTCTTTTCCCTGTTAATACTCTCGAGGGAATATAAACTGACAGGATATATAAAGGGACGGACCATCCTTTTCCTCTCTTTCCTCTGTGGAGGAATCACGATTACAAACGCAGCCAAACCGGCAATGGCGGTATTCCTGAACAAAACGCCTTTCCTGCATAAGATACGGACAGGCTTCAAAGTGATGCTTCCCTTCGTCGTTTGCGTAGCCGTCATCATGGGCTTTTACACGCTTAAAGCAAAGTTGTTCGCTCCCGAAGGGCCTTCCCCGATCGAAACAACGCAACAACTCGGACAGTATTTCATCCACGACGAAACATTCAGCAAACAGGCTTTGATCGATTTCTGGGGAAACACGATCATGAGTACGCCTCTGACGCAACAACAGGTCGGCCACGAGGTAGTGCTGCGTCCCAGCGAATATCTACATAGTTGGAACAATGCGGTGGTCGTGCTCCTGTTAGTGTTGGTGGCGGCCTCTGCCTTGCTCAACCTGCGAAACAAGTATGTGCAGCTATTGCTTATGTATCTGAGCATCGACTTCGTAATCCACTTTATTATCCGCTACGGAATGAACGAAGCCATCCTATTCGGCGGCCACTGGATGTTTGCCGTCCCGATGCTGTTAGGCTGGCTATACAACCGCCTCCCGGTCCGCATGTACCGGATATTGGACTGGACTGTCATCGGCTTCTTTGTCCTGACTGCCACCATGAATACGTTGGAGTTTATGCGGTTGTGGGAGGAAGTGGGGTAATTGTTTACAAGGCAAGGATTTCTTCTTTGGATAAGCCCGTACAGTTTACAATGGTGTCTACATCCAACCCTGTGCGTTTCATGTTTATAGCTGTTTGACGCACTCCTTCTGCAAGACCTTTAGCCTCTCCTGCCGCTAACCCCTCTGCACGACCTTTCACCAGACCTTCTTCCCGACTGGCGTCAAGAGCGGAGAGCATATCGCGTTCGACAGCCAAACTCAGTTCGTATTCCAAACGTTCGTTGGCAGACATCCGCTCGATTTCCACTATGCTTTTCAACTTGCGGAACAGCTGGTTGTTCAGTTCTTCTGGTAAACGGTCCATTATATCTATATTATTCAACACATACAGCCATTTAAGATAAATGCTATTGCACTCCGACAAAGGTAACACAAATTTCGGCATTTCAAAATACACTTCATTCAAGGTTTCACTGAAAGGGACCTTCAATTCGCGATCCATTCGCACCACATCCCAACGGTATTTATGGGGTAAGCTATCCTATAGCCTGTTGACGGATGGGTCATAGGCTATATTTTTTCGGACGGGAATCATATTTTTTCGGACGGGAACGAAAAATATATTACTCACCTAATATTATCAACTTCTTCGCAGTCGTTGCCTCTTTGGAGTTATTGGTGCTGATGGCTGCCCGGTAGATATAGACACCGGGGCGCAGGCGTGCACCAGCTCCGTCGGTCAGATCCCAGGAGACTGAATAGGCACTGAAGAGATCGGACGTGCCGCTTTCTTCATGTTTCCAATAGAGACGGCCTGCCAGATCGTAGACCATGATACCTACCCGCATCCGGCTTTCCGGACGGTTATGTGTGATATGGAAGGTCACTTGCCCGCGTGCGGGACTTGGGGTTGCTACGACATCGACCAGATTGGGCTTCAGGCCTTCGACAACTTCAAAGGTGAAGGTCCGGACAGTCGAATTATTCAAAATATCCCAAACCCAAAATTCAGCCGTATGCATACCCGGCTCTAATGCCGGAATCGAGAATTGGACAATACCGGCTCCCTCTTTACCCGACAACAAGTTATAATAACTGTTGAGGTTATAACTCAGAAGAGGCGATCCGTCTATCACCAGCATCATATCATGTCCGACACTGCTACCCGTAATATTCACGCCGCTCTTGTCCCACAGCTCAGCAACAAAATAGGGAGTCGTGTTTACTTTTCCACCATCCACAAAAGCGGTGTCATTCAGATAGAGCAAACGTATTTCAGGACCGATCGTATCGGTATCCGCCGTTTCGGAAGTACCTCCGACAGTGAAGTTATCAAAATTACCTTGCGCCTCATTGCCGCTCTCGGAATCGACGGCATACAGGTTCATTTTTCCCTGCAACCCGGAATAGGAGATGTCTTTCGGAACAGTAAAGGTAAAGCTGAACTTACCGTTACGCACGGAATCATTTCCAATAAAAAGAGTATTCGGATAATCGGTAAAGTTAAAAGGAGAGTCTTCCGTCTTATTATTATTTAAACAAGTAACGGTCACCTTACTGTCTTTTACCGTTGGATTCACAACGCCTATAAAATCAGTAACCAATGCGCCCGAAGCATCCAGCACTTGCCCTTCGACCGTTATCTTTTCCAATGCTCTGAAAGGAATTGCCTCGCCGTCAGCGGTTTTTCCGTTGACAGATGTTACCTGCATACGGTATTCAGGATAGTTCAACTTCATGGCCGGATCACCGATCAAGCAAAAACCCAACTTATATCGGTTCGTATTAGATACATTTGCAAGATCACATTTCGTTTCTTTTATTATATCCCCCAATGTACGTCTCCGACCATTTTTCTTTTCAAACATATTACGAATCAGACGACTGTTAATATAAGCATTATGAGGAACATATGCAACACGAACAGTCGTAAACAAAGCTATGCCTCCACTCTTTGCATTTAGGAAAAGGTCTTCTCCTGCAGAAGTAGCCAGATCATCGAAACGGGTAAAATCACAAGTTGCCGTTATCCACACTGGCAAATTAGAATATGTAAACTGAGCAATATCTGTTTGTGTCAAGACCTTTTCATCACTCAAGGCAGTCGTTCCGCCGTGTCCGGTGTAATTAACCAGAAGCAGACCATCTTTCAATAATTTCTGCAGGTTTGTACGAATATCCGGATAACCGTTTTGCCCCCCGGTCACATCTTTCTTATAGGCATCGAAATAGAGTTTATTTACCAGGAATTCAGGATGATCAACGGCCAAATAATCTGCCAAAGTATCTGCTTGAACCATGTGATATTGTGCAAAGCCATCAGCATTACTACCATCGTCAGCCAAGAAACAAAGATTGTTCTTCCAAACACCTGTTTCTTTATTATCTATATAAGAGATAACCTTGTCCACTGCCTTAGTTGCTTGATCAACAGTACGGATTGGGAAACGACCAATACCAATATTTACTTTCTTTGACGCAATATCCTCTTTGTTATCAGCATCATCCAAAAAGCCAAAATAGTCATCAACTACATAAGAGAACTGGTTCAACGACTCCTTTGTCTGATACGTCAGCAACATATTACTCATATCAACCGATTTCCAAGCAGAAGTAAGTTGTCGGTTATCATACGAACCGTCTCCGAAGAGCAGAAGATATTTGGGAGCGTCGGCTTCCGAAGTCTGACGGTCGTAGAACATTTTCATAAAACGGCGATAGGCGGTTGCGTCGGGTGTGCCACTGGAAAACTCGTTATAGATCGTTTCCGGAGCTACGACTTGGACTGTCAGGTTGTCTTTTGTCCGGTGCGCTTCAGCCAGACGTTCCGCTTGGGCAGCCAAGCCGGGCTGGGCAATTATAATCATGTCCTGTTGAGCCAAAGCATGGAGGTTCTGGTTTGCGACTTCGCCAACCGTTTCGGGCGCTTTTATCTGGGAGGGTTTCACAACAACGAACTCGCGCAAATCCATAGAGGCGGGAATCGTAAACGACAGTTCTGTCCCGCTCAAAGTCGTTTCCATCTGTTGCGGGTTGATGCCGTCGGTTACATCAAACACCAACGTATTTGCATCTGCGCCCTGGATAATGAAGCGGGAGGCGTTCCCTCTTGTGGCAAGGCTCCGGAAAAAGGTGTAAGCATCATACGCCTTCAATTGCCGTTTCATCTGCAGACGGAAAAAGTTCAGGCGCACGTTCTTATGCCCGGTTGTATTATATTGAATATCGATGTTTACTTTTTCATTCTTGTCGGCCGTCCAGTTTGCAGTCTCGTAGACTTCTGTCGCCACGACATATTCATCGGATGTTCTATAAAAGGTTCCTGAAATCAGCTGGTTATTATCAACACTCATCGTAACGCTGCCCGTATTGCCACTCGCACGTGCAATAAACGAAAGGGTGGCTTTCCCAGCATCGTTCGTAATGCCGGGAATCGTGACCGTGTAAGAGCGCGACAAGGTTGACTCGAACGAGTCGCCGTACAACTCACGGCCCGAATTATTGACAGACACCACGTCGTCGTCCTTCACCATATAGTCGTCGAAGGTCGTCACCTGCAAAGTCGCCCCGTCGGCAGAAGTTGCCTTTTCCATCGTCCGCCCGGCAGTCTCCTTTTCGGTCACGAAGTAATATCCGTAATTGGAATAGGGATTATTGGTGTGGACAAAGGAAGAAGAAGCATATTCCCATTTACGCGGTCCTTTCCCATAGAACAAAAGGTAATCCGCATTCTTCCACACCGCCACTTCCGGCAGATCATCCACATAAGTCTTAGAGAAATCTTCATTAAGCGGCCAACCGCCATACCCATAGACGGCAACCTTGTCGAGGTTAGAAAAGCCCATTTTCTTCAGATCGGCCAGCGTCAGCTTGTAGATACCATCTTCTGCCACTTGTATCTTCACCCACTTTCCGGAGCTAAGCACCGATTGGGAAGCATAACGGCTACCGTCCGCCCAAGCAGAAGCCAGCAGACCGAATACAAGCAGCAGGGTATATAAGATTCTCTTCATATGTTCTTTTTCCGTGTTATCTCACAAAGAAATCCAGCAGCTTCTGCTCGCCGATATATCCCTGCAAGTGGTCGTCTATCTTGACCGGCCCCACGCCTACCGGGGTTCCGGTGTAGATCAGGTCGCCTATCTTCAGCGTAAAGAAACGGCTGACATACGCGATGATCTTGTCGACCGGGAAAAGCATATCTTGTGTGTTCCCCGCCTGGACGGTCGTCCCGTTAATATCCAGGTGGAAAGGAATGCGGTTTATATCGCCCACACGCTCCACGGGAATAAACGTCCCGAGAGCAGCCGAATTATCGAACGCCTTACTGATCTCCCAGGGCAGGCCTTGCGCACGCAGTTTGCTTTGCAGGTCGCGGGCTGTAAAGTCGATCCCTACCGTCACCTCGTTGTAATAACGGTGGGCGAAACGTTCGGCTATGTTTTTTCCCAGCCGGTCTATCTTTACGACAATCTCCGTCTCATAGTGTATCTCCGAAGAGAAATCGGGTATAAAGAACGGCTTGCCGTCCTTCAGCAACGAAGAGTCGGACTTCATAAAGATAGTAGGCTCCGATAATTCTAACGAATGATGCAGCTCTTTATTGTGGGCGGCATAATTCATTCCTACGGCTATTATTTTCATTATGTCAGTGATTGATTGAATTCAAGCGGTTGAACATGACGGCAAGGTGGGCGTACATGGAGGTGTTCTGCACCACGATATCCTCCGGAACGCGTATCCGGAAAGGGGTAAAGTTCCAGAGCGCCTTAATGCCTCCGGTGATGATATGGTCGGTCACCTCCTGCGCCTTATCCACCGGGACGGTGATCACGCCGATTGTCGCTCCGAACTCCTTTTGTTTGGCGGGAAAATCATCCATATGATAGACCGGAATACCGTTGATCCGGGTTCCCGCAAGCTCCCGGCGCACATCAAAGCCGGCGACAATCTCCAGTCCGTACTGTTTCAGACCGGAGTCTTGCAACAAGGCTGCACCCAGACTACCGACACCGAACAGGAATGCCTTATGCTGTGCCGTGAACCCTAAGAAATCTTCCAACACGTCCACCAGCGTACATATCTCATATCCCACACGTGTCTTCCCCGAAATATTCACAAAAGAGAGGTCTTTCGCCACCTGGCTGGGGTCCACATTTATCTCTTTGGCAATCTGCGTAGATGATACAAAAGTCTCCCCTCTCCCCTTCATCAACTTCAAGAAGGCAAGATACCAAGGCAGCCTCCTGAGCGTAGGCTCCGGTACTTTCCAAAGTTGTTTCATTTCATCGTTAGCCATTCGTCCATACGTATTGATGTAGCTCACAAAAGTACAATTTTTTTTCTTATTATTCTTGTTCCGCTCTTTTCAAGAAGTTTTGCAGTTGCGCTTTATCAGGCAAACAAAGCTGGTAAGTCGAAACGAAGAGAGAATTATCCATTCCTGCAAGTGCATATTCAACCATTTTTTCACCCTTGCGAGTACATAGCAAAATGCCAACAGGCGGATTGTCACCAGGCTGCATCTCATTTTCTCTATAATAGGAGACGTATGCATTGAGTTGACTGAGATAACCGTGCTTAAACTCATCATTTTTTAATTCGATAATTACGTTGCAGTGCAACAAACGATTATAGAAAACAAGGTCTGCAAAATAGTAACGATCGTCTATAATCATTCGTTTTTGTCTTGCCTCAAAACAAAAGCCCTTACCGAGTTCAAGCATAAACTCTTGGAGGTGTAGTATAAGACTGTTCTCCAAATTATCTTCACTCACATAATCCTTGGTGTCTAAACCGAGAAACTCCAATGCGACCGGGTCTTTCAGTTGAAGTATGGTAGTTTGCTGCTTCGTTGTTTCAGCCAACTTAGCCATTATCTTTTCGGGTGACTTGCTCAATCCGACTCTGACATGAAGATTAGTTGAAATCTGACGGCGCAACTCTTTCACACTCCAAACATTTCTGATGCACTCAAATTCATAGAAGAAGCGGATTAGAGGATCATCAACTGTTAAAAGTTCAACAATATGCGAGAAAGAAAGGCGCGTAATAATTGTATCAGAAGCAGTCATGAATTTGTCCGACGACATCGGACTTTTTGTAATAGCAGATTCTGATGCTACATCTATTTCCAAAAGAAAAGGCATTGCACTCAATTTGTCCGACAACATCGGACAAATTTCCACAATCACTTCATTTAGCTGCGGATAAGTCAAATAGAATTTACGCGAGTTCTTTAAAAGCGTTGTATTCACGCCTTTGATGTTCAACTTCTCGACTATACGATGCAACAACTTTTCTCCATACTGAGCGCGATCATTGCCCTGCTGTTCATACTCTATAATATATCTACCGAAAAGCCAATTTCTAACCGTTGCAAACCTATTAACCGAATTCACAGCAGAAGTTTGCAAGGTGGAGTGGATCATTGAGATACACTGTGCAAGAGAATCAAAATTGAAATTCCCCAATATATTATCGTTATGTGCGACTGTCTTTTCCATGTATTAATGTAACGTGCAAAGGTAGTAAGAAAAAAACGAAACAATTAGCATACCCTACAACCCGTTTTCGATTATTTACTACTATTTGTATTTATGCCTCCAATTTAGCAACAAGCTATTGCAAAAAAACCTCCCCGGTACTACCGCCAGGGAGGTTTCATTTTGTGTCTGCGTTTTCTCTTCACAGGGATACTTGCAGATGAACTTTTTTAATTTTTTTACTTTAGTATTAATATCTACCGCTTGTTCACCTGTCACAGGATAATTAGCCCGAAGGCTGCACGATAAATTATAGAATTATATGATTAAGAGAGACGGAGCACACTCCGCCTCTACCTAATATCTGTTTTATTTAACGATAGCTTTAACAGCTTCTTCGCCTTCAACAGCTACAACAACTACACCAGCCGGAGCAGCGATTGTTGCGTCGCTTGAAGTGATTACTGTGTTAGCAACTGTCTGGCCTAAGATGTTAGTGATAACAACTTTCTTGCCAGCAGCACCTACGATCTGAACACTACCATTAGCAGCGATAACTTTCACTTCTGTTACGGAAGGAGTTACTTCGTTAGCAGTCGGAGTTTCCTGAGCTTCCAAAGTGAAGTTGTTACCGTTTGCATAACCAGCTTCCAAAGAGATAACAGTGTTAACCTGTTTTACATAATGGCCTGTTGCTACGTTCTGGATTTTGAACTCACCCGGAGTAGCAGTTGTCTGGAATGCAAAGGCAGCACGATTCTGAGCGCCATCTTTACCACCAATTACCATTGTATCAGCTTTTGCATAAGGAGCAACAACCAATGTGTCACCTGTTTCAAACGGCTGTTTAGCTTTAGCAAATACAAGTTTCTTAGCATTTCCTTTACCATCAGCAGCCAAAGTATTCATCATATAATAACGAGCACCTGCAATAGTATCTTCCGGAGTCAAAACACCAGATGTTGCCTGAGTCGTTGAAATATAATATGTAGGCATTGCTGCATCATGTGTACATGCAGAATCAATATACAGAATAAAGTTATTAGCTGCATAAGCAGGATCTGACTTCAGCATTGATTCACCAACACCGCGTAATACAGCTGCACCATCAGCATTTGTAGTAATAGCCAAAGATGTATTATTTACAGACTGTACTCTATAGTGACCAGTTTCAACTGTTGTATATTTCGGAGCTTCCGGAACATCCAATACGAAATATCCAGTAGGCAATTCGTTAACATCAGAACCAACCAATAAATCATTAGAGCCAATTACTGTCAATTGATGTCCCATAGTCCACAAACTATCAGCCTTGAAACCAACAAAGTTATTAGCTCCAATTTGAGCTGTATCTACCGGCAATATCTGATATTGGCCTTCGCAATTCAGGCGGAAAATAACAGCAGTAGCTGCACTATCAGCAACAGCATTATCACCACGATCTTGGAAATCACTTAAAGCGAATGCTTTAGCATCTTTATCCCAAACCAGATATTCTTCTACGCTATTATCACCATAGTTGTTAACCATCAATTGATAAGCACGACGATTCAAACCTTCCGCAGCATTATAAGTTACATCTTTATCCTTACCAGCGGCATCTGTTACAGCTTTCAGTTTGAACTCAATTGCATCAGTAACATCTTCAATTTGACGAACATGCAACAATGAGTCAGCTCTGTTAGCAACAACATACAAGTTTTCAACACCACCAAATGCAGTGAAACGCAGACGAACTGCCAGATTGTCTAATTCTTCAGCTGTGAAGTGTTTATACCCCAAGAAAGCATCATCTTCATCTACATCAGCAATAGGTTTGATAATCAGTGTTTCATCACCATATTTATACTCATCGGCTGTTGAAGTTGTATACAGAGTCTTTACAGCCATATAATCTTTAAATGTTGCACCATTTTCACGATTTTCAATGCTATAGCGACCTTTTGAGCCAGAGAATCTCCACTGAGTATAAGGTACTTCTTTGCAAGCCTTTACACCAGCCGAGTCATAAGCCAACATAGTTGCATAATTGTCACCATAAACTAAACGTGCTTGATAGAATCCACCATTCTTTTTCTGGATAGAATAAATACCTTCCGGTAAGTTAGCCTTAATGCCATCACCTAATGTGATATATGGCAACTGATAGTTCTGTTGGTTAGCTTCAAAAACGACAGCAGAATCCAATGCCGTAAATACAGGAGTATTACCTGTACCAATTACATAATTAGCCAAGAATGCTGCATTTTTAGGAGCATTAGCTGCAGGAGGTGTTGCAGGATTAGAGAAACTGTTTCCTGTTTTTTCTGTTCCAATAGAGGGCAAAGAATCTACTTTGATAATCAAAGAATCCGCATCTACTTTACTAATATTTTTATAGATAAAGAAACGGTAACTACCCATTAAACGGCCGACTGCTGCTGAATCGGCATTCCATGCAGTTGCATCCCATGCAGAAGATACCATCGGTACATTACTTCCATTCGTTGACTGAATTGAGTCATAAGTAAGAAATAAGCCTTTAGGGTTAACAGAGTCTCTCTGAGCAACACCCGGAATAAAAGTTGTATCGACAACTAAGAACACGTTATTATTCTTCTGATATTTACCATCTACTTTCGGTGCATGTTCCCGATCCATAGATTTACCCTTTACCTGCAGAAAAACGCCAGCTGGATTATTCTGATCATCTGTTGAAACAGATTTATAAGCGATGAATTCGTTAATCATCGGATCTTTACTTTTATCCGTATAATTACCCAATACATTCAGTTTAAATGATCCGTTCAACTCTTCGTTCAACATCTCTGCAGTCATATAAATTTCAGCAGGAGTATAAGGACGAGCACCAAGGTCCTTCATATTGCTATCTGTACCTTTTACAAAGGTAACAGCTCCTTCCTTCACTACACCAGAAGTTCTTGGCAAATCCAAGACATAGGGTTTATTTTGTGCATCATAGGCTACCAATGCTGTATCAGATGCAGCATCACCAATCAACCAAGTAAATGAAGAGATTGCACCTTCAGCTTCAGGATCAACCAAAACTGCTGTTTGGTCTTTATTGTCACCTGCATACTTTACAGCCAAAGTTTTTCCAGTAAACTTATTCTTAAATGTATAGGCAGCAGGATATGGGGCCTGAGTTTTAATAGCAATCGGCTCCCATAAAGCAGAGTCTGTAGAAGCGGCCATGCTAGCACCGGTTTCCACTGTTTTTGCATACAAATAGAATTTACCTTCATCATTTTTCTTTATAGTCAAGAAAAACTTGTTAGCGCCATCTGAAGCACCGATGTGGTAATAGTTACCCGTCGCCACTGTTTTAGCAACTTCAGCAGGTTTTGGAGCATCCCAAGTTTCAGCATTAGCGAAACCAGATACGACCAAAGCTGCTGCTACAAGAGTAGAAAACTTTTTGTTCATAATCTAAATAATTTAATTAATAATACTATATATAATGAAATTCAGTTCTTTACGTCCCTTCTTGGGATCGTCTATCGAAATGACGAGAGAAAACGTACGTTT
>NZ_QREV01000064.1 GCF_003363715.1 Parabacteroides acidifaciens
CTACCAGGACTAAGGTCTTCTTTCCATTAAAAAAACTTCCCTTTCACCCTGGTATAATAATTCATATTTTAGCGGATTCTGAATCTTCCGCAAATCGGGAGAAATACAATAACCCCCCTTTTGTGCTGTTTTTCTATTTCATCTGAAAAGTTGATCTATTTTGGGTTGACTCTTTTCACGGTTTTAACTTGTCCGGCTGACACCGGACAAAATGAGGTGCCGAGACAATTCCCAAAAGCGTGCAGTTTGATTGTAGAAAGGCGAAAATACTGGCAAAGTGATAAACCTTAACTCCCGGAGAATCGCCTGTAGCAAAATAAAACGGACGGCGTTCCAAATATCCCAAGGAAATTTTCATGGTTTTTTGCCGTGAGGACGGTCGTTTTTCAAAAGAAGACGGTCATAATCGCCATTGCGACCGTCCTAATGGTCCGTGCACTCGGCACCTCGCAAAGATTAGCACGGTCGCAATGGCAAAGAGGACGGTCGTGATGGCGAAAAACTCCCGGAAAAGGGGAAAAAGTGCATTTTTGAGCTCAAAAAAACGGATTAACATTTGTTTTGTTTCGGATGCCTTCTGGACCTGAAAAATACGTTTTATACAATAAGTCCCCCTGCCGCAGGCTCTCTTTTGGGGGATGTGTCAAAAGTAAGTTCTAACGCTTTAGCGTGTCATTGCGGGCTTGCCCCGCAACCTTATACTAAACTGATTACAGTGATTAGGATGAGATGGCGGGTCAGGCCCGCCAGGACACAGACGCTATAAATAGGACTTTTGACACATCCTTCTGAAGTCCACAGAGGAAAAGGCTTTGCCTCTAAGCTCTAAAACCGTTCGTTAAAACGAAACGGCAAAAGAGAGCCTGCGGCGGAGGGCTTATTGTATAAAACGTGTTTTTCAGGGTAAAAAAACATCCGAAACCGAACAAATGTCAATCCACTTTTCAGCCGTCAAAAAGGGGCTTTTTCTTATGATCCGGAACCTTAACGCAGCGAAGAGGGACTTTATCGCTCTGATTCGGAACTTTATTGCCCTGAAGTCGGACTTCATATAGTACGAAGTCAACCTTCAGAGCGATGAAGTGCCGGGTCACGGCAATTTTCTGCGCACCTCACGGCAACAAGCCTCCAAAATTTCCTTGGGATATTTGGAACGCAGCCCGTCTTCGTTCGCGAATATTCGATTCTCCGGGAGTTAAGGTTTATCACTTTGCCAGTGTTTCCGGTTTTCGGTAATCAAATTGCACACTTTTCGGAATGGGCTGCGCACCTCATCTCCTCTGTTGTCAGTCGAACAGGCTAAAACCATGAAAAAAGTCAATTCAAAATCGATCGACTTTTCGGACGAAATAGAAAAACATCCCGGGAAGGGGGTTATTGTAATTATTTAAATTTGTAGGAGGTTCAAAACTTGTCAAAAGTGAGCTATAAATGATGATTTATCGGTGTGTTTATATCGACCGGTGGTAACTCCTTCCCCTCTCGAGAGGGGGCAGGGGGTGTGTGAATTTTCTTTGATAGACAGAAAGATAACACACCCCTTATCCTCTCTCAAGAGGGGAAACTGATACTCCCGGCGCTATAACCATAAACACGAAAATGGATTCTTTCTTTTCATTCCATATAAATATAATATTACCTTTGCATGAGTGCGACACGCTTTATAAGAAGTGGTTATACGTTTTAAATAACATCGAGATCATGGAACGATTACCCCAAGAACTGAACAATCAGATATTCCGCAAGCTGAAAAGCATCGTGGAGGTAGAGCGCATGACCCCCGACCAACGTCTGGAATATGAATTAAGCCTTTCCGTCGAGCGTGACCTTTCTGCTGCCCTTGATACAAGTTTTGAAGATGGGATGGAGAAAGGAATAGAGAAAGGTAAAGCGGAAGGCAAAATCGAAGAACAACGTCTTATTGCTGCCAATTTTAAAAAACAGGGGATCAATATTGAAACGATTGCGCAATGTACCGGTTTGTCGGTAGAGGAAATTAACGGATTGTGATTTTCAATGCTAACTAATTGAATCAGCCGGGTTGTTACTTGTTTGATAACCCGGCCGATTTGTTTCACTTCTTGCCAAATTTTCCACAATAAATCATCATTTAGCGGCATCAGCCTATGAAAGCAGAAAGGGAAACCTCACGGCCTCCCTTTCCCATTCACTTTAACTAAAAAGCTTAATCTACGAAAAATCGAAGATTACTTAATATAAATGCGCGTCTTTATCGGACGTTTACTTTCTGTGTCAACACATGGCCGCCACTGCTCAGGCGAACGATATAGATTCCTTTCGGAACAGAGATCGTTTCTGCCTGGCTGATCGTGCGATGGGCAACGACTGTTCCCGCCATGTTGACAATAATCATTTCAACCGGTGTGGCCGGCTGGATTTGGATACCGCCTTCGCGACCGAAGATTGCCGATTCGGCAAGAGCCTCTTCAACACCTGTTGCAAAGTCTACTGTTACCTGGCAAAGAGCGGTCAGACCGCCGTTGATGGCTGTGGCAATAATGGTTGCCTGGCCTACTTTGACAGCTGTTACTTTACCGTTGGCGTCGACTGTGGCAATAGACGGATCTGTGCTTGTCCACTTCACACCGCCGGCAGCTGCCGGTTCAACAGTTGCAACCAATGTGTAAGATTGCAGGCGTGCTAATGTCAAGGTTGTCTTATCCAACTTGATACCGGTTGCGTCCGGAGTCGTGTCGCCAGTGCCGCCACCTGTACTTCCACCACCTGTTGTCGGGGTGTAAACGGATTCATAGGCGCCGAGGTGAACAGTTTTATTCGTGCCGTCGTCGGTTAGACGTGCATCGCCTAAAATATCCATGGCATCTTCAGTGATACCGGTGATGTCACCCTGTGCTTTGGCAACAGGAGAATCTTTGTGCAATTGATACTTATAGTTTGTATTGTCGAACTTGATGTAATCGAAAGTGGCAAGTTTCAGACTGTTCGTTTCAACAGTAGCTGCGGTTTTCAGTGCGTTGTGAGAAATCACAACATTACTTGATGCACTATTTTCTATTGCTTCATCGGCAACCGTCCAGAGGATATTATTCTTGATATTTACATTTGTCTGAGTAGCTGCAATTGTGATTACAGGCTCTGCATTGTCTGCATCGGTTGCATTTACAAACGTATTGTTGATAATGGAAACAGTAGAACTTTCTGCAATATCCATCAACTTCATATTGCCATTGTTGTAGAACAGACAGTTAGAAACCGTAACTTTTTTACCGGAAATGATTGCACCTTCGCCTACGATACCGACAAATTTACAACGGTCGATCGTTGCGTTAGCATCGCCTGCTGCGATCACTTCGGAAAGTAATCCCGAAGCTGATTTTGTCGATACGTTCACGAAGTTACAGCCGCTTAAAGTAAAGGTTGCGCCACTGGTTGCTGTGATTGCTTTGCCGACAAATTCAGCGCCTTCGATAACAACAACACCTGTTCCTTTTATATCGAGAGCGGCAGTTTCTGCGTCTGCCTTGAATCCGCTATTTGTCAGATTCAACTCGCCTGATACTTCAACGGTTGCGCCCTCTACATGGGCACCTTCCAGATTAACGGTTGAGCTTGCTGCAACATTGATTGCTTTCGGAGTTGTTGTTGCACCTTCTGCTACCACAATATTGATGTTTTCCAATGTCAGTTCGGCACCTTCCACTGTCGTAAAGGCTGTTTTATCACTTGCTACTGTGATAGAAACCGGTTGATTCGGGTCTGCGGATTTAATAACAGTTGTTGCAGAAACAGTCAACTCTACATCATCCAACTCTACATTATCTGACAAGATAATTTCCGGTTCATTGCCCTTAACGGCATCAGCCAAACCATCGGCATCATTTACCGGTTCTGTTACTTTTACAAACTCGAAAGTGCCCATGTCGATAGTGGCTACACTTTCAACTAAACCTTGAATACGGGTTTTACCGGCCAGGTCTGTCTTCGGATAAGTAGCAATATAGGCAGCGTTTGAACCGCCGTTGATACATGGATTGACAGCTTCGCCAATCTTGGCTGCCAGTTCATAGGAACCTTCTTCAAACGGGTTACCTTCTAACTTTACATTGTGAGTTGTCGCTGCATCTGTTTCCAGCGAAGCGCTTGCGCTGTAAGTGATTGAAACACCAGTGGATGTTGTTACGGATTCCATGATACTGTTCTTGACAATACCGTTGCTGTTTTCAAATACGGAAACGTTCGGTTCGGCCTTGTCGCTTGCTGCGGTATTGCCCCAAACCGTACAGTTAATCATCTGTGCTCCGGCAACGGAGAATGTAACAGCGCCTTGTACAGCATCAGTATTTTTTGCAGCATCAGGTAAGCCTACAGTTCCGGTTGTCCGGTTTCCGTAAACCAATGTGTTAACCATTGTCGTTTGGCCGTTCAGGGTAACACCACCGGTCAAGAATGCTTCATTGTCATAGACTTTGCAATTTATGATTTCCATCTTGCTGTTCGCGTCATTTATACCGTCGATCTTCACGCGAGTACTGATACCTCCCGAATGTGCGGTTATGTCTTCACCCTTAGATATATTGCTGTAGACTTCGCTGTTCTGGATCATACCGGCATAGTGCATGACAACGCCACCACCACCTTTCACGGCTTCGTTATTATGGATCAGACATCCGTCGATCACACCGCCCATGTAGCACATCACGCCACCGGCCTTGCCAGTAGTTACGTTTGTACTGATTTCGCAATTCTTCAATGTTACATTCTTTGTAATAATTGCACCGGCAGCATCGTCGGCTTTACCGTTTGTGATCATTAGGTTGCTCCAAGTGGTAGCGTTTGTCAAGCCTGATTCTGTAAATGCAGCACCATCATATTTGGCATCTGCCTTATAAGAAACCACACGTCCTTCGGCGGCGCCGTTCAAGATAGAAGCCGGTTTGCCGTTGCCATCTACTGCTCCGGTTACATTAACACCGGCTTTCATAACGAAGTTGCCGATATATTCTCCGGCAGCCAGTTTCACGTCTGCTGTTGCAGCGTTGATCGCCCCTTGCAGGAACTTGGCAGGCAGTGCGTTTTCGGCAGAACTACCGTCTTTCTTGCCTGCGCCTTCTACGGATACATAATAGGTGTCAGCCGTTTTACCCAACATCAGCGTAAACGGGCGTTCTGTTCCGGTAATATAAGTAACTAATTTGTCGGTCGTGGAAGCACTTCCGGCTGTCGTGGCATTGGTGTACAGATAAGCATCTGCCAATTCCATGATGGCGTCTGAAGGGAGGGTAAGTTCTGTATTCTTATTTACTAAAGCCATAACAGCATCCAATGTCGTATTCTTGGATACGATTGTGCCTTTAGTACCTTTTGCCATTGGCAATGCATCTACAACACCCTCGGCAGATTCGATTTGTGCGTAGACATACTTATCGCCGGTCCAGTGCAGATAGCTGTAGAAACAATCAGTGTACGTGTTTGCTTCGGCAATTGCTTTTTCTGCGGCAGCATCATAAGTCACAGTCGCATCTGTTGTCTTTGTTGTCCCGTCCGGCAATGTCAATTGTTTGTTGTCGCGCAGGATTATGGCTGTTGATGTAGATTTATCTGTTGCCGTAAAATTGTAATTGGTAAATGTGTTGTTCTTTACAGTATAGGTGACAGATGTATTTTGCGGATACAGCATCAAGCCGTTTGCAACATAAGTGTTGGCCGATACGCCACCGGTAAAGTCGCAGTTGTCAATCGTGATCTTGTCGGCAACGGCAACTACGGCACTCTTTTCCCATACCTTGAAACCGTAGCTGTTCTGGTTCAGTTTCAGGTTTGCCAGCGTAACATCTTCGGCTTTGACCAACAGGTTGCAGTTGTTGAACACGGCCTTGTTGTCGGCATCCAGCCCTTGCACCTTAATACCTGTCGGGATAGTCCAATAATGTGTGTTGGCTTCTTCATCTTTTACGGACAAATCAAATTCGCCGGCCACATAGATCGGAGCGCCGGCCACCGAGTAATTTACAGCTGTATGCAGCGATGCCGGATTATTGCTTACGCAACTGAATTGGCGCAAAGGGGCTTTTCCGGCTGCGTTTGTCGCACCACTGTAATTCCAGTTGCTGCGTCCATAATCCAGATAGCAGTTCATGAAAGTGTTATTCTTCCAAAGGTCGATCTCGTTTGGGATGACAACCGTAGTTGAGCTTTTATCCGAGAAGCTATCTCCAAAGCGTGCCAATGAAGATTCCTCCGTAACCAATAGAGCCGTAGAACTCCATCCCTCGGTTCTATCATTAAACATATGGAAAACGTTGTTGGTAATATTATAGTTTACCTCTCCATCGCCGTATGGCCAGATATTCACACCGTTTCCAACTTTCGTCCCGCTGGTGTTAGCTTCCATGACAAATTCGTTTTCCCGAATAGTTGCCGATTTAGCAACAACATCGATTGCGTTTTTAGTCAAAACACTCTCATCTCCACCTTTAATATGGATTTCCAGGCCATTGATCGCACAGTCGTTTGCCAATAAATGGAATGAACCATACACAACCGGACGTTTTGTTGTGCCCTCTTTGGGTTGGATCGTTGTTCCGGCTTTTGTCAATGATCCCATCGATACAATCGCATCTGCGCTTCCGTACGTTCCTTCGGCAACCAGGATGGTAACAGCACTTGCATCCGCAGCTGCATTTGCCGCATCGATAGCCGCCGACAGAGTTGCATACGGTAAGGCTTCCGTTCCGTCTGCCGAATCTCCGGCTTCACTTCCGGCATCTACATAAATGGTTAAAGGTTCCGGTATGGCTTCTGCCATGATCCACCCGATACCCGCCAGCACCATAAAGGCAGCCAGCATACATGTCCTTTTGAGTAAATTTACCCTTCTCATGTTTGTTTTGTTTTTGATATCCATCAATTCCCGGACTGGATGGTTTTTGCATAATAAAAGAGGCGTGGGAACTGTTGATATATCTATCATTGAGGCTCTCGACTGCCCGGTTGTATGATATAAACAACAGCCCACGCCCTTTTTGCTTGTATATGCGTGCATGCTGGCGCATGCCTATATAACAAGGAAAGGAACGCGAGCGTTTTGTTGTCTATTACCCATACAACCTGAAATTGTCGAGATTTCAATGATAGGATAATATCTTAAAAACGCTTCTCGTTTATCTAATAAAACGCATTGACCCGCAACGCCATGCAGGTGTACATGGAGGCAAAAGTAGGCCTTAGTTTTCAATAAACAAAGAAAAAGAAGAAAAATAATGTGCTAATGGTTGAAGGGATACGTTTATTAGTAGCTGATACTTATATTCTTTTCATTCTCTTTTGAAAAACTGTTTGCAACGTTCTGTATGTCTTGCAGTGTAAATTTTCCCGTCAGGCGGATGATGACGTATTCGGATTCCGTATCGGCCAGCATGATCATTTCGTTTATCTGGTCGCCTTTCTGCTCGATGTAGAAGGTCGCTTTGGTGTTGTTGTCTTTGACACGCATCAGTTCTTCGTGCGATTTGCCGATGAGGCCGCTGAATTCTTTCCGCATCTGATCCCGTATTTCCCGTTTCTCGGAAGTGAGGATCTGGAGGTTGTTTATTTTTCCTTTCAGGTTCATCAGGTCGAGGCCGCCACTCTCTATGTTAGGCATCATTTCAAACATTTTCTTGGAGATGAAGACGGATGTCACGTTGTCCATGTCGGCATATTTCTCGAACAGTCTATCCTGGGCAAAGCACAGGCTTGTGCAGCAAAGGAACAAAATCAGGAATATATTTTTGTATTTCATAAGATTAATCGTTTAAATGTTTGTTTAATATGTTGTTTACTTTATCGATTTCCTGCCCTGCGTTGTTCACCTGGCTAAGGCCTTTGTTGAGGTTCTGCGACATCAGGAGCAAGGCTTTTTCGGCGACGGCGGCGGCATCCTTCGGATTGGTGTAGGTGTCGGCGAGGCGGTCCGGAGTGTGAGACGGTGCGTCATACCGGAAGATGCCGATACATAGCAAGGCTACGGCAGCGACTCCGCTTAACCAGTATAAAGAACGTCTCCGGGTCAATGAACGAGTCTTCTTTTCCTCTGCGACAGCCCAGGCGTCGATCTGCTGTTCCAGCCGTCGGGAAAGTCCTTCCGGTAAAGCCTGCTCTTCCTGGAGGGCTTTATTGATCAGTTCGTCTATATTTTTATCGTTCATATTCATGTGCATAATATTTATCAAATTGTTCCCGGATTATTTTCCGTGCCCGGGAGAGTAGCACCCGTATGTTGACGGCGTTCAGGCCGGTGATCTGTTCTATTTCGTCCATCGAGCAATCGTCTATCCCTCTTAGCCGGATAACTTGCCGTTGGTTTTCCGGCAGGCGGCTGATCAGGTAGCGGATATGCTCTACTTTATCCTGCATTTCCAGCTCTTTGTCCGGCGAAGAATCTGTGGAGAGCGTGACGGCCTCTGCGACGTCTCCGTCGTGCCTGTTAGCACGGGGAGACCGGAGATAATCGAGGCAGAGGTTCTTGACCAGCGTTACACAGAAGGCTTCCGGATTTAGAACATTGGCCAGTTCTTCCCGCCGGCTCCATAGCTTATAGTAGGCATCTTGCAGGATGTCTTCGGCATCGGCTTTGTTTTCGACCAGTGCGTAGGCAATTCGGAAGAGCTTGGGATGGAGGGGGAGGAACAGCCTTTTAAAGCTATCAACGTCCATTTTTATGGTCGTTTACTACCCGTTCGATATCGGATGGTTTGATTTTTCCTTTGATACGGATCAGAGCATCGTCGCCGCCGTCGGTTGTCAGGATTACCAGCTCGCGGATCATCTCTTTATCGATACGCACCATTACTTTTGTACGGCTGCCGCCTTCGTTGCTTGTGACCATTGTCTCGAAGTTGGGATCTTTCAGTTGCTTGATGGCCGTGCGGAGATTTTCTTTGACAGTACTGCCGCATTCATCGAAGGAAAGGACCTCGATACTGCTTACCCCCATCGTTTCGGTAAACATACTGCTTATTTTCATCAGGAACGGACCGACCGTTACGCGGGTTACGTTATCCTGTTTGGCAAAATCGTTGAACAGCTTGTCCATACTCTGGCTATATCCTGCCTGGCAGAATAGAATGAGAATCAGAATTGCAATGTATTTTTTCATCTTTCTATGTATTAATCGTTACTTAATTCCGTTAGTTCCGGCTCATTCAATGCGCGCTATTGAAGAGCGTTCATTAAGTAGACGGTAGTGGTTGCAAAGTTGTTACAAATAAATTGAGATTTTATCATTTTTCTTTGTTTTCTGCTATCTCGACGAAATAGACACTCGAGCAGATAAGCAGTATGGCAATCAGTTGTGTCCAGCTGAAGCGGTCCTGTCCTAATGCTAAGGAGGTGATGGTTGCCACAATCAGGATTAGGTAGCCATAGATGGCAACGAGCGTTGTTTTCAGGTATTTCAGTCCGATCGGGACAAGCAGATAACTGATGACGGTCGGGAAGATCAGGACAAATAACAATACGCCCATCGGTTTCCAGTGGATCGGAGAGGTGAGGACGGCAGCATCGAATCCGGTTATTGCCGAGACAATGATGCCGGAAAACGCCGCGCCCGAAAAGGTGTATCTCAGCATTGTCATGACCCCTACATTCTTCAGAATGCGGTTGCTTGCAATCAGATAGACGGCATAAGCAACGGAACTGAGCAGGCAGAGTATATTCCCTGTCAGGGCATCCGAGGCCAGATCGTCGCTTTTCTGTGTTAGGATACACAGCAGTGCGCCTCCCAACCCGATGAGGATACCGGTTACTTTCATCTTCGTGATTGTCTCTTTAAAGAAAAGGACGGACAGGATGAACACCCAGATCGGTTGCAGGCTGGAAAAGATAGAACTGGAGACCGGTGTCGTCTTGCTCAACCCGATCAGGTAGAAGAACATAAAACCGTAGATACCGAGTGCACCTAAGAGGAAAAGGAGTATTTTGTCTTTCCGGGTGGATGTTTCCGGTTTGGTGAAAAAACCGATGATCCAGAAGGCGACGGCTGCGAATGTACACCGCAGTGTGACACCGGTCAACGGACTCATCCATAGTGGTAACAGATATTTCAGCGCATTCATGTTCAAGCCGCTGAAGATTTTGGATATGACCAGGCTGATATTGGCTTCTCTGATTTTATTTTTCATGTTTTCTACTGTTGTTTGAGTTATGCGGATTTAAAACTGTCGTTGAATAAAAAGGAATCCCGTTTGAGGTAAGCCCAGACGGCGGCAGCCAGTGCGATAACCATATTAAAAATGAACGCGAATTGTTGCGTTTCGATATGGAACATATCTTTGAACACATTAATGATAAACGGGCAAAGCAGGATCGCCAGGTAGTTCATGGCCATGACGAAAGCCAAAGCTAACGTTACTTTTGCCGGTATGGCGGTACGGGTTGTCTTATCGTAGGCAATAGGCTGTATGACGCCGTAGCCGAGCCCTGCCAGGATGCAACCGAGCCCGATCAGCCATTCGGTGCGGGAGACAAGGATAAGCGCCATCCCGGCAGCGATGGAGAGCATACAGGCAAACTTGGTCTTTTTCCCGAAATAGGAGACTATCTGGTTGAGGACGAATCCAGGCGCCATGATAGCCAGGAAGAAGAGTGAAATCATAAGTCCCGAATTGCCGCTGGTAAAATGGTATTCCTTCATCAGGAACGGGAGGTTGAAACTGATGATGATGACCAGATAAGTGGCTAATCCGTAGAATAGCATAATCTGTATCAGGTGGCGGATTTGTATGCCGAATTTGCCGAAACTGTTGTTGGTATCCGTCCCCGTGCGGCTCTGTGTCGCTTGCGGGGAGACAGCCGGATAAGGCGAAATATTCTTTTTCAGATAGAATGAAAGGACGATCGAGATCAACGGAAAGAGATAGACGACGAACGGCAGATGCCAGTTCACTTCCGCCAGATATCCTGTCAGGACGGTTGCTAACACTAACGTTACATTCGTAATGGCTGAACTGAGCCCGAATTGCTTCGTACGGTATGTCCCGGTAAAGAAACGGGAAATCAAGCCGGTGGAGAGTGGTACGATCAGCCCGGAACCGACTCCTAACAGTGCGCTGACGGCTATCAGTTGCCACATTTTTGTGGAGACCAGATACAAGACACCGCTCAGTGAGAAGATCACCAGCCCGACTTGCAACAGGAAGATATTATTGACCTTTTCCGTCAGTTTGCCGGACAAAATGATAAAAGGAATGATCAGCAGGGAGGGTAACGACGAAAGCATCTGTATATCCAGCTCCGTGGAATGCGGAAAGATTGCCGAAAGTTTTCCTAAGATAGGAGACACAGCCAGGCCGGGCAACGCATTCAGTGCCGATATCGACCATATACCTATTAATGTAATAAGGGGAATCGTCCCCTGTCCGGTCTGTATTCGCATAATCGTTTCGTTTTAGCGTTTGTGAATAGTGATTTATGATTTATTTATTGTATTGAAACAAATCCGGATTCTGAATGTTCACTATGCTTATAAAATCCTTTTACAGAGTCGTTTTAGGTTAAAATACGAGTAGATTTTGGCACTCTTATATAACATTATTTTAATAAAGCTCAAATGTCGTATGTTTAACCAAAAACATAGAACAATTGCGGATAGCAGCTGTTTTTGCCATACAATCGACCGAGATAAGTCGATAACGCCATTAATAATTAAAAACAAAAAAGACATGGAAGATTCTAATTTTAGAAAAGGTGATGCCAAGACAGCGATCTTTGGCTCGAATGCAATGTTGCATCCCGCTCCAGTAGATGTAATCCCCGATGGTCCTACCACTTCGGAGATTGCCTATCAGATGGTAAAAGACGAAACCTACGCACAAACACAACCGCGCCTGAACTTAGCCACATTCGTGACTACCTGGATGGACGATTATGCAACCAAATTGATGAATGAAGCAATCAACATCAATTACATCGACGAAACGGAATATCCGCGTATCGCTGTGATGAATGCCAAATGTATCAACATCATGGCTAATTTGTGGAACAGCCCCGAACAGGCAAAATGGAAAGCCGGCGCATTGGCTATCGGATCTTCCGAAGCATGTATGTTGGGGGGTGTTGCAGCCTGGTTACGCTGGCGTGAAAGAAGGATCGCACAGGGCAAACCGACCGACAAACCTAATTTTGTGATCTCTGCCGGTTTCCAGGTTGTCTGGGAAAAGTTCGCCCAACTGTGGCAGATCGAAATGCGCCAGGTGCCTCTGACACTCGAACACATCACCCTCGACCCGCAAGAGGCTTTGAAGTATTGCGATGAAAACACGATCTGTATCGTTCCCATCCAGGGTGTTACCTGGACCGGTCTGAACGACGATGTGGAAGCATTGGATGCCGCCCTTGACGAATACAATACAAAGACAGGCTACGATATTCCTATCCATGTGGATGCCGCTTCCGGCGGTTTCATCCTGCCGTTCCTGAAACCGGAGCTGAAATGGGACTTCCGCTTGAAATGGGTACTTTCCATCAGTACTTCCGGACATAAATACGGCTTGGTATATCCGGGATTAGGTTGGGTTATCTGGAAAGACAAGAAATATTTGCCGGGTTCCATGTCTTTCAGCGTGAATTATTTAGGAGCAAACATCACCCAGGTCGGCTTGAACTTCTCGCGTCCTGCCGCACAAATCCTGGGACAATACTATCAGTTTATCCGTCTCGGCTTCCAGGGATACAAAGAAGTTCAGCAGAACAGTATGGCTGTGGCTGATTACCTGCATGCTGAAATCGCCAAGTTCGCCCCGTTCCAGAATTACAGCAAAGACGTTGTGAACCCGTTGTTTATCTGGTATCTGAAGCCGGATTATGCAAAGACTGCCAAATGGACGTTGTACGACTTGCAGGATAAATTGAAACAGAGCGGATGGATGGTTCCGGCTTACACGCTGCCTGAAAACCTCGAACAGTGCGTTGTCATGCGTATCGTTGTCCGCCAGGGATTCAGCCGTGATATGGCAGACCAGTTGTTAGGTGATATCAGTGCTGCTATCGCCGAGCTGGAAAAACTGGAATATCCGACGCCGACACGTATCGCACAGGATAAGAGCCAGGAAGTAAAAGGCTCTGTCTTTACCCACACGGGCTGTGCCAAATCAACAAAATAAAGTAGTTATGGATAAAAAGATTTCTGTTTCACAACTGAAAGAGGTAGCACAGGAGGCTTACGAACAGTATAAGAATAATACGGACGGTAAGAATGCTGATTATATCCCCTATCTGGCTAATATCGACAAAAATCTGTTCGGCATCAGTATCTGCCTGTTGGACGGCAAGACTATTACGCTGGGCGATTCTTCCTACCGTTTCGGTATCGAGTCTGTTTCGAAGGTGCATACCGCTATCCTAACATTGCGCCAGTACGGGGCGGAGAAGTTGTTAGAGATGATCGGGGCCGATGCAACCGGCCTGCCTTTCAACTCCATCATGGCGATCCTGCTTGAAAAGGATCATCCTTCTACTCCGTTAGTGAATGCCGGAGCGATCACGGCCTGCAGTATGGTACAGCCCATCGGCAATGCTGACGGGAAGTGGGAAGCGATCGTTTCCAACATTACCGACCTGTGCGGCAGTGCTCCGCAGCTGATAGACGAACTGTACAAGTCCGAATCGGCTACCAATTTCAATAACCGTTCTATCGCCTGGTTGCTGAAGAACTACAACCGTATCTATGACGATCCGGATATGTCGCTCGATCTCTATACCCGCCAGTGTTCGTTAGGTATCACAGCCGAGCAGCTTTCCATCGCCGCAGCGACTGTTGCCAACGACGGGGTGAATCCGGTCACGAAGAAGGCTGTTTTCGACGCTTCTCTGTCCCCGAAGATCACTTCCCTGGTAGCGACCGTCGGTTTCTACGAACGTACGGGCGACTGGTTGTACACATCCGGTATTCCTGCCAAGACAGGTGTCGGTGGCGGTGTGATGGGCATCATGCCCGGACACTTCGGTATCTCCGCCTTCGCTCCTCCTTTGGATGGTTCCGGCAACTCCGTAAAAGCGCAGTTGGCTATTAAGTACATAATGAATAAGCTGGGTCTTTCCATCTTTGGAAGCAGCCGGTTTACAATCACCGATTAAAACGGTTTATTCTTTTAGTTGGCGAGCCTCCACGCCCCTACGTTGTAGGGAGACGGGAGGCTCGTTTTTTTATGTCTGTTTCGTCTCGGGTTTGTTTTGCTCGTAAAATGCCTCTTTTTTCTTGTTTGCGGCTTGTACCAGGCTTGTGACGTAGACGGTAAAGATCGGGAACATCATCATGCCGAGAGCGGCCAGCAGAACCGATAGAATGCGTCCTGTAGGCGTGATTGCAATGATATTGGAACCAACGGTTGTCACGTCCATGAAAGCCCACCAGAGGGCATCGCTGTAATCCCTGACTTCCGGGTTCACCTTATGTTCGAGGACGAAGAATATCAGGCTGGAAAAATAGACCATTGCCAACAACATCGTCAGGTAAGAGACAAAAAGACCGGAAGCCCGGTTGGAGGTCAGCCAGCCTACCACGATCGCCAATGCCCATCCACTGCGTACGAGCGGGATGAAACGCAGGAAATAGGTCACCTCCGCCGAAAAGGTGAAACCGTAATAATCGATAATGTTAAGATAGGGAATCGAAACAAGCAGGAAAATGATGTGGGTTTGCAGATAATGTAATTTATGTTTTGATAACAAAAACTCCAACACAAAATCGGCAATAAAGAACATGCAAATCCAGAACTGCGTTTTCAGGTAAGATGTTTGCGTGATGAACGGAATGTTGTTGAATGTGTCGATCGAAACATCGACGATAAGGAAAAGAGAAAGTAGTAATATCATTACATGGAGCACTCCGTAAATGCCCCGTTTTTCGTAGAAAAAGTCATTGAATGCAGTCTTCATTGTCTTGAATTATTACGTATTACCGAATGGAACAGCGTAGGTGCGGATTTTGTTTTTAACACTTATTCGTTAATTAACCAAGTTTGACATCCCGTTGACAAACTAACACAAAAAGGAGTTGTTATACTGTCAATACAAGCGAAACTAAACGAAACAAAATTCACATTTTAATAGTAAAATTCATGGCAAATATTGGAAAAGCAGTAAAACTTGGAGTCTTTACTCTTGCGATTATGAATGTTACGGCAGTCGTCTCACTTCGCGGACTGCCTGCTGAAGCTGTCTATGGACTGAGCTCAGCCTTTTATTATTTGTTTGCAGCGATCGTGTTTTTAATCCCTACCTCGTTGGTGGCGGCCGAGTTGGCAGCCATGTTCCAGGATAAGCAGGGTGGTGTGTTCCGATGGGTTGGCGAGGCCTACGGTAAAAAATGGGGTTTCCTGGCTATCTGGGTGCAGTGGATCGAAAGTACGATCTGGTATCCGACCGTGTTGACGTTCGGCGCCGTTTCCATTGCGTTTATCGGGATGAACGATGCACACGACATGGTGTTAGCTTCAAACAAAATGTACACCCTCGTGGTAGTGTTGATCATTTACTGGCTGGCTACTTTTATCTCTCTGAAGGGATTGAGCTGGGTTGGTAAAGTGGCTAAAGTGGGCGGTATCGTCGGAACGATCCTCCCGGCAGCCCTGCTGATTATCCTGGGTATTGTTTATCTCTCTATGGGCGGACATTCCAATATGGATTTTCACGGTAATTTCTTCCCCGACTTTACGAAGTTCGACAACCTGGTGCTGGCATCCAGTATCTTCCTCTTTTATGCCGGTATGGAGATGGGCGGTATCCACGTGAAAGATGTGGAAAATCCGACCAAGAACTATCCGAAAGCGGTGTTTATCGGTGCGCTGATCACTGTTATTATCTTCGTGTTGGGAACTTTTGCTTTAGGTATTATCATTCCGGAAAAAGACATTAACCTGACGCAGAGTTTGCTGGTCGGTTTCGACAATTACTTCAAGTTTATCCATGCTTCCTGGTTGTCTCCGATTATCGCGATTGCATTGGCATTCGGCGTGCTGGCAGGTGTATTGACATGGGTTGCCGGTCCGTCAAAAGGTATCTTTGCCGTGGGAAAAGCCGGTTATCTGCCTCCGTTCTTCCAGAAAACAAACAAGCTGGGTGTACAGAAGAATATCCTGTTGATCCAGGGATTGGCTGTTACGCTTCTGAGCTTATTGTTCGTGGTGATGCCTTCCGTACAGAGTTTCTATCAGATCCTTTCTCAATTGACGGTGATCCTGTACCTGGTTATGTATCTGTTGATGTTCTCCGGTGCGATCGCACTACGCTACCGGATGAAGAAAGCCAATCGTCCGTTCCGTATCGGCAAACATGGTAATGGCCTGATGTGGTTTATCGGCGGTCTTGGTTTCTGCGGTTCATTACTCGCTTTCATCCTGAGCTTTATCCCGCCCAGCCAGATTTCGACAGGTAACAATACCGTTTGGTTCTCCGTACTGATTATCGGTGCCATCGTTGTGATAGCCGCTCCGTTTATCATCTACGCTTCCAAAAAACCGTCATGGGTCGATCCGAATACTGAGTTCGAACCGTTCCATTGGGAAGAAGACAAACAGGTTCAGGGTGCTTCCGCTCCAACAACAAGTAGCAGTACTACCACAGGAGGAACTTCCGGAAATGCGTAAATGCAAGAAGCTTCGGTTTACTTTTGTCAAGGTCTGAACCGATGTTATCTATTTAATTTGATGAAAACAGGGGCGCCTCCATTCCTGGAGGGCGTCCCTGTTGTTTAAAGACTAATACCTAATTATCCAATCTCTTTACCAACCGGTATTTTGTTCCAAACTCTTATTTAAATCGATTTCAGATCCTGGAATAGCCCATAAATTATACTTGGAATCGATTGTCTTGACACCGCCGACCAAACGTCCCATGATGTCGGTTTGTTTCATTCCGTTTGTTTTTTCAACTAATTCTCCCCACCTCTGTAGGTCGAAGAAGCGGATTCCTTCAAGAGCAAATTCTACGGCTCTTTCATGTTTGATACGTTCGAATACTTGATCCTGTGTTGATGCTTGCAACCAGGCGGGGCCACTGTTCAACCCTGGCATATTCACGCGTGCACGTACTTGATTGATGTATGAAACGGCGGATGCCTGATCTCCGGTCTGATTATAGCATTCGGCTAACATCAGCAGTACATCGGCGTAACGTATTACCGGCCAGTTGACAGGTGAATGGGCACGATCTGAAATCGTACCGCCCCAATCGTATTCCTGTACGAATTTGCGCCACAAATAAGTATCCTGATTGTATGCATTACGTACGTAGCCGTTACCTTCATACGAAAAGTAACCATCTTTTGCCAGAACCATTTCACAATCGATAGCCTCATTGTTTGCCCATCCACGATAGATTGTATAAGGCAGGATGACTGTTGCGTCCATACGCGGATCCCGTTGGGCATACATCGCTTTCAGTTTCTCTACTTCAGGCGGGTATGTGACCACTTTCTGGCCATTTTCGTCAAATATGCTCTGATAAAGATCTTCGTCACTGATATTTTTAAAGAAATCGTCCCGGTCATAGGGCTTGCCATCGGTGCATTCATACATATTTACCAGTTCTTGTGATGCCACATTCGTATTAATACAACTGCCATACGATGCACGGTTACCCAGGAACTGAACGTTCAAGCCGTAAGGCGTAGCGCTTCCACCCATATTTTCTACAGCAAAGATGATTTCCTTGCAGTTATCGGCTCCGTCTTCAAAACCGGCAGGACGGAATAAACTGGCGTAGCTGCTGTTCAGTATATATCCGTATCCGCCATTGACGACTTGTAAGAAGTCTGCTTTTGCTTTTTCATATTCTTTATTGTAAAGATATACTTTTCCGCGTAATGCATAAGCGGCTCCTTCAGAGGCTAATCCGACGGAATCACCTCTGGTTTTGGGTAAATTCTCGCAGGCATAAGCCAAATCGTCCAATACAAATTTACGTACCTCGTCTGCCGTATTGCGCGGTTTTTTCATTTCGGAGGCATCGCCTGTAAATGTTTCGTCGTAGATAGGTACACCGCCGAAGTAATTCAATAAGTTATTATACAATAATGCGCGTAAAAAACGAGCTTCTGCTGTATATTGTATTCTTATTCCTTCGGATATGGTGCTATTCTCCAGATTGGCAATTATGTTGTTTGCCCTCGCTATACCCTCATACTGTCCTGTCCAGGCATCACTAAAAGAGCCGTAATAGGCGTTTGCGATTCCCATACCGACATTATACTTATCGTAGGCCGGCCACCAGCCATTAGTGCTCCAGCCTAAATCGGTCACTGATTCCAGCGAGTACAAACCATTATAGACTCCGGATGAGTTCAGCGACTGGTACACGCCAATCAAACTTTCGTAAGCTTTTTGGGGCTCATTGAAGTCGATGACAACTGCGTCTTGAGGCAATTGTTCCAAGTCATAGCAGCTCGTCATGGTCAACAAACTGCATGCACATATACCTAATAAATATCGTTTCATGTTTTTCATAATCCCTATTCTTAAAATTCAATATTAACACCTACCACTGCCTGACGCATGGTTGGATAAACCAAGTTCGCTGTTTCAGGATCGATACCTTTCCAACTTGTAAACGTGAAGAAGTTTTCCAACGATCCGTATAAACGGAGTTTCTCGACAAAGAACTTGTGAGTGAGAAGTTTCGGGAATGTATAACCCAGTTGGATATTGCGAATCTTTAAGAAATCGCGGTTCTGCATCCATATCGTGTTGTTGTTGTCGGTCGCAATGATGCCTTGTGATGACAGGCGTGGGTACTTGGAACTTGTCTGTCCTTCCCGCCATGCGTTCTCAACTACATATTTGGAGAGCTGGTGATCTTTGGAAACTGTGGTTGTGAAATAACCTTCATTGATATATCCTTGATAACCGAACGCACCGTCAAAGCTTATGGATAAGTCAATCCCTTTATAGGCTGCAAATAAGTTTAAGCCTAAGAAATCGGTTGGATTGGTATTGCCTGTAACTGTGCGGTCTTCTGTATTGATCACACCGTCATGGTTGATGTCCTGGAACAACACGTCGCCTTTTTCCGGTATGCGTCCCAATGCTTCAAAAGCCTTTGGATTGGCTGCAACCATATCATTGACAATTTTCAAATCGGCATCGGTTGCAATTATCCTGTCGGCTTTATACATATACATATCTCCGATAGAACCTCCTTCTTTGATGTAATCATATCCGCTCAGTGAGTAATCATCTCCTTTGAACTTGTTGATCTTGTTTTTTACATGGGTGTAATTCAGTGTAACGCCGTAAGAGAAATCTCCCACATGGTCATTCCATCCTAAAGTGAATTCGATACCTTTATTGGAAACTTTGGCGGCATTGGTAGTTGGAGCTGAAGCATTACCATGTACACTCGGTATCGGAAGTTGGATCAAGATACCGCTTGTACGTTTGTCGAAATAATCAAATGTACCGGTTAATCGATTGTTCAGCACTCCGAAATCAAGACCGAAATCGGCTACTTTCGTCTTCTCCCATGTCAGATTCGGGTTTGCCAACGAAGTGATTGCCCAGCCTGTTTGGACTGTGTTTGCAATAATATACGTACGATTGGCATATGTAGAACGGGCGGCATAATTGCCAACAGAGTTGTTACCCAGTGAACCGTATGAACCGCGAACCTTTAGATTGCTGATCCATTCTATTTCTTTCATGAACGACTCTTCGCTGATTCTCCAAGCTGCAGAGAATGAAGGGAACCAACCCCAGCGGTCGTTTTTCAGGAAGCGTGAAGAACCGTCTGTACGTAAGTTAAATTCAAGCAAGTATTTGCTCTCCCAGTCCAAGTTGATACGTCCGAAATATGAGCGCATAGCCCATACTTGTTTGTTTCCTGTTGCCGAAACCTCACCGTTTGCCCCGTTCAGTACGGAAAGACTTAAATCCAATAAATCTTTGCGTCCGTAATTTTCCCATTCTGTCGTATAGCGTTCCTGGCTTGTTCCTGCCATCACGCCGATACCGAATTTGTCTGAGAAGAAACGATGGTTGTAGTGGGCCACTAAATCCATATAGTTGCGTTCGTTACGGGTGGAAGACTGATTGATGTAGGATTGTCCTTTACCTTCAACTAAGATGGTATTGTTGGCAAAGTTCCAAAAATCATGGAATACAGGAATCTCTTTTGTGTTGTTTCCGGTATATTCATAAAGCATACTTCCCGTAATACTCAAGTCTTTGATTGGATTTACAGTTACAAAGAAACGTCCTTTACCGTTACGTGTGATGTTGTCTCCACGTTTCGAATATAAGCTTGCAAGCATATTATTACCTGATTCGGAAACATCGGCCTGGGGATCTTGCATTCCACCGAATTTACCGTCATGTCTCAAAATCATAGCAGGGGATGTCGCATAGGCCCAGCCGAAACTACCGGATCCCGGATCTGCTTTACCATAATAGCCACTGAAATTAATGCCCATCTTCAACCAGTCTGTAATGTTGGCTGTGATATTAGACAAGGCATGATAGCGTTGGTAACCGGCATTTTCCATGATACCCGGGTTACTGTAATATCCTAAAGAACCATAGAATTGTATAGCATTGCTTCCTCCTTGCATGGAAACGGTGTGATTGCTTCCTACGCCTGTCTGGAAGGCTTCATCCAACCAGTTTGTATTCGGGTATTTTAGCGGATTCTTTCCTGCGTCAGCGCGCCATTCCTGAATGGATGCTTCTGTATATGGCCCTGTGACGTCACTGTTTGTATAGCCTTCATTCATGTATTCCATGTAGTCGGCATAGTTACTAATCGGTTCCAGAATATTCTTCCGTGCGGTTTGGAAGGAAACATAACCGTTGTACGATAGTTTCATCCGGCCGGTATGTCCTGTTTTTGTAGTGACCAAGATAACGCCGTTAGCAGCCCGGGAGCCGTAGATGGCTGAGGATGCAGCGTCTTTTAGGATGGAAATATTCTCGACATTGTTGATATTGACGTCACTCAATGTACCTTCTACCCCATCAATGATGATTAACGGGCTCGAGTTGTTCAATGTCCCGACACCACGTATCAGAATGTTGGCATTGTCATCACCCGGACGGTTGTTGGAGGATGTCACCTGCAAACCGGCTGCAGCACCTGCCAGTGCGTTCGACAGGTTCGTGATCGGACGGCTTTCCGCCATCTCAGAAACCTTAACGGAAGCTACGGAACCGGATAAATTAACTTTTTTCTGCGTACCGAAACCTACCACTACGACCTCTTCCAACGCCTGTGTATCTTCTTTCAGCTGGACGTCGAGTGTCGATTCGTTTCCTAATTTAATGCGGCGTGTCGCATATCCGATGTAGGAAATCTGGATGGTTTCACCCGGGGAGGCCGACAGGGAGAAATGCCCTGAACCGTCTGTGATCGTTCCGTTGCTTGTCCCTTCTACGGAGACGTTTACGCCGATCAGCGGCTCACCGTATTCGTCTGTGATCGTTCCGGTGATTCTTTTCGTAGTTTGCATGATGATGGGATTTTCGGCTTTTTCCCCTTTCATCAGCATGATGTTATTTCCCTGCATGGCATAGACGATATCCGTGTTGTCGAATATGTTCTGAAGGACTTCTGCCACAGGTTTGTTTTCAGCTTTGACCGTAACCTTGCGATTCAGGTCCACTTCGTTCTTGTTATAAATAAACAGGTAATCCGTCTGCTGTTCGATCTGGTTGATCAGCGCCTGGATTTTAATGTTTTCGCTATTGATGGAAACTTTGGCAACTTGCGAGCTGGCCTCCGTAGCGAATAGCCCCGTTATGAAAATGAAGAGAGATGCAAAGGTTATTTTCATAATGCGCAATATATGTTTATTAGTCAATTTTAATGGGATATAGAAATCCCTGTATAAATTATTTTTCATACATTTATAGCCTTGTATTAGTTAATACTTAAGATATTTAAAAGCGTGTCTGGTATTGACTTAGCCGGAGTGTGTTGGATGCGCATTCCGGCTTTTTCGTGTTTTTTTACTTACTCCATAGGCAAAATAGATTTAAGATGTTAATGACTATTATTTATTTTATTATGATTGTACTTTCTTTATCGTCTTTTTTCTCATATTTGAACTTTGTCCGTAGCTGTAACGTTTTCAGGACATGTTCGACCCCGTCGCTGGTCCGGAATTTACCGGTGTAGCGCTGGTTGAGTATCTTAGTGTTTTCAATGATAATATTGACATCAAAATAGAGTCGCAGTTTCTCGAACAGGTCGCCGATGGTATTGTCATCGAAGCAGATCAGCCCTTCTTTCCAAAGGAAATAATCATATTGGACGATAGGAGAGGTTTTTAACTGTCCGTGATCAGTGAAGGCCTTTTTGTTGGGTTCCAGCAGGATGCCTTCCTTATGGTTGGCCGATTCTATCCGGACGGAGCCTTTCAGCAAAGAGGTCTCGAATAGGACATTGCCTTTATAAGCGTTGACATTGAATTCCGTCCCTAAAACCTTTATATCATATTGCTCCGTTTTCACGATAAACGGTTTGCTTTCGTTGTGGGTAACGTCGAAATAACCTTCGCCATCCAGTGTGACACTCCGGTTATTCCCGTCGAAATGGCTTGGAAAAGTAAGGGTTGTTCGGGCATTCAGCCATACTTTGGTACTGTCTGACAGCGTCAGTTCGGCACGCTGTCCGGCAGGGACGTAAATCGTTTGCATGATGGCTTCCTGTGGGACCGTTTCCGGTTCCGTTCTGCTATAATAGATGGACACAACTGAAAAAGCAATGGCAAATATGGCGGCGATTTTCAGCAATTCCCGGCCGGCAGACCATAAGGCCCATCGCTTCCGCCCCTTAGAAATCATTTCTAAGGCAACAGGAGCCGGCTCCTGTTGCCAGATTGTTATTGTGTGCAGTTTACACAAGGCGAGATATTCTTTCATATTCTCCTTATCGGCATCTATCCAACGGACGACTGCCTCCTTTTCTTCGGGGCTGGCATCGCCAATAATGTATTTATATAATATCTCCTTATCCATAATTTCCTTTCCGGAGACCGCTTTTTTTCAGTCTCATATTTATAAAACGATTTAAAAGGGAATAACCCTAACCGAAAAATGAAATATTATTCGATCAAAAGTAAAAAGTATAAAATCGGCAGATAGTCTTTCAGGCTGATGCGTAACGGCTTGAGGGCTTTTGTGATGTGGTATTCTACTCCTTTTACGGTAATCCCCAATTCTTCGGCAATCTCTTTGTTCGATTTGTTCTGGAAACGGCTCATAACGAAGATACGGCGTGTCTGTTCCGGCAGAGTCGCTAATGTGTCTGCAATAATTTTTTTTACTTCTTCAGAGAATATCTCTTCGGGATCACACGCTTGCAAAGTGGATATGCGTATTTCCAATTCACGTTGGTTTAAGTTGCTCATCGAATGGATAGCTTCCGCTTTAATCGCCTCGTGTTTCAGATGGTCGAGCGATTTGTTTTTGAGGATTGTGAGCAACAGGGCATCTGCATGATCCGTATTTTCCTCTTTCAGGTTTTCCCATAGTTTGATGAGCGATTCGGAAACAATGTCTTCTGCAACGGATTCATCATGTACAAACGATTTTGTAAACAAGAAGGCTTTCCTGTAGTATCGCGTGTATAAGGCATTAAAACTATGGATATCCGTTTGCGACATTTTTATATGTATTTAGTACGCTCTTGGTCACAAATATAGATAAAAATATGAGATTGGGGATAGTTGCAAGATGAAAAGCGGCCCCGCCCTGGTTAAATTCGAATAAGGGAGTGTTGTTGGCGATAAGTTGAGAAGGGAGAAATGGGCGGGGCGCTGTTCATAAAGTTTGGTATTATACCAACTTTATACATAACCAAAACATAAAATAGAACTTACATTACAGAATTAATTTTATAGATTCTTTTCTATCGGAAGCCACTCGCTTGTGCTTACATTATCAAGTGTAATGGCCTTCCCGTTAAAAAAGAGATTGTATATATATCTTTGTCCTTTTTCCCACTTTGTTCCGGCAGGAATTTTGTATTTGAATGTTTTCCCGTTGATGGTGAAGAGCGCTTCCACGTCTCCGTCGGAACGGATGCGCGATGTCGGGATTACCATTAGTTGCAACGATTCTCCCGGTATCGTTTTCAGCATGTTCGGAGAGTCCAGCTTTAAACGGGTGGAAGCATTCGTGCCGGCGCATCCGCCGATATTTCCGGTTTTTATATTCATCATTCCTCTGAAACAAAGAGCTGTCCCGCCTGCTTTATTTCCGATCTGTATGGCGTTGAGCAGGAAACAGCCTTTCGCTTCCGGTGTAAGGCGTATTTGAAAACTCAAAAGCGAGAGCGTATGGTTCATATTGAGCAGTGCGACAGGCGAAACCTGGTTGACCGCTCGTTGGCCGCTGGCCTGGATCCCGTACATATAATCTTTTGTCAGGGAAGCATCCGCCGATATACGGACCGGAATGTTTTCCGGATCGAAGTTTACCTGCCACTGGTAGGGATAATAGGCATAGACCATGACCGGCTCTTCATGCAGATAGATTTCCGGAGACTGTTGCCAGCTTAGTTTATTATCCGTTAGACAGGCCTCTGCCCGTACATTTTTGTAATCGGGATTACTATCATATATGTTACCGGTATTTTCCGACACTACATGCAGCCCGATAACCGATCCTCCTGTAAATTCCTGTATGAAATTGGGAGACTTCGTTGTCAATACCTTCGTTATTATTGTCAAAGGCCGTTCCTTCATGCCTAAATTTTCAATGAGTACCGGATCGTAGTCGTTTGTACAACTAAAAATGACGGTCGTGAACATTATAAATAGTAGTAATTTATTCATTCTTTGTATTATTTTTGTGAAATGATTACAGTTGCAAAGATCGGTCGGTGACTTGTACGGAAAAAAGTTTACACAATTAGAAAATAAAAATGTGTAAAGAAAAGCGACACAATCGAAAATATACG
>NZ_QREV01000065.1 GCF_003363715.1 Parabacteroides acidifaciens
GAGCCGTATGACGGGAAACTGTCACGTACGGTTTTGAAGCCGAGTTGGGGCAGCGATGCCCCCGCTCAGGTAAACTATCATACCCGTTTAAAATGCTATATCATTATTGAGCTGAAAGCGAAAGAGTTTGAATCCGAATATATCGGAAAGCTCAACTTCTATATCTCTGCTATCAACGAACTGGTACGCGATGAATATGATCGGCCGACAATTGGTATTCTTCTTTGTAAAGGAAAAGATGACTATGAAGTTGAGTTCTCGCTGAGAGATATCAACAAACCAATAGGTGTCAGTTCCTATACTTATAACGAGCTTCCTGAAGATATAAGACAAGCCTTGCCGGATATCCAGGAACTAAAGAATCAGTTGAATAATTTCGAACACAACAATCAACAAGACATACAATGATACATCACTATAGATTAGAAGTCTACCCCAGAGATCTGCATTTCAAGAAACCGGCAGGCACTTCACGCGGGACTTACACGACACGGAAAAGCTGGTTCCTGATGCTAAGTTCCAAAGATGCTCCCGAACGTTGGGGATGCGGAGAGTGTGCCCCACTGCCCAATCTTAGTTGTGACGATATTCCCGAATACGAAGAGGTATTGGCTAAAGCCTGCCAGAAGTTCACCAATACAGGCCAAATCGACATCGAAGGACTGCGTAACTATCCTTCGATCCTGTTCGGGCTGGAAACAGCTTTGCTGCAATTCGAGGCGAATAGCTTTGCCTTGTGGGACACGCCTTTCTCACGGGGTGAAACGGGTATTCCTATAAACGGGCTGATCTGGATGGGAAGCTATAAAGAAATGACAGAACAAGTGGCTGAGAAGATCGAGACTGGTTATCGTTGTATCAAACTAAAGATCGGGGCAATCGACTTCGAAAAGGAACTGAACATCCTGCGTATCATCCGAGAACAGTTCTCCGCCCGTGACATCGAGCTACGTGTCGATGCCAACGGCGCCTTCTCGCCCAACGAGGCAATGGAGAAACTGGACCGCCTGGCCAAATTCGACCTGCACTCGATCGAGCAGCCGATCCGTGCCGGACAATGGGACGATATGGCACAGTTAGCAGCCACCTCACCGATTCCGATTGCCCTCGACGAAGAGCTGATCGGCTGTAACACGCCGGAGAAGAAGAAGGAACTGCTCTCTTACATCCGTCCGCAATACATCGTCCTGAAACCCTCCCTGCACGGTGGCCTATATGGTGGAAGCGAATGGCTAAAGGAGGCGGAGGAGCAACAGATTGGTTGGTGGATTACCTCCGCACTGGAGTCAAACATCGGCTTGAACGCTATCGCACAATGGTGTGCCACATTCAACAACCCGTTGCCACAGGGCTTAGGCACCGGGGCACTTTTCACCGACAATATCGACGCACCACTGGAGCTTCGGGACAACCGCCTCTGGTTTATCCCCGAAAGCAAATGATCAGAGACGACCTCGACCTGTTCCTGTCCGAATGGCATAACGACTCGCCCGTGCTGGAAGTGCAAACTTCCGGCTCGACGGGTACGCCCAAGCGGATCACGGTTCGCAAGGAGCAGATGGAAAACAGCGCCCGCCTGACCTGTGACTACCTTGGACTGCGGCAAGGCGACAAGGCGTTGCTTTGCATGCCCCTTCGGTATATTGCGGGTAAGATGATGGTCGTCCGTTCACTCGTTGCCGGGCTCGACCTGCTGGTGCGCGAACCTTCCGGACATCCGATGCAGGATGTAGAGACACCGCTCCGCTTTGCCGCCATGATCCCGCTGCAAGTCTATAATACGCTACAGGTGCCGGAGGAGCGGGAACGTCTCTGCCGCACCGATATCCTGATCGTAGGCGGCGGCTCCATCGACCGCGAGCTGGAAAAGGAAATACAGGCATTGCCCAACCAGGTCTATTCCACCTACGGAATGACGGAGACCCTTTCCCACATCGCCCTCCGCAGGCTGAACGGGCCGGATGCATCTCCTTATTATACGCCTTTCCCTTCCGTCAGCCTCTCACTCTCGGCGGACAATACATTGGTCATAAACGCCCCACTTGTCACAGACGAAACACTCGTCACCAACGACGTCGCCGAACTCCTGCCCGACGGACGTTTCCGCATCCTGGGCCGGAAAGACAACATCATCAACAGCGGCGGCATAAAAATACAGATAGAAAGCATCGAGGAGGCTCTGCGTCCCGTTATTTCTGTTAACTTTGCAATCACATCGGTTCCGGACCCGAAGTTCGGAGAGGCGGTCGTCCTGCTGATCGAAGAAACAGAGCGAGCGAGGAAGTCCCTCGCCGATGCACTTGAAACAATACCCAAATACCAGCGCCCGAAACACGTCCTGCAGGTCGAAGCGATCCCCCTCACAGGCAGTGGAAAGATCGACCGGGCCGCCTGCCGGAAGCTGGCTATACAATTGACAATGGATAATGGATAATTGACAATGGACAATTAATAAACACTATAAAACATGAAACACCTATCTATCTTAGCATCCGCCCTCCTCTTAGGCGCTGCGTCCACATACGGACAAGCCCAGGAGAGTTGCCGGTTTGCACCCGATCCGACTCTGCAAAAGCCGGAATTATATGCAGGCTACGACTGTGTAAGCCTGCTGGACAGTACCACCGTGACCGTGCAGCCGACCGGCTCCGGCTCATTTGCCGTCTGTAAAATCATCAAAGTGATGAATACTCGCGGAGCCGTCGCCAACCGTATCCTCAAATACGATTACGACCCGTTGACGGCACACGCCGAGTTCCACCGCGTCACGATCTACAAAGCCAACGGCGACGTGGTCAACCTCGACATCACCCAGCAACAGGATTATGCAGCCCCCGCCCGTGCCATTTACTGGGGAGCCCGCCAGATCATGATGGAAGTAGGCCGCCTCGACCCGGGCGACATCATCGACTATCAGATCGATAAGAAAGGTTTCACCTACGCCTTGCTTGCGGATGCCGGCGACGACGAGTCCCGTTTCATCCCGCCCATGCGCGGACAGTTCTACGACATCGTCCCCTTCTGGGCAACCGAACCGACCGTCCGTAAAGTATATAAGGTAAACATCCCGATGGAGAAAGAGATGCAGTTCCAGTTCTACCAGGGCGAATGCACCTCCTCCATGCGCTACGAAGACGGCCGGAAAGCCTATACCTTCGTCAGCACAGACATCATGCCTACCCATCGCGAGCCGAACATGGTCGACCTCTTCGACGCCGCACCCAAGCTGATGATGTCCTCCACCCCGCGCTGGCAGGACAAATCCCTTTGGTTTAACAAGGTGAACGAAGACTATGGCAGCTTCGACGCCATTCCCGAAGCCCAGAAGAAAGTGGACGAACTGATCCGGGGCAAGAAGACCGAGATGGAAAAGATCGCCGTCCTCACCCACTGGGTTGCCGACAACATCCGCTACTCCGGCATCTCGATGGGCAAAGGCGAAGGCTATACGCTGCACAACCTCAAGATGAACTATACGGACCGTTGCGGTGTCTGCAAAGATATCGCCGGCACCCTGATCGCCTTCCTCCGCATGGCAGGCTTCGAAGCCTATCCGGCCATGACGATGGCAGGTAGCCGTGTGGAAAGTATTCCGGCCGACCACTTCAACCATTGCGTAGCCGTCGTGAAGCTATCCAGCGGAACCTATATGCCGCTCGACCCAACCTGGGTACCCTTCTGCCGCGAACTCTGGAGCAGCGCCGAACAACAGCAGAACTACCTGCCGGGCGTCCCCGAAGGCTCCGACCTCTGCCTCACCCCGGTTTCCGCTCCCGAGAACCACTACGTACGCATCAAGGCGGACAACAAGCTCGATGCCAAGGGCACGCTGACCGGACAGTTCACCATTACCGCCGAAGGACAGTCGGACAGCAACATCCGCCGTATCTTCACCGGTGGCTGGCAGACGCAGTGGCAGAGCGCATTGGAGGCACAGCTTCTCGCCGTCTCTCCCAAAGCCCGCCTGATCAGTGTCGACTATGGCAAAGACCCGAAGAACTACCAGGCCGCCCCGATCAAGATGACATTCCGTTATGAGATCCCCGGATATGCCCTTCCCGGAGAAGGGGAAATGCTGTTCAAACCGATGGTGATGAATAATCTTTACAACCAGGTGAAAAGCTACCTCCGTATCGATACCGACCTGGAAGAACGCCAATATGGTTTCAAGGACGCCTGCTCACGCCTGGTCGAACTGGACGAAACGATCCAGCTCCCCGCCGGATACAAGCTGGTTAGCGAGGCTAAGGAAGACAGTAAGCAGAGCAACGCCGCCGACTTCGAAGGCTATGTCCGCCAAGGAGACGGTAAAGTAGTGCTTCATCAGAAGCTGGCCCTGAAGAAACGCGTTTACGAGGCCGGCGACTGGGATGGTTTCCGCAACGCCGTCAATGCGCATAAAGCGTTCGGTAATTATCTGGTGATAAAACAAGGGAACTGATTGCTTAGAAGTAATCGCACCCGATTAGTCCTAAGTAATCGCATACGATTATACCTAACCAATCGCACCCGATTACTGGTAAGTAATCGCATCCTCCCACAAAAGGGAGAATAACAGAACAAAGAAGATATATTATTAAAGCAATAGATTACAATGATACATAACAAACATAAACTCGCCCTCCTCCTCTGTCTCCTGTTAGTGACAGTCACCGCGTTCGGCGCCCCGGAGGCAGAATACAAGAAGTTGGAAAAGACCTGGACGCTCCACTCCTACGGCAGCCAGGAGTTCCGTTGCAACATGGAACTGACACTCTTCACCCACACCGCCATGAACGGCACATACGGAGAGAGCTTCATCGTCTACAACCCGCAATACCAGGAGCTGAAGATTAATTCTTCATACACCCGGCAGAAAGACGGTACCGTCATCAAGACACCGGACAATGCCTTCGTGGAAGTCCTTCCCCGCAATGCTGCCGATGCTCCGGCCTATAACCACTTGAAAGAAATGGTGGTTGTCCACACCGGATTAGAGCTGGGCGCAACGATCTATCTCGACTACACGGTCACTTCCAAGCCGGGCTACCTGCCGGAGGTGGATATATTCGAAACCTTGCTCCAGTCCTCCCCCGTCAAGGAATACACGCTTACGATCGTAACGCCAGCCGACAAAGAGTTAGCCTTCACATTGGCCGGCAACAAGACGAAACCGTCCGTCACGCTCTCCAACGGGATGCGTACGACAGCCTGGACATTGCGCAACCTTCCGGCTGCCTCCCGTGCACCGTTCGTTTCGGTTGCCAATGGCGATGTGCCCTTCCTTGCCGCTACGACCTATGCGACTGAAGGCGATGCACTGGCCACCCTGTTCAAACAGTTCAACCCCGTTGGCGACATGCAGCTCACTACCCTGGCCGAAAGCCTCACAGAAGGAATAACCAAGGATGAAGACAGGCTGAAAGCAATCCTCGAATACACCACCAATCACATTGCCAACAACACGCTGACGCTCGAGCAGACCGGTTACCGCCTGCGTCCGGCCTACGAAATCGTAAACACAGCCTACGGGACAGAGGCCGAGAAAGCCAACCTGCTCGCCGGCCTGCTGGGCGGCGCAGGTTTCAAAGCCGAACCAATGGCTACCTATCAGGCACACGCCGACAAGGGCTTGGCACTGAAAGCGATCGACCAGCTGTTTGTATCCTGCATGGTGAACGGAGACTTATATGTATTCTCCACTTATTCCACCCGTCGCCCACAGACGGTGAACTTCGACCGGACACCGCTCTTCAGCCTGAAAGACGGAAAGCCTATCGCTATCGCTGTCCCCAAGGACTATCAGATCAAGAGCGACATCTCCCTGACATTCAAAGACGGCAAGGTGGTAACATCCGTGAAAGAATCCGTAGGCAATGCACTGATGCCCTACTTCACGACAGGTAACAGCGAAAGCAACAACACGGCGCCCCTGAAAGTGCAGGACGGATATGCGACAGTCGTATTGCCGGATGCCGCCTACGGCTTCTCACACCAGCCCTACGGTTATCTGAACAGCCAGCGGAAAGAGAACATCCTGTTGCCCCGCCAGGTAAATGAGGTTTACACCTACACCGTCGAATGCCCCGACAATATGGAGCTGCGCACCCCGGAAGCCAACCGGACGATCCGTAACGCCGCCGGTAGCCTCACCCTGTCTGTCAAGAAGAGCGGCAAGACAGCAACCGTCACCCGCAGCCTCGAACTCAGCAAACAACTCTATACCCCTGCCGAATACACCGCCCTGCGCCAGCTCTTGACGGAGTGGAGCGACGTGAATGGGAAGACGTTGTTGTTCGAGGTTCACTAATTAAACACTTAAAATTACCCCAATATGAAACTACTAAATCTAACCGCCGCCCTCCTGTTAGGAGGTGCGCTGCAAGCACAAAACCCGTTGCCGGTCATCCACCCGCAACCGCAGATGGTCATGCCGTCGGTCAACCCTCTGAAAGCGCCTCACGGCTTTATCCTCTCCGGGATGAAGAACCCGGATCCGGATGCCATACGGTTGCTCAGGGAGACCCTGTCGATCACAGACGAGCCCGATGCCCTGCCTCTCGAGATCACAATAGAGGGGCAAGCACCGGAGCCGAAACGATCCGGTGCTTATCGCTTGATTATCAATCATACGGGAGTCTACATTGTCGCCCCAGACAGCCGCGGTCTCTTCTATGCCGCCCAAACCCTGAGACAGTTGGTTCAGACAGATAAACAGGGAAATCAGACACTGCCGATATGCACCATCATCGACTATCCCGACGTTGCCTTCCGTGGTACCGTCGAAGGCTTCTACGGCGATCCCTGGAGCCATGCCGACCGTATCGAGCAGCTCCGCTTCTATGGCAAGATGAAGATGAATACCTACATCTATGGGCCGAAGGACGATCCTTACCACAGCTCTCCCAACTGGCGCAAGCCGTATCCGGAGAAGGAGGCCGCCCAGATCAAGGACCTGGTCAAGGAAGCTGCCGCTAACAAAGTGGACTTCGTATGGGCTATCCATCCGGGATTAGACATCCAGTGGACGGACGAAGACCGGATGAACGTACTGAATAAGTTCGGCATGATGTACGACCTCGGTGTCCGCTCCTTTGCCGTCTTCTTCGACGACATATCGGGTGAAGGGGCCAAGGCCGACAAGCAAGCCGACCTGCTCAACTTCCTGCAAAAGGAGTTTATCGAGAAAAAGGCGGGGGTAAGCCCCCTTATCATGTGCCCGACGGAATACAACCGTGCCTGGGCAGGAAGCGACTACCTGGACGTATTGGGCCGGACGCTCGATCCCGCCATCCATGTGATGTGGACAGGCAACAGCGTCATCCACGACATCACCCTCGAAGGGCAGGAATGGGTGAACAAGCGTATCCAGCGCCCGTCATACGTATGGTGGAACTTCCCGGTGAGCGACTACTGCCGCGACCACCTGCTGATGGGACCTTCATACGGGCTCGACCCGGAAGCGGCACACGCCATGTCGGGCTTCGTTGCCAACCCGATGGAACGGGCGGAAGCCTCGAAGGTAGCCCTTTTCGGTGTGGCCGACTATGCCTGGAACATGAAAGCCTACAATCCGGAGAGCAACTTCACCGATGCCTGCCGCTTCATCCTGCCCGAAGCACCGGAAGCCTTCCGCACCTTCTGTGAGAACAACTGCGACCCGGGACCTAACGGCCACCGCTACCGCCGGGATGAATCCGTCCGCTATGCAGGAGATGCCGAAACATTCCTACGCGACTTCCGCCGGCACAGCTATAATACAGAAGCCGCCGACCGGATGAACCAGCTGTTTGCCGAGATCACTGCCGCCCCTGCCGCTATCGAAACAAGCAGCAACAAGGCGCTGATAGATGAGATAAAACCCTGGCTGATGCAATTCCATCTGTTAGGTAAGGCCGGCCAGACCGCTCTTGCCGTTGCCTCGGCCGGACAAGGTGAGGATCGTGCCGCCACCTGGCAGACATATCTCTCCCTCACCTCCCTGCTCGACAGTATGCGCATCATCGACCGGACATACAATCAGAACCCCTATCAGAAGGGAGTGAAGACTGGCTCACGTGTCCTGACCCCGTTTGTACAGGAAATCTATTTGCAGACAGGCCGTGACCTGCTGTTCCCCGATCAGGCAGACCAGGCCGCAGCACAAATGAGCAAAGCCTCCATCCTTACGGATATCGAACAGCTAAAATACCAGCCGTTGAAAGAGAGTGCAGACCAGATCGGCTACAACCGCCTGAACGAAGTACTTCGCATCGAGCCGGGACAATCCTTCGGCCTTGCCTGGGAATTGCAGAAGGAGGCGACCTCATTCAGCTTCAGCCTGCCGAAGAGTGAGAACAGCGGACGCCTGTTCGAATGGTCCGCCGACGGAAAGACATGGACAGCTATCACCGGTATTCCTGCCGACCAACCCCGTTTCAAGCTGGAGCAGATAGCACCGGAAGCCCGCTACATCCGTATGCGTAATACGACGGACAAGCAGATGCAAATCTATCTCTACGACTTTACGGTAACAACGAAGGAAGATACTTCTATCGATCCCGCCCGCCTGATGTACGACAAAAACCTGGAGTCTGTCAACACATTGCCAGCCGGTTCACGTATTGCGATCGACAGCAACAAAGGCAGTTCGCTTGAACTCTACCTGTCCGGCTCATCCCGCAGCCATATTGTGGTGGAAGGGACTCCGCTGAAAGGGAAAACCAAGCAGGTTCTCTATTCCGGCCCGGCCGGTTACATCAAGCTGGACAAGGAAGCATTGGAGAAGGCGAAGAAAGTAGAATTATGTAATGAGGGACCGGATGACGTCCGCATACATGAGGTTATTTAACGTAAGAGGGGGTGTAAAATTGCCTCGTTCCCGCGCTTGACGCGGGATCGCATTAGAACCGGCAGTATAAACAACTGATTGATCAGGCCTGTTCTAATGCGACCCCGCGTCAAGCGCGGGGACAAGGATATTTTACACCCCCTCCTTATCATTCATCCATCGGGAACCGTACCCCCCACTCCGACCTGAGGTCGTCCAGCATCCGCATGACACGCAGGGTTTCGCTATGCGGCATATAAGGCGTCTCTATCTTTCCCTCACGGATGGCATCGATCGATGCCTGCACCTGATATTCGAAGCCTGTTATCTGCGGCGGACAAGTATAGCGGGCTATTTCTTCATGGTTGATCGAATAGACAACCGCCTGCTGCGGGTTATTGATATTGTCGACTATAATGTAGCCGTTATCCCCGGAGATTACCCCCTGCCGGTCATTCGCACAGAAAGCTGTCATTTGCAGGACAGCCATCCGGTGGTTCTTATAGACAAACGTAATACTGTTTTGCAAATCAACGCCCGTCTCCCCTTTCACGCAAGCCGAGGTAATCCCCGTAATCTCCGTACCGAAAAGCATCATGGCAAAATTGATCGGATAGACACCGATGTCCAGCAAAGCGCCCCCGCATAGGTCCGGTCTGGCAATGCGTTCCTTCTCTGCAATCGGATAGCCGATGTTGGCAGTCAGCATCATCACCCGTCCGATCGTCCCGTTGTCCACTAACTCGCGAAGCGTCGCGGAGAAAGGCATATAACGCGTCCAGATCGCCTCCGTCAGGAAAACCTGTTTCTCTTCCGACAGCCGGATCAGCAACTCCGCTTCCCGGGCATTGGCCGTAAAAGCTTTCTCCAACAAAACAGGTTTGCCCTTCCCGATGCACATCCGGGCATGCTCGAAATGGAAGGAATGGGGAGTGGCAATATAAATCAACTGTACTTCCGGATCATCCGCCAGTTCTTCATACGATCCGTATGCCTGCGTAAAACCCCATTCACGCGCGAAACTTTCGGCATTCCCGAAGTTACGTGAGGCTACGGCATACGGTTCTACCCCTTCCATATCGCGCAACGTATGCGCCATCTTGCGGGCAATATGCCCGGCTCCAATTATTCCGACTTTAAAGTTTTCCATAACATACTATTCATTTATTAGTCGGTAAATATACGAAATAATTGCTGATCTATTCCATGATGACCACCACCGGATTATCCTCCTCGCCCACTTTCTTCAGAGCGGAAACTGCGGCGGGGAGATCGGCTTTGCCGGCATTGTCCTCAAACCACTGGACGACCTCTTCGGAGGGGAGCACGGCGGCAAATTCACCGGCGGAAGAGATAGAGATCGGTTGCAGGGGAAGGAAACCGTTCATGTCATCGGCTATCTTTTCTTCGAAAGGATATACTTTCACCGTCCCGTCCGCCTTCCGGTAAAGGGCATTATAGGTTTTACTATTGTCAGTATAGACATTCGTCAGGAAGCGGAACAGGATAACGTCCTCGTTCTCCATGAATTTCCCCGGATAGATTGCATCTTTCTTGTCGTCAAAACGATCATCATAGTCCCAACGGTGTGTGCCGAAGTCCAGTACACGCACCGGCTGCAAATCCTTGTCCGCTGAAACCTGGTAGATCGTATCGTTAAATGCCTGCCTGAAATAAAATTCCCCATCGTTATGCCAGAAACAACCGTTACCAAGCGACGTGATAGAAGAACGGTTGTCTTTATATTTTATGATAAGTACCCCGTCTCCCCCGTCCCTCCGAACGGAAAGCATTGCTATTTCATCAACGGCGACAGCCTTTTCGCCTTTACTGTCTATCGGCAACCATTGTTCGCGGACAATTTCATCGCCACGAAACAGGGCGAGACGTGCCGGCACACTGTCGGTAGCCGAATAATAGCCTACGGTAAGGTCCGCATCCAGATTATCAAAAGAAGCAACTGCCGGAAATTCAGGAGCGGCAATCGGCGGCGTCCAGATATGGTCAAAACTGCCATCTGCCCGATAGACCACCATCTTCCCGTTCCAACCGGAGAAATTGAGTTTGTTTGCATTCGGATTCAGCCATACCCCATGTGACGTCGAATAGCCTTCGGGATCTTCACCCACATGGCCGATATTACGGATGAATCGCCCGGTCTGTTTGTCGAACAACTGGCAAAGCTTACGCCCGGAGGTCACCACGATCCAGTCGTTCAGAACGGTTGCCCAAGCTCCCGGCCCCACGAGAATACTGTCCGTCGTCTCCAACGGGACATAGCGTATCTTCTTGAAACAGTCCGACGTCTTCAACTCCGCCTGCTGGTCGAAAGCTGCTCCCAAAGGGATGACCTCCAACTGTCCACTCTCCGTTTTATCCCCGCTGCAAGCGCCCAGGAAAAGGCAAGCCGCGAGGGTCGCCTGATACAGATAACTCTTATTCATTTTCTTTCTTCAAGGTTATTTCCATTATACTTCTATTCGCATATTTGTCCCCGTATTTCTTTACCGCTGATTTCTTGGGCAATATAGTCATCGACTGAACCCTTGTCTCATCAAGTTCGGAGAGCTTGTCGTAAGGATATTCCTTGCCGTCGATAAAGAGAACCGGGTCCGGCTCCGGATGTGAACCGGGACGGGGAGCGGGACGCATTTTGATACCTTCCAGCTTACGGAACTTAAAATTTCCTATCGTACCGCGAAGCGTACCTTCCGGCCGAAGATCGGGTATTATTTTCGTTGTCACGAGGATCACGCCGTGCTCTCCTTTCTTTCCGTAAAGCTCAATGCTTTTCATATCTTTCAGAACAGAAATGCTGCTGATCGTAGACGGGTCGAGCGTATTCGTATCGAAATCCGGCTTCTCCACGCCGTCAATGATGAAGAGCGGACGGGGAACCAGCGAGTCTACCACTACAACGTTCGTCGGCATATCGCCATAACCCACTACACGGACGGTGTCTTGCGGTACTGCCCCTTCCCGCGCCTGACGCGGGATCGCAGAAGCACGAACGGTGTTTACCGAAACAGGCCTGTTCTCCTGCAGCCCCGCGTCGAGCGCGGGGACTGGTTTCGCTTTCGCTATCGGAGCAGCGTCTATAACAGGAACAGCTTCCATAACAGGATCAGCCTCCGCAACAGGAAGAAATTCCGGGACGTTGACCGCTGAGATCTTTTCTAAAGAGCGCGAGATTTCCGGACGGGCAAACGCCACTACCGCAACAGCGGCAAGGGGCAGGACGTAAAGATACTTCAACCGCGCCCAGGGACTTGATTTTTGTTTTAGCATCATGGTAATTCGTTTTTTAAGTTTACTGTGGTTAAAGCTGTTGGCCATAGAGGTGAAACGCTGTGTGCCGACCGCTTTCTTGATTAATAACATCTGATAATGCCGCGCATCCACACCATGCCGGATCACGCTTTCGTCCGCCTCGAACTCATGCACGTTTTGCAGCTCCTGTTTCAGCAGCCAAGCGGCAGGGTTGAACCAGTGCAGGACGACGCATACACCGGCGAGCCACATATCCAACGAATGCCACGCCTCGATATGCGCCCGTTCGTGCGTCAGAATCTCCGTCCCGCTCTCCTCCATATCGATACGCGAGATGACGATGTAGCACATCCAACTGAAAGGGCTGACCGGTTGGTCGACCACAACAAGCCGCACGCCACCATCCAGAGCCGTCACTTCACCCGAACGGATCAGACGCACAATCTGCCCGACGGAATAGAGAAAACGCCCCGCAAAAAACAGGCAACCACCCACATAGATTGCAAACAAGGCTGTCAGCCAGAGCGTCATGTCACTTACCGGTGCCGTTGTCTCCTCAACCGGTACAGCAGCCATCAACAGAAGCCGCTCGATGTCAAGCATCGTGCGCTGCACAGCCACCGGCTCGTCCGTCACCAGACGGATAAAGGGAATAGCAACGGAAAAGACAATCACGCCCAACAGCGCCATCCGGTTGAACCGGTGGAACGTGTCTCGACTCAGCAGCAGGCGGTAAAAAAGATAGAACGCCGCCAGACAGCAGGTCGACTTCAACAGAAAGACTAAAAATATTCCCATACTTGCGCAGTTTTACTTATTACCCTTCTCCACTTCGTCGATCAGCTTCCGGAGCTCGTCCACCGAAATCTCCTCCTCCCGGACCAGCGACGAGATGACGCCGAGATAGGAATTGTTGAAATATTTGGCAATGACGTTTTTCAACGTGCCCCGGCTGTAGTCCGCTTCCGAGACGGCAGCGTAGTACTGGTAGGTGTTACCATAGGTATTATGTGCCAGGAATCCTTTCTCTTCCAGGCCGCGCACAATGGTCGACAGGGTATTGAAATGCGGCTTCGGTTCACCGTAAAATTCGAGCAGTTGTTTCACAAACAGCGGGCCTTCCGTCCAGAAATAGCCCATGATCTCTTCTTCTCTTGCAGTCAGTCGTTTCATGATATTTTAATTCTTTCAGGCAAATAAACTAAATATTTTAGTTTTCAAACTAATTTCTTTAGTTAATAAACTAAAAGGACACGTTTATATCCTCTTCTTACGATTGTTTTATCGGAATCCTGCCATAACAACACAGGGCTGAAGGATTGAATACTAACGACAGACTATTTACAAGGAGGTTACTTATATCGTTAAAAAAGAAGAGAGGCTTCGCCATCCGGATTATCCCGGAGCGAAGCCTCTCTCTTTAACTTTCAACTCTCAACTATTTTCACCTTTTCGGTATATCCACCGACGTCTCCTGTTCGCCCAGGAGGTTGTGGGAGAAGTAGTCGACCATGCGCCAGTAGAAATATTCGTCCATGTCGCCGAAGCCGTGACGCTGTTGCGGGAGCATGAGCATGTCGAAGCGTTTGCCGGCACGGATCAGGGCGTCTACCACGCGAAGGGTGTTACCCGGATGGACGTTGTTGTCGATGTCACCGTGGACGAGCATCAGGTGGCCTTTCAGCTGTCCGGCTATCTCTTCGTTCGTGCGGATGTTGTAGACAAAGGTCGTATCGCCCTTTTCACTAACCACCTCTTTCACGCCGTGGTGCGTCTCGCTCCACCAACGGTTGTAGATGCGGTTGTCGTGGTTACCGGCACAGGAAACGGCTGCTTTGAAGAAGTCCGGATATTGCAGGATCGCTGCGGTAGACATGAAGCCCCCACCCGAATGGCCGTGGATACCGACACGGTTGATGTCGATAAACTTGCAACGGTCTGCCAACTGGATGATAGCTGCCTTCTGGTCTGCCAAGCCGTAGTCGCGCAGGTTGCCGTAACCAAAGTTATGATACCATTTCGAACGGCTTGGATGTCCGCCACGGTTGCCGACAGTAACTACGATGAATCCGGCCTGTGCCAGACGGTCCGTACGAACGCCCATGCGGCTGAACGGATAAACGGTTGCTTCCACCTGCGGACCGGGATAAACGTAGTCGATGATCGGGTACGTCCGTGTCGAATCGAAGTCGAACGGTTTATACATCACGCCGTAGAGGTCGGTCACACCGTCCGCCGCCTTCACCTTGAAGGGTTCGGGGAACTGGTAGCCGGCAGCCAGCAGTTGTGAGAAATCGCTTTCTTCGAGCGACATCAGTTTGCGGCCGCTTGCGTCCATCAAGTCCGTACGCGGGATGGTGTTGACACGCGAGTAGTTGTTGACCACGAACGCTGCATTGTCGTCCATGCTCGCGATATGGAAGTAGTCGCCGGGCGTCACCATTTGCAGGCCGCTTCCGTCGAGATTAGCGCGATAGAGGTGTTCGTAGTAGGGATTCTCATCCTTTTCTTTTCCGTTTGCCAGGAAGTAGACGACACGCTTGGCTTCATCGACCTTCACGATCTGGTCTACATGCCAGGGACCGCGTGTGATGCGGTTCTTCAGGTTGCCTTCGCCGTCATAGAGGTACAAGTGGGCCCAACCGTCGCGTTCGCTCCATTGAATCAGTTCCTTGCCATTTGCGAGGGCGGCCAACGGACGTACTTCCTGATAGGTATTCATCCGTTCTTCGATAATCGGGCGGATCGAATCCTGTCCGATCGTATAGGAACAGATGTCGATACGGTGCAAGTCACGGCTCGAACGGGTAACGAAGAAGCGGTTATTGTCGCCTAACCATACGCTTGCCACCTCTTTACGGTCGCGGTCTCTCTGTTGCCACGGCCGACGTGCCACACGCAAGGTCTGGTCTTTGAAAGCGGATGTACGAATCTCCTTATGGCTGTTGTCGTTCATATCGAAAAGGAAAAGATGATATTGGGGAGCTTCCTTCTCGCCGGGCATCTGGTATTTGTATGTTTCCAGCGTCGGACGGGGCGATGCCATGGAGTTGATCACCCACAGGTCTTTCACCTCGCGCTCGTCTTCCACCGTAATGGCGAAGTAGCGGGAGTCGGGCGACCATACGCCCCAGACGCCTTTCCGTTTGCCATTGCAAAGCGTGTCGGTGTTGAGCAGGCTGTAAGGCTGGCCGAAACCGAAATCCTTCACGCCGAAGGTGGTAAGTTGGATGTCCGCCACAGTACTGTCTTTATCGTCTTTCTTCAGTTTCTCGTAGTCTTCGCGGGTCATGCGGTAGAGATTCTGGTCCTTGGCATAGACAACCGTCTTACCGTCGGGTGAGAAAGAGGCCCAGTCGGGATATTCGGTTTCCTTTTTCTTATCCTCAAGCCAGGTCAACTTGCGTGTCGGATAGTCGTAGGAGAAGAAGAAAAGCTCTTTCTTGTTTTTCGGTTCTTTCTTGTCTGTCGTATCTTTCTTGGCATCCTGCGAGGAGACGATGTGGAAAGTGAAGGTGCGGCCGTCTTCCTGCGCTTCCAACTTCTGGATAGGCAGTTGCTGGGCGGTGAATGGGTCTTTCACGATTTCCGTAATTTGGGCTGCCACGTCGTCGAGGTCGAACAGCGGCCGTTTGGTCTTTGCCACCGGATCGACAACATACCAGGCTTTTCCTTCACTTGTTTTATATTCGTACCAGAAACAGTTTCCTTTCTGGAACCAGTGCGGATCGACCGTGGTAGAGAATAGCATTGTGTTCAATTTCTCTTTAGTAAAGCGCTCCGCCTGCACATAACCCGGCAAGCGTTCTACGTCCTGGGCCTGTGCCCCTGCCCCGTGCAGCATCCCCGCACAAAGCATAACCAATAGTAAATGTTTTTTCATCTAACGTTGTTTTTTAAGAAAACAAATCCCTTACCCGGAGAACCGGATAAGGGATTCTGTTTATACATTCGTTTTTAAACCGGAAGAGTTCCGCCGATCAGGATAACAACCAGCAAAGCCAAGATTGCATACAATTCAGGGAATACGGCCATAACCATAGTTGCACCGAACACATTGTGTCCTGCACCTACGCCGGCAATACCGTTTGCACAAACTTCCGCCTGACGGATAGAAGAGAACAAACCGGCAAATCCTAACACCAGACCTGCACCGAAAATAGCTGTCGCATTCAACATCGTAATACTGTCAACCAGGAATTTCTGCATCATGAAGTAACCGACGAATCCGTACAAACCCTGTGATGAAGGCAATGCACTCAGGGCGATATACGTACCTAACGCATCCGGATTTTTCTTCATTGCTCCGACTACGGCGTTACCCGCAATCGTCACACCATAACTACTACCGATGAAAGTCAGACCTGTCATCAACGCGATTCCAATGTAAGCTAATAAAATTGGTTCCATAATGATAATTGTTTTAATTTATTCTTTTGTTATTATTTAATTACTTTTTACCAGGGAGCGACTCCCTATTTGTTATGCTTTCTTGAACGGTTTGTATTCTTTTCCACCGCCTTCAAACTCAGCATTCTTATAATACTCTACGAAGATAAGACGCAACGGGTGTACAAGCGAACTGATCGTACAAAGCCCGATGTTGATCGAATGGCCTATCAGCAGGATGATCAGCATACAGACCGCACGCAACACGACATTCATACCTTCCGTCATATCCACAGCTAACGAGTTAAACACGCCGCCCAGGATAGCGCCTGTCAGACCGATCGCGAACAGACGGATATACGACAGCGTATCGCCCAACAGCCCGGAAGCCATATTATAGGTATTCCAAAGCCCTGTCCCGAAATTCATAAAGATATTCTTACCCGGCGAATTGTAGAGGTAAGCCACTATCAGGCCGACAACCGCAATACCGACAAAGACGGTCTGAACCGTTTCAGGCAGATGCATATTCAACATCGGCAATCCGAAAGCTAATGCCAGGAAAGTGATGACCAGCACCCATGCAAAAGGCGCAATACTGTATTTGAATCCCTTCTGCGCTTTCGTCTTGAAGGCAGCCACCGTCTTTCCGAAGATAATCTGGACCAGACCGATGACGATAGAGAAAGTCATCAGGTTGTCACTGCTCACAAAATAGTCTTTCATCTTCGAGAACGCCGGAACATCCGCCAACGCGATACCGAAGAACGAACCCGTACACGTTCCGACAATCAGGGCTGCAAGGCCGAGATACTGGAACAAAGTCAGGTAAGGCTTGAAATCCGGATTCACCTTCCGTTTGAGGAACGTACAGACCAGCATCACCAGCAACCCGTATCCGCCGTCTCCGAAACAAAGCCCGAAGAAAAGCATGAAGAACGGGGCAAACAGCGGGGTCGGGTCAAACTCCGTATAGTTCGGAAGCGAGAACATCTTCGTGATCGGTTCGTATAGCTTGCTGAACTTGTTATTCTTCAGTTTGATCGGAACCTTATCCCCTTCTTCTATCGCCATCGGCTGGAAATAATAACCGTCTTTTTCAAGCGCTTCTTCCATTGCCGGAGCATCTTCGGTCGGGACAAATCCTTCCAGGATCATCAGCTTGTCGCCTGCCTCACGACCGGTCTGCACCAACGTGTTCGAGAGGTTAAATTCGTTCTGGATGTTTTTGTCCAGTTCGATAAGCGTGTTATATTGCTTGGCTGCAAACTCCTTCGTGCGGGCATCCAGAGATTTAAAGTTCTCCATCAGCTGCTCGTAGGCTGCGTGCAACTTAGCCAATCCGCGGTCCGGCATCTTCGGACGTTCGGCGTCGATCTCGATCGGAGTGCCGGTCTTCGTCACGGTAACGAAATAGGTCACCGACTGGAAGTTGTTCACCAGAAAGGCGTTGTACTCATCCCCCCACTTCGGTTCGTATTTGGAAGTCGGGCAACTGAAGAAAGTCACGTCATATCCCGCTCTCTTCAGGCGGTTGATATTGGCATAACTGAACTCGCCCCATATATCCATATAGGCGATATCCTTTTCCAGCGAAGCCCGTGCTGCCTGTAGCTGCACTTTCTGCTCCTGCAGTTCTTCGAGCTTATCAACCAACTTCAAACCGTCTGCCTTCGGCAACTCACGCGCCGGTGCCAACACGGTCTCTTTCGACTGTTCGTTCAGGGCCTTGCAGAAGCGGATTGCCTGGTTGACGCGTTTACGTTCTGCCAGCAAGGCTTGCAGTTCCGCATTGTCCAGGATCGAATTCGTCTCCTTCACGTGCAGGACGCCCAGGTCCCGGAGAGTCGCGAGGAATGCATCATATTCTCTATGATATACCATAAAGGCATATTTACTCATCTTTACTATCATGCTCCAGCCTCCTCTATTTCTTCTTTTGCTTTACGCTTTTCCTGATTAGCCCGCATGATCTTCTGTGACGACTTGGAAAGACTTTCTTCGTCTTCCATGAATCGTTTCACTTTGCGGATCGCATCCTTATAGCCCGGAATCTGTACCTTCTCGAAAAGGTTCACCTTCTGAGTGGTCTTTTTCCGCGCATGCTCCAATAACTCCAGCTTCATACCCGAGAACTCGGCTTCGATACCGGTACGCGCCAGCTTTTTCAGCAGCTCGATACCGTCGGTAAACCAGGCAGGGGCATTGAACAGGCTGTAGCGGCCGATCTCGAATTGGATCTCGTCCAATACAGGAACGACCACACCGGCGATCTTCTTCGTGGAGAGCGAAACATCCTTGACTGCGATCAGTTCGGGATTGAATTCGTTCCACAAAGCGACCATGTTTTCGTAGCTCTGTATCTCCTGTTCCAGCTGAAGTTCCAATTTCGTCACTTCATCCTTGGTCCGCTTCACTTCGATACGCAGGGCGCTTTCCTTGCTCTTGATTGTCGGCAGGGAACGCTCGCGCATCTTCAGCTGCTTTTCCAATTGCTGAAGGGAGGTTTTATTATATTGAAACTTTATTGCCATAATTATCTATATTATTTCCACAACCATGCATACTAAATTCCTTGGGCATGCATTTCCATTTTCATGGGCATGGATTTATTTTTTCCAGTATTTGTCTACCAACGCCTGTTTGATATTCACTTCGGCAGGCTGGAAGTATTCACCGAACAGATTCCAAGCCACGTCGAGCATCTCGGTTGTGTCGAGGTTGACGTCGATCGCCAACAACTTGCTTGAATAGTCCTTTGCGAAAGCCAGCGTACGGTTGTCGTAGTCTGTCAGGTCGAAACCGTTCTCCATCTTCGTCTTTGCATTGGCGGCATCGGCATACAGACGGACGGCGGCATTCATCACCTGCGGATGGTCTTCGCGCGTCTTCTTTCCGGTTACCAGCTGTTTCAGACGGGACAGGCTTCGGAACGGGTCGACGATAACTTTACCCACATCACTGTCCTTACGCAGGTACAACTGACCTTCGGTGATGTAACCCGTGTTATCAGGCACGGCATGCGTGATATCGCCACCGGACAGAGTCGTCACGGCGATAATCGTGATAGAACCGCCGGCAGGGAACTGCACGGCCTTTTCATAGATCTTCGCCAAATCCGAATACAGGGAACCCGGCATGGAGTCCTTCGACGGAATCTGGTCCATACGGTTGGACACGATTGCCAAAGCATCCGCGTAGTTCGTCATATCGGTCAGCAGCACCAGTACTTTTTCATTCTTCTGGACAGCAAAATATTCAGCCGCACAAAGTGCCATATCCGGGATCAGGATACGTTCAACAGACGGGTCTTCCGTCGTATTGATAAAGCTAACGATACGGTCCAGCGCACCGGCATTGCTAAATGTATTCTTAAAGAACAGGTAGTCGTCATTCGTCATACCCATACCGCCCAGGATAATCTTATCCGACTGGGCACGCAAGGCTACCATTGCCATTACCTGGTTGAAAGGCTGGTCAGGGTCGGCGAAGAACGGAATCTTTTGTCCCGTCACTAACGTATTATTCAAGTCGATACCGGCAATGCCCGTAGCGATCAGCTCGGAAGGCTGCTGACGGCGAACCGGGTTCACAGACGGACCGCCGATTTCCACATCTTTACCTTCTGGAATGGGACCGCCATCAATCGGATCACCGTATGCATTGAAGAAACGGCCGGCCAACTGGTCGCCCACCTTCAACGAAGGCGCCTTTCCCATGAAAACGACTTCGGCATTCGTACGGATACCTTCCGTACCTGAGAAAACCTGCAAGGTCACTTCGTCGCCGATAATCTTTACCACCTGAGCCAGCTTGCCGTCGACAGAGGCCAGCTCGTCATACCCTACTCCTGTTGCTTTCAGCGAACAGGTCGCTTTTGTAATCTGGGTAATCTTCGTATATATCTTTTGAAATGCTTTTGTTGCCATACGCTTCTATTATTTATCTGCGCGCTCTGCAAGCAGTGCGTCAAGTTGATCGTTGAACTTCTTGAACTGTTCGCTCTCGTACTCGGAGTAGTTCATCTGCTTAAAGATGTTGATCATCTGCTTAAAGTAGTCCATTACTTCGAGGAAAGTATCGAACTTAAACTCGGTATGGCAGATCTTCACAACCTTATCCAGCATAAACTCCTGGCGGGCCAGCGACGTCACCGCATCGATCGCATCGAAGGCATCCTGTTGCAGGATCACGAAGTCGATCAACTCAGACTTCCAGAACGTCACGTGGTATTCCACAGGCACACCGTCGTCACCGAGGATGTTGATCTGTTCGGAAATTTCCTTACCGCGCAACATACGGGTCTTTATCTCGTTCACCTTATCGATCCAGGTCGGAGAGATATGCTTGGCGATGTATTCCTGAAATTCGGGATATTCCAGATATTTGGAATAACTGTCGATCGGGTTTACAGCCGGATAACGTTTGCGGTCGGCACGTTCCTGCTCCAAGGCATAGAAACAGCGGGCCACCTTCTTCGTATTTTCCGTCACAGGCTCTTTCAGGTTACCACCGGCCGGGGATACCGTACCGATAAAGGTCACGGAACCTGTCTGTCCGTTATTCAGATGTACATAACCGGCACGCGCATAGAAGTTAGCCACGATTGCCGACAAGTCCATCGGGAACGCATCCGGTCCGGGAAGTTCTTCCAGACGGTTGGACATCTCACGCAATGCCTGTGCCCAACGGGAAGTAGAGTCGGCCATCAGCAACACCTTCAACCCCATGCTGCGGTAGTACTCGGCAATTGTCATCGCCGTATAAACGGAAGCCTCACGGGCAGCCACCGGCATGTTAGACGTATTGGCGATAATAATGGTACGTTCCATCAGTTTACGGCCAGTATGCGGGTCGACCAGTTCGGGAAACTCGGTAAAGATTTCCACAACCTCGTTCGCACGTTCACCGCAGGCAGCGATAATCACGATGTCGGCTTCCGCCTGTTTGGAGATCGCATGTTGGAGCACGGTCTTTCCCGTTCCGAACGGCCCGGGGATAAACCCTGTACCACCTTCCACGATCGGGTTCACCGTGTCGATCGTACGTACACCGGTTTCGAGCAACTTATAAGGACGCGGCTTTTCCTTGTAGCAAGTGATGGCGCGTTTTACCGGCCAACGCTGTATCATGGTCACTTCCACATCTTTCCCGGCTTCGTCCGTCAGGATGGCGATCACCTCATTGATGGTATATTGTCCTGCTTCTTTCAGGCTCTTGATCGTATATTCACCTTTAAAGGTAAAGGGGACCATGATCTTATGCGGCTGGAAGTTTTCGTCCACTTCGCCCAGCCAGTCACCGGCCGCCACCTTGTCGCCTGCATTGGCAAGCGGTTTGAAATCCCACAGTTTGTCGTTATCCAACGGGAAGGTATATTCTCCGCGTCTCAGGAAAACACCCTCCATTTTATCGAGGTCGTTCTGCAAACCGTCGTAGTTGCGCGACAACATACCCGGTCCTAACGTTACCTCCAACATATGTCCTTCAAACTCGGCTTCGTCGCCCACCCGCATACCGCGCGTGCTCTCAAAGACCTGTACAAAAGCATTCTTACCTATTACCTTAATAACTTCCGCCATCAGCTTGACGCCTCCTACGGAAATGTAACAGATTTCATTCTGGGAAACCGGTCCGTCCACCTCTACAGTCACAAGGTTGGAAACGATTCCTTTTACAATTCCTTTCGTAGCCATAATTTATTTATCATTGTTTCTTTTAAATTCTTCCAGGGCATTCTCGCTGCCTTTCTTCATTGCTCCCACTATTTCGCGGAATGTTTTCTCGCCTGTCCCCTTATCCAGCGTTACCCAACGCTCGATCATCTCCAGTTTCAGCAGGTATGCAAATACACTCTCTATATCGAACGGTTTAAAGAACGTATGTTCCTCGAGCCATTCCCATTTCAGCAGGTCCACTTTCTTTTCGCGTACCATCAGATCGGTTTCTTCGGCGATACGTTGCAGATCGGGCAAATAGTCCACCGTATCCCCCAGTCCGAAATCGCGGGCATTGGACGTACGGAGCGCCTGTGCCACTTCATTGTCTCCAACGATGTATTCGGCTTTATCAAGGCCATGTTTACGACAGGTTATCGCGGTAAGCATGTTGTTGATGTTCAGGTTCAGTTCGAACCAGTCTGCAACAAACTTGTTATGATTTTTCATCGCATACGCATAATAGAGTGTGGCCAGGCGGTCTTCCCATGGAACATCCTGCTTGTCCTCTTTCCCTTCGCTTTCGAGATACAGTTTGAAGAACTCCTTGAAATAAGGAGGCATCCGGTCGTTCTTGGGTGGCTTTTCTTCTTCCTTCAACGCTTTGAGCAAAGCATTGAATTCGTCATACGTGATACGTCCCCGCGGGTCCGGATCGGAATCCGGCTGTTTGGCTTGAGCGATCAGGTTCTTATTATCGAATTTGAGGAAGAACAGATCGATCAGCTTCTTATCGGCTTTCGTCAGTACGCCGTCCAATTCCTGCCTGAAGTCACAGACGGAATAGGTCAGTTTACTATCGTCGAGCGCGATATTGGGGAGTCCTGCAATCAAGCAATAATACTTACCCATATCAGAACAGCATTTCTACCAACCCGGGACGAAGGAATTCTTTGAAGAAGGCGACAAACTCGTCTTCCCCGAAACTTACTTTATAGGAACCGTCAGCCGGAACAATCGTGAAAGAGGCGTCATGCCCGCTTACTTTCTCGATCTTCACGCCGCCGTCCAACAGGCTCTTGGCGTTGGCGGTAAAATATTTGGTGAGCGCATCGGCTTCGGCAGTCTGGATCGTAATCGCTTCCTTCTTTGCCCATTCCTTTGCCATTTCCAGAATCACTTTCTGCATGAACGCAGTGTCAGAAACGATCGCTTTCACATTGGAAGAGGTTATCTTTCCGGTAATGAGGTTTACCACTTCGCTTTTCAGCGCTTCTACAGATTGGGTAGCAAACAATTTCAACTCGGCCTCCGTATTCTTTTTCAGTTCGGCCGCCTGCTTTTCGGCAGCTGCCACAATACGTTTTGCTTCTGCTTCCGCATCGCTCAATATCGTTTGTTTCTGAGCATTTGCATCGGCAATGATTCGCCCTGCTTCTTCGTTACCTTTCTCTACTCCTTCTTTGTAGATTTTGTCGGTCAGTTCCTGAATCTTTGTATCCATTTCTATATGTTTTTTATTAAATTGTTCCCCATGTATAGGTATTAAACGCCTACAAAGTTATTCTTTTTTATGAATTAACATTGTTATATACATAAAATCAATTCAAAAATTTAATTGTTGCGAATATATCCTCATTTTTTGTACTTTTGTTCATCTAAAAGTAGGAAATAATGTTCTCAATTACGAAAGCAACTGTTAATGATTGCCAATTAATTCAAGATCTGGCATCTAAAATCTGGGAGCCGACCTATGGTTCCATCCTTTCCCGCGAACAGCTGGACTATATGTTCGACATGATGTACAGTCATGAAAATCTTCTCAAGCAGATGAACGAACTTCACCATCAGTTCTTCATCATCTATGCCGACGGCGTCCCTGCGGGCTACCTGTCCATCGAAACGGTTGAGAAGGATTTGTTTGAATTTCAGAAAATATACTCGCTGCCCTCCTTGCACGGCACAGGTATCGGCCGCTACATCATCGAGCAGGGCATCGCTTACCTGAAAACAATCCATCCCGGTCCTTTCACCGTCGAACTGAATGTAAACCGCCACAACCCGGCTGTCGGCTTTTACAAACATATGGGCTTCCACGAACATGCAACACGCGATTTCCATATCGGAAACGGCTACTATATGAATGACTATATCATGAGGCTTATTGTATAAAACGCATTTTTCAGGCTCGAAAGGCATCCGAAACCCAACAAATGTTAATGGCTTTTTTTGACCTCAAAAAGGGACTTTTTCCGCTTTTTAGAGCGTTTTCCGCCATTGCGACCGTCCTCTTTGCCATTGCGACCGTGCTAATGTGTAGTGCACTCGGCACCTCGCGAAGATTAGCAC
>NZ_QREV01000066.1 GCF_003363715.1 Parabacteroides acidifaciens
TCGGATAATGGGATGGACGTTCTCTTCTTCATTGAAATATAAGAATGCACAAGAAACGTTAGAACAAGCGATAAAGAAGTCTGGAGGCCCTTTGGCTGGATTAATCCATCATTCGGACAGAGGTATCCAGTATACTTATTTCGCATATATGGATCTGTTGACCCAGTATGGTATACGGGTCAGCCGGACGGAACATGGGGATCCATTAGAGAATGCGGTAGCAGAACGTATTAATGGCATATTGAAACAAGAATGGTTATCCTTGTATACGTTTAAAAATGAAGATGATATACGAGCTGTCCTGCTCCCTGCCATAGAGTTCTATAATCACGAAAGGCCGCACGCCAGTAATAATTGGTTGACGCCCGACCAGGCTTATAATCAAAAGGGAGTGCTGACAAAGAAATGGAAGAATTATTATCCTGCGCGAAAGGCTCAACCACTTGCTTACATATAAATAGCAGCGCTCGTCGGGAGTGGTGCTCCACTCCCTTGCCGCTAAGGCGTTCCCAGAGCAATGAGTTTTTGGGTGGGTCATCTTTATTTACTAACTTTGCCCGTCTCTCACAAGCTGGTGGTTTATGTAATGCCTTTAGTAGGAATAAACAAAAAGAGTGTAAACCTAATTTAGGTTTTAATCTTTGTTATGTAAATTGAGTTTAGTTATAATTGTTTAATCTGTAAACTGATTTCAGGAAAGGTCAGTTACGGCTGTATTCTTTCTATGTCACAACTGTCTTCCTTCTATGTTACAGTTGGATTTCTTTTGTTTCACGGCTGTGACATGAACAGCGGGTAGGTATGGAAGGAGCACACATCCCGTATCGCTCGTTCTATCTTCCGGGTGGTTCCTTCCTTTACGGCACAATAACCCCATGAAGCACTGCAATACCATTTTACAGGCGATCTTGACAAGTCAGGACCTTCTTATACAGATACAGTGCTTATCCAGCAATTCGCGCATTATTTGTATGATGATGTCTTTATTTTCTTACTCCACTATCCATTGTTCGATATTCCTTGTCTCATTGCTGAAATTGATTCCGATCTTGAACAGTTTGCGCGGATCGGAGGCGAAAGGCTGTGCGTAATTCTTTTCGTCGATTTGCCGGAGGGCCTCTTCGGCGGTTCCGTTGAGTTTAAACTCCATGATATAGATGAAATCATTCGTTTGTAAAACCAGATCGATCCGCCCATTGGAAGTATGATATTCTGCTTTTACATAGAACCCGATCAGCTTGAAGACAATGAAAAGAACGTTCTGATAATGTAATTCCAGATCACGGATTAATTCATAAGGCGTGTCGGCAAAGAAACTTTGCAGGCGGCGGAAGAAAGAGTCGTAATCGCCGCTTTCGATTTCACGAACAAATCTCTGTATGTGGAAAGCAGTGTCGACTTTTGTTGTGTTGGCATAGAAAGGGAGGAGGAATTTCATGAAACCCTCTTCCACTTCACGGTTCGGAAAGCCCAGGCGATAAGTTCCGAAACGTCGGTCGTATCCTTTGATTGTCAGATATCCGCTTTGATAAATGACGGGGATCGGGTTTGTGGAGGATGAATCGATACTGTTCAGGGTATCTTCATCTGTTTCCACATGCGCCATTTGGTGCAGATCATAGTCGTGTATTTTAAGCAATTCCACCAGATAAGTAGGTGTTCCTGTTTCAAACCAGTAGTTCCCGAACCGGCGCTTGGCGAAAGTATTTAACAGGCTGAACGGGTTGTATATGCCGATGCTGTCTTCCGTGAAATGATAACCGTCGTAGTTCTCTTTCAGTACGGCACATACTTCCTCGTCGGCCATACGTTGTGCTTTGGCCAGTTCTTCAATTCCCTCTTTGAAATTGTCACGTAATTCTTGCTCGGTAATACCGCACAGGGCGACATAATCGTTCCACATCGACAGGTCCATCAGATTGTTCAATGCGCTGAATACGCTGATCTTGCCAAACTTGGTGACGCCTGTCAGAAAGGCGAATTTGATACAACCATCTTTGCTTTTCAATGCACTGTAGAAAGCCTGCAGCGTACTGCGGAAACTTTGTTGTAACGTTTCATTACCAATCGCTTGCAACATGGGTTTATCATATTCGTCTACAAGAATCGCCACACGGTGCCCTGTCTTTTCATAGGCTCTTTGGATAATACCTTGAAAACGCAAGGCCAGTCCGATTTCGGTTGGCTCGGTGCCATAAATCTTTTCCCATCCTGTGAGAGTTGTATTGAGGATATGTTCCAGACTTTCCGGACTGTCATATTTCTGTGTGTTGAGATCCAAATGTAAGACCGGACGCTTCACCCAGTCCTTTTCCAGTTTTTCAATGGCAAGTCCTTCGAAGAGTTCGCGTTTCCCTTCAAAATAGGCTTCGAGCGTGGAGATAAGTAAGCTCTTTCCAAAGCGGCGCGGGCGGCTGAGGAAATAGTAGTTGCCGTTTTTAACCAATTGATAAACCAAGGCTGTTTTATCAATATAAAAAAAATCGTCTTTGCGAATCTTTTCGAAGTTCTGTATTCCAACTGGATAAACCTTGCTCATGATCGAATGGTCTTTAGGATTCTGAATAATACAAAGATATGATTTTCCTGCTGATAAAACAATGTAGCCGGGGAAAGTTTTAAGACAAGAAAGGGATGTCCCGCCAAGAACATCCCTTTCTCATTTGTTATTTGCTGCCTACTTCTTTCAGCATCTCTTTCACTGCTTCTTCCAACTGACGGTCTTCGCCTTTCAGTTGGGATTCAGGAGAGTTGTAGACTTCGATGTCCGGTTCGAGTTCCTGGTTCTCGAGGTAGCGGCCTTGCATATCTTGCATACCGACCTGCGGGATACCGAAGACGATCGTCGGGTCGATTTGTGATTCCCACCAGACGGCAGTCATTGTTCCCGGCACCGGTGCGCCGATCAGTTTGCCGATCTTCAAAGTCTTGTAAGTCCAGGGGAAACCATGTGCGTTGGAATAGTTGTCTTCGCACATCAATACGCACGACGGTTTGGTCCAACGGTTGAACGGGTCGTTACCGATGAACTGTCCGCGCGGAGTGAACTTGGCGTAAACTTCCCCGCTCAGCAGGATTGCCAGGTCCTCGTGCAACCAGCCGCCGCCATTGTGGCGTGTGTCGACGATTACAGCTTCCTTGTTGCGGCAACGGCCTAACAATTCGGAATATGTTTCGCGGAAACTCGGGCTGTTCATGCCTTGTATGTGCACATAACCGATTTTGCCGTTTGACAGCTTGTCGACCATCTGGCGTTTCTGTTCCACCCAACGTTTGTATAGTAGGTTGGACTGTGCGCCGTAAGTGATCGGTTTCACCTGTTCCTCGAAATGCTCTTTGGTTGCCGGATTATAGACGGACAATAAGATTTTCTTGCCCGCTTTTCCGTTCAACAACGGATAATAATCTTCACCTCCCTTGATGCTTGTGCCGTCGATCTTCTCGATGATATAGCCCGGTTTGATTTTGGTATCGGCTTGTGTCAACGGACCTTTCGCTATGATTTCCATGATCTTCAATCCGTCGCCCGTATAGCTGTTATCGTAGAAAGCACCTAAGCTGGCTGTTGCCGGAGCCGAGGATGCAGAATAATAGCGTGCGCCTGTATGAGAGCCGTTCAGCTCGCCCAGCATTTCGGAAAGCATTTCTGCAAAGTCGTAATTGTTGTTGATATGCGGAAGAAACTTTTCATACGCTTTTTCATATCCCGCCCAGTCGATGCCGTGGATTGCCGGATCGTAGAACTTCTCCAATACCTGACGCCAGGTGTGGTGGAAGATATATTCGCGCTCTTTGGCCGCGCGATAAGCAAATTCGGCTTTGAATGCGATCGGCTTCGTCTTGCTGTCTTTGATTTCGATTTTCTTCAACTGGCCTCTCGATATGAGGAAGATGTTTTCGCCTTTCTTGTCGGAGAACATCGTGCCGCCACCGACACCTTTGATCAGCAGCTTGGTTGTGTTTTCCTTGAAGTTATGTTCCCACAGATCGTAACCGTCTTCGAAAGCGGCGCAGTAATACAGTTTGTCGCCTTTCGGAGTCAGGACGGCATCGCCTAAGAATGACGAATTGACCGTCAGGCGCATAACGCGGTCCTTACGGTTGGCCAAGTCGAATTTGAGCGGCTCGACCGGTTTGTCTTTGTCGTCCTTTTTCTTGTCGGCGTCTTTATCCTTATCTTTTTTGCTGTCTTTGCTCTTGTCTTTGTCTTTTGCGTCTTTGTCTTTATCTTCGTCTTTCTTGTCCTTTTCGTCGTCAAGCAAAGCCTGTTCCTCCTTGGAAAGACGGAATTTGTCGTATGCTTCGGCGTCGAAGAACATGATATAGATATCGTCTTCTGCTCCCCAGCTGCCATGACTGCGGAAACCGGCACGGTCGGACGACCAGATCATGGCTTTTCCATCCAGCACCCATTTGGCATTGTTGTCGGAGTAACCGCTTTCGGTCAGGTTTGTCATTTCACCGCTGCCGTCGGCTTTAACGAGCACGATGTCCGTATTGTTCCAGCCGCCGATGTCGATGTATTTGGCAAGGAACCATTTGCTGTCGGGCGACCATTGGTAATACTGGTCACCATCGGAATAAGAATAGTTGTATTTGCCGTCCAGAACGGTACGAATCTGTTTGTTTTTCAGGTTGATAACACGCAAGGTCGTGCGGTTTTCGAGGAAAGCAACCTCTTTGCCGTCCGGCGAATACATCGGTTGGAAAGAGGTCTGGCCCGTTACCACCAACGGTTCTTCTTTCAACTCCTGCGCATACGTGAAATATTTGTCGTCTTTGCGTACGAGGCTGCTTTGATAGACTCCCCAAGTTCCTTCCCTTTCGGCAGAGTAAACCAGTGAACGGCCGTCAGGACTGAAATCCAGGTCGCGTTCCTGCTGCGGGGTGTTGGTGATCTGTTTGGTCGTTTCGTAATCGACGGAAGTCACATACACGTCGCCGCGGACGATGAAGGCAACCTCTTTCCCGCTCGGCGAAACGGCAATGTCGGTCGCGCCGCTTGTCTTGAGCTGGTGGATCAGGTCGTTCTCAACTTTGTCGGAAACGATGCGGACATCAATCTTCTTCGGTTGTGCTCCCTCTTTTACGGTATAGATTTCGCCGTCATATCCGTAGCACAGGTTACCGTTGTTGTCCGAAGTCAGGAAACGGACGGGATGAGTCGTGTAGGTTGTGATCTGGCGGCTGTTTTTACCCGTCAGGTCGTTTTTGAATATGTTGAAACTTCCTTTTTCTTCGCTCAGGTAGTAGAAGCCGGAGCCGTCCGCTGTCCATACCGGGTTGCGGTCTTCCCCGCGGAAAGTCGTAATCTTTTTAAAGGAACGATCCTGTCCGAGCGTGCACAGCCAGATGTCGCGTGTGATAGACGACTGATGGTGCTTGCGCCAGGGATCTTCGTATCCTTTTTTGTCTTGATAAAGCAGTTTGTCGCCTTGTTTATTCAGCGACAGGCTTTCCATGGCAAGAGAAGAGTAGAGCTCCGGGCGACCGCCGTCCAAGCTGATCCGGTAAATCTGCGGAAACTGTCCGGACGGGAACTGGCTGTCTTTGGCATCCTGCTGGATGGCAGCTGAGTAGAGGATGTGATTGGCATCGCTGAACGTTTCCGGATATTCGTTTGCAGAGTGCGTAGTCAGCTGTTTCGGCGTTCCTCCTTCCTTATCCACCACAAAGATGTCGAAATTTCCGTTGCGGTCCGATGCAAACGCGATCTTGTTGCCGTCGGGCGACCAGACCGGGCGTGTGTCGTGAGCCGGATGGGTTGTCAACTGGGTAGCTTTGCCACCATTTGCCGGAACCGTGTAAATGTCGCCTTTGTAGGTAAAGGCTATCATTTCACCGTTCGGAGAAATAGCCGGATAACGCATCCATAACGGATCATTTTCGGCCAGCACATTGGTAGTAAATAGTAGTGCTGAGGTCAGGATTAATAAAGATTTCATACTTCGTGTTTTTTTAATGGGTGTAAAGATACGGTATTATTGTAAAAAAAGATATAAATAAGCTCAATAGTAATCGTTTAGTAGTTTATTTCTATCTTTACAGTCTTAAAAGCGGAGCAGACGGTACAATATGCACGAAACATCCATACATAGCGATACTATAAAAAAACTTCGGAAAGGATCATATGAGGCATTCGATACATTATATAATATGTATGCCGATTCTTTGTATGGATTTGCCCTGCTACATACAAAATCAGCGGTGCAGGCGGAAGATATCGTGCAGGAGACATTCCTCAAACTTTGGAACATACGTGCCTCTTTGTCTGTGGAAGGTTCCTTCAAATCCATGTTGTTCACCATCGCGAAAAACCATGTGATAGATGCTTTCCGCCGGCAAATCAATCGCCCTGAATTTGAAGATTATATCCGCTTCTGTGAGGATGAGAACTTATTGGATAACACTTCAGTAGAGAAAATATATTATGATGATTTCCTTGAAAAGTTAGCAATCGCCAAACAAAAACTGACGCCTGCCCAGCGGAATATCTTTGAGCTGAGCCGCGAGGAGGGAATGAGTAACGCCGAAATAGCCGCCCTCTCGGAGCTGTCCGAACAGACTGTCAAAAACCATTTATCCGCCGCCTTGAAGGTTTTGCGTGAGGAGTTGCGGAAATACAATTTCCTCTTTGCACTCTTCATTTAGTTTCACGGCACGGAACTTTAGTTCTTTGCTGATGAAACAAAAGTTCCATGACGGTGAAACTTTTGTTTCAAGCAGAGAAAATAGTTGAAACTTTAGTTTCAAGTTGTGTGCGGTGGTGAAACTTTTTTGACGGGAGATAAAAGATATGCTTTAGAACATATAAAAACGCCTGGTACTATTTGAGTACTTCTTCGTGTAACTATAAACAATCGATAAATTATGACCGATTTATTTAATAAATTATATTCTCAATTCTTAAACGGAAAGACCGATCTGAAGGCTTTCAGGGACTTCAAGGAGTCCTTGAATCACCTTCCGGATAACGAACTGTCCGGAAGGATGGAAGCGCATTGGAATGAGAATAACGACTATCCGGTGATGGATGCCAGCCGTAAGCAGAAGATACGCCGGACACTTCGTGAGCAAATAAATCCTCAAAACTATCGGTCTGTCCGTTGGCGTCGCCTGTCTGTTGCGGTGGCGGTTGCTGCTGTTTTATCCGTTTTTATCTGGAATATAACTCTTCTCTATGAGCGGCAAATACCGGAATCTCCTTTTCTGGCTGAGGCTCCGGTGGGAAATAAAGTACTGTTGACGCTTCCGGATAAAAGTACCGTCAAATTAAATTCAGAAAGTTCATTGTCTTATACATATGTAAAAGGGAAACGCGTTGCCTGCCTGGAAGGGGAAGCCTATTTCCATGTTTCGAAAGACCGGGAACACCCGTTTGTCGTGCAGGTCGGAGATTTGAACATCGAAGTGTTGGGGACAAGTTTTAATGTGCGTTCTTATAAGGAATGCGATGAGATAGAGACTTCTCTGGTGGAAGGTTCTATCCGTCTTTTTGACTCCAACAATCCTTTGGAATCATTTCTTTTGAAACCTTCCCAGAAAGCCATCTATTCCAAGAACAACCGGAAAATCAGTTTTCACCATACGGACAATGTGAAAGAAACAGCCTGGACACAGAACCATTTGGTTTTCGAGTCGGAGAAGCTAAGTTCGGTGCTGCATAAGATCGAACGCTGGTATGGCGTGGAGGTCGAACTTCTTTGTCCGGATATCGCCAATGACCGGATCTCCGGTTCTTTTAAGAACGAGCAATTGCCTTATGTGATGGAAGCCTTAAAAATGCAGTACGGTTTTAGTTATGAGATTACCGGAAACAATGTGACAATCAATAAGTCTAATATAAAATAAATATGCTAATGAAATGAAACGGAAAGTAGTAAAAGAGAGTGTTTTTAAAATCAATTGTTTAATAGTTTTATTATAAACTTAAGTCTAACTTATACAATCATGAAGCAAGTGTTTTGGAGTATTGTACTCCTTTTCTTCTGTTCTACAATGTATGCGCAGGACATTTCGCAAAAAGTTTCGATGAATTTGCAGAATGTCACGTTGAAAGAGTTTTTCAATAAGATTGAAACTCAAACTTCTTTTTCAGTGGTCTATCGGGATGTTATCCTAAGTGAAAACCCCGATGTCGTAGTTTCCGCATCCAACCGTCCTTTAAAGGATGTGTTGACCCAGGTGCTGGATAAACAAGGACTTTCCTACAAAGTCAGCAACAAGACAATTGTGATTGTCAAGGCTGCGGGTAAAGCTAAATCCTCCGGCCAGCCGGCCAAAACAATCACGGGTGTGGTTGTCGACGAATCGGGTTTCCCGGTTGCCGGTGCAAACATTGTTGTGAAAGGTACGACCAACGGGACGATTACCGACATGGACGGTAATTTCTCGATCAGTGCCGCTCCCGGCGATTTACTGGCAGTTTCTTATATCGGCTTTCTTCCGGTGGACATTAAAGTGTCCGGCAGCAACAAGGTCGATGTCTTGTTGAAGGAAGATGCACAAGGCCTGGAAGAGGTTGTTGTGGTCGGTTACGGTACGGTAAAGAAAAGAGACTTGACCGGAGCTGTCGCTTCCGTTAGTGCATCTAAAATTACGGCAGTCCCGACTTCTACGGCTTCGGAGGCTTTGCAAGGACGTATTCCGGGTGTCGTGGTTTCCAATTCCAACTGGTCTCCGGGAGCGACGCCGAGCGTGATGATTCGTGGTAAACGTTCCATTACGGCCAGCAATGATCCGTTGTATGTGATCGACGGTGTGCCCGTTACCGGCGGTATGGGAGAAATCAGCCCGGCTGATATCGAATCTATGGAAGTGCTGAAAGATGCATCGGCAACTGCGATCTATGGTGCTCGTGGTGCAAATGGTGTTATCCTGATCACAACTAAGCAAGGTAAGTCGGGTAAGACTCAGATTGACTATAACGGTTATGTCGGAGCACAGACGATCCTGAATGAACTGGATCTGTGGACCGGTGCCGAATATGCGGAATATACCCGTGAGTCTTACCGGAATACGAGCAACTCTTCCATTCGTTACAATTCGGATGTTCCTTCCAGGGATCAGGACTTGATCTGCCCGGGATTCACCCGCGATGCGACGATTATGGAGTCTGTGATGATGGGCTGGGGTGAAAATGGCGTTTACGATCCTTCCCGTGTACGCTCTACGAGCTATATGGATGAGGTTACACGTACAGGTATGATCACTGACCATCAGTTGAGTATCCGTGGTGGTGGCGACCGCACGAACTTCCTGGCTTCAGCCACTTACAACAAGAATAACGGTCTTTTTAAGGATGAAGATTATGAACGTTATTCGATCCGTTTGAACCTGAACCATGAAATCAATAAATATGTGAAGATCGGTGCGCAGACACAGTATTCGCGCTCTGTCCAGAATCGTGGTAGCGGCTTGGCCGGAAGCTGGCGTTTGAGCCCGTTGGCAACATTGCGCGACGATGATGGCAAGCTGATCGAAATGCCGGGTACTTATAATGTGTACAACCCGTTGATGAACCTCGAGCCGGGAGCCGTGAGCCATCCGTTGAAAACAACCCGCTATTTAGGAAGCTACTTCCTGGATGTCAAGTTGCCGGTAGACGGTTTGAAGTTTCGTTCGAACTTGGGTATCGATTCCCGCACCGTGCAGGACTACGAATTCTATTCTGCCCGTACTTCCAACCGTGCATGCAGTACTTCTTCTGCGTCAAATGCAACCGAAAAGTACACCATGTTTACATTGGAAAATATGTTGTTCTATGATAAGACGTTCAACGATAAACATACTTTGGGCGTAACCTTACTGCAGTCTGTTCAGGAAGACCAGAAAGAAACCAATAAGATCGGAGTTGAAAATCTGCCTTCCGATGTCCTGAAATATTATGATGTTTCTTCCGCGTTGCTGATTAACAATATCGGTAGTAGTATGGTGAAATGGAATATGGCTTCTTTCATGGGACGTATCAATTATAACTATTTAGGTCGTTACTTGCTGACAGTCTCTGCCCGTTACGATGGTTCTTCCCGTTTGGCCGACGGTCACAAGTGGGTGCTTTTCCCTTCTGCTGCTCTGGCATGGCGTATCAGTGATGAATCTTTTATGGAAAAGGCCGATTGGATGGATAACCTGAAACTGAGAATTGGTTTCGGTAAGACCGGTAACTCGGCTGTAGAACCTTATCAGACCAGAGGTAATCTGGGTATTGTGAAATATCCGTTCGACAATGGCTCGACTGAAACAATCGGATATGCTCCTAATGTAATGGCAAACAACTTGCTGACATGGGAAACGACCGACCAGTGGAATTTAGGTGTCGACTTCGGTTTCCTGAGAGGCCGTATCAATGGTACGATCGATTTGTATTTGCAGAATACACATGACTTGCTGTTGAAACGTCAGTTGCCGGTTGTGTCCGGATTCCCTGAAGTTTTGTCAAATGTCGGCAAGACTCGTAACAAGGGTATTGAAGTTTCTTTGAATACGCTGAACATCGATACAAAAGATTTCCAGTGGACTACGGATTTGATGCTGTCTTCCAACAAGGAAGAAATTGTAGAGCTGTATAACGGCAAACTTGATGATGTCGGTAGCAAATGGTTTATCGGCCAACCGATTAATGTTCATTACGATTATAAGAAAATCGGTATCTGGCAGGACACTCCGGAAGATCAGGCTGAGATGGCAAAGTATGCCGCCAATGGTACTGCTATTAAACCGGGTGACATTAAACTCCAGGATGTGAATGGCGACCATAAGATTACGGATGAAGACAAGCAAATCTTGGGTAACCCGCGTCCGAAACTGATTGCCAGCATGGTGAACACTTTCAACTATAAAGGTTTCGATCTGTCTGTCTTCCTGTATGCAAGTTTCGGTGCAATGCTTTACAACGATACGTATGCATTGGAACACTGCGGTCGTAACGGTGGCCTGAAGGTTGACTATTGGACTCCGAACAATCCGACTAACGCATACCCACGTCCGAGTGTCGACGAAGAACGTCCGGTATATATTGCCTCTACGTATTACGAAAAGGCAGACTATCTGCGTATCAGGACGATGACTTTGGGTTATACGCTGCCGAAGAATATATCCAAGAAGTTCATGGCTGAGAAACTTCGTTTCTACTTTACCGCCCAGAATCCGTTTGTATTCACAAGCTATTCAGGTATCGACCCGGAAGCATCCAAGATGAATGCGGCCGGTAATCCTGAAACGGGTGGTAGCGGTTACGGAACGCCGAGCGTAAGTTCCTGGATCTTTGGTGTTAATCTGACTTTGTAATTAATCTGATAAAAAAAGAATGAAAATGAAATCTATATATTGCTATATGTTGGCAGGCCTGATGCTTACAACTTCCAGTTGTAGCAGTTGGCTGAGTGAAGACGATGCTCCGGTAATGTCTTATGACTATTATGAAACGGAGGCTGGCGTCGATGCGGCTATTATCGCGGCATACGGTTTCCTGCGTTGGGGCGTAGGTGGTGAACGCTATAATGTCTTGAATGAGTTGGGTACGGACCTCTTTACGGAAGGTGAAGATGGCGTCTATCGCGAATCGTTCAACAAATACGCTACGCAGCTGAATCCGGATGTGGATATTTTATACGACCTGTGGGCAAACCACTATAAAGGAATCAGTGATGCGAATATTGCCATGCAGAAAATAATGGAATCATCCCTGTCGGAAAGCGTGAAGAGCAAGGGTTATGCTGAAATGCAGTTTATCCGCGCATTTCTGTATTTCGATCTGGTTCAGCATTTCGGACGTATTCCTTTGGTAACCGAAGGCAGTTTCGATATTCGTACGGATTTCAAGCGGGCATCAGTCGCAGATGTATATAAACAGATTATCAGTGACCTGCGTAATGCGGCAGAGGCTCTACCTGATAAAGTAGCCAACAAAGGACGTGCAACCTGCTATTCGGCTTCTCATCTACTGGCAAAGGTCTATCTGACACGTGGCAGTGCAATCGCGGACGCACGCGGACAGCAATCGACGGATATGGACAGTACGTTGTATTACGCCGAAAAAGTAATCAACAGTGGCGCTTATCAGTTGATGGATAATTTCTCTTCTTTGTGGGATCTTAAGAACCAGGGAAACTCTGAAGTTATATTTGCAGTACAGTTTACGACAAACCCATTGTTTAACGGGAATGACGGAAATAAGCAGCATCTTTTCTGGTTATCCTGGTATGAAGACCAACCGGGTATGTTGCGTGATATAGAGAATGGACGTCCGTACCGTCGCCATGTCGCAACGAAGAAAACGATGGAAGAATTGTTTGACCATTTGCACGACTCCCGTTTCTATAAGAGCTTCAAATGGGTTTATTATGCAAACAATGAGAAAACATTACCGAAGTGGGAACCGCTTTCTTTTGACGGTACGGTCTATTTCACTCCGGACCCGGCTAAAGGTCAGGTTGCCGGCGATCTGAAATTCCATCTTGGCGATACGGCTATTTATTATACGATGCAAAAGACCGGATTGGATCCGAACAGCAATGAGATGCGTAAGTTCCGTGCCAATTATAACTATACTTATTTCCCGCGTGAAATGCATTCTATCCGGTATTTTCCGGCTTTAGTGAAATGGCTGGATAATAATCGTACCTCCATCGGTGAAGAAAAAGGTGGTCGCGAATGGGTTCGTATGCGTTTGGCAGAAACTTACCTGTTGGCTGCCGAAGCTGCCGGTCGTAAAGGCGATTTTGACAAGGCTGCCGAATATATCAATGTAGTCCGTAAGCGTGCCGCCTGGGCAGAAGGCGAACAGAAAGACCAGCAGATCTGGCTGTTTGAAGGCGGGACAAATAATACGCAGAGCACTTATGACGCGTTGAAGGTCACTCCGGCTGATCTGCAAGGTGATTTTGTCGCTTTCATGCTGGATGAACGTGGCCGTGAATTGCTGGGTGAGATCAATCGTTGGGAAGATTTGAACCGTTGCGAACTTTTGTACGATTGGGTGAAGAGATATAATCCGGATGCTCTCTATATCAAACCCTATCATAAACTTCGTCCGATTCCGCAGAAGCATATCGACCGTCTGAATCCGGTGGGTGAGATCAGTGAAGAGCAGAATGAAGGTTATTATTAATGCTTATATTTTGATTTAATCGATATAGGATAATAGGTATTAATCAAGGATAGCCGGTTACGATGGAATAGATAATATTCCATTTGTAGCCGGCTTTTTTGGGGTTTATAACCAGGCTTTTCTGGAAAAAAACGAAGAGATATATGATTTTATTAAATCTTCTGTTTATCTTTGTTGCGTACAGTAAAAACGGTAAAGTGTTATCGTCAGTACAACTTTGTCGGTGAACACAAAGTTTATATATTGTCTCTTGATTGAAACCTCGAAATTTCAGAAGAACTAGCAGATAGTATGTGAATTTAGTTCACGTTATTTCTTGTTATACACAGACGAGTGTAAGTGCATTCGTGTATCCAAGATAAAAACGTGGGTAATTATCATATACAGCTAGTTACAGGTCTCGAGGTACCTTGTCAAGTGTATGTCGTTAATTCCCACGTTTCTTTATATAACCATCCAATAGGGGAATTGTTGGAGGCTATATGGGATTATTTCAGATAGAACCTATGCAAATAATGGAATTGCCTTTATCTATTGCATGCCTCCAAGAACAATGGGTGCAGTTTCTTTTGAAAAAGCTTGAGCCTGCCAATATTACGGAACTTTTTTGGCAATTACGTCCTTATGTCGTTTTGCATCATGTAGAGTTTCAAGAGTCATCGTTCTCTTTTTCCATATTCGGCGCAGTAAATTTCTCGGATATTATTAGTTTTATCCGGAAGGATGGGACTTTGGGTATTTTATTAAAGAATGGCCGTTTTTATTTGTTCTCCGATTCGAGTATGGACCGGCAATGTATATTGGTTTGTGATCCTGATTTTTATGAACGGGAGGGGAAAGCGTTATCTGCTTGGTCAAATTTCGTCGGTAAATGCCAATTATTGTGGTGGAAAATAAAGGAATATCTGCGCAGGAATATATTTTGAGCATTACTTTTTTTACCTTTGTCGGTAGACTAAACGATAGTAGGTATGAAAAAGAAACTTATCTTTTCTTTATTAGTTCTGGCTGGCGCCCCGTCGTTATTGATGGCGGCTGACGAAGCACGTCTGTTGCGTTTCCCGGCTACGAACGGCAATGAGATTGTTTTCTCGTATGCAGGCGACCTTTACAAGGTCCCGGCTACAGGTGGCGAAGCACAACGCCTGACTTCGCATGTGGGATATGAGATGTTTCCCCGTTTTTCCCCAGATGGCAAAACGATTGCGTTTACCGGTCAATATGATGGTAACACGGAGGTGTACACTATGCCGGCAACCGGTGGAGAACCGTTGCGTGTGACCTATACGGCCACTAATAGCCGTGATGATTTGGGCGACCGTATGGGCCCGAATAACATTGTGATGAACTGGACGCCTGACGGTAGCCGGATCGTGTACCGGAACCGTATCGGCGACGGATTCACGGGAAAGCTCTTTACTGTCGATAAGGAGGGAGGCCTATCCGATGTGATTCCACTTCCCGAAGGAGGCTTCTGCAGTTATTCTCCCGATGGCAAGCAGTTGGCTTATAACCGCGTGATGCGTGAGTTCCGTACCTGGAAATACTACAAAGGCGGTATGGCCGACGATGTGTGGATCTATAATCCTGAAAAGAAGACAGTAGAAAACATTACGAATAATCCGGCCCAGGATATTATCCCGATGTGGATCGGAGATGAAATCTTCTATATCTCCGACCGTGACCGGACGATGAATATCTTTGTCTATAACACGAAGACCAAACAAACCGGCAAGGTCACAAACTTTACCGAATACGACGTGAAGTTCCCGAGTGCGAACGGTAACACCATTGTCTTCGAGAATGGCGGTTATATTTATAAGATGGATGCTACGGCCAAGAAACCGGAAAAGGTTAATATAACGCTGACTTCCGATAATGTTTACGCCCGTAGCGAGATCAAAAACGGAGCCGATTATATTACGGAAGCAAGCCTTTCTCCTGATGGCGAACGCCTGGTTGTGACAGCCCGGGGAGAAGTGTTTAATCTGCCGGCCGACAAAGGAGTGACGAAGAATATCACCCGCTCGCCGGGAGCGCATGACCGGGATGCACAATGGTCGCCCGATGGTAAATATATCGTTTATATCTCCGATGCAACCGGTGAAACGGAACTTTATATGCAGGAAGCTGCCGGAGGCGAACCGATCCGGTTGACGAAGAATAACGACACTTATATTCGTGGTTTCGAATGGAGTCCGGATGCCAAAAAGATTGTTTATACGGATCGTAAGAACCGTGTAAACTTGTTGGATGTCGCTTCCAAACAAGTGACGACTTTGTTGCAGGACCCGATGGGCGAACCCCGCGGCGTTACCTTCTCTCCCGATAACAACTGGTTGACTTATACCCGTACAGCCGATAATGATTACAGCATCGTATATGTATATGACATTGCCGGCAAGAAGGAATATCCGGTGACGGATAAATGGTATAACTCCTCTTCTCCGGCATTCAGCACGGATGGCAAATACCTGATTTTCGCTTCAGCACGCGATTTCAATCCGACATACGGATCGTTGGAATGGAACCATGTCTATAATAATATGTATGGTGTCTATCTTGCGCTGTTGTCGAAAGATACGCCTTCTCCTTTTATGGAAAAGGATGCCGAGGTGGCTGTTGCGAAAGAAGAAACAGCGAAGAAAAAGGATGAGCCAAAGAAAGAAGAAGCCACCACTGCAACAGTCAAGATTGATTTCGACGGTATCACGGACCGTATCATTAAACTTCCGGTGAATCCTTCCTATTATGGGAATTTCTATTCGGATGGCAACAAAGTTTATTACGGAAGCCGTGGCGGAACGAAAGTCTTTGACCTGAAAAAACAGAAAGAAGAAGTTGTTGCCGATGGTGCTTCTATGGGTGTGGAGCCTGGTAGCAAAAAGGCTGTTTTCTTTAAGAACGGTGCGCTTTATGTGACGGATATTCCTTCCGGTAAGGCAGACCTGAGTGAACCCGTCAACCTGTCGAATATGAAAATCACAGTCGACTATCCGCAGGAATGGGCACAGATATTCGATGAAGCATGGCGTGCTTACCGGGATGGCTTCTATCTCGAAAATATGCATGGTGTGGACTGGAAAGCTGTCAAGACTAAATATTCCGTATTGCTTCCCTATGCAAAGACCCGTTTGGATCTGAACTATATCATCGGTGAGATGATCGGCGAGCTTTGCAGTGGCCACGCTTATGTGAATCCGGGCGAAACGGAACGCCCCGAACGGGTGAAAACCGGTTTGTTGGGGGCAGAGATATCGCGTGATAAAAGTGGCTTCTTCCGTCTGGAAAAGATCTTGCCGGGGGCATCCTGGAGCAAGGAACTTCGTTCTCCGCTGACCGAACCGGGTATTGAAGCAAAGGCCGGCGAGTTTATCGTTGCCATCGACGGTGTACCGACAAACAGTGTGAAGGATATGTATTCCTTGCTGGTCGGTAAGGCGGATGTGCCGACTGAAATCTCGCTCAATAGCAAACCGCAATTGGCCGGTGCCCGCAAGATCGTGATCAGCCCGCTTGCAGAAGAATACTCTTTGTATCATTATAACTGGGTACAGGATAATATAAAGAAAGTTGACAAAGCCTCGAACGGCAAGATCGGTTATATTTATATCCCGGATATGGGTGTGGAAGGATTGAACGAATTCTCCCGCTATTTCTATCCGCAGTTGGATAAGGAAGGACTGATTATCGACGACCGTGCGAATGGTGGTGGTAACGTTTCGCCAATGATTCTCGAACGCCTTGCGCGCGAACCGTACCGTCTGACGATGCGCCGGGGTTCTGCTCGCGTCGGAACAGTGCCTGATGCCGTACAGGTCGGCCCGAAAGTTTGCTTGATCAATAAATACTCGGCTTCCGACGGCGACCTCTTCCCCTGGGGCTTCCATGCTTTGGGACTGGGCAAACTGATCGGAACGCGTACCTGGGGAGGTATTATCGGTATCAGCGGTTCCCTGCCTTATATGGACGGAACGGATATCCGTGTGCCTTTCTTCACCAGCTATGATCCGAAGACCGGCAGTTGGATTGTCGAGAACCACGGTGTCGATCCCGACATCTTGATCGATAACGACCCGATCAAGGAATGGAACGGTGAAGACCAACAGTTGAACCGGGCCATCGAAGAGGTGATGAAAGAACTTCAGAACCGCAAGCCTCTTCCCGGAATTCCGGCTCCGCGAGATTTCAGTAAATAAAAATAGATCAATATGTACAAACGTGTTTTAAGTTTCACTTCTTTAGGCCTTTTGGCTTCTTTTGCGCCTTCTTTGCAGGCGCAAAAGGATAGCCGCCCCAATATTCTGGTTATTTTGGCAGACGACCTCGGCTTCTCCGACATTGGTTGTTACGGTGGGGAGATTCAGACTCCTAATTTGAATAAGCTGGCCGAAAACGGATTGCGTTTCACTCATTTCTATAATACCAGCCGCAGTTGTCCGACGCGTGCATCGCTTTTGACCGGCTTGTATCAGCATCAGGCCGGTATCGGACGCATGACGTTCGATGACCATAAACCCGGCTACCGGGGGACGATGACGCACAACGGCGTAACCATAGCCGAAGCGCTCGGCAGTGCCGGCTATAACACCGCCTGGGTCGGCAAATGGCATGTGGCTGAAACGCCCCTCCGCCCCGACCAGCGGCAATGGCTGGCCCATCAGGTGCACCACGATGAGTTTGCCCCGAAAGACAATTACCCGCTGAACCGCGGATTCAAGGATTGTTACGGCACGATCTATGGCGTGGTCGATTATTTCGACCCCTTCAGCCTGGTCAGTGGCGACAAGCCGGTGGATACCGTCCCCGACGATTACTACAGTACGATCGCACTGGCGGATACGGCTGTCGCTTATGTAAACAAGTATGCCGCTTCGGACAATCCTTTCTTTATGTATCTGGCTTTCCACTGTCCGCATTGGCCGTTGCATGCCCTGCCGGAAGATATCAAGAAGTACGAGGATACCTACAAATGCGGTTGGCAGGCGATCCGTGAAGCCCGTTACGAGCGCATGAAAAAGATGAAGCTTTTCGGCGATGCCGACGATTTCCTCTCCCCGCGCCAGTTCTCCGATTCCTGGGACGAAAATCCCGATAAAGAATGGGATGCCCGTGCGATGGCTGTCCATGCTGCCATGGTCGATCGGATGGACCAGGAGATAGGACGGGTGATAAAAGCCCTCGAAGAGACCGGCCAGCTGGATAACACCCTGATCCTTTTCATGTCTGACAACGGTTGCAGCAATGAAGACTGCCAACTCTATTCGGAAGGCGAGAACGATCGTCCGGCGGAAACCCGCAAAGGCGAAAAGATCGTCTATCCGCGCAAGAAAGAGGTGATGCCCGGCCCGGAAACTACGTATGCTTCAGTCGGTGCCCGTTGGGCGAATGCAGCCAATACGCCTTTCCGTTACTGGAAAGCGATGTCGTATGAAGGTGGTATTTGCACCCCGATGATCGCTTATTGGCCGAAAGGCATTAAGCAACCGAAAGGCTCTATTAATACGCAGATGGGGCATGTGATCGATGTTATGGCAACCTGCCTGGATATATCGGGAATCCAATATCCGGCAGAATATCATGGAAATAAAATTCTCCCGCTGGCAGGAAAGAGCCTGCTCCCGGTCTTCCGGACCGGTGTGCGCGATGGGCACCGCGAACTTTGCTTCGAGCATTTCAACGAAAAGGCGCTGATCGATGCCTCCGGCTGGAAGATTGTATGGCCTAACGCCAAAAAGGCTTGGGAACTGTATGATTTGAATAACGACCGCAGCGAAATGCATGACCTGTCCGCACAATATCCCGAAAAGGTGAAGGAAATGGCAGCACGTTATGAGATGTGGGAGAAAGATTATATGGTAGAGCCTCGCCCCTGAAACAAATATTCTGAATCTAAACTTATTAATATCAAATGGAGAGATTCGCAGCAATCGATTTTGAAACAGCCAACAACCAGCGCAGCAGCATATGCAGTGTGGGTATTGCTATTGTAGAGGACAACAAGGTTATAGACTCGATCTATAGCCTTGTCCGTCCTACTCCGAATTTTTATACCCGGTGGACGACAGCCGTGCATGGTATTACGATGCAGGACACGTTCGATGCGCCCGACTTTGAAGAAGTCTGGGCCGGTATCGCCGCCAAGTTGCAGGATATTCCGTTGGTGGCCCATAACAGCCCGTTCGATGAGGGTTGCTTGAAAGCCGCCCATCTTGCCTACGACCTGGCCTATCCCAAATATCAGTTCTATTGCACCTGCCGCCTGTCCCGGCGGATGTATCCTTTCCTGGTCAACCATCAACTCCAGACCGTAGCCGCCCATTGCGGATACGATCTGACTTATCATCACCATGCGATGGCGGACGCTTATGCCTGCGCCCATATCGCCGCAACCATGATGCGGGAAAAAGGGGTGGAAAGGTTGTGCGATCTTTAGTTAGCAGATGGTTCGCCGGCTATTTTATCCACAACGATGGCGATCGCCCCGTCACCTGTTACGTTGCAGGCGGTGCCGAAGCTGTCCATCGCGATATAAAGGGCAATCATCAGGGCCTGAAGTGTCTCATTAAATCCTAACATACTCTGCAGCAGACCCAGTGCCGCCATGATAGCCCCGCCCGGAACGCCCGGAGCGGCAACCATCGTCACGCCTAACATCATGATGAAACCGGCCAGTGCCGTGAAAGTGACCGGCTCGCCCGACATATACATGATGGCCATTGCGCAGGCCGTAATCTTCATCGTACTGCCGGACAGGTGGATTGTGGCGCAGAGTGGAACCACGAAAATCGCGATTGTTTCCCGCACGCCGTTCTTGACTGCCTGTGCTAATGTCACAGGGATTGTGGCGGCTGAGGACTGTGTCCCTAAGGCTGTCGCATAGGCCGGAAGCATATTCTTTAACAGCTTGAGCGGGTTTTTTCTGCTGACGCCTCCGGCTATGGAGAACTGGATAAGCAGCAGTAACACATGCAGGACAAATATCACGATGATGACTTTCAGGAACATGGTGATCACGCTCAATACCTGTCCGCTCACCGTCATGTTCAGGAAGATACCGAAGATATGGATCGGCAGCAAAGGAATGATTACGACCTCGATCAGTTTGATAATGATCTTCTGGAAATCGGCGAACGCATCCCGCAGAGTAGTCCCGTTGATATAGGAAAGGCCGAGCCCGATCGTGAAAGAGAGTAACAAGGCTGTCATGACATCCATCAACGGTGGCATGGCAACCGTGAAATAGGGTTGCAGCATGAAATCTTCGGGGTTCTCCATCGCGGTCAGCTCCGCATTGACCGGAAGGATATGCGGGAAGATGGCCGAGCTGCTGAAATAGGTGAAGAAGCCGGAAAAGATAGTCGAGCCGTAAGCGATCAGTGCCGTTATCGCTAACAGTTTGCCTGCCCCTTTGCCCAGATCGCCGATGGCCGGCGTGACCAATCCTAAGATGATAAGCGGGATCGAGAACGACAGGAAGTTCCCAAACAAAGAATTAAACGTAACAAAGATGCGGGCGATCCCGCCGGGCAGGAACTGCCCGAACACAACACCGGCTGCAATGGCAATGACGACCTTAGCCAGTAACGACACTTTCAGCTTTTTCATTTTTCCTTTTTATTTTGAACCCGAGCGCGGCAACCGTGATGCTCATCAACGGGCTGATTAGATTAAAGAAACAATAAGGCAGATAGGTGAATGTCGCGACCCCGAGGATCGTAGCCTGTGTCATACCGCAGGTGTTCCACGGGATCAGTACGGAAGTGACGGTGACTGAATCTTCCACCGTACGGCTCAGCAAGCGGCTTTCATAACCTTTCTTTTCATAAATATCTTTGAACATATTTCCCGTCAGGATGATGGAAATATATTGGTCTGCCGTACAAATGTTGAGGAACAGCCCCGATGCAACCGTCGATGCAACCAGTCCGACCGTTCGTTTCATGAAGCGGAGGAACACAGACGTGATGCTTCCTAACATACCGCTTGCCGCCATTGCCCCGCCGAAACACATGGCACAAAGGATCAGCCATATGGTGTTCAGCATACCCGACATCCCGCGTGTGGAAACCAGGTCGTTCAGTTCCGTATTGCCCGTCTCGATCCCGGTACTGCCATAGAATGTCATCAATAGGCCTTTGAAGTTGGATTGCATGTCCTGCACCGGTAAACCGGAAATCTCCTGCAACAGATGTGGCTGGAAGATCAAGGCGAAGAGTCCGGCTAATGCCGCCGAAATGAACAGCGTGACGATAGACGGAACCCGCTTTGCAATCATAATACCGGTCGCGACCGGAACGATCAGAAGCCAGGGTGTGATATGGAACGTACGGTCGAGCGCTACCGAATATTGTGCGATCTGGTCGGTTGCCGTTGCCTCGTGAGAAAGACCGGCAACGGTAAAGATGATAAGCGTGATTACCAGAGAGGGTACTGTTGTAATCATCATATACCGGATATGTTTGAACAGAGGCGTGTCTGTCACCGATGAAGCAAGAATCGTCGTGTCGGAAAGCGGGGATATCTTATCTCCGAAGTAGGCACCCGATATGATCGCTCCGGCAATCCATCCGTCGGAGAAACCTTGTGCCTGCCCGATGCCTAAAAGGGCGATCCCGATGGTGGCGATCGTTGTCCACGAACTTCCCGTCATGACTGAAACGACTGCGCAGATGATGCACGTGGACGTAAGGAAAAAGTTAGGGTGGATAATCTGCATCCCGTAATAGATCAGGGTCGGGACGACACCGCTGATCATCCAGCTTCCCGACAGGGCACCGATAATCAGCAAGATGATCAGAGCTGTTGCGACTCCGGTGATATTGTTGATCATTGCCAGTTCCAGCGCTTTCCAGCGCACTTTACTGTATGCCATGGCGATCAGGCAGCAGACAGCAGTGGCTGTAAGCAATACGATCTGGCTTCCGCCGCTGAGGGCATCGCTGCCGAACGTGCGTATTGTTACGAATAAAAGGGCTACCAAAACAAGTATGGGAACCAGGGAAAGTAGGGGCGAAGGAATCTTCGTCGGATTATGCTCCATTCTCAATAATACTTATTCTATATGTTTACTCCGCAAATTTAATAGAAAAGCAATGAATTACTTCTATTATGTAAGTGATTTTAAGAACGTATTAATGATTTTGCAGTAATAATCCCTTTAACTCTTTTACGCCTTCCGAAGCTCCTTTACGGATGAACCGGATATCATTGCGATAAGCTTTCACCTCTTTCGGGTCGATCAGGTAGATCGGCTGGCCCCGGCGGACGTAGTTAAGCAGTCCGGCCGCCGGATAGACATTGAGCGAGGTGCCGATCACCACGAAGATATCGCAGTCTTCCACCAGACGGATGGCCGGATCGATCATCGGGACCGCTTCGCCGAACCAAACGATAAAGGGGCGGAGTTGCACGCCGTGCGGGTCCTTGTCGCCGATATGCAGGTCGGGGTTCTCGGGCGAGATATCGTATGTCGTATTCAGGTCGCGCACGGAGCAGGCTTTCATCAGTTCGCCATGCAAGTGGATGACGTGGCTGCTTCCTGCCCGTTCATGCAGGTTATCTATATTCTGGGTGATGATCCGGACGTCGAACTCTTTTTCCAGTTCGGCAAGTCCGATATGCCCGGCGTTGGGTTTTGTGTTCAGCAATTCCCGGCGTCGCTGATTGTAAAAGTTGAGCACCAGTTCCGGATCGGCGGCAAAACCTTCCGGCGTCGCCACATCTTCCACCCTGTATTTCTCCCACAGTCCGTCCGAATCACGGAACGTCGAAATACCACTCTCGGCACTCATCCCTGCACCGGTCAGCACGACTAATTTCTTTTTCATAAGGCAGTTGTTCTATATTCCTCACAAATATAGGAAAGAAAAATCATTCCGGCTTCCCAACTTTGCCTGCAAATAGGATGGCGCCTGTACTTTTTTCTTTCAGTACGTAACCGAAGGGGTGGTCGAAACGGATTTCGGCGGGCTGGGAATGCCCTCCGGATGATGTACTTATTCCTGATATCGTGACGGCTGCCGCTTCCGTGCCGGATTCATTCAGCTCGATGTATGTCTTCTGTTTCAGCAGCCCAAGATAGAGGTCATGCGCCGTTGACATATTGGCAAAGTTTGCATTAAATGAGTCGAATGCATCATGGATACCGAGAGCTTCCATGGTTTCGATCAGCTCTTTTTCTGTCTTGATTAGGAAGCGGGGAAGATATACCGTTACTTCAACGGGATGCATATTTTCGTTCCAGTTGAGCCATGTTTCCACATCCAGGTCTGCAATCACTTTATCGATATCTTTTTTCTTACGGTCGGCCGGGATGAAAAGGACCATGCTGAAAGCGCCGTTCCCGTAAGGTAGTTCTATGACCTGCACGTCTTCATCGGCGTAGTAATTGTGGCCTTGCGTCTGCCTCATGGTCGGAACCCTTACCATTCCGCCGTTTGCCAGATAGAACGTTTCGTCTTTCGTCTCCGATTCCTTAAACTCGTATTTCCAAAGACCTTTGAAGTAGATTGCATTGATCAGGTAGCTTACCGCACTGCCCGGTATATTATCGATGATCTCCGGGATCAACCCGTTTGTCTTTTGATTGCACCAGCTGTTGATCTTTTCCACTGTACTGTTGTCAAACGGTTCGTTGCTGACTTCCGCATTATAATAGGTCTGATTGGTCTGGATAAACTCCGGCAGCAGGGGAAAACCGTTTCTTACCCACAGGCTGTTGGCATTCGTGAAGATCGTTCGCCCGTCCAGTTTGGGTAGTTCGGTTTGCATCATTTGCACATACTCGTTGATTTGCTGGTTGGTGAAACCTTCAAAGCCGAGTGTTTTCTGCATCTCTGTATAGGTATTGCCGTCCGCACCGTTCAGGACCATGCCCAGGCAAAGGCTGGCGCTCAAAGGCGAGATACAAAAGTTTTCCTTATCCTTTTCCGCTTTTGCAATTTCCCGATAAAAGTCGAAGGAAAACCTTTGTACTTGTGTATTGATCTCACCAGATTTAGTTGACAGCGGAATGTCATAACGCGGAGTGTCTTTTCCGAAATCCCCGCCATCGTCATTTGTACAGGACAAAAGACAAAAGGTAAATAGAATCGCTGATAAGAGTGTTGTTTTCATAAGATAGATATTTTAAGTGCTTACTATTATATAGATGCAAACAGAAAGGAAATAGTTGCACGAAAAAGACAATAACCCCTCTTTTTGCCTGTTTTTCTATTTCGTCCGAAATCTTGATCGATTTTG
>NZ_QREV01000067.1 GCF_003363715.1 Parabacteroides acidifaciens
CTACCAGAACTAATTCAGTTGTCATTTTTAAATCATTTGCCTATGAAGAGATGTAAAGAACATACTTAAAAAGTTTTAGTAAAGAGATTTAGAGTATTTATATTGTTAAATTAAATTTTGGTATTATGATTAAATCGATATGTAGCAGCCTAATACCTAAGGCTGTGTTATTATCAGTATTTTTAAGTCCAGGATATGTTATTTCAAAAGCTCATGCAGAGACATATCCCATCAATAGTATAGAACAGGCAACCGGTAAAATAACCGGACGGGTAGTCGATGCAAAGGGAGAACCTATACCAGGTGCGAACATTGCAGTAAAAGGTACTACTATCGGTACTATTACAGATATGGACGGTAATTTTTCCATAGATGTTAATCCGAATCAAATTCTTACAATCAGTTTTATCGGATACGAAACAAAAAATGTAACCATTTCAAATCAGAAAACATTAAATGTCGTTCTGAAAGAAACCGTAAATGAGTTGGATGAACTCGTTGTCGTCAGCTACGGTACCCAGAAAAAGAGAGACTTGACAGGGTCCGTATCCAAAATCGATGCAGATAATCTGAGCGATCTTCCTGTCGGCCAGTTTGCCCAAAAACTGCAAGGACAGGTAGCCGGTCTGCAAATCAACCAGTCCACCGGACAGCCCGGACAAGGTATGGCGTTCCGTATCCGTGGTGCCGCTTCTATCAATGGCGGTAGCGAACCTTTATTCGTCGTGGACGGTATGCCTATTTCCACCGGCATCAATAATATAAGCCCGGATGAAATCGAGACATTCTCCGTATTGAAAGATGCAGCAGCAACCTCCCTGTATGGTTCACGTGCGGCAAACGGCGTTATTTTGATTACGACCAAAAGAGGGAAACAAGGACGCACGGAAGTCACATTCAGTGCCAACTACGGTATCCAAACCCTGAAAGGGACAAAGAGAATGGACGTTATGGATGCCCGTGAATTTGCAACTTTCCAAAAAGAATACCTGGAAGATGCGGGCAGGGAAATCCCGGCAGCCTATAATGACCTCAGCAAATATGGAAAAGGTACCGACTGGTACGAACTGCTTACGGAAGATGCTCCGACACAAAATTACAGTTTGAACATCAATGCCAGCAAAGACAAGCTGAACAGCTCCATCACACTCGGATACTTTAACCAGCAAGGTGTAATCCGGAATTCCGGCTTCGAGCGTTTCTCCCTCCGTGCCAATAACGATTTCCAGGTGAACGACCGGGTCAAAATCGGATTGAATATTGCTCCGGTATTGCAGTTGTTCAACAACCAGAATACGGATGGCGACCGCCAGATCATCAGCGGTGCATTTATCACAGACCCCTGTATCAGCCCGTATGACGAAAACGGTAATCTGACAACAGCGTTAGTATCGCCGTCTCCCCTACCCTTCAAATGGCCGAACTGGATTCGCGCACTGGAAGAAAAGACAAACGACTATAAGGTATTTACTCTGTTAAGCAATGCATTCCTGGAAGCAGATATCTGGAATGGTATCAAATATAAATTCCAGGCAGGTATCGACTTGGGAGCCCGTAACCAGCGTACATTTACACCTTCCACGGCCGGTGGCGGTATGGGTACCCCTCCCCCTGTAAAAGCGGATGGTAACTATAATTCGGAGTTCTATTACAACTGGACGATAGAAAACATGTTGATGTACGACAAAACGTTCGGGGAACATACGGTAGGCGCCTTAGTCGGTTACACAGCTCAGAAATACAGAAGGGAATGGGGCAACCTGAGCGGAACAGACTTCCCGGATGACGAGATCCAGTGGATCGATGCCGCTGCGACAAAGAATGGAGGCAGCGGGGTGACCGAATGGGCATTAGCCTCTATGATCGGACGTGTGAACTATAGCTTCAAAGACCGTTATTTATTGCAAGCGACTTTCCGTCGTGACGGTTGTTCACGTTTCGGGGCAGGCAATAAATATGCGAACTTCCCTTCCGTTTCTGCCGGATGGATCGCTTCTGACGAAGCTTTCATGGAACCGGTGACGCCGGTTATGAATTACCTGAAGATAAGAGCCAGCTACGGTTTGACAGGTAACTATAACTTAGGTAGCGACTACCGTCACTTAGCCAATATCGGTAAGGCCGACTATGTATTGGGCGGGACGTTGGCCCCAGGTAAGGCAATGAGCAACATCGGTAACAATATGTTGACATGGGAAGAAACCAAGCAATTAGACTTGGGTATCGATATGGGTTTCCTGAATGACCGTATCTATTTTATGTACGACTTCTACAGAAAGAAAGTGGATGGCCTGCTATACCAGATCGATATCCCCTACTCGGCCGGTTTCGGTAATATCTACTCAAACATCGGGGACTATAAAAGCTGGGGACATGAAATTACCGTTCAATCCCGTAACCTTGTCGGAGATTTCAAATGGACTACCAACCTGAACTTGTCATTCAACAGAAACGAAATCACCCGTTTGGGAACCAATGACACTCCTCTGGGTGGTTATGGCGACCAACAAGACTGGAACCGCCTGCAGGTAGGCGAACCGATCGGTGTCTTCATGGGTTACATCTTCGACGGCGTATATATGACGGAAGCGGAGTATCAATCGCAACCGAAACATGCCTCTTCGGAAGTCGGTACGGTCAGAATGAAAGATATCAGCGGTCCGAATGGCGTTCCCGACGGTGTTATCGACACATACGACCGTACGATCATCGGCGATCCGAATCCGGATATGCTATTCGGTCTGTCGAACGAGTTCGCATGGAAAAACTTTGATTTAAGTATTTTGCTGACCGGACAAATCGGTGGTGACATCATCGATGCCACACGCGAAAACACATTAAACCTGGATGGTGTATTCAATGTATTGAAAGAGGTAAAAGACAGATGGCGTTCACCTGAAAACCCGGGTAACGGCTTGATCCCGAAAACAAAGTCAGGAACAACCGAGCTGTATCGCTTCAACCACAGCGGTTGGGTGTACGATGCGACCTATCTGACAATCAAGAATATCACATTAGGATACACGGTTCCTCTGCCCCAGAACCAATACATCTCGAAACTCCGTTTCTATTTCACGGCTCAGCAATTGGCTACCTTCACGAAGTATCCAGGCATGAACCCGGAAATCAGCAACAACAACAGTTTGAGTTGGAATGGTTTGGGTGTAGACCGTACTACATATCCGATTCCACGGACATTCAGTATCGGCTGTAATATAACATTCTAATTGATGTTTAATTTCTAAAAGAAACAAAGTATGAAAAAGATATTATCAATATGTGTGTGCACGGCAATGCTTTCATTGGCTTCATGCAGCAGTGACTTTCTGGACCTGTCACCACAAAACAACTCCAATGAAGGAACATTCTTCAAAACGGAAGATCAGTTTACACAAGCACTGAACGGAGCCTATAACGGGCTGCGTACACTTAGTGCCCGTCAAGGTTACCTGATGGGGGAAATGCGTTCGGACAACACACATTACACCCGCTACAATACAGACCGTGGTATCCACATCCTGTACCGTGAAAACATTGCGGACTTCATCGTCGACAACCAGAATCAATGGGTCGGTGAAATGTGGAACGGTTGCTACAGCGGCATCGCGCGTTGTAACACACTTATCGGACGTCTGGAAAATGCAGGTTTGAGCGAATCATTTACAAGCAAGACGATCGGACAGGCAAAATTCATGCGTGCATTATTCTACTTCCAGTTAGTACAATGTTTCGGCGGCGTGCCCTTATACCTGACCGAAGTAACCAGTTCCGATAATGCATTCTTAGGACGTTCCACTGTTGAAGAAGTATATGCACAGATCATAGCGGATGCCGATGAAGCGATCAGCAAACTCGCCCCGGTATCGTTCCCGCAAAACGGCGCAGCCACACAAGGCGCAGCCAGAATGCTGAAAGCCTACGCACTGATGACCATGCCGAACCGCGATTATGCCGGAGCGGAAGCCCAGCTAAAGGAAGTCATGAATGACGGGTACGAGTTGTTGCCCAACTATGCAGACGTATTCGACCCGTCTAAAAAGAACGGAAAAGAATCGATCTTCGATATCCAGTACCAGATGGGTGACCAGGGCCAGCAGAGCGATTGGTTATACTACTTTATGCCGAAAACCCAGGAAGGCGAAATGATTACGGGCGTTCCCATCTCCAACACGATGTTGACCGGCGGCTGGAATGTCCCGACACCGGCCATGATCGCTTCCTATGAAGAAGGCGACTTGCGCGTAGATCCTTCCATCGCTGTTGCCGTAGGTAAAGACGATAACGGGCTTCTGATAGTGGAAGGTGTGTATAAGGTCGGCGATCCTGCCATTGCAAACTATGAGACAGCGATTCCTTTCGTCAACAAATACCGCCACCAGCATACCAAGACGGAAAATACAGATGATAACTGGCCTGTTTTCCGTTATGCAGATGCACTGCTATTAATGGCTGAATGTCTGGTTGAGCAGAACCGAGCCGGAGAAGCTGCCCAGTATGTCAACCAGGTACGTGCCCGGGCAGGTTTGCCGGCAGTAAGCGTCGTGACAGCCGATGTAGTAGCAAACGAACGCAAACACGAGCTTGCATTCGAGAACCACCGTTGGTATGACCTCGTGCGTACCGGCAAAGCAATCGATGTAATGACCGAATACGGAAAATACATCAAGACGGTCGATAAAGACCTGCCGGACAGAACGTATCAGATCAAACAAGAATATCTTTTGTATCCGATACCTTATCGGGAATTACAAATTAATAGTCTTTTAACTCCAAATCCTGGTTATTAATACTCACATTAACAAAAAGACCTTTACTTTTGTAGTGAAGGTCTTTTTTTACTATTATCACCATGAATACACAACACATTATCAGAAACTTTATGTTTGCCGTAGCGGGAGGGCTGCTGTCTCTCGGTGCGACCGGTTGCAAGGACAACAAGGTTGAAACGGCAGACAACTTCGCAACATTGGAAGCACAGTTCGCCGACCCTTCGTCCGAGTACCGTACAGCCCCCTTTATGGTGTGGAACGGGAAAGTCACGGAAGCCGAGATAGACCGCATGCTGAAAGAATTTAAAGACGCCGGTTGCGGAGGGGCCTTCATCCATCCCCGCCCGGGACTGATCACCGAATATATGTCCGACGAATGGTATTCCCTTTTCCGCCATGCCGTAGACAAAGGGAAAGAGATGGGACTGGACATCTGGATCTATGACGAGAACTCCTACCCGAGTGGCTTTGCCGGCGGACATGTGCCGGAAGAAATGCCCGAATCATACAACCAGGGGCAGGGACTCGCCCTGACGAAAGCGGACTTGCTGCCCGACAAAACGGACGAGTATTTCATCATCCTGAAAAAGGAAGGGGACAAATGGACCGACATCACACAGACGTTGGGTACATACAAAAAAGCAAAAGGGGAATATTATCTCTACAAAAAGACCTATCTGGGAAAATCGGACTGGTATGGCGGTTACTCCTACGTCGACCTGCTTGTGCCCGGCGTCACTGAGAAATTCATCGATGTCACGATGAAAGGATACGAGAAAACGATCAAAGAGGAATTCGGGAAATCCGTTTTCGGTGTCTTCTCCGATGAGCCTAACATCAGCAGTCCGGGCGGCCTGCGCTGGACTCCCGACCTGTTCGAGGTATTCCAAAAGCAATGGGGATACGATCTTCTTCCGCTCCTTCCGCTCCTCAACGAAGAGACAGGCAACTGGAAACAGGTGCGCCACAACTATATGGAAACGCTGTTGCAGCTATTCGTCGACCGCTGGTCCAAGCCCTGGCACAACTATTGCGAGGCCAATAACCTGAAATGGACAGGCCATTACTGGGAACACGGCTGGCCACAGATGAACGACGGCCCCGACAACATGGCGATGTACGCCTGGCATCAGGTCCCGGCAATCGACATGCTTTTCAACCAGTTCAATGAAACCAGCCCGCAAGCGCAGTTCGGAAATATCCGGGCCGTAAAGGAATTACGCAGTGCAGCCAACCAGACGGGCCGCTCACGCACGCTCAGCGAAACCTATGGCGGCGGCGGATGGGACGAAACGTTCAAAGACTTCAAACGGCTGGGCGACTGGGAATATGTGTTAGGCGTAAACTTCATGAACCAGCACCTGGCGCACATGACACTGACAGGGGCGCGCAAGTATGACTATCCGCCCGTCTTCACCTATCATTCCCCCTGGTGGTCGAACTATCGCGAACTGAACGACTACTACGGACGCCTCTCGTTAGTCATGAGCAAAGGCATCCAGAAGAACGATATCCTGGTACTGGAACCCAACTCGACGCTGTGGAGCTACTACGTCCATGCCGGAAGCTCCCCGAAACTGATGGAGATAGGGACCGCATTCCAGGCGTTTGTAACGACTTTGGAAAAGAATCAGGTGGAATATGACCTCGGCTCCGAAAACATCATCAAAGACCAGGGAAAGGTCGAAAACGGCCGTTTCATCGTGGGTAAGGCATCCTATTCGACACTTGTCCTGCCCCCAATGATGGAAACAGTGAACAAACCGACCTTCGACCTCCTCAGCCGGTTCGTCGAACAGGGAGGTAAAATCGTTGCCTTCTCCTCTCCCACCCGGATAGACGGAGCGGTCGACAACGGACTGTCGGAACTGCTTTCCAAGGCAGCCGTCACCACACTACCCGGATTGTCCCGGGATGTGATCGGCAAGTATTTCTCTTCCGATCCGTTCCGGATCAGCTTCAACGGAGGTAACCTGTACCATCAGCGCCGCCTGTTTGCAGACGGGGAATTGCTTTTCCTTGTCAACTCTTCGATGGACGAAGCCGTCAACGGAATGTTCTCGATACCGGGCAAAGCCGTCCTGGAAATGGATGCTTTAAGCGGTGAAATCTATACATATCCCTCTTCAAAAGAGGGGGACAAGCAAAACGTATCCTTTACGATTGAACCGGCGGGAAGCCTTCTGCTCTACTGTCCGTCCAAGCGCGCAGGGAACTATCCGGCACGTCCTCAGAAAGCAGGGAACAGTCCGCTTACGGCAACCGGCCAGACTGTAGTCAGCCGCCTGAAAGACAATGCGCTGACAATCGACTTCTGCGACGTGACGGTAAAAGGGCAAACGCATAAGAAAGTGCACTTCTCACAGGCCGCCGACATCGCTTTCAAGGCGCATGGATTCGCGAACGGCAATCCCTGGAACACCTCCGTCCAATACAAACGGAACATTCTGGACCGCGACAACTTCAAGGATGGCGGTTTTACGGCTTCCTATCATTTCACGGTAAACGATGCATTCGACTATTCCGGAATGAAGCTCGTGGCCGAACGTCCCGAACTGTTCACCGTCAAAGTAAACGGCAGCACCGTCAAAGCCATTCCGGGCGAATGGTGGCTGGACCGCTCCTTCGGTGTCTACCCGATCGGCGAGTTAGTGAAGAAAGGCAACAATACGGTCGAACTCAGCATCAGCCCGATGAGTATCTTTGCGGAGATAGAACCTGTCTACATCACCGGAAACTTCTCGGTAGTACCCGAAAAAGAGGGATGGAGCATCAGTACCCCGCAAACGTCTTTCACATTAGGCAGCTGGAAGGAGCAGCAACAGCCGTTCTACTCCTGGGATATGAGTTATAGCAAGAACTACACCGTAAACAACCTGGCAGGGCGGTATGCCGTCAAGCTGAACAAGTGGAGCGGCACGGTAGCCGAAGTATATGTAAACGGACAAAAGGCCGGTATCATCGCTTTCGACCCCTGGCAGTTGGATGTTACGCCCTATCTGAAAGAGGGAGACAACAACATCGACGTGCATGTGATCGGCAGCCTGAAGAACCTGTTAGGCCCGCATTACAAGAATCCGGCTCCCGGCTTAGCTTCGCCCTGGCACTGGAAAAACGTAGACAAACCGATACCCGGAAACGAATATCAGATGATGGACTACGGGTTGACGGAAGATTTCGAATTAATACATTAACAAGGTCAGTACCATGAAAACGAAACCATTTAGCATTTGTATCCTGTTCATCCTCTTTCCGGTCCTTTTACAGGCGGCGGGTACTCATTCCGTGTACAACCTGCGGTGCGAACATGAGGAAGAGCCGTTGGGAATCGAAACGCCTCAGCCCCGCTTCAGCTGGCAGATACAGGCGCAACAGCGTAACTTCGAGCAATCGGCCTGGCAGATACTCGTAGCCGACTCGCCGGAAAAGCTGCAAGCCGGTGACGGGAATATCTGGGACAGCGGGAAAAACAACTCCTCATCCTCCGTTCTTGTTCCCTTCAACGGAAAGGAACTGAAAGCCGGACAAGTATATTACTGGAAAGTAAAAAGCTGGGATAAAGAAGGAAATCCCTCGCCCTGGAGCCTGATCCACCGGTTCGGCATGGGGCTTCTTTCGGAGAAAGACTGGAACAATGCTAAATGGATCGCATGGGAAAAAGACAGGAAAGATGAAATAATCACGACCGGATTGCACGGCCTGACCAACGTGGACCGCGCCCTGAAAGGGAAAAAGACCGGCATGTACCGGCTGCCCCAGTTCCGGAAAGAGTTTGCAGTTCAAAAGCCGGTGAAGCGGGCGGTCGCATACGTTTCCGGACTCGGACATTTCGATATGTTCCTCAACGGGGATAAGGTCGGCAACAATTTCCTCGATCCGGGATGGACGAAGTATGACAAATGCGCCCTGTATGTCTCCTTCGATATTACCGGGCAGTTGCAGCAGGGGCAAAACGCAGTCGGCGTCATGCTCGGGAACGGCTTTTTCAACATCCCGCGTGAACGCTATTTCAAACTGCTCGCCTCTTACGGCGCGCCCCGTCTGCTTATGAAGATACAAATAGACTATGCGGACGGCAGCACACAGACTGTCGTAACCGGTACGGACTGGAAAGCGACGGAAAGCCCCGTCACCTACAGCAGCATCTACGGTGGCGAAGACTATGATGCCAACAAGGAACAGGCCGGCTGGATGCAACCCGGTTTCGACGACCGTTCCTGGGATAAAGCCTTAGACACGGGCTGGAAAACGCGGCTTCTCTCCCAACGCTCCGCACCGCTGACCGTACGCGACCGGATTCCGACTGTCCGCCTTTTCAAAAACCGGCAGGGACAGTGGGTATATGACCTGGGACAGAACTTCTCCGGTATCGTGCATCTCTCCCTGAACGCCCGGATGGCGCAACCGGTCAAACTCTATCCCGCCGAACTGTTGAACCCGGACAGCACCGTCAACCAGAGTGCGAGCGGCGCCCCGTTCTGGTTCGGCTACACCCCGAAAGGGAACGGCGCGGAAAGCTGGCAACCCCGGTTCACCTACTACGGCTTCCGCTACGTACAGGTGGAAGGGGCTGTCCCAGCCGGACAACCCAACCCGGACGGACTGCCTGAAATCACAGAGATTACAGGCCTCCATACCTGCAACTCAGCGGAAAACGCCGGTAGTTTCCATTGCTCGAAACCTCTGTTCAACCAGACGTACGAACTGATCGACTGGGCGATCCGCAGCAATATGGCAAGCGTGTTGACCGACTGTCCGCATCGCGAGAAGTTAGGCTGGCTGGAAGAGGCGCATCTGATGCAATATTCCGTACAATACCGATACAACCTGGCACGCCTGTATGAAAAGACATTCAACGATATGCGCTCCACGCAGGCCGCCAATGGCATGATACCGACTATCGCCCCCGAACTGGTCGAGTTTGAAGGCGGTTTCAAGGACACGCCGGAATGGGGAAGCACGTTCATCATCAGTCCCTGGTATATCTACCAATGGTACGGCGACACGCGCCTGATCGAGACCTATTATCCGGATATGCAGCGGTACATCGACTACCTGTCTTCAAAAGCCGACAACCATATTATCGCCTACGGCTTAGGAGACTGGTTCGACATCGGCCCCAAAAGCCCGGGAGAGGCACAGCTGACTTCAAACGGCGTCACGGCCACCGCCATTTACTATTACGACGTCACGCTGATGGAAAAGATGGCCAATCTTTTAGGCAAACCGGAGGATGCCCGCCAATACAGCGAGCTGGCCGCCCGGATCAAACAAGCCTTCAACCGGACTTTCTGGAACCCGTCCACCCGCAAGTACGATCGCGACAGCCAGGCGGCAAACGCCGTCGCCCTCTATATGGGGCTGACCACTCCGGAAAACAGGCAACAGGTGTTCGATAACCTGATCGCCAATATACGCAGCCGGGACAATGCACTGACGGCAGGCGACGTAGGCTACCGTTACGTGCTGCGTGCCCTCGAAGCAGGCGGCGCGTCGGATGTGATCTACGACATGAACTGCAAATACGACACGCCGGGATACGGCTGGCAACTGGCGCACGGGGCGACCGCCCTCACCGAATCGTGGCAGGCATACGGGTTTGTCTCCAACAACCACTTTATGTTAGGACACCTGATGGAATGGCTGTTCAGCGGGCTAGGCGGTATCCGCCAGCAGGAGGATTCGTTCGGATTCAAGCATATTGTCATCAAGCCCGAACCGGTCGGCGATGTCCGCGAAGCAAACGCTTCCTACGAATCGCCCTACGGACGGATCGTCTCGGACTGGAAAGACAACGAAAAAGAGTTTACGATCCGGGTGGAAGTACCTGCAAACAGCCGGGCATCCGTCTATCTCCCGTCCGCCAACGACGCGCAGATAACGGAAAGCGGCATCCGCCTGCAGGATATTCCCGGTATCGAGTACCGGAAAGAAGGGAACAAATACATCGTGATAACGGTCGGTTCCGGGATTTATACTTTTCATGCAAAGAAAATATAACGATATAAAGACATGATGAACACAGCAGAAAAGAAAGTAAAAGTAGGTTTAATCGGAGTCGGACTGTGCACCTATTGGGATCAGTTCGAGGGATTGCTCCCCCGGTTAACAGGTTACCAACAAGAGATCGGCAACCGGATATCGGACCTGCAGGCTGTCGTTATCGACGGCGGCATGGTGGACACGCCCGAAAAGGCGATCCGTGCGGCGGAGGAACTGAAAAGCGAAGAGATCGAAATCCTCTTTATCTTCATCTCCACGTATGCCCTTTCATCGACGGTCCTTCCCATAGCCCAACGCATCAAAACGCCGGTTGTCCTCTTAAACCTCCAACCCGTTGCGGCGATAGACTACGACTATATCAACGGATTAGGCGACCGGGGGAAAATGACCGGCGAATGGCTGGCGCATTGCCAGGCCTGCTCCACTCCGGAGTTCGCCTGCGTGTTCAACCGGGCAGACCTCAAATATGATATCATAACGGGATACCTCCGGGAACCGGCAGTCTGGAAAGAAATAGAGAACTGGATCGATGCCGCCCGGGCCGTACGGGGAATGCGCAACAACCGGATGGGAATCCTCGGACACTATTACGGCGGAATGCTGGACGTCTACACCGACACCACCCTCCAATCGACCACCTTCGGCACCCATATCGAGCTGTTGGAGATGTGCGAACTGAAGGCTTATCGCGATCAGGTGACCGAAGAAGAGCTAAAGGCAAAACGGCAGGAATTCCGTACGATGTTCGAAGTCGATCCCAACTGTGAAGAGTATGAACTGGACCGTGCCGCCCGGACATCGGTCGCCCTCGACAAGTTAGTCGAAGCGCACCGCCTCGGTTCGATGGCTTATTACTACGAAGGATGGCAGGGCAATGATTACGAGCATATCGTCACGTCGGTCATTGCCGGAAACACGCTGCTCACAGGGCGCGGCATCCCTGTTGCCGGCGAATGCGAAGTAAAGAACGTACAGGCGATGAAAATAATGTCCCTTTTAGGAGCCGGCGGTTCTTTCTCCGAACCGTATGCGATGGACTTCAACGATGATGTCGTCCTGTGGGGACACGACGGTCCCGCCCATTTTGCCATCGCGGAAGGAAAAGTAAGCCTCGTTCCCTTGCCCATCTATCATGGCAAGCCGGGCAAAGGTTTATCTATCCAGATGCGGGTCAAACAGGGTCCCGTCACCTTCCTTTCCGTATGCGAAGGGAAAGAGGGCGTTTTCCTCCTCACGGCAGAAGGAGAATCGGTCGACGGCCCTACCCTGCAAATAGGAAACACGAACAGCCGCTACCACTTCAGTTGCGGGGCACGCGCCTTTATGGACAACTGGAGCAAAGCAGGCCCCTCCCACCATTGTGCCATCGGCATCGGACACATAGCCGATAAGCTGACAAAAATTGCTTTCCTGTTAGATATTCCGATCGTACGGATTTAAAAACTTGTTTTTACGGTTAGAAACGCTGTTTCTTGTTACAAAATCGAATTTTTGCGATCAGCAACGCCTTCTCCGGCTGCAAAAATTTCATTTTAACCCAAGAAACAGCGTTTCTGACTGTAAAAATATCATTTTGCAACAAGAAACAACGTTTCTCACACCAAAAATCATATTTTGTAAGAAGAAACAATGTTTCTTGGATTAAAAATGACAAAATGATACATTCCCTTACTGTTCTATCTTCAGAGAGACGGGTCCTAACAAGCCACTGTCTCTTAGAGGGGCATCTTTATCCGGCCATTTCAGGACCCAGGTCTTTCGTTCGGCTTCCGGACGGTTTACGTCGTAGACAAGACGGTTGAACCAGGTATTTGTAACTTTCACGACCAATGTGTTTTTCCCTTTCTTCAGATAAGAGGTAACATCCATCTCGTAAGGCATAGTCCAGGCAACGCCTACCTTTTGTCCGTTCAGATAGACTTCGGCAATCCGTTGTACATCGCCTAAGTCGAGCCGGTAGGTCCGGTTCTTATCTATTTTTTTAACTTCAAACTGAGTGGAATAGGTGGCTGTACCGGAGAAGGCTTTCCCTTCCGCCGGAATGTCCAGGTCTTTCCAGGATTTCAATACGGGAAGGGAGATGGAAGCCGGTGCTCCCCAGCCCTCCGGAAAACGGAGTTCCCAAGGACTATTTAAAGGCAAGGTGGATACAAGCTGCCGTTCCCGAAGCTCCTGTACCGGACTGCCGGGCGCATTGAAAACGAGAAAACAAGAACCGGACTGAGGCAAATCTAACTGAACCTGTGTCCTGCCGTCGACCGACCGGACAGGGATATCATTCATTTCACCATTTACCGGATTCCATAACTGGACGTTCCCACTTACACGGAAATCCAAGGTGCCTTTAAAGCCTTTCCCCTTCGGCGCACAGACATAATACCAGTCCGTATCGCCTGCCCGGCGATGCGACCACAAGGCGTCGGTCTGTCTGACATCCGGCTGAAGATTCAGCGCTGCCAGGCTCTTATCGAGCGGCATACCCGAAACGATCCGGCCTTTTCCGATTGTATGGATACCGGGAGCGGTCCAGATCCGGCGGACGGCTTTATTCAACCGGTCGGAAGCCTCTTTGCCACCCATCAGAGTAGCCAATCCGGCAGGAGCGTCACCGATGACAATCGCTCCGGCATCGATCAGGGCATACAGTTTTTCCACCGTTTCAGGCAACATACGGGTCGTCTCGGGCAACCACAAAACACTGTAACTGATTCCCTCCGGCATAACGATACGTCCGTCCCGGACAGACAAGCGGTTCAACAGGACATCCGTATTGCAATAATCATATTTGAAACCTGCCGGGAAAGGAAACTCCTGGTCCGGTTTATGGTCTATTTCATCTCCCAGATACCATAGGACATCGGAAACCGGTTTTCCCCGCTCCAGCAAATAACCGCATCTTGCCAGATAGGTTGTGAAGTCAGGCATGTATTTCCACCAGGTCTGCCCGCGCAGGAAAGGCGTACCGATACCGGCCCCCGAAAACGAAGTGCCGGGAGGCAGGAAGCCGACCTGCGGGTTGTGCGTATAGGTATGAAAGATCAGATGCGTCACACCTTCTATGCTATTTACGTTCGCCACTTCCTTCAACATCGGGAACGATTCGTCCCAGGTATGGCTGAAAGAGGTAAAGGCCTCGGCTGCCACACGCGGTTTGCCGTAGATACGGGCGGCGGAAGTGGCGGGTTTAATCGGCTTAAAGTTCAGCGAACCGACATAGTTTTCGGTCATCGGTTGCCAGAATTCACACATGGGGACATCCGCATATTTATAATATTCGAGGATATCTGCCGGGAATACATCTCCGGCCGCCGTCTCATACGAAATGGACATACCCTGCTCTTTCGCCCTGTTGGCCATGTTGCCAAAGAAATTATCCACAAACAGGCCGTTGATGACCTGTCTCCAGTCGTTCAGGAAGCGGGTGGTCGTTTCCGGATCGTCGACCACATAGCCGAAAAGGGCCGGCAGCCATTTCCGCAGCGGGTAACGGGTTCTCTTCTCAAACTCCTCCTCCATACGGGCGGTCCAGGTTTGCGTCCTGCATTCCCAGCTATCGAAAAGGACACCTTTCAGCAGACCGCCGGCCAACGGACCGTTGGAGAGCCTTCCCAAATATCCGTCAAACTGTGCGTTGGAACCATCCAAAGAGAACTTGTCGCATTCCCAGCCGGTTCCTTCCGCCGGTGCAGGGCCGTTCTTCATTCCCGTATTGACATGTCCCACCCGCAGGATCGTCCACTTGCCGGCAGGCGCTTCCCATTCCAAGAGGCCGTCGGCATTCATCTTGCCGGTGAGGTCATAGATTTGGCCCGTATGCAGGTAAGCGTCATCGGCATAACGGATGGCATCTCCTTTCCGTTCCATCGTGCGTAATGTCCACGCCGCTTCCGACTCCCAGTTGTTCTTGCGGGCTGCCGAGAACAGGCGTAAGGATTGCAACGCCATATCGTGTTTATTTACGATGCTGATGCGGTATTTCTTCGCTCCCTTTACTTCCCTGCATGAAAGCGAAATCGTCCGGTCGTCCTGCCAGTTGCTTTGCGGCATTTCGGTATTCAGGACCTCGACGCTCCCTCCTTCCGGCATGACAGCTTCCATTTTCAGGCTGACTCCCGGCTCGAAACACCAGCTATGGTTCATTTGCCGGACGGAAGACAATTCGATTGTCCGGACAACAGTCTCCTCCGGATAAGCTATTTCCAGCCAGTAAGGGCCATTGGCGGCGGGAGACAGGTTCAACGGCTTTTCAGCCTTTCCCTGCAAATAATCCGTCCAGTTGCATTCCACATTACTGGTGATCCCGTCCGCCTGTAACGGTTCGCCTGTATCGCCATCCGGAGTCGGGAAAGCCAGGACAACCACATCCCGGTAGTCCCGCCAGTCTTCCCCGCTCGGTTGTGGTATGGGGAGTTGCTTATGTAAAGTGCCTGCCGTCACATCCGTCCGGCTCCAAACCAAATGGCGCATGGCATTTTCCGGCTTAATCCAAGGACCGCCTGCCATCGCCCATCCCGGACAACCTTGCATCGTAAACCGCAATCCCAACCGCTTGCACTCCTCGGCTGTATGCTTAACCGCATGATCCCACAAAGGACTCAGGCAGGCAATCTGGGAATCCGTTCCCGGCCAGACAGTACCGAATTGCCCATGAAACAGCTGTATCCCGGAAAAACCGGCTGCGGCAATCGCTTCCAGATCGGCGGTGATACCTTTTAAGGAAACATTTCCACCGATATAATGGAACCATGTCTCCGGATAGAAAACTTTGTCGGGAGTAGAAAAGGCTGCTCTATCCGCTTCTCCGAAAGGCTTATCCAAAACCTCCGGTGAAGGGACCACAGGAACCTGCGCACTCAGGATGCACACAGACAACAATAAGAAAGCGGTGTACAGCAAGCGCCGTACCGGGTGAAGTTTTTCCATATCTGATTATCTTATTAAATTATATATTCGAGAACAAAGCACGCGTCATCACTTCCCGGTGATGATCCTCCGTATCTCGCTCAACTTATTCAATGCTTCCAAAGGAGTCAGATTGTTTACGTCCAGATTCTTGATCTCGTCACGCACCTGGCTGAGGACAGGATCGTCGAGCTGGAAGAAGCTCAACTGGTAGCCGTCGGCCGACGAGGCGATTCCTTTGACCGGTTTGCTCTTGATGCCTTTGCGCTTTTCGGTGGCAATGCCTTCCTGGCGGTTTTCCGTTTCGAGTTGTTTCAGTATCTCATTGGAACGTTTCACGATACTCTTCGGCATCCCTGCCATCTTGGCCACATGGATACCGAAACTGTGTTCGCTTCCGCCGGGAATCAGCTTCCGCAGGAAGATCACTTTGTTGTTAACCTCCTTCACCGAGACATTGTAGTTCTTGATGCGCTTGAAAGAGGACTCCATCTCGTTCAGTTCGTGATAGTGCGTGGCAAAAAGCGTTTTTGCACGGGCGTTCGGATGCTCGTGGATATACTCTACGATCGCCCAGGCAATGGAGATACCATCGTACGTACTGGTCCCGCGTCCTAACTCGTCGAAAAGGACAAGGCTGCGGGAAGACATATTGTTGAGGATGTCCGAAGCCTCGTTCATCTCCACCATAAAGGTAGACTCGCCGACCGATATATTATCCGAAGCGCCGACACGAGTGAATATCTTATCCACAATCCCGATATGGGCACATTCGGCAGGGACAAAGCAACCTATCTGAGACATCAGCGTAATCAGCGCCGTCTGGCGGAGCAGGGCGGACTTACCGGCCATATTCGGCCCGGTGATAATAATAATCTGCTGCTTTTCGTCATCCAAATAGACATCGTTCGCGATATAAGGCTCTCCGATCGGCAACTGCTTCTCGATGACCGGGTGACGGCCCGCCTTAATATCGATCACCTGCGAATCGTTCACGTCCGGCCGTATATAGCGGTTGCTCTCGGCCACCTTGGCAAACGAAAGGAGACAGTCTAAACGCCCGATCAGGTTCGCATTTATCTGGATAGGCGGGATATATTCGGAAAGACAGAGCACCAGTTCGTTAAAGAGACGCCCTTCCAGGGAAAGTATCTTTTCCTCCGCACCTAATATCTTTTCTTCGTATTCTTTCAGTTCTTCGGTAATGTAGCGTTCGGCATTGACCAGCGTCTGCTTGCGGATCCATTCGGCAGGGACTTTATCCTTGTAGGCATTGCGCACTTCGATGTAGTAACCGAACACGTTGTTGAAGCCTATTTTAAGGCTCGATATACCTGTCAGTTCTATTTCGCGTTGCTGTACCTTCAGCAGATAGTCTTTTCCCGAATAGGCGACGGCGCGCAGGTCGTCGAGTTCGGCATTGACCCCTGTCGCAATCACCCCGCCGCGGTTCAGCAGGGAGGGCGGGTCGTTATTGATTTCCTTCTCGATCCGGTCGCGAATCAGCGCACAGGCATTCAGTTGTTCGCCGATCCGGCAAAGGCTCGGTTCATCGCTCGCCATGCAAGCTTCCTTAATCGGCTCGATAGCGCGGAGGGCTACTTTCAGCTGTACCACCTCGCGGGGCGATACACGGCCGACAGCCACTTTGGAGATAATACGTTCCAGGTCTCCTATCTGTTCCAACTTCTCCTCCAACAGTTCTTTTACTTCGGGATGACGGAAGAAGTATTCCACCACATCCTGCCGTTCATGGATAGGCTTGACATCCTTCAAAGGGAAAAGTATCCAACGACGCAACATACGCGAACCCATCGGCGAAACAGTCTTATCCAGGACATCCAGCAGGCTGGTTCCCTCCTCGTTCATCGTTCCGACCAGCTCCAGGCTGCGGACGGTAAACTTGTCCAAGCGGACGTAACGGTCTTCTTCGATACGGGAAAGGGATGTGATATGCGATATATGTGTATGCTGCGTCTGGTCCAGGTAATGCAGGATAGCGCCCGAGGCGACGACTCCCAATTTCAGATGCTGCACTCCGAAACCTTTCAGATTCTTCGTCTCAAAATGTTTTAGCAGGCGGTCATTAGCCGTTTCTGGCGTAAACACCCAGTCGTCCAGCTCGAAAATAAAGAAGCGGGGACCGAAAGCCTCCTCGAAACGTTTGCGGCTGCCCCGCTCGACCAGTACTTCTTTCGGAGAGAAGTTGTTCAGCAGCTTATCGACATAGTCGACCGTACCTTCGGCGGTCAGGAACTCGCCGGTAGAAATGTCGAGAAAAGCAATCCCGCATATATCCTTGCCGAAATGGATCGCGGCAAGAAAGTTGTTCTCTTTATGGTTGAGGATATTATCGTTAATGGAAACGCCCGGAGTCACCAGTTCGGTGATACCGCGCTTCACCAACTTCTTCGTCAGTTTCGGGTCTTCCAACTGGTCGCAGATAGCAACACGTTTACCGGCACGGACCAGTTTAGGCAGATAGCTGTCGAGCGCATGATGCGGGAAACCGGCCATTTCAACCGTCTGTCCCGGTCCGTTCGCCTTCTTCGTCTGTACGATACCCAGTATTTCGGCTCCGGTCACGGCATCTTCGCCATACATTTCGTAAAAGTCGCCTACACGGAATAGCAGGATTGCATCGGGATGTTTCGCCTTTATATCGAAATACTGCTTCATCAGGGGAGTTTCAACTATCTTAGCCACTGTTATAATCTTTTTATGAGTTCAACCGTACAAAGGTACTATTTTTCACCTATCAAAAAATCTGCGGATTGCATTTTCATTCACAAAGACGCCTTCCGAACCGGCAATCCCGATCGTGTCCATCAGCACGGACAGGCCTTCAAAACCATCGGCATCCTTTTCAACCAGCTTCTGGTATGCTTCTGAGACAGACCGTGCATCCTTGTCCGCCGGTTTCATCTTAAACGTTCCTAAGTAATAATTCCCTTCAAATACATCGTTTGTCGACTTCGTAAAATTGAATGTACTTGCCTCCTGCGTATAAAAGATGTTTCCCCATACAAAAGTACTGTCAGAATAGCCGCCCCACGAGTCGGAAGTAATCATGCTGCGGTCGGCTTCTTTCGTCGCCCTCCTGTTTGCATGGATAATGTTATGGCTGATCGTCGTGTTCTTCACCGGACCGGCTATATGGATGGAAGGAGAAAACATACCGGCACGCGTCGGCCGGGTACGGCGTCCGTCGTTTATACTGATATTATAACGGATAACAGTACCGACATTCCCGGCATTGAACGTGGCGGGAGATTCACCGGAGTTACAAATCAGGACCATACCGCCGTCATTGTCGTGGCTGTAATTATACTGGATAAGCGTATTCCGGCAGTTCCAATCCGAATCGAATCCCTGCGCATCCCAGGGAGCTTTATGGTCGCTCACCTCGTTAAACTGGATGACCGTATTGTCGCAGCTCCAAGGCCAGATACCGGCAGCCGCTTCCGAATCGGGAAGAATGGCGGGGCAGTTGCGCATTACGTTGTGTTCGATTAACGTGCTGTCACAGCCGATCGGAACGATGCCATCACCCGGCACCTCCTCTATCAGGTTATTGCGGACAATCGTATGTTTACTCGGATGCCAGTTTTCCCGGCTGCTATAGCCGGACCAGATCATCGCATTGCGGGCACAGCGCAGGATATGGCAATTTTCTATCGTCAAACTGTCAAATACGGAAACGATGTCCTTTCCGCCGTTAACGATCAGGATACCGCTACCGCCTCCTTCTTCCTTGACCAGTGAGCCGTTCACATCCCGTACATCCACGCCGTCCACCACAATATTTCTGGAAACTCCGTAATCCCGGCATTCTATCTTCAGTCCCGTGCGGTGCGGACGGCGTTCCTTTCCCGTATTCACGATCGCGATATTCCGGAGCGTCAGGTAATCCGAATTGAAAATGCGGACAGCGTACAAGGATGTATCATTTCCTACGATGCAAGGTTTATCGCCTTCTCCGTATGCCTCAACGTAAATCCGGTTATCCGGCGTCCCCTGTCCCGATATTTCCAGTTCTCCTGTAAAGGTTCCGCCTCTTTTCAACCGTATCCTGTCGCCGGGCTTAAGTTCGACATTCCGGAGTCCGGAAAGACTTTTCCAGGCGGTCGCTTCCGTCAGCCCGTTTTGGCTGTCATCTCCGTTTACAGCATCCAGATAATAAGAAGATGCAGTCTGATTCGAGCAACTCATCCACAAAAGGGAAAGAAGAATAGAGAAAAAACAAATTATCTTTTTCATGATATTCAGTTAGATTTTACGCTCAAAGATAGTTATTCTTTACATAAAGATATAACTTTGTAACCATTCAAACAAAAAACATAATATCATGAAACAAGCTATTTTAATCTCAACCGGTATTCTGTTGGCAGCTCCTTTCATCCATGCCGAAAAGAATAAGGATAAGAAACCGAACGTTGTCTTTATCCTGGCCGATGATCTGGGCTATGGCGATCTAAGCTGCTACGGGCAGGAAAAGTTCGAAACTCCCAACATCGATAAGCTGGCACAAAACGGAATGCGTTTCACGCAATGTTATTCGGGAACGACCGTCAGCGCCCCTTCCCGCTCCTGCCTGCTAACCGGTACGCATAGCGGACACACGCCTGTCCGCGGAAACCTTGAACTCGATCCGGAAGGACAGTTCCCGCTCCCGGCAGATGCCCGCACCATCTTCCAGGTGATGAAAGAGGCCGGTTACAAGACTTCCGCTTTCGGTAAATGGGGATTGGGTTTTATCGGTTCGACCGGTGATCCGAAGAATCAGGGATGCGACACTTTCTACGGATATAACTGCCAGTTGTTGGCACACAGCTATTACCCCGACCATCTTTGGGACAACGACAAACGAGTGGAATTGACAGATAACAACCTGAATGTACAATACGGAAAAGGAACCTATTCGCAAGACCTTATCCACGGGAAAGCACTGGAATACCTGGACAATATGAATCCGGACGAACCCTTCTTCATGTGGTATCCGACCATCATCCCGCACGCAGAACTGATCGTACCTGAAGACAGCATCATTAAAAAGTTCCGTGGCCTATATCCGGAAAAGCCTTACCACGGTGTAGAACCGGGCAGCCCGGCTTTCCGCAAAGGCGGCTACTGCACACAATTCTATCCGCACGCAACCTTTGCTGCCATGGTTTACCGTCTGGACGTTTATGTCGGACAGATTGTCCAGAAACTGAAAGACAAAGGCTTGTACGACAATACGATCATCATCTTTGCCAGCGATAACGGCCCGCACATGGAAGGTGGCGCCGATCCCGACTTCTTTAACAGCAACGGCATTTATCGCGGCTACAAACGCGACCTCTACGAAGGCGGTATCCGTGTGCCGATGATTATCTCGTGGCCGGGACACGTGCAGCCAAGTACGGAAACAGACTTTATGTGCTCCTTCTGGGATGTATTGCCAACCTTCGAAGAGATCATCCATCCGAAAGCCAAACAGAAAGAAATGGACGGCGTCAGCATGTTGCCGCTATTGCAAAACCGCAAAGGGCAGAAAGAGCATGAATTCCTGTATTTCGAATTTCAGGAACTGAACGGCCGCCAGGCTGTTCGTAAAGGTCCGTGGAAACTGGTTCACATGAACATTCGCGGTGACAAACCTTACTACGAACTTTACAACCTGGCGTCCGATCCTTCGGAAAGACATAATATCCTGGACAGCTATCCCGACAAAGTGGCCGAACTGAAAGCCATCATGCAGCGGGAACATGTCAAAGACCCGAACTGGCCGCTACTAAAAGGCGAATGACAGGAATAGCTTATGGCTGCTTTTTCCTTCGGCAGTAAGCACTTCCATCACATAAACACCGGCCGGATATCCTGCGCAGGAAAGCGATACCTCTGTATTACCTCCGGCCGGTTGCTTTTTCAACAAACGACCCTTGATATCATATAATGTAATTTCCTCTATAGCTACCGGGGAAGTAACGGAAACGGCTCCGCCGGTATTGCAGGAAACAGTTACAGGCGACGGGACTGCTATCTCTTCGTTCGCCACATCGCTACCGTCCACTGCAATTTCACCATAAGTATCGGTTCCGCCTCTCACCCATTTCCAGTCGTTTCCGTCACTGCTCTTATAAAGGAGACGGATGCAGTCTCCGGATGCTATCGGCTGGGTAATCGTACAAGCCAATTCTCCGCCTATCCCGTTATTTATATCAATGGATACAGACTTTTCGGAAGAAATCAGCTCTTTCGTATTCCCGTCTTTGTTGACAAGCGCAACAACTAAGTCACCGGTAAAGTTACGGATACTCATATTGCCGACATAGCCGAACTGCACCTCAAACATCTGCCCCGGTTCAAACATATCGGTCGATGCGTCCAATCCGTCAAAGACGATTCCTCCGCTTTCACCATAGAAAAAGGTCAGCACATCTTCATAGGTGGAACCTTCGACAGGCTTCTGCATACTGATCATCGCCATCTGGTCGAGAGAGAATCCCCCACCGCTGTTACCACCCGTTCCCTGTTCTTCGGGTTCGAGTACGGCAAGCAGATAGTAGCCGTTGGCCAGTCCACTCCATCCCCAATTGACATGGTAATAATCGGCTGTATTGTAGCCGTCGATAATAAACTGATGCCCTTCTTTCTGATCATTCTCGCCACCATAGACGACGGGGCGGTTATTGTCGAGTTCACCTTTGATGATGGACTCCCATTCGGCTGTCTGATAGTTCTCCCGTTGCAGGACATGGAGGGATTTATCATACTTCATATAGTTGACCAGACCTTGTGCAGCCGTCAGCATCAGAGCACCGCTATTACCGGGAGCATAGTCCATGTCGGAGAAAACACCGCAGTCGTACATCAGGGTCGCTACATTTTGCGCCTGCTGGTCGGTGTACTGTCCGGCGGTGTAAGTAGCCGGCATATTATTCCATTGGTAAGGAGTGTCGAAAGTGGCAGAGAGTGACAGGTTGTAAGTCTTCGTAGTATAGGAATGACTGCCCTCACCGACATCCGGCCATTGGTGATACTGCATGGCGATAGCCGTAGAAGTTGCCACACAGCCGGTCGGCGTACGCTGGCCGCTAACCTCCGGGCAAAGATTATTATAAGGCGTCATCTGATCCCACAATACGGTTGTGAGTTCCACACCGGTCGACTTTAGTTGCAAATTTCCGTTGCCAAGTTTTTCCCAAGCCTCGCGAGTAGCGACAGAAGCCTGTTTATTATGACTGCGCAACCAATTTATCTGCCGTTGATAACTGTCGAACCAGGCACGCAGGTTGGAAGGTATTCCTTCCTTGGAAAACGTCTGTTCCCGGCCGTAACCAAGAATCGGATAGACAGCATCGTCGCCCGCTACCACCACAAAACCGGGAGCATCGGTACGATCGAACACATAGAAAGTAGGCTCGGAAGCAATCGCATCACTATTGCCGGAACGGGTTCCGGTAACGCCATCTGTCCAAACCAGCGTAAGAGCTTCCTGTCCCGACCGGGTCTGAGGATAATTGCTTTTTATGAAACTAAGAGCAATCTTGCGTGCCTGTTCCATATCGACGGGGGCCGCACTCATCGACAGGACCGACAAGGCAGCTACGAATAAAAGGGTAAATCTTCTCATCATTTGTGTGTATTTATCGTTAGCTTTGGGTATAAACAACGACAAAGACGAGAAGGTTGTAAAGGAGTCGGCGGCACACTCTATGAAATCGTTCCTGAACAGCCATACATATAGGAAGATATAGACTATGATAATTCATTATTTGACAAAAGAGAGTCTGCCGCAGGGGGGACTTATTGTATAAAACGCATTTTTCAAGTCTAAAAGATATCCAAAACAAAACAAATGTTAATCCACTTTTTTGACCTCAAAAAGGGACTTTTTCGCCTTTTTCGAGCGTTTTCAACAATTACGACCGTCCTCTTTGCCATTACGACCGTGCTAATGTGTAGTGCACTCGGCACCTCGCGA
>NZ_QREV01000068.1 GCF_003363715.1 Parabacteroides acidifaciens
GCGTTTTTCAGGGTAAAAAAACATCCGAAACCGAACAAATGCTAATCTACTTTTCTGCTATCAAAAAGGGGCTTTTTTCTATGATCCGGTACCTTATCGCCATGAAGAGGGACTTTATCGCTCTGACCCGGAACTTTGTTGCTCTGAAGGTTGACTTCATATAGCGCGAAGTCAACCTTCAGAGCGATGAAGCGTTACTTCAAGGGAATTTTCTGCGCACCTCACGGCAACAAGCCCTCATAAATTCCTTAGGATATTTGGAACGCGGTTCGTCTTTGCTCGCAAATATTCGATTCTCCGGGAGTTAAGGTTTATCACATTGTCGGCGTTTTCATCTTTCGATAATCAAATTGTACACTTTTCGCCATGGACTCGGCACCACATTTTCTCTGTTGTCAGCCGAGCCGGTTAAAACCGTGAAAAGAGTCAGTCCAAAATCGATCAAGATTTCGGACGAAATAGAAAAACAGTCGAAACAGGGGGTTAATGTATATTTTTCAATTTGTAGAAGGTCCAAAACTAAGAAATTTTGAACTAACGCATTCAGACTTTGCTCTGCGGGAAATCTATATTCGACGACCTCATAAATATTAATGACACTCTCGGAAATATTAATGAGGGCGTCAAAAACATTTATGACGTCTTCATAAACAAGTTTCCTGCAAACCAAATAACTTTCTTATCTTTGTTCGTTGAAATGCGTATAAGATGATTGTAGAAGAAAAATATATGGCCCGTTGCATCGAACTGGCGCGTGGCGGAGCGGGGAATACGACTCCTAATCCGATGGTCGGCGCTGTGATTGTGCATGACGGGAAGATTATCGGGGAAGGCTTTCATCGCAAATGCGGGGAAGCGCATGCCGAGGTCAATGCGGTGGCTTCCGTACAGGACGAAGCGTTGCTTCGGGAGTCTACTATTTATGTGAGCCTCGAACCTTGTTCCCATTATGGAAAAACGCCTCCCTGTGCGGAGTTGATTATCAAGAAAGGTATTCCGCGTGTCGTAGTCGGTTGTCTGGACCCGTTCCCGGCTGTTTCGGGACGTGGAGTGCGGATGTTGCGTGAAGCAGGTGTCGAAGTCGTGACCGGTGTTTTGGAAGAGGAAGCCCGTGCTTTGAATCCGGCTTTTATGACATTCCAACTTCTCGGGCGTCCTTACATTTATCTGAAATGGGCCCAGAGTGCGGACGGTTTTATGGATGTCGCACGGAAAGATGCAAGTGTGCGTCCGGTTGTCCTTTCATCGGCCGAAACTCTTCGCCGCGTTCACCGGCTTCGTGCGGAGGTTGCGGCTATCATGGTCGGGACGCGTACGGCTTTACTGGATAACCCGTCGTTGACGGTGCGGCATTGGGCCGGCAATTCGCCGGTCCGGATCGTGCTGGACCGGACATTGAAGTTGCCGGCTGCTTCGTCTTTGTTGGACGGTACGGTCCGTACGGTTATTTTTACGTCCGAAGAGGCCGTGAACCGTCCGAATGTGGAGTTCGTTCGGATTGATTTCAGCCGGGATGTGTTGTCTCAGGTCTTACATTATTTATATAATTGGAAGCTGGATTCGCTGATGGTCGAAGGAGGCGCCGCCTTGCTGAAAAGCTTTTTGGATGCCGGTTTGTGGGATGAAGCTTGGATTGAAACGGCTCCGGTGGTGCTGGGCGAGGGGGTAAAAGCGCCTGTCGTAGCCGGTGTTTTAAGCGGTTCGGAAGTGCGGGACGGGCATCTTTTAGAAACCTGGCGCCGACAAGTTTGAAAAGGACCTTATAATTCCGTAACGACACTAAAATATTATAAATATTCCCCTATATGAGGTATAAAGCAAAAAATGTTTCTACTTTTGTGCCTTTATATACAACAAACTAATTTTTTGATGAAAAATAGAATAGTACTGTTTATAGCTGGATGTTGTGCTTTGTTATTGTCTTCTTGCCTTGGTTCGGACGATAATGAATATGAGTTGAGTAGAGATTGTCAGATTCTATCTTTTTCTTTGTCGAACGATTCCATTCCGGAATTGTCGAATGTCGTATTTACAATCGACCAGATAAGCGGGCGCATCTTCAATATAGACTCCATGCCTTATGGAACAAAGCTGGATGAAAAAGTAATCTGCAAGGTCCGGCTGGCTTCAACTGTGTACACCTGTCAGGTTATGCAGGAAGCAATCGGTGATACGATTTTCTGGAATACGGAGGACTCGCTGGACTTCTCCAAGCCGGTGAAATTTGTCAATACTTTGTGGGATGGTGAGACGACAAAGACTTATCTTGCACAAGTCAATATCCATCAGGTTGTTCCGGATTCTATGGCTTGGGGCATATACAAGGAAGGCATTCCTGCCGCGGCCGTCAAAGAAGAGAAAGTGGTTGTATTCGGCGAAGGTGATAACGAATCATATTATATGTATGCACAACCTGTAAACGCAAGTGAAGGTTATCAGTTGTATCGTTCGGCAGTGTCGGACGGACGGAACTGGACGGAACTGACGGTTACGGGGCTTCCTGCCGGGGAAGTGCGTTTGTCACAGATTACGGCTTATGAAGATGCGTTTTATGCGGTGACGACGAAGGGTGCCCTTTATCGCTCTGCTGATGGTCAGGCATGGACGCTAATGGAAAACACTCCGGTGGTCAAAGCTCTTTTAGGGGCGATCAAAACCAGTGACGATTATACGATTACAGGAAAACAGCCGTCTGCGCTTGCAACTGTTGTAGAGAAAAACGGTTCATTCATTTATGCTTCTATGGATAAGGAGATGGAATGGACGGATGGTACGCTTCTGAACGAAGGTTTCCCTTTGACCGGTTTCGGTAATCTTTCTTATAATTCGATGTTTCGTGCCCGCCTGCTGGTGGTTGCCGGACGAGATAAAGATAACAAGCTGACAAATGCAGCCTGGTCTACGGAAAACGGGCAGGTCTGGGCGATGCTGACGGATGAAGAGGCGACTCCTTTTGATAAACAGGAGGGTGTTGCTGTCACCGAATATGACGATAAATTCTTTATGTTGAGCGGTATCAATGAAGCGGGTAAGGCATCTTCCGATATTTACCTGTCACGCGACGGTGGCGTAACCTGGAATGTTTCGGATACGCTGGTGGTCATGCCGCCGGAATTTAAAGCAAGAGGATTCTCTTCCATCTATGTGGATGAGAACGATTATATGTATCTTTTCGGCGGAAAAGAAACTAACAATTCGGATGTATTGAACCAAATCTGGCGCGGCCGTATCAACCGCCTGGGTTTTAAACACTGAGAAAGTTCGTGAAGGGACGTATAATTTTATGAGCTATTTAGCGTTAGAAAAGAAGGTATAGATTATAACAATAACGTATTATGACTTCAACTTTCTTTCAGCGTATATTCATATTAGTCCTTTTGACCGGTTGTTTGACCGGGCTTCACGCACAAGAATATAAATACGAGATCGGCGGGATGGCCGGCGGAGCCTTTTATATGGGCGACGTCAATAAGAATGCTTTTTTTAAGGGGCTGAACCCTGCATTCGGAGCTGTCTTCCGCTATAATGCCAATTTCAGATGGGCGTTTAAGGCCAATATGATGTGGGGGCAGGTCTCGGGTACGACGGAAGGACAGAAAAATGTTTTTCCGGATAATGCACAGGCTTCTTTCAGCCGTAGCCTGATAGAGCTGGGCGGACAGATGGAATTTAACTTCTTTCCGTACAGCGATAAGTTCGCTTATGCGAATGCAAAACGTTTCACTCCTTATATTTTTATGGGATTGGGCGTAACGGTGGCACCGGGTAGCGGGAAGACTTTTGCAGGTCCGAACATACCGTTGGGCGTCGGTGCAAAGTATAAGATTAAAGAAAGGCTCAACTTAGGATGTGAGTTCTCGTTCCGTAAGTTGTTTGGCGACGGCTTGGACGTGACGGACGATAACAATGCGTTTCTGGATGATCCCTACCATATGAAAGGTAGTTTTTTAAAGAATAAAGATTGGTATTCTTTTTTATTGTTTACTGTAACTTGGGACTTCGGCCCTCGTTGTAAAACCTGTAACAATGCAAAGAATATAGATAATATACAGTAGTTACAGATGAAGACACTATGTCGTTGATTGAACAAATAGACAAAGAACGCTTGCCGCAGCATGTGGCGATTATTATGGACGGCAACGGACGCTGGGCCAAAGCAAAGGGCAAAGACCGCAGCTTTGGGCATCAGGAGGGCGTTGTCTCTGTTCGTAAAGTCGTCGAGGCTGCTACGACGGTGGGTTTGAAATATCTGACGATGTACACGTTTTCGACGGAAAACTGGAATCGTCCCGAGGCGGAAGTCCAGGCCTTGATGAGCCTGTTGGTTTCGGCTATTCACCGAGAAACTCCCGACTTGATGAAAAATAATGTCCGGTTGATGGCAATCGGCAATCTGGACCGCCTGCCGGCAGATGCACATGCCACCTTGCTGGACTGCATTGCACAGACTTCGGCCAATACAGGCACTACGCTTATATTGGCTTTAAGCTATTCGGCCCGTTGGGAAATTACCGAAGCAGTGAAACGCCTGGCACAAGATGCTGTTGAGAAGAAAATAAACCCCAACGATATAACCGAGGCTGTCGTCTCGGAACACCTGACTACTAAAGGTATACCCGATCCGGATCTGTTGATCCGTACCGGAGGGGAACAACGCGTCAGCAACTTCCTGCTTTGGCAGTTGTCGTACGCCGAATTCTTTTTTACCGATGTGTATTGGCCGGATTTTAGAGAAGAAGAGTTGTATGGAGCTATATTGTATTACCAGCAGCGCGAACGGCGTTTCGGTAAGACAAGTGAGCAATTAATCTTATAAACAATAGCTGTTATATGTACAAAAGAATAGTGCTGTTTTTTATTTTTCTGGGATTTGCCTGTGGGGCATTCGCTCAGGAAACTGACACTACCAAGGTTGAAGAACCGGCAGATGTGCCGGTCATTTCTTATTCGTCACCTCCCAAGAAGTATATCATCGATAGTATTCGGGTGACGGGGATTAAGAATTATGATGATTTCGTGTTAATCGGTTTTTCCGGCTTGTCGAAGGGTGATGAGATCACCGTTCCCGGAGGAAGCGAAATCACAACAGCAGTAAAGCGCTTCTGGAAACACGGTTTGTTTTCCGACGTGAAAATCTTGGCGACTAAGATTACCGATGATAATAAAATCTGGTTGGAAATCCAGTTGAAGCAACGTCCGCGTGTTTCACAAGTGAACTATCACGGCATCAAGAAGGGGGAACGCGAAGATCTGGACGCCCGTCTGGGATTGCGTAAGGGCTATCAGATAACGCCGAACGTGATTGACCGTGCTACCACCCTTATCAAGAAGTTCTTCGATGGAAAAGGTTTTAAGAATGTGGAAGTCGAAATTGTTCAGAAGGACGACTTGGCACATGAAGGTGAAGTCATCGTTGATATCAATATCGATAAGAACGAAAAGACTAAGATCCACCAGATTCATTTCGAAGGAAACAGTGCTTTGTCTGACCGCGACTTGAAGAAGGCGATGAAGAAGACGAACGAAAAGTTCAGTCTTTACAATGACTGGAAGAGCAGTATCCTGGAAGCCTTCAGCACTAAGAAGTTTACGTCGGAAGAATACGAAAACGATAAAAAACACATTATCGAGAAATATAACGAAAAAGGATATCGTGACGCCGTTCTGGTGGAAGACAGCGTTGTGAACTACAATGATAAACGTGTAGATATATTCCTGAAGGTTGAAGAAGGTGACAAGTATTATCTGAAAGATATATCTTTTGTCGGTAATACCAAGTACCCGGCGGAACAGTTGAATTATATATTGGGTATGAAACCGGGAGATGTTTATAACCAGAAAAAACTGAATGAACGGTTGACTACGGACGATGATGCTGTTTCCAACCTGTATTATAACAACGGTTATATCTTCTTTGGCGCCGATCCGGTGGAAGTAGATGTCGATAACGACTCTATCTCTTTGGAAATCCGTATCCAGGAAGGACCGCAGGCTACTATCAACCGCGTTATCATCAATGGTAACGACCGCTTGTATGAAGATATCGTTCGCCGTGAGCTTCGTACGAAACCGGGTATGTTGTTCAGCCGTGATGACTTGATGCGTTCAACCCGTGAAATTGCGCAGATGGGACACTTCGACCCGGAAAACCTGGTACCGCAGCCACTGCCCGATCCTGACAATGGAACGGTGGATATCCAATATAACCTGGTATCCAAAGCAAACGACCAGATCGAGTTCTCCGCCGGTTGGGGACAAACGGGTGTGATCGGTAAACTGAGTTTGAAGTTTACGAACTTCTCTATGAAGAACCTGTTGAATCCGAGTACTTATAAAGGTATCATCCCGCAAGGTGAAGGACAGACACTGACACTGAGCGGCCAGACCAACGGACGTTACTATCAGGCCTATAGTATTTCATTCATGGATCCCTGGTTCGGAGGTAAACGCCCGAATACCTTGTCTGTAAGTGCTTATTTCTCCAAACAGACCGATATCAGTAGTAATTATCTGAGCAATAATAGTGGTTATGGTGGCTACGGCGGCTACGGTGGTTATCCTTACTACGGAGGATATGGCGGATATGGTGGTTACGGTTACGGCGGTTATGGTTATGGCTATAATTATGGCAACTACGAGTTGGCATACGACCCGGATAAGTCGATTATGATGTTCGGACTTTCTGCCGGTTACGGTAAACGTTTGAACTGGCCGGATGACTACTTCCAGTTTATGGCAACCTTGAACTATCAGTTGTATATGATGAAAGATTGGGATTACTTCCTGGTAAATAATGGTAACTGTCATAACATCAACCTGGAGCTGAACTTGCAGCGTAATTCTATCGACAACCCGCTGTACACACGTAAAGGTTCTCAGTTCATGTTCTCGGTAGCGGCAACTCCACCTTGGTCATTGTGGGATGGCAAGGATTATAAGAATATGAGCGATCAGGATGAAGCCAAGTTCCGCATGATTGAGTATCATAAATGGAAATTCAAAGCGAAGATATTCTCTCCGTTGGCTCCGTTGACAGTGAAACGTACGCCGGTATTGATGTCACGTGTTGAATACGGTTTCTTAGGGTCTTACAACAAGTATAAGAAATCTCCGTTTGAAACCTTCTATATGGGTGGTGACGGTATGAGTGGTTACTCCAGTACATATGCAACCGAAACGATCGGTTTGAGAGGTTATGAAAACGGTAGTATTGCCGGTAATGGCGGATATAACTCTTACGGTTATGCTTATTCACGTCTGTCGATGGAGTTGCGCTATCCGTTCCTGTTGGAACCGTCCTCAACGATCTATGGTCTGGTCTTCGTGGAAGCCGGTAATGCATGGGTTGACCTGAAAGACTTCAACCCGTTCCAGTTGAAACGTTCTGCCGGTGTCGGTGTTCGTATCTTCCTCCCGATGATCGGTTTGATGGGTATTGACTGGGCTTACGGTTTCGATCGTCCGGACGGAAGTTCTCAGAGAGGCGGTAGTAACTTCCACTTTATTATCGGACAGGAATTTTAAAGAGTTAAAAGTTGAGAGTTGAAAGTTGAAAACTGAAAATTAAATAAAGAAGGCAATCGGATTCTTTTCCGGTTGCCTTTTTTGCGTTCGGGCTTTTCTTACTAAGCTTTTCAAGTCTGTTAAATTGTTAATTGTCTCTTATTAATTTTCAATTTTCAATTCTCAATACTCAATTCTTTTATCTTTGCAGTCAGAAGGTAAAACTATAAATGACATGTGTATGAAAAAGATTATTGCCTTAAGCTGTTTGTTGTTCCTTTGCACATTTGCGGGACACGCACAAAAGTTTGCTTTAATAGATATGGAATATATCCTGAAAAATATTCCGGCTTATGAAATGACAAATGAGCAGTTGAGCCAAGTCTCCAAGAAATGGCAGAACGAAGTGGATGCGATTCAGCAGGAAGCGCAGAACATGTACAAGACTTATCAGAGTGATCTTGTTTTTCTCTCTGCCGAGATGAAGTCGAAACGGGAAGAAGATATTGTCAAGAAAGAACAAGAAGCGCAGGATTTGAAACGCAAATATTTCGGTCCGGAAGGCGAACTGTATAAGAAACGTGAAAGTCTGATGAAGCCGATACAGGATGAAATCTATAATGCCGTCAAGGAGATATCCGAAGACAAAGGATATCAGATGGTGATGGACCGTGCTTCGTCGATGAATATCATTTTTGCTTCGCCGAAGATCGATATAAGCAATGAAGTCCTGATAAAATTAGGATATTCAAAATAAATGCTTACATTTGTGCGCTTTAAAGACGTAAATGTGAATATGATTAATAACAAGTAATATTTTATAGGAAAATGAAGAAACTGATTATTTTTTTGTTGATGATGCTCCCCTTGAGTCTTTTCGCTCAAGAATCTAAGATCGCTGTTGTAAATACACAGGAAGTGATCCAGGCTATGCCGGAATTTGCTGATATGCAGAAAAAAATGACTGACTTAGAAGCAAAATATAAGAATGAAATGCAAGTTATGAATGAGGAATACAATAAGAAGTATGCTGATTTTATAGCCCAGCAGGATTCATTGACAGAAAATATCAAGATGAGAAGAATGCAGGAGTTGGAAGATATGCAACAGCGTACTCAGAACTTCGTTCAGATCTCACAGCAGGATTATCAGAAGCAGCAGGGTGAATTGTTTGCTCCGATTCAGGAAAAACTGAAAAAAGCGATTGATGCGGTCGGGGCTGAAAAAGGATATACCTATATTCTGGATCCGCAGATTGTGCTTTTCAGCGGAAACTCTGCTATCGATGCTACTCAGTTTGTAAAAGCTAAGTTAGGTATTAACTAATTAAATAGCTACGATACATAACAAAGGATGCCTCTCTATGAAAGGCATCCTTTGTTGTCTCTATATAATTCATAATTTATAATTTACAATTCCTTCCATGTTCTCATCAGCTCCAGGCCCAATAGGTATTTTCGACTCCGGTTACGGAGGGCTTACCATTTTCGACAAGATCCGGAAAGCAATGCCCGGATATGATTACATCTATCTGGGAGATAATGCCCGTACGCCATACGGACCGCGTTCGTTTGAGGTCGTCTACCGCTTCACGCGGCAAGCGGTAGAAAAGCTATTCGATGAAGGCTGCCAGCTTGTAATATTGGCTTGCAACACCGCATCGGCAAAGGCACTGCGTACGATCCAGCAGAAAGATTTGCCGCTGTGGGACCCGGACCGTCGTGTATTGGGTGTCATACGGCCTACGGTGGAGCTGATAGATCAGATCAGCACAAGTAAACATATCGGCATTTTAGGAACGAATGGGACGATTTCTTCCGGTTCATATTCCATGGAAATAGAGAAGATGTTTCCGCATATCACGGTAACGGGAGAAGCCTGTCCGATGTGGGTGCCGCTGGTCGAGAATAACGAGTTTGATTCACCGGGAGCCGATTACTTCGTCAGGAAACACCTCGAACATATCCTGCATGTCGACCCGGAGATCGATACGCTGGTTTTGGGCTGTACTCACTATCCTTTGCTGATGAATAAGATCCGTGCTTTCCTGCCCTCCGGTATTACCCTGTTTGCACAAGGCGAATATGTGGCTGCGAGCCTGAAGGACTATCTGCGCCGCCATCCCGAAATGGACGCACGGTTGACGAAGCAAGGACAATGCCGCTTCCTGACAACCGAATCCGCCGCCAAGTTTTCAGATGCCGCTTCTGTCTTTCTCAGTCATTCGGTGGAGGTGGAACAGATCTCGATCGATTGAGTAGGTGGGGGATGGTTATTGAGCAAACTTGATATGCAGGACAACCATTTCCGAAACAGTCCCGACCCGATAAGGCGGTCCGGCTATCCCGATGCCGGAAGAGACATAAAACTGCGTCGGCCCTTTTTTATGGTAACCGTACGGGCATTCGTAGATCAGCTTCATCAAGAGCGGATAAGGCCATAGCTGGCCGTTGTGCGTATGTCCATGCAAACCTAAATCCACACCGTTCATCGCCATCTCGGCAAACGACCAGGGCTGGTGGTCCAACACGATGATCGGTTTAGTCGTATCGAGTCCGGCCATTAACGCGTGCAGCGGCTTTCTCTTCTTATTGATATAGTCGTCACGTCCGATCAGGTAAAACGAAGAATCCGGACTGGCAACAGAGTCGATCAGAAGCGTCGCTCCCGTTTTCTTCAACCAGCGGTATTTGGCCATACGGTTGGCACGGTATTCGTGATTCCCATAAACGATGTAGACCCCCAAGGGAGCTTTCAACTGCTTTAAATCGTCCTCTATATGGGCTTTTTCGGCAAAACGCGACTCGTAATCCATAATGTCGCCAACCAGCACGACCATATCGGGATGCTGTTCGTTGCTCATCTTCACATAGCGTTGTACCAGTTTTTTCCCGATAACCTCCCCGATATGCAGGTCGCTCATCATGACAATCTTCATGCTGTCGCGATCACTGTTCCCTTTTGGAAGGGTGATATATACGTTTTTGACTATCGGGTGGGTTACGACATGATAGGCATGGAACATCAATCCGGTGACAAATGCGATAATTACGAAAAACAGAGTCAGCTTCGTCTGCTTCCAGTGACTCGTGATCCAGCCGGGAAACCAGTGGAAAAAGCGGTTGCTAAGCCGGAGCACTTCCAACAGCAGTAGGGAAAGAGTGATGTAGAGGGAAGCAATATACCAAGTGTTGCAAATATACTGGATCGTGATCATGACCTGGTCCGGCAGTACATTGCGGAATGCAAATCCGAAGAAGAAGAGTGATAATTCAAGGACAAAAAGCAAGATGTAAGGAATCCGCCAGCTTTTTTTAGGCGGAATAGCCTGATACCCTCTCCAGAAGATGTAGGGATTCAGTAATATCTGTGCAACTATCGATTGAATAAAAACTCTCATTTAGCAAACTATTTGCAGGTAATCTCGAATACGACCAGTTCACTGTCGGTGCCAATCCTGAAAGGAGGCCCCCAAAGCGACAGTCCGGAGGAAACATAAATATGGCTGTTTCCCCATTGGCGGTAACCATGACTCTGTTCGAATATGTGATCGGTGATCAGGCTGATCGGCCATATCTGTCCGCGATGCGTATGTCCGCTGAACTGGAGGTCGACGCCGGCGTTTTCTGTTTCCGACAGGTTGTATGGTTGATGATCTAAAAGAATAACAGGTTTTGTCGGGTCAATGTTCTTCGTCAACTCTTGAAGGGATAACCGGGATTTGTTGCTGCGGTCGTCACGTCCGACTATCTGTACGCCGTTGGGCAACGTCACGACTTCGTCTTGCAACAGGCGGATCGGTGTCTCTTTTATGAACTGTACGCTTTTCCGTATGCCGCTGATATATTCGTGATTGCCGGGTACCATATAAATGCCCAGCGGGGCTTTCAGCTCTGCCAGTTCTTCCATCATTTTTTCTTCATACAGAGGTACGACGCTGTTGTCGATCAAGTCACCCCCGATTAAGATCAAGTCCGGTTTCTGCTCATTGATCATCCCGACATATCGTTTTAGTTCTTCCTTGTCCGTCCCGTAGCCCAAGTGGATATCGCTGACGGAAACCACTCTCAACGGTTGTTCGTTATTAACCGGCTGCTTGTTGATAACCATGTTGATAACTTCCGTTTTCGGATGTTGATAATTATAATATCCGTAGCTTAACAGGCTAAGTGTCAGGAAAAAGGAAATATAGAACCCATATTTGCACGGGAAGTTGAAAAGCCGGAATATGTCAAATACCATTAGGAACAACACCATGTAAAGCGTGAAGACCAGCCAGCCGGTTCCGATTTCGTGTGATGTATGGGCCAGGACAACCGGAAGCTTTACGTTCCGAGCCAGAAAACTGCCGAAGAAAGAAAGTGCCCCACACCAAAACAGTATGGCCAGCAAAACTTTAACACCGAAAGGCTGAGCTACCAAAGCCTGCGCCCCTCTTCTAAATATATATAAGTTTCCAGCAAGATAAATACTAATGAGGACAACGAAAAATGTCGGCATAGTTGTAAATTTTCGGCAAAAGTACGGAAACAATTTAAGTTATAAGACAAGTGGGGATTTAAAAAAATGTAAGCTGTTACTTTTGGCTTGATCCAAAAGTAACCAAAAGATCAAGGCCGAACCTGCTTCGCTACTCCGTTCCCTTCGTTCGCTGTCGCGTCGTAAGGGTCGTTCGCGAACGACCCCTACAGCAGACGCTCCTGTCGCTCCCTGCGGTCTCTGCGCTTAACGCTCACCAGCTTAGCCCGGCCGGTTAAGCCTTGACTTTTTGGTTACTTTTGGGTCAAGCCAAAAGTAACAGATAAATCATCATTTACATTTGTAAGTCGCCGCCTTAACATTCCAGCCCTTCACGACGAAGAGCGGTTCTGAAGGCATATCGGCCGTTGCCGTTTCGATGATGACCGTTTGGCTTTCTCCCGGCAAGAGCGAGAAGAAGTTATCGGTATAGAAACTGGGGCGTACCGGCTTTTTATTCTGATCCAGCAATTGAAGCTGAGTAAAGAATGCGATCGTCGAAGAGGTATTCTTTATTTCTGCTTTTATAAAGTGCCGGTCAGCTTCCTGATAAGCCTTGTAAGTCGTTTTCAGCTGGACTTGTTTCAGCTTCGACAAATCCTCGAAACCGGATGAAGTCGGGCCGGTCAGTGTCTTACGGCCTTCATACTTGTCGTTGGAACGCCAGTAGAAGGTGTTCGCCACTTCCTTACCTTTTTCATTATACAGGCGCAGTTTGATGAAATGAACCTGTGTGATGTTCTGCGGGAAGTCGATTGTGAAAACGTCGTTTACAACACCGTCTTCCGGTATGTCGATAACCTGCGATTTATTCCATACTTTCTTGCTGTTGAGGTCATACACTTCAGCTGTGACCTTATAATTCTTGAAAGCCTGGTAGTAGTCGTTGCAGACGGAAACCGTATTTTTCAGATAATCGAATTGTGCATGAAGCGGTTCCAGTGCATTCTGTGTATGGTAAAGCGATGCCGTCGGCTCAAGTGAATAATCCCACATACGGGCGCAGACTTGGCTTATGGGGCAGTTATGATACCAGAACAGAAGTCCCGATGCATACCGGTCGCCATACCCTAACTTGTTATAGTTCCATACTTCCCAGATCGATTTGGAGTTCATGGCACCTACAAACTGGCCTTTAGTCGCAAACTCTTCAATGGAAGAGGAAGCGCCGTAGTTGTTGGTCAAGTCGGTGTACATGGTCGACATCAGGTGGAAGCCGCCGCCGTCATGATAGTCCCAGACCTCCTTGTTGATCGGCCAAAGGTCCTTTTCGTCCATCACTTCCCGAAGGGTTTCGACAGTCGGGATCGTCGGTGCGCCATATTCCGGGTTGAACCCGTCGACACGACTGCCGCGTTCCGAAGCGGTGTTTTCGTAATGTTGCATCGGATTAACCTGTTTGTATGGGCTTCCGTCGTGCACGCCGTCACATTCCGACTGCATCTGGTAGCCACGTGTGCCGTCCAGCGCCATAATCATATCTTTCGCTCCCGGCATTTCCGTACTTTCGTTCGAGGAAACATAGTAGGCCAGCGAAGGATGATTGCGCAGGCGTTTGACGGTTGCTTCCACATTGCTCAAGTATAAATCCTTGTCTTGCGGATGTTTGGTGTCGCCTGTCATCCAGAATTCCTGCCAGACAAGCAGTCCCATTTCGTCGCAGAGCTGGAAGAAATAGTCCGATTCGGCAATACCGCCGCCCCACATACGGATCAGGTTGACACCCGATTGTTTCGTGTAGCGGAGTTCCGCATACGTCCGTTCGTCCGAAGTGCGAAGCATTCCTTCCGGAATCCAGTTGGTTCCCCGGATGAACAGTTTCTTTCCGTTGACGTAGAACTGGCGGGATTTATCCGGCGTGTTCTGGTCGGAAGTGATTTCGCGGATACCGAAACGAGTTTTCGTCTCGTCGGAAACCTTTCCGTCTACGGTTACAGTCAGCTTCAGTTCATACAGTTCCGGATTCCCTTTGAAGAGCGGCCACCACAGGCGGGGATTCTTGATCGTAAGCTGCGGGAACTCTTCGGGGGTGAAACTGACAGTCTGTGTTTCGCCTCTGAACAGATTCAATTCTTTGCTGAATGTGATGTTTTCACCGGCGATTTCACCTTTGACAGTGCATTTTACATTCCCTTGCGTCGGGTTCACAACCTCTACACTGACTGTTTCTTTTGCCAGGTCATATCCCGGTTTTGCCAGATCCGATTTGATAAACGGATGGCGGAGAACCGCTTTGTCTGTGGCGTAGAGGCTGATATTTTTCCAGATACCGGTGTTGCGGTCGCGGATACCGTCGTTGAACGTGAAGTCCCAGCCCACACTCATCAGCATGGTGGTGTTCAGTCCGATGTTCCCGTCTCCACCATTGTGAAATTCGCCGACGGCTCCCCAGCGTTTCGGCTTGATCGTACCCGGCATATCGACCGGATAGACTTTGATAGCCAGCGCGTTCTTACCCCCGATACGGGCGAAATCGGTGATGTTGATATAGTCCGGTTTGAACATTCCGGACATATTGCCGAGCAGATAACCGTTCACCCAAATCTCGGCGCGGTAGTTGATACCGTCAACCTGGAGCCATACGATTTTGTCCTTGTAGCTTTCCGGCACATCGAACTCTGTCCGGAACCAATAGGTGTAGAAATCGCGTCCGGCCTTTGCCAGGTCCGGGATGATGTTCTGATCCAATTTGTTGTTCATCCCGTAATAGGGCTCCGGATATACCTTGTTGTGGACGAGCGAGTTCAGTACCGTACCGGGCACGATTGCCGGCATCCAATCTCCGGTCTGGTAACCCGGTTGTGAGATTTTCTCTGCCGGATCTTTGGCTTCTCCGGCTTTATACATCTGCCAGTTGAAGCCTCCGTTATGTCCGTCTTTCGAGTCCAGATAGATTTTTTCCGGACTGCGATAATAATTGGGTGTCTGAGCCTGCACAAAGCAGACAGACAGAAGTAAGAATAATCCTGTAATAATGCTTTTCATGATTTACTTATTTAATTCGGAATCGGATCTCCTGGTGTTTTCTTTGCCGGGTCATAAACGGCTACACTTACCTGTGAGTCTGCACATCCGTAATAGAGATACCATTTGTTTTTAAAAAAGACCAAACCTTCGATAAAGACTGTCCCGTCGACATACTGACCGCTCTTTTCAAACGACTCCATCGGACGGAAGAAAGGGACGTCGAGGCGTTGCAGCACTTTCATCGGTTCTTTCGGATCTGTCAGTATCTGGCCGGCACAATAAGCGCCTGCCGTGAAACGTTTGTCGCGCTTGCTGTCGTTATTCTGGTTTTTACCGTTGTAAAGCAACAGGATACCTTTGTCTGTCAGGACTGCGGGAGGGCCGCATTCCGTCAGGGCGCTGTCGAAGAACTGCGGACGTGGTCTGATGACGGCTGCCAGTTCGTTCTTCTCGTCCAATATCGGAGTCCAGTTCACAAGGTCGTCTGAAGTAGCTGCTGCGACCATCTGTTCTCCCCAATACATGAAATATTTCCCGTTTATTTTAGCTAATACCTGCTTGCCGTCCTTTACCTGTGTTACCATCGAGCCGGATTTGCAGGCCATGTCTTTGAAACGTCCGTTGTAGGCTTTGGCAAAAGCCGGTCCGTGTTTTTCCCATTTGATCAGGTCGCGGGATGTGGCGATGCAGAGGCGCGGCACTTTCCGGTTCCAGGCTGTATAAGCCATCACATACAGGCCGTCTTCCGTCATCGTGACGCGCGGATCTTCACATCCTCCCGGCCATTCGAATTCTTTCGCATTATCATTATCCGGATACATGACTGGCGTTTTCCGACGTTGTACATGAATGCCGTCTTTAGACTCAGCCAGGCCGATGCGGGAAGTCCTTTTTCCGATACCTGTGGCCGAATTGTCTTCCGCCCGGTAAAGGACATAGATCTTGCCGTCCTTGACGGTTGCTGCCGGGTTAAACACATCACTTTCTTCCCAGTTCATTTTTTTACCCTGCATGGGGCAATCGAATTGGCTTGCCGGGTTCGGTGTGATAATCGGATTGACTTTTTCAGGTCTGACAAACCCGCCTAAAGCCCAGTCCGGTAAATCATTTTGGCTATACCCGAGTAGAGGTAAAACTGCCAGACTGATGAGTAAGATACTTCTTTTCATGTTCTAAAGAATAAAAAAGGCACAAACATCCGGTTAAAACCGGATATCTGTGCCTTAGGTTATTTATTGTACAGTTGTTTCGATGATGGTACTATAGTTGATCGCATTTTCGGTCTTGGCACCGACGCGTACATATATTTTATTACCATTTCCCTGTATTTTGTACAGATTGTCCTGGTAATTCTTATCGTTCTCCAAATCGAAGACGATAGTACCTTCGTTTCCGCTGACCGTTTGCTTGCCGGCCTGGTTCGCACTTCCGTTATCGACACCCGGTGCAAAGTTCCAGTAGCCGTACACTTCGGATACGTTAAAGCTGCTGTTGGTCGGAGTCACCTTGTAAGTGATGGTGATCTTTTTGCCGGAAGCCTGTGCCGAAGCTGTGATTCTGGCATAAGGTGTTGCCTTCAGATCCAGGGTTGTCTGTCCTTTTACCGTGATAAACTCTTCGCACGGAGAAACGAACGGACCGTTTACGATAATCTTATAATCGCAGTTGAACAACTTTGAGTTTTCATATGTCCCATCCAGCTTTGCATAGAAATCGACAGACTGTGTCGCATCCGTATTCTGCTCGAACATGTTAATAATAACGCCGGTAGAACCCTGAACCGGCAGTGGTATCGGTTCGTTGGTCTCTGCATCCAGGATTTTTCCTTTGATACCTCCGTTTGGAGCATCATAATTATCCAGATCACTCAAACAGCTTATGAAGCATAATGAGCAAACGGCCATCAATAATAAACTTATCTTTTTCATATCAAATTTCTAATTTAGATGATTAATTAGTAAAGCCCGGATTCTGAATCAGATTCGGATTTGAATTCATATCGTCCTGATTAATCTTGGTATAATAGTTCTTTTCAAGGAAAATACGCAATTGCTTGGGTGAATTATAACCTCTTTCAAATACATATTTATCGTCACGAATATCATGCCAAGGATACAGGGCAGTACCTCTGAATCCATTCAACCCGCCTTGCTTTGCATCCAGATGAGCAATTCTCCAGCGTTTCATATCCCAGAAACGATGACCTTCGAATGCCAATTCCACTCTGCGTTCGTGGCGTACCTTTTCCATATTGATGCTTGACAATAAGGCGATACCGGCACGTTCGCGGATTTTGTTGACAGCTTCCAGCGCTTCCGAAGAATTGTTCAGTTCCATCGCAGCTTCCGCCAAATTTAGGTAAAATTCTCCTAAACGGAAAACCGGCCAGGGAGTTTCTGACTTACCCATGTTCATATCAGTCAATGTTTCGTCCCAGAATTTCTTCTGATAGAAGCCTGTTTTGGAAGCGTCACCTGCATCAGCGCCACCGTCTTTTCCGGATGTGCTGTATGTTACACCGTTAACTTCTACTGTGTTACCGCCGTCAGGCTGGCTTGTTGCCGGATATCTTTCGTTATCGGAAACGATAATACCTCTCATCCATTCGATCTCGGTAGTCTGGCAGGGTGAACCTGGCATATAAACAGAGGCGAAGAGGCGGGGATCTTTGTTCGTAAAGACATCATAAGGCTTGTCATAACGGACCGGTTTGCCATTTTCTTCCAGTTTCAATGTACCTTCGGAACCATCTATATATTCGTAAGTCTCAACCATTTCTAAGGTCGGAGCGATACCGCAACCCCAACCACCTGCGCGGTAAGAGAACGGTGCGTTACGTTTGTCCCAGTCATGTCCTTTGCCACCGGCAACATTATACTGTTTCTGGAAAATATATTCTCCGTTGTCTCCATTGCCTTTCAGGAACATATCGCAATAGTTCTGCGCTTTGTTATCCGGCTTTTTGTTGTACAATGTATATTGGCCGGAATTGATGATCGCTTTGGAAGCATCGTAAGATATCTGGAAAAAGCGGTCTGCTTCGGAAGAAGGGATTCCTACGAGGCCATCCAGCTGTACCGTCCCGTAACGGGCGATTGAACCTGCATATAAGGCTGCACGCGAACACAATGCCAACGCTACATATTTATTGGCACGGTATTTAGCATCAGCACCTCTTGTTTCGGGAAGATCCTGTGCGGCTTCCTGGCTTTCTTTCACAATGAAGTTGTAGATATCCACTTCCTTGTCGCGCGGAACCATTAATGCCTCCAGGTTATTCGGGTCATACACCTGCGGTTCTGTGATCAGAGGAACACCGCCATAACGTTTTACCATTGTGAAATAATGGAAAGCACGAATGAAGCGGGATTCTGCCAAAAGTAACTTCTTTTCTGAATCGGATAATGACGTCGCTTCTTCCAACTGGCTGATAAAGTCGTTGCAGTTTCGTATGAATTTATAACGATCGGAGAATTTCTGTTCAAACAGGGCATCTTCATACGTGTATGTCGCATTCCCATTATCGAACATCGGGTCTTTCTGGAAAGAACCCTGTGCTTCGTCAGACATGGAAGAGGCGTTTTGCAGACGCCATGCGTCACGCTGCCAGTAATTGAAATCTTCCAGGTTCATGTTGTCGTACAGGTTTACCATTACGCCATTGATCAATTTAGGATCTTTCCAAACTTGTTCAGGAGTGATGATGTCGAAAGCCTCTTTTTCAAGATAGTCAGCACAAGCTGTCGCTCCTAACAAAAGTAATCCGCATCCAATGTTTCTTATAATTGTTGTATTCATTGTTTCTTCTTTTAGAATGTTAGATTAACACCGAAATTAAATGTTTTCATTTGAGGATAGTAACGGAACATACCTTCTTTGTTTTCCGGGTCCATATACTTCATCATACCGGTACGGCTGGTAAAGGTTGCCGTGTTGAAGCTGTTCACATATACGCGCAGTTTTTCGATACCGGCTCTTTGCATCCATCTTTTCGGGAAGGTGTAACCGATCTCGACAGTCTTCAGACGCAAATAGTTCGCTTTCTGCTTTGTCCAGGTGTTGTTTCCTGAATTGGAAGAGAAACCGGTCGGGCGAAGTGCCGGCATAAAGCCCGGAATCCATTCGCTGAACATATCCGACGGATCTTCTCTGTGCCAACGGTCCAACCAAATTGTGCTACCATTACCAAGACCTTGCTGGATAAACGGAGACATAAAGTCACCGGATGTGAATACTTCATGTCCGGCTGCTCCCTGGAAGAAGAGGGTTACATCGAAACCTTTATATTCTCCGTTAAGGTTCAAGCCGTAATAGATACGGGGAGTATTTCCGTGTCCGATCGGCTGGTCGTCTTTTCCGTCGATGATACCGTCGTGGTTCCAGTCTTCAAACTTCAAGTCACCCGGCATCAATGATTTATTACCATTGTTATCCTGGATCGGTGAGTTCAGGATCTCTTCATAACTCTGGAACTGCCCGACACAAACTTTACCCCACTGGATGTCTTTATAACGGTCATTGCTGTTATTTCTCCAGTCATCATACATGTTGGCGGAAGCAGCACGTTCTACATGTTCGTTATAAATACGGGTAGTAGAGAAGTTCCCCTTTACATCATAGGTGAAGTCACCTATTTTATGACGGTGTCCGATTACAACTTCAAATCCCTGGTTCTTGTCCGAGTTCAGGTTCTCAACCGGAAGTTCCTGGCCGAATGTTGTCGGCAATGTGAGCTGGCGCTTTGTCAAAAGGCCGGAACGTTTACGAACGAAATAATCAAATTCGACATTGATCAAGCCCGAAAGAATGGATGCTTCGAATCCGACGTTGGCAGTCTTGGATTCATACCAGGTCAGATCCAGGTTAGGCATACCTCTGTCTTTCGCCCCGTTTGTCAATCCGCCTGAACCCAGAACATAGTTTCCGGATGGATAGCGGTAACCTTGCAAATATTGGTAGGCTCTGTATTTGCCGTCTTTTTCGTCATCATCAGTGTATCCGGTCACACCTTCGTCACCGACTTTACCGTATGATCCTCTGATCTTGAAGTTGTCGACCATCGGTAACGCTTCCTTGAAGAACGCTTCTTCGGAAACACGCCATCCCAAAGATACAGCCGGGAAGAATCCCCAACGGTTATCCGGTGCAAATTTGTAAGAACCATCGTAACGGAAACTTACTTCTGCCAGGTACTTATTGTCGTATGCGTAGTTGACACGGCCAACTAAACCGGCATGGGATGAAACACGGGCTGTACCGCCATTGTTCATGTTCGTCTTGTCTCCGGCATCGATTTGGTCGATGGCGCCCACCGTGAATTGGCGGTATGCACTTAATATGTCTGTACGGTCATTGTAGAATTCCCATAAAGCCAATGCTCCGATATCATGTTTACCGAATGAGTTATGGTAATTCAATGATATTTGCCCGTTCGGTCTGAAATAGTTGTCATTCTGAGTTGTCAACTCCGAAATGGTATGGCTACCGGACGCATTATATACATCGTTGATCGCATCGTAGGTATATTCATAATATTCTTTATACCATTTGCGGCTGTACTTGTTGTTATAGTCGTATGAGAATAAGGCCTTTGCAGATAAACCTTTTACCCAAGGCAGTTCCCAGTTCAAGGCGATAGACCCGTTAAACTCGCGGCGGTCCCGTCTGTCGTAACCTACATTGTCTATGTCGGATAGATGGACTGGGTTTCCTTTATCGCCCGGATTAGACCAATAATCCGGATTTCCGTTTGCATAGATAGGAAATACCGGTTTTGCCATCTGGATACTACGACTTAGCGGTTCAGCTTCGTACGGTTTCATACGTGTGTCCAGACGTCCGCTCAACTGCAGGTCTACGGTGAAACCTTTTACGATTTCAGCACTGATATTGGAACGAACGTTGTACTTCTTGAAGTTGAACGCTTTAGATTTGTAAATACCTTCCTGGTCTGTCAAACCTAATGAGAAGAAGTATTTTACTTTTTCAGCACCACCGGAAACACTCAGGTTGTGGTAGGTTGTCGGAGCCGTTTTACGGATTACTTCGTCATACCAGTCGGTTGTCCCGATACCTTGTTTAAACTTTGCCAGGTCGTCATCCGAATAAGGAGCCGGGATACCGATGTTTTGCTGTGCCTCGTTGTACAAGGTCGCATATTCGTATCCGTTATAATACTCCGGATAACGGGTGATGTTCTGTATGCCGACATATCCGTTGTAAGTGATTTTCGGTTTACCCAATTCACCTTTTTTTGTCGTGACAAGGATTACACCGTTCGCTCCCTTGAAACCGTAAACGGCTGCAGAAGCATCCTTCAAAATACTGATCGACTCGATATCGTTTGCGTCGATCTGCTTAAAATCACGTTCCACACCGTCGACGATTACCAATGCATTACCGTAACCACGAATATCGATGCTTGCATCGTCGTCACCCGGAGCACCGCTTCTCTGTACGGCACGAAGTCCCGGAAGCTTACCGGCAAGAGCATTACTAACGTTCGGTGTTTTGACAGAGGCAATGTCTTTCGATTGCAGTGAAGCCACTGATCCTGTTACGGATGCACGTTTCTGGACGCCGTAGCCGACAACGACAACTTCATCCAACGCTTGTGAATCTTCAGCTAATTTTACGTTAATTGTAGTTTTGTTGTTCACCGGTAACTCTTGGTCTTTATAGCCGATGTATGAAACAACCAACACTGCATTGGGAGCTACGTCCAATGAGAAATTACCGTTCATATCGGTAATCGTTCCGTTTGTAGTGCCTTTTTCTACAACATTGGCACCGGCAATAGGACCTAATTCATCTTCTACTACACCCTTTACCGTGTGTTTTGCTTGTTGTGGGCTTCCAGTCGTTCCGGCCGGTGAGAGGACAATGTACGATCCTTCGATTTTGAAAGAGACATTGTTGTCAAACAGGTTTTGCAATACTTCCTGTAAAGAAGTATTTTCGGCTTTCACTGAGACTTTTCGGTTAACATTTACGTTCTTGTTGTAAATGAACAGTAAATTAGTCTGGCTTTCAATGTCATTCAGGATGTTTTCCAGCCGGACGTTGTTTTTGTTGAGAGTGACACGTATGCTCTGCGAGCTTACTGTTTCCGCCTGTACGCACATGGCGCAGGAAAGGAAAAACAGAGATGTCATCTTCAAAATACGAGATACACAAATGATTCTTTTTTTCATATTTGTGATAGTTTGATAAATGATATTAGATTAATACTTCGTTTTTCACATTGGACATAATTTGCCCTTCACTTCTGATTCTTAACTACTCATAGGCTATTATTGATTTTATATAATTATTGAATACGAATTTCATTTTTATTTTCTCGCTCAAATGTGAAATGAGCATCTTGTTGCAAGGCTCTCAACACCTCTTCAATCCCGTCGGATATGCGGAACTTTCCACTGCAGGCATAATTATCGAGCTTGTGATTGTCGATAATGATGCGGATGCCGTAATTCTTTTCGAGTTCCTTCATCAGATCCTTGAATTTGATATCCTTAAACGTGATAAGTCCCTCCTTCCAAGTGTAGGGATTGAAGTCGGTGATGGGAGTGACAGTCAGCTTACCATTACTTAGCCTGACTGCATTATTTGGTTCTAACACAACTGATTCGTTTGGTTGGGATTTGTCGGTGACTTTTACACTTCCCCGGATAAGGGAGGTCGTGAATTCATTTTCACTATAAGCTTCTACATTAAACTGCGTCCCTAATACTTCAACTTCGCAACGTCCGGTATTGACAATAAACTTTTTGTTTTTGTTTTTTGCCACGTCAAAAAAAGCTTCCCCTTTTAGGTGTACTTCTCTCCGGTCGCCATTGAACGAAGCCGGATAGGAGAACTCGGACCGGGCGTTGAGCCAGATATGGGTTCCGTCTGCCAGAGTCAGTTCAACCCGTTGTCCGGCAGGTACTTTTATCGTGTTGAGTGCTATTTCCTGCCGGGTGTTCTTATTTAACAGCACCGGTACATTATATAACAGGAACAGAGCCATGATAGCGGCTGCAACACCTCCTGTCCATTTCCAGAGGGAGACGGATCGTTTGCGGGCCTGTTTTTTTGTTGTTTGCAAATCGTTCAGCTGAAGTGCGTCAAACAGTGTACGTTCCTTATAGAATAGCTTTCTGTTTTCAGCCGATTCACTCACCCATTGGCGGATCACGGTCAGTTCCTTATCTGTAGCCTGCCCGCCAAACATTTTATGTAGTAACTTCTGTTCCATTTTTTTCCGTTTCTATTATTAAGGGCGAACGGGAAAGGAAATACCCTAAAGGAATGAATGATTTTTTTTTAATATCTATAAAATAATGTGCCAATGAGGGAGTGTGCCAATATGCCAATGAGAAGAAAAACTGGACCTTCTGCAAAAAAAATATTACAATAACCCCCTTTTTGACCGTTTTTCTATTTCGTCCGAAATCTTGATCGATTTTGGATTGACTCTTTTTCTGTTTTTAATCACCTTTACTGACAACAGATGAAGCGAGGTGCGCAGGCAGTCTGAAAAACCGTATAATTAGATTGCCGGAAACCGGAAACGCCGTCAAAGTGATAAAGCTTAACTCCCGGAGAATCGAATATTTGAAAATAAAACGGACGGCGTTC
>NZ_QREV01000069.1 GCF_003363715.1 Parabacteroides acidifaciens
TGCAGGTGTATTATCAGCTTTTACCGAAATACAGATGTGACAACTTCGCTTTCGTATCAACTTTCAAGCCTGTACAAACCTGTTATAGTAGCGATAGATATTCCAAGAAAGTGAATGAAGTTCCCCCCCAAGAAATATCGGGTGAGCCGATTTTTAGGCTCACCCGATAATCATAGGGGATAAATATTCATTATTTCTTAAAACCAAACCATCTCTCATCTTTATCTATTCTCTCTGACTTTATTTGATACTTTTTTATAGAAAAAGTGTAATTGAACCGACATCTAACACCTTTTGTGGTTATACAGCTTATAATCAATCAGATCACCTGGTGGCAGGTAGGTGTCAGGTGGTGTCAGGTACCCTTTTACCGACACCGACCAACATACATATAAATTCCACCTGTCTACCTGTAAACTAAGTCAAAACATACAGTAAACTAATCCGAAAACAACAGTGAACTAAGTCACGGCATATCAGACATTAATAACATGTAGTTACTACTTATAGGCGATACATAGTTACTACCTGTTGCCGATACGTAGTAACTACCTATATGCGATAAGTAGTACTATGTATGAACAGTCCACAATATCTTACATAATAGTTTACTGCATGCTTTGACTTAGTTGATAGTAGGAAACGGATTAGTTTCCTACGAAGCGAAGCAGATAGATGACAATATGTTGGTCGGGTGTCAGGTGGTGTCGGTAAAAAAGGCTATCTAACACCTACCTAACACCCGGTAATTATGTAATTATCAGCAATATGCGTAAAAAGGTGGCAGGTGTTAGTTGTTTTGACGTTTTTTCTTAAATAATTAGAAACAGCTTCACTTCTTGGCATATTTGAGCTATCCCCTTCCCGCGCTCCGACGCGGGATCGCAAAGGAACAGGTTTTATACTAAACTGGTAAATAATGATTTATCGGTGAGTTGCAGAAGCCTCGTAGGGGCGGTTCGCGAACCGCCCAAAGCCCTGTAAGGGCGACAGATCATAGCCCAAGGCGTGAGCCTTGGGTTTAAACATGTCCACCTCCCGTCTTTGAGCCCTGTAAGGGCGATACCTTGTGACAGAGGATGTTGTGGTGCGCCCTTACAGGGCTAAGAGGGGGAGGGAGACGTTTCCTTAACCCAAGGCTCACGCCTTGGGCTGAGATCTGCCGGGCTTACAGCCCTAAGACAACGTCGCTATTATCCTGATAAATCATCATTTATGATTCAGGATGCGGCAGGCTGTTTTGCGATCCCGCGTCGGAGCGCGGGAAGGGGATGGCTCATTATTTCTTAGAAATGCCCTGTTTTAACACTTTTGACACCTTGCTTTTTCAATGAAATGGCACAAAATGATAGTTGAAATAAGAACTATCATGACCATATATCATGATATTCAATGCCATACGGGAAGTATGATGGTATGACAGTTCTTTCTCAAAAACTTTATGTAGAAGCTCACTTCTTGGCAGGTTTAAACGGATCCGTATAACCTGCCTTATCCTTGTGGTTATCCCCAATGATTATCGGGTGAGCCACACATCCCTCATAAATCATTCTATCTGCCGGGTTGCCCGCTCCTTAACGGCACCTCCGGATGGTTCGCGACCATCTTGCGGAAAATCGGGTAAGCCTTCTTCGCACTTATCCCAATGGTTTGCCTTGGAACTTACCGATTGTTTTTAGTATCGGATTCCGACCTCCGTTCCTTCCCATTTGTCGCAGAATGCGGTAACGGGGAAATTGTTTTCGTTATATTTATATGTATAAGTGACGGAAGAGATGTCGCCTTCACTGTTTTTAGACGTTATCTTGGTTATGTTGTTCCGGCGGTTCAGGAACTGGATATACTTGAAGTCGTTTTGGTTGGAGTATTGGTAATACCACCAGCCCAGAAGCCACATCGGTAATTCCGTATGGCTGATGCTTCCGGAAGCGTTGTCATATTCGTATGTATATTTTACCAGCAGGTTGGATTCTTTGTCGAACACTTCCTGCTTCAGCAGTTGCCGTGTGGCAGGGTCGAAACTTAGAAGAGCATACCGGTCGCCTTCCTCAAGTTGCTCCTTCCCGTTTGCTCCCCACCGGTAAATGCCGGTAAATGTTATTTTGGCAGGCAAGCCGTTCGTGTCGAGTTCCACTTCTTCCACATAGCTTATGTCAAGAGCCGGTTCACCGCCCCTGCTTACTTCGAAGGTATTATCACCGGTCTTTGTGAAGCCTACCCAGCCATGTCCGTCGGCAACATCTTTAGGCGGTGTATAGGAAATACCGGAAAATTGACCGTTCTCATAATTGAAATGAGTTGCATGCCCGTCCGGGTCCTGGATTCTGGAAAGCTTGTTGCCGTCATAAGTAAAGGAAGCTGTAAGCTGTCCGTTTGAAAGCAGGGCGCTGGGGCATCCGTCTATGCCTGTCAGCTTGATGTCGTCGTTATCACTGCAAGAGAATAAAGCCAGTCCTGCCACTGTGAGTATGCCGGACATGATAGTTGAAAATAACTTGTTCATAATAATATCTGGTATTTGTTTCTAATTAGATGATGAATCAAGGATTGGAATAGTTGCATCATTGGCCGAAGCAATATCCGGTTTGACAGAGGCAACAGTCGGAATGTGGAATAAATTCCTATATTTGTATCTCAATTGATTATTGTAAATGCAAAATAAGGATGTCGAGAGCCTCTGCGGATAAAACGGACCTGAAAGGTTTCGAGCAACTGTTCAATCAGTTGCAGCCTCGACTCTATGCTTATTGTTGTAAATATATAGAGGATAGCGAGCTTGCACGGGATATTGTTCAGGAATGTTTCATTAGTTTGTGGGAGAATTACGAAAGTGTGCAGATTTCTTATGAGTTCTATTTGTTCAAGGCTGTACACAATCGTTGCCTGTCTCATTTCCGTTCCGAACGAGTGCATGCCGAATATGCCAGTTTGGTCAAGATGAAGATCAAGGAAATCGAGATTCATCCCGAATTGCCTTATCCTTTGACAGAACTTTATGTGAAAGAAGTCAATGCCTTGCTTCAGGAAAGTATTTCCAAACTTCCGGAAAAATGCCGCCTGATCTTCATGATGAGCCGCTACCAGAATATGAAAAGTCAGGAAATCGCTGATGTCTTGGGTATTAGTGTCCGTACGGTAGATGCCCAGATATATAATGCATTGAAAATATTAAAGATAAAGCTGAAAGATTACCTGCCGGTATTGCTGTTGCTCTTCCCTCATTTCTTCCGTTAATAAAAAAAGTGCATTTTTGTCTAAGTAGTAACTCAGGCTCGTGCGTCATTCTAATAAAGAGCACGAGTTATGAAAGAATCTGTCGATATACTAATTATATCTTACCTGAAAGGAGAAGCTACACCGGAACAGCAGAATGAATTGTTGGCCTGGCTTGAAGCGGATGTGGAAAACAAACTCTATTTTCGGTCTATCAAGGATGTCTATGACCTGGGGCGGATAGAATCTGATCTATTAAATAGCCAGGTAGACCGTCAATGGAAAAAGTTTTTGGATCATGTTCTTCCTTCCCGCCGGAATCATCGTTGGTTGCAATTGGGGAAAAATATGCTTCGCTATGCCGCAGTCTTTATGTTCGGATTGGTTTGTATGCAGCTCATTTCCTATTTTGCTGATAAGAGAGAGGTGTCTTCCCGCTTGACTAAAATAGAGACTGGAGTAGGAGAGCGCTCGAAAGTGAGCTTGCCGGACGGTTCGACTGTTTGGGTGAATGCTTGCAGTTCGATTAGTTATGATGGGTCTTTCGGGGAAAAGGACCGTACGGTTCATATGAAGGGAGAAGCCTATTTTGAGGTAAAGAAAGATTCTACCAGGCCCTTTCTTGTTCATGCAGACCAATTTACTTTCCGGGTAACAGGGACTTCTTTTAATGTGTATGCTTTCGATGACGATCATGAAATGAGTCTTGCCTTAATTGAAGGATCAGTGACGGCAGAGAAGGGGACTTATACGGAGAAAATCCGGCCTGGCGAAGTTTTGGTTTATGACAAAACACATGCGAAAATCAGTCACAAGCAGCTTATTACCAGCTCGTACACTGCCTGGCGCTATGGAGAAATGTTTTTTGATAAGATGACATTCGAGGAACTGACTCTCCGGTTGGAACGTAATTTCAATGTAAAGTTTAAGTTTGAGAATCAGAAGATAAAAAAAGAATCATTCGGCGGTTCTTTCCGCAAATATGAATCGCTGGAAACTATTATGAAAGTGATCAGTACCAGTACGCCTGTCAAATACCGAATAGAGAAGGATACTGTGTATATAAAATAATTGAGTCGTTAACATTTGAATCTAATATGGAGGGGATTGCCTATGAAGTAAGGAAAAAGAGAAACAAATAGATAAAAAGCCGGGATAAGGTGGCACTTATCCCGGCTCGAATATCAAACAACTAAATTAATTGTCTAATATCATAATCGTACAACAAAGATATGAAAAAAGAATATTTAATCAAAGGTGTCATGCTTTTGATACCACAAAAAATATGGCTAAAAATGAAGCTGATAACAATCTTCTTGTTCCTTGTTACATTCTGCTTGCAGGCCAATAACACGTATTCTCAAAATGCAACTGTTAACCTGAATTTAGAGAATGTGTCCCTGACGGACGTTTTCAGAGAGATAGAGAAACAGTCGGATTACCGCTTTTTCTTTAACAGCACGGTTTTAAACGCAGTGAAGAAACAAAACGTGAAAACCGGAGAAAAAAGTATCACCGCTATCCTGGACCAACTTTTTGAGGGAACGGATATCGGCTATAAATTGATTGATAGATATATTGTCATAACTTCAAAGAAAGATGATATAAGTAAGCTGTTGACAAAATCCGATGCTTCCATACAGATTGTCGGGTTAGTTACGGATGAGGCCGGTGAACCGGTTTCGGGTGTCAGTGTGAGCCTGAAAGGTTCGACTGTTGGAACGATTACGGATGTTGATGGGAAATATACGATCAATGTGCCGACCACAAAGGCAGTATTGGTCTTTTCCTTTATCGGTTATGTCTCCCAGAATATAACGGTAGGCAGCCGTTCTGTCATCAATGTCAAGTTGAAAGAAGACAATCAGATGATCGAAGAAGTGGTTGTAATCGGCTATGGTTCTGTAAGGAAGAGTGATTTGACAGGATCTGTTTCGCAGGTTCGTTCGACTGTCCTCGAAAATCAGGCTGTTTTAAGTGATCCTGTGCAGGGGTTGCAAGGGAAGGTCGCAGGTTTGGACATTACAGTCGGCAATAAACCTGGTGACACCTCTACTCCGATTATCCGTGGCTATAATTCTCTGAATGCAGGGAATGATCCGTTAATTGTTTTGGACGGAGCTCCTTTCGGAGGGAAAATATCCGATATCAATCCCGCTGAAATTGAAGCGATAGATGTGCTGAAGGATGCGTCTTCAACAGCTATATATGGTTCGAGAGGCTCTAATGGTGTTATTATCATTACAACAAAGAGAGGGAAGATGGACGGTAAAGTATCTGTCTCTTATGATGGCTTTGTCGGGATTTCCAAATCGTTTAAAGATTATAACATGATGTCCGGTGATAAATGGGCGAACTACCTGAGAGCCGCAAATCCGGGAAAAACAGATGCTGAATTGTTTGTTGGAGTTACAGATATTCTGGAAAGCCGGAATTATGTGGATTGGCAGGATGAAATGTTTTCCGGTACAGGTTTTCAGACAGATAATAATATTACGGTGAATGTTGGTAAAGATAATATGTCTAATCTGATCGTGCTGGGATATAATAAGAATCAGAGTATAATCGACAACATGTCAAGCGAACGTTTCAGTATGCGCTTAAATGGTGATGTGAAACTCTTTGATCGGTTAAAGCTGGGATATTCGGCCATGTATTCGCATCGTAAGACTGATAATGGGAATAATAGTGTATTCCAGAATGGTACGACTCTTAATCCGGTTACTCGAATATATGATGAAGAGGGGGCATTGGCGTATTATCCGAGTCCCTATTGTGAAAGTTATATGCAAATAAATCCCATGTATTATGTAAGTGATGAATATCTGGAGAATCAATCTTTCAGAGATCGAGCTTTCTTTAATGTCTCTGCTGAATTGGATATTATTGAAGGTTTGAGTTTCCGTACAAGTTTGACTCCTGATTTCCAGTTTGTAGAAGATGGAAGCTACAACAGTCCATATATGAATTTGATGTCATATAATTCGTTGTCATATAAGAAAACAACAGAGAAGTCCTTGACTTTTACAAATATATTAAAGTATGATAAACGGGTAGGCATTCATAATATGAGTGTATCTGCCGTACATGATATGCAGACCTATTCGACCGACTATGTGCAATTGACAGGTTCGGATGTCCCTTATTATGGAAAATGGTATAATGTAAATGAAGCGCCGGATATTTTTGGGCGTACATCGTCTTACTCAAAATGGTCATTGCTTTCGTTCATGGGACGTATCAATTATACCTTGATGGACAAGTATCTGCTGACCTTGACCGGGCGTTATGATGGTTCATCCCGTTTGGCGAAGGGAAATAAGTGGGATTTCTTTCCTTCTGTCGCTTTGGCATGGCGTATTAATTCAGAGGCCTTTATGCAGAATGTAGATGCGGTTTCGAATTTGAAAATGAGGTTGAGCTGGGGGAATACAGGCAATACTGCGATTGGCAGTTATTCCACTTTAGGTGCATTTTCTAAATATCCGTATGTTATGGGAGTTGGTGAAGAATCTGCAATGGGATATTTACCGCAAGAACTGGCTAATCCGGGATTAGGTTGGGAACGTACAGAAGAGTTTAACATTGGTTTTGATTTCGGCTTCTTTCGAAACCGGATCGAAGGAACGCTTGATCTGTATCGCCGGGATACGCATGATTTGTTGATGAAACGTTTGTTGCCGATTACAACCGGCTATAATGAAACTTGGCAAAATATCGGTAAAACGAGGAATACAGGTATAGAAGTCTCACTAAATACAGTTCCTTTTGTGAATAAGAATTGGGAGTGGACTGTCGGTTTGACTTTTGCCTATAACAAAAATGAAATTATAGAATTGTACGATGGTCTGACACAAGATAGGGGTAACAAATGGTTTGTGGGTAAACCTTTACAGGTTGAGCTCTTGTATAAATATGACGGAGTCTGGCAGACAGAAGAAGTGGAAGAAGCTAAAAAATATGGCTATGAACCGGGTAATCCTAAAGTGAAAGATGTAAATCTGAATGGTAAATACGATCAGGATGACCAGTTTATTTATAATAAGATTCCGAAGTTTACCGGGGGCCTAAATACAACACTCAAATATAGAAACTTAGATTTGAATTTGTATTTCTACAGTCGTATCGGATATGGACAAAAGATCGGACTTTTGACATATGAAGCAGGTTCTTCACGAATGAATCATTTGGATGTGGATTTCTGGACTCCGGATAATCCTTCTAAAACATTCCCTAAACCTGTAGGTTCTAATACACAACCCCTATTGGATCAGAGTGATTATGCCTATCGTAATTTGTCATTCCTTCGTTTGAAGAATATCAATCTGGGATATACCTTCCCTTCACAAGTGATTGAGAAAATTAAGGCAAACCGTTTGAGGGTGTATTTGGCTGTTGATAATCCATTTGTTTGGACTTTTAATGGGTTTGAAGGGCTTGATCCGGAAAACTGCTATGCCTATAGCAGTCACCGACCGTTAACTTCTTTCGTTTTTGGATTGAATGTTTCATTTTAAAATAGAGTGATAGTATGAAAACAGTATATATTTATAGTATTTTATTTGTGGTCTGTTTATTACAGTCTTGTTCTTCTTTCTTGGATGAGACTCCATATAATAAAATTACAGCCGGCAATTTTTATACAAATGCAAAAGAGGCGGAACAGGGTGTAAATGGTTTGTATTCCCGGATGAGGACTTTGTATGGTTCCGGATATATTTTATATATGTGTGAAGCTCCTACTGATATCTGGAAAAGTGCAAAATCGATGGATATAGAATTTCAAAACTGGACTATTGATGCAACCTCCGGTAGTGTGGGTACACTTTGGAGTAATTGCTATATTACCATTAATCAGGCAAATGCAGTTCTAAAAGCATTGGAAAATAACGATATATCGGATTTGAGTGAAGGGAAGAAAAAGCAATATATAAGTGAAGCGAAATTTATCCGGGCACACCATTATTATCATTTGGTTCAACAATATGGTGCGGTTGAGCTAAAAACGGAACCAACTGAATCATTGGTTACCGAGGCTTATAAAACTTCAGAAGCTGAAATATGGAATTTTATCATAGATGAACTAAAATATTGTATAGAAAATCTTCCGGCTGAGCAAAATGTATATGGGCGTATTACAAAAGAGGCGGTTAAACATCATTTGGCGCGCGTTTATTTAACAGTTAAACGTAATGATGAAGATATTAAAGAAGCAAAACGGTTGACAGAGGAAGTCATTGCTTCTTCTCATTCTTTGCTGGGGTCTCATAAAGAATTGTGGAGTACGGATAATGTACGTAACTCTGAAGTTCTATTGCCTGTACTTTTCACGTCCAATACAGAACTAAACGGAGATGGTCAGCAACTTCATGTGATGTTTACCGCTTCCTATTCGGATCATTATCCGAAAGTGTTAGAGCGCGATTTGGCTTATGGACGTCCTTGGAGCCGTATACGACCGACATATTATTTGCAGGAATTGTATGACGCGGAAAAAGATGCTCGCTGGGAAGATTGCTATCGTACCTTCTGGCGTGTCAATAAGGAAGAAGCCACAGATATGATTTTTAGTCCATATACGAAAAAAACAGAAGAGGTTTTCTGGAAAAGAGGTGATTCGGCAATGATTATCCCAAAACACCCTTGGACAAAAGAGCAGGTAAAAGCTGTGTGGCCTGTATGGGTATGGATGCCTGATGAAATGAGAGAGGAATTACAGGATAAGATTCAGTCGGAAACTAATCCGGATGGAGAGTGGCCTTCCAATACTAAATTCCAGAGTGGCACCATGTATACAACTTTGATAAAATTGCAGGACCCATTGCGTCCGAGTGCGAATGAAATGAAGGGAGTTCGTGATGTTGTGGTTTTCCGTTTAGGTGAAACATATCTATTGGCAGCTGAGGCTTGCCATTTATTAGGTGACAATGTTAAAGCTGCTGAATATATTAATGTGATCCGAAAGCGTGCAGCTATATCTGGTAAAGAAAAAGAAATGGAGATAACGGCTACTCAGGTTAATATTGATTTCATATTGGATGAGAGAGCACGTGAGATGGCTGGCGAATTCTGCCGTTGGTATGACTTGAAACGGACTGGTAAATTATATGAGCGTATGAATAATCCGGCTATGAATGAGATAGTAGCTGGTAAATTTCAGAAATATCATGTGCTTCGTCCGATTCCGAGAGACCAATTGGCTCGTATTTCTAATCCGGAAGATTTTCCACAAAATGAAGGCTATGGCAATTAAGTTTAGAAAAATAGAATATCCGGGCATTTGTGCCTGGATATTTCTCCTTTTTATATTGAATTCTCAGTCTATTTCTGCTGCAGAATGTCATAAATCGGGTGTAAAGATTATTTTTGATACTGATATGCTGACTGATTGTGATGATACAGCGGCTTTAGGCATTTTACATAAACTGGCAGATGCGGGTGAGGTTGAGATATTAGCTACGATGGTTACCTCTTCTTATCCGATGTCAGCTCCGGTTGTGGATGTAATAAATACTTATTATAATAGGCCTTATATCCCGATTGGTGTCCCGAAAAATGACAGTGGAGTATATCGGGATAATTCATCTTTTCTGGATTCTGTTGCGATGGAATTTCCACATCGGTTAAGGTCGAATATGGAAGCCCCTGATGCTGTAGCCTTATACAGAAAAATATTAAGTGAACAGAAAGATTCTTCTATCGTTATCCTGACGGTTGGTTATATGTCAAACCTTCAGTCTCTATTAAAAAGTCTCCCGGATAGCTCTTCTTCATTAAGTGGAATGGATTTAGTCCGCAAGAAAGTAAAACTGTGGGTTTGCATGGGGGGAAATTTCCCGGTTGACGACGCGTCTGATAATGTTAACTTTACCCGTGATCCGGATGCGGCAGTGTATACGCTTACTCATTGGCCAGGAAAAATCCTTTTTGCTGGAAGAGAAATCGGGCACACCATATTTGTCGGGGATCGGTTGAAAGAAACTCCCTTGAATAATCCGGTTCGGAGAGCGTATCAATTACATCGGGAAAGAGCAAAAAACGGGCATTGGAACCATCATACAGCTGATCCAACTGCTGTTCTGCTGGCTGTGAGAGGAATATCTAATTATTGGACTTTAAGTGATTATGGGTATGTGGATATTAAAAAAAATTGTAGCTTTGTGTGGAAAGGCCATTCGGAAGGATATCAACAATATATTATACAGAAGATGGATCGTAAGGAGTTGGGGGAGATTCTGGAAGAATTGATGATAATGTCACCGAATAAACATTGAATAAAATATGAAAAAACGATTGATCTCAGTTTTTGGAATGTTACTATTCCCTCTGTTTCTTATCGCGCAACAGCGGGTGATCGTTGATACGGATATAGACTCGGATGTTGACGATGCCGGAACACTGGCGATGCTTTATACTTTGCATAAGCAGCATAAGATAAACTTGTTAGGAACTATTGTGACCAGTGATGATCCTTTTGCAGCCACTTGTGTGAGTGCTTTTAATGCGTTTTATGGGATGGGCCAGCTGCCGCTTGGCTTTTTAGAAGGGCAATCTTCCCTTAAAAACCATTCCCGCTATACAAGGCAGATTTCCGAAGAGTTTCCACACGACCTGGCATCTTGGAGAGATGCGGAAGCAGCAACCCATACATATCGAAAATTATTGGCAGAAAGTCCGGATCATTCTGTCGTGATTCTTACAATCGGTCATTTGAGTAGCTTACAAAAGCTGCTCCAGTCATCCGCTGACCAGTATTCACCGCTTAACGGGAAACAGCTGGTCGAGGCAAAAGTCAGGAAATGGTATTGTATGGGGGGACTATTCCCGGAGGGGAAAGAAGCGAATTTCTCACGTCCGGATCCAGCTTCGACCGTCTATTGTCTGGCTAACTGGACTAAAGATGTCGTGTTCTGCGGCTGGGAGATCGGTCAGCAGGTGGTTACCGGTGATGCGGCTTTAAAAGCCAAGTTGCCGCGTGAATATCCTATGTATAGAGCTTATGAGTTGTATAATAATTTTCAGGGACGGGCCAGCTGGGATCAGGTAACAGCTTTTCTATTGTCAGATGAGGCATCTCGTTATTTTGAGCTGGATAATGCCGGTTCTTGCCAACTTCAGGCGGACGGCAGTAACCGATGGATTCCGGGACCCAAACGTAATCAGTCTATTGTGCGGTTTAAGTCAGGTGTGAATGTTCAAGAGGTTGCCGGACAAATAACCAAGTTGATGTTAGGGAAAGACATCCCGGTCAATTCGTATATTCCTTGGAAAGGTAAATCAGTGGACTTTTCGCATGGCCCTCTTGTCGTTTCTGCTAATAAACGCTTTCTGGCGCATACGGATGGAACACCTTTCTTTTATATGGGCGATACGGCATGGGAATTGTTCCATCGTTTGACCGAAGAGGAGATTGATCGTTATTTGGAAAATCGTAGGGGAAAGGGATTTAATGTAATACAGGCTGTAATCTTGGCTGAACTTGACGGCTTGGATACGCCTGACCGTAATGGGAATAAGCCTTTGATAAATAATGATCCGGCAAAACCGAATGAAACTTATTTTCGATGGGTAGACCGTATTATCGAAAAAGCAGCCGCAAAAGGCATGTATATGGGACTGTTACCGACATGGGGAGATAAAGTGGATAAACAATGGGGAGTTGGTCCTGTTATTTTTAACGAACGGAATATTGCTGAATACGGACGCTTTCTGGCAAACCGTTATAAAGATTATCCCAATATAATCTGGATAATTGGAGGAGACCGGAATGGAGGTGATACCAATTTCCCCGTTTGGAATGCTTTGGCAAATGCGATAAAATCGATAGATAAAAATCATTTGATGACTTTTCATCCGTATGGAAGACATACATCGAGCAGGTGGTTTCATGCAGCCGATTGGCTTAATTTTAACAGTAGTCAGACTGGACATGCCGATTGTTGTTTCGACATATTTGAAAAATTGATTGTTGGTGATTATAATAAGCAACCGGTAAAGCCGTGTATCAATATGGAACCTTGCTATGAAGATCATCCTGTTCGTGGTAAGGTTTGTACTTCTACGACTTGGTTTGGCGATGCAAATACGCGTCAGGCATTATATTGGAGTCTTTTTTCTGGAGCAGCCGGGCATACGTATGGTTGCCATCCGATTTGGCAATGTATGTCACCTGCTTATACACCAACGGGGAATGTTCTTAATAATTGGTATGATGACCTGGACTTGCCGGGGGCCGGTAGTATGATACATGCCCGCAGGTTGTTTGAACGATATGATTATTTTAGCCGTCGTCCAGCTCCTGAGATTATTCTAACAAAGCAACAGGCAATAGGAGATATGGCAGTTGCAATACAAGGTGATGGGTATGCATTTGTTTATTTGCCCCATGGGAATGCGGTGGATGTCTCTTTGGAAGCACTGACGAATGCTTCAATTCTGACATTGCAATGGTATAATCCTCGCACAGGACAGTATTCTTTTATTGCCGATGTACCGGCTAAAGGAGGGTATCAGGTTAAGCCGGAAAGTTCAGGAAAAGGAAATGATTGGATATTTGTGATGAATTCAAAAAAAATGTAGTAGTATTTAAATGGTTCATATGATTATAAGATGTTTATTTATTAAGGCTTTATTGTTGGTCTCTTTATTCGGAATGGGGCAGGAAGTATCGAAAGAGGATGTATTATCTACCATTTGCCGGGTCGCTGATCATGTAATACAACAAACCACATATAGATATTATGATCAGGCCGATGGAAAACAGATAGATGATTTGTCCTGCTATGGTTATAATAAATATGTTGTTCCACAAAATGGTTATAACGACTGGAAATATTGGAACGGGGTTATTCATCTCAGCTTTAATGCTCTTGGCAAAATAACAGGTATTGAAAGATATCAAAACTATACAAAAAAGAATTTTGAGTTTTTCTTTAAAGATCGTCCTTATTTGAAATCGATTTATAAGGGAAATGACCAATGGCATTTTCCGGTTGCTCAAGGCATCAATATTACTCAATTGGATGATTGCGGGGCAATGGGAGCAAGCCTGATAGAATTATATGAAAACAACAGAGTGGTTGCATATAAAGAATATATAGATATGGCTGCCGATTATATAATGTATAGGCAACAGCGTTTGGATGACGGGACTTTTTCCCGTCCAGTACCTTATAATCATACGGTTTGGGCAGACGATCTTTATATGAGTGTACCGTTTCTGATTCGTATGTGGAAGCTGACAGGAATAGAACTCTATATGGAAGAAGCTGTTAATCAGATTTTTTTGTTTGATAAGCATTTGTATGATGAAAAAGTGGGTTTGATGTGGCATTGCTATTATGATGACTTAAAGGTGAACGGCGGAACTTATTGGGGGCGTTGTAATGGATGGATGATGGTGGCTATTGCGGACCTACTGCGTTTTTTGCCGGAGAACCATAGCAGGCGGAATGAAGTTATAGCATTATTGAACCGTCAGATACAAAATTTAGCACAATATCAGAGTGCTTCAGGCCTGTGGCATCAGATATTGAATAAAGAAGATTCTTATTTGGAAACATCTTGTTCGGCTATGTTTGTTTATTCAATTGCTTTAGCAATTAATAATGGTTGGGTTGATAAACGATATAAAACAATTGCTTTGACTGGATGGAATGGCCTTTTGACTTGCATTACAGACGAAGGGGCTGTAACAGGTATTTGTGCTGGTACAGGCATTGGCAATGATGTCAAGTTTTATTATGATCGTCCGACCCCATATAATGATATTCATGGTCTTGGTGCTATGCTTCTGGCTGGGGTAGAAGTTTCGAAGTTATTAGATTAGTTGTCTTTTAATGAATCAATATCCCCGCTCATTGATTTACCACGAAATTCCGTATCTGGCATTCCGTGCCGAGCGAATCCTGATTTTTCTTTTTCGACATGCGGAGAACCAGTTTGTGATCGGTATTTTTTAATTCTGTTTCCAGCATATATACCCAAGGGATATATAGGTTGTGGCTCCATTCTGTGAAAGTATCCAATTGTTTGAATGGGGCGCCGTCTACGCTGTATTCCAAGATACCGGCAGAAGGACCGCTGACACAGAAAATACCGATTGCTTTTCCCTTAAACTCAAGGGTTAATTGGTCGCCGGGGCGTGTGGCTTCCAGCATTGGGACATCTACGAAGCCTTTTCGTTTGCCCGCTTTATTGTCGGGATGCCAGTTGTCGACCAGCTTCCAACCTTTGTCTGAACGTGCTTTTTGGATATCGATGAAATCTCCGTTGTCGTAACTGTAGGCATCCAAAGGCTTGGAGGGAATTTCATGAGGCACAACAGCCTTTTCCGGAGAAAGGCCTTTCCATAGGTCGTCAAAAAGGTGCCCGATAGCCGCAGCATAAAATTTATGCCCGAACGGTTTGGGGTGCGTTCCTCCGAATTCATCCCAGGTAAATTCGCCATCTTGCATCCGTTCGCCTATCTCCTGACAGAGATTTATGGAAGGTATGAGATAGTGGTTAGCCACCCGTTCGTGGTTCAGGATCACGTCCGGTGTCTGCTTGCGGGCAACCATCGGAATGAAAGGATCATAGATAAAATGGAGCATCACGATGTCCATCTCCGGGTTGCTTTTCAGTGCATGGCGCACTTCGCCCTCCATTCCGCGTACTTGTTCGAGCGCGCTGAATCCGTTGGTGTCGTCGTTTACGGCCGCTTCCACAAAGAGAAGGTCCACTTTCCCTTTCGACAAGATGTCGTGTTGCAGGCGGAAAGCGCCCGGAGTTGTTCCGGTCGAACCGATACCGGCCTCGATCCATTCAAATTCAGTATAGGGGAAACGTTGCTGTAACTGTTGCTCGACCCTGTTGCGCCATCCGTCCATTTCTGTGATGGAGCCACCTAAGAAGGCAACCCGTGCACGGCGTTCTTTCTCGAATTTGTGGAACGAGTTTTGCAGGCTGCCACGCACATTATAGTGCAGATACTTCTCATATTCCGGCTGTTGGCGGAGAATGAAGTCTACTACCGGTTCCGGATTGTCCAGACTATGCGGATGGTGGTCGCATCCCTTCTTGATGATTACTTCAACCGGGCCTCCCGCTGCGAGGTAACGGGAGCGTACGATATCCATATTCTCTTTAAAGGGAACGGTCTGGTCGCTGTCACCGCATACGCTGATAATTGGAATACCGGCAGAAGCTATTGGTGCCAGATTATCGACCGGGTTCCCTTTGAAACTGTTCATATCTGCATCTGTCAGGTTCCATTCTTTTAACAGGTCATTCCATAAAGAGGCGTTTTTCCTTCCCGGCCAGCTGAACACGTCGCATACAGGCGCATCTACATATATGCAAGCTACTTTGTCCGTATTTTGGGCAGCCCAATTGAATGCGAATAACCCACCCCGGCTGAATCCCTCTAATGTGACTTTGTCGGAGAGGCCGTAGCGTGCGACCATTTCATGATAGAAATCTGTGCCCAAAGCAACAGCTCGCGGACTTCCGTATAAATGGGTTACGTCATAATAAACAATATGGAATCCTTTTTCCAGTAAAGCCTTGTCTACACTTGGAAAAGCATCGAAGAAGGCGGGCCGCCATATCCAGGGATTTCCTTTTGCCGCCTGTTTCGGGACGACGACAATCGCCTGCCGGTCTTTGAAGGTAAAATCGTAGCGGTCACATCCGTTCCATTCGCCAGTCTTTTCCTGGGCGTGGATGGCCAAATTGGCTATCAGGGAGAAAAGTATCAGATAAATAACCTTTTTCATAATAATTAGAGTATGCATAGTGTTTATATTACAGATGGCAAACGTACATAAAATGCTTTTTTTATGCAAATCAATTGTCTCATAATCCCGAACAGGATGTGAAAGAAATAAAATAGTAGATGTATTCGCACACACAAACTTGTATATAACGGAAAAAATAGCTTATATTTGCCGGCGTATTATGAAAAACGAATATTAATATCATGAACACATTTCAAAAAGTAAATGAGAAGATGACTAATTACAGATGGACAATCTGTGCCATGTTATTTTTCGCAACAACAGTGAATTACCTCGATCGACAGGTTCTTTCTTTGACCTGGGATGAGTTTATCAAACCTGAATTTCACTGGGATGAATCCCATTACGGTACGATAACATCAGTTTTTTCAATTGTATATGCCCTCTGCATGCTGTTTGCCGGTCGCTTTATCGACTGGATGGGAACAAAGAAAGGCTATCTCTGGGCTATCGGTGTCTGGTCGTTCGGTGCATGTCTTCATGCTGTTTGCGGTGTGGCAACCGAACATTACGTAGGGATGCACAATGCTGCAGAAATGATCGCTGCAACCGGTGATGTTGTGGTTGTATTAGCGACGGTGAGTATGTATTTCTTTCTGGCTGCCCGCTGTATTTTGGCATTGGGTGAAGCCGGTAACTTCCCGGCTGCCATTAAGGTGACAGCTGAGTATTTCCCCAAGAAAGACCGTGCTTATGCCACTTCGATCTTTAATGCTGGTGCTTCTATCGGCGCTCTGATCGCTCCTATATCCATTCCTCTGCTGGCAAAGGCTTGGGGCTGGGAAATGGCGTTTATCGTAATCGGTGCGCTTGGTTTCGTTTGGATGGGCCTGTGGGTCTTCATGTACACGGCACCGAGTAAGAGCAAACATGTCAATAAAGCGGAATTGGATTATATTGAACAGGATAAGCACGAAGAAGGCGTTGTCTTTGTAGAAGAAAAGGATGAGAAGAAGATCGGCTTCTGGCAGTGCTTTACTTTTAAACAGACTTGGGCTTTCATTGCCGGTAAATTTATGACCGACGGTGTTTGGTGGTTCTTCCTCTTCTGGACTCCTTCCTATCTGAATACACAGTTTGGAATCAAGACTTCCGACCCGTTAGGTATGGCGTTGATCTTTACCCTGTATGCTGTGACCATGCTTTCTATCTATGGTGGTAAACTCCCGACTATTTTTATTAACCGCAGTGGCATGAACCCATATGCAGCGCGTATGAAAGCAATGTTGATTTTTGCGTTCTTCCCGTTGTTGGTTTTGCTGGCGCAGCCGTTGGGTACGGTTTCTCCCTGGTTCCCGGTTATTCTGATCGGTATCGGTGGAGCTGCCCACCAGTCCTGGTCTGCTAATATTTTCTCAACTGTTGGTGATATGTTCCCGAAATCAGCGATTGCCAGTATCACGGGTATCGGCGGTATGGCAGGTGGTGTCGGTTCCATGATCTTGCAGAAAGTAGCAGGAAACCTGTTTGTTTATGCTGATGTTACCCAAATGACATTTATGGGCTTCTCCGGTAAACCGGCCGGCTATTTTGTGATATTCTGTGTCTGTGCTGTCGCTTATCTGATCGGATGGGTGATCATGAAGATGCTGGTTCCGAAATATAAAGTTATTGTTCTGGAATAATTTGAATATAAAATTATATACGATATAAAAAGAAGGAGGATGCGTTTGCCGTATCCTCCTTTTTTGTAGGAATTTTCTGATATTCCGATTTAGTAGCCGTTTTATTCTGTGATAACGGAGAATTCCCCGATTCCTGCTTGAGGCAGGCTGTCGACAATCCGGGTTGCTACAATCCGGATGGTGTTTCCTTTCACGGCCGGAAAATGAATTACTTGCTCAATCGGATTTGCCTTGATATTTGAAAACTCGCCCTCTGCTACTTTCTTTCCGTCGATAAATAACTGATAGTTGGCAATGTGTCCGCCGGCGTCCCTTCCCTGGTTCGGGGTGTACCGGAAACCTGAGATTAGCCTGTCTTTATCCAGCCGGACAGTCAGTTCCGGCTTGCCTTTAGGCAAATAGAAAGCCGTGTAGCCGTTTCCGTCGAAAATGTTATTTGCCTTTTCTTCTTTGGGAGAAACAATCGTATAGCAGCTTGCCGGAATATCCAGTTCCGATACGGATACCGGGCTGCTCTTATCAAATGTCGGGTCGTAAGAGATCGCTTTGACCACACCTTTTTGGGCAAATGTGAAAGGTCCCGTGTAGACCGTAGCCTCTTTTGTCGGGTCGCTGCCGTCAGTAGTGTAATGGAGCTCTGAATTGGCATCACCTGCCTGGATGGAAACTTCATTGTTCCGGTTGCGGCTGATGACAGGCTCTGTCATTAGTGCCGGTGCCAGGAATGCTTCTACATTATTGATACATAACGGGCCTCTTGCATCGGTAAAATTGATCCGTATTTTGTCTGCCTTGAATGTCTGGAGGCGGACAATACGTTTGTAGCCGACTGTCGTTGTCGAATCGACTGCCTGAACCGGATACCACTTGCCTTCTTTTTCCGCTTCAATATTGAACGATTTGACTCGTTGTCCCAATGGGATATATTCCTGAATAACCAGACGGTTTATCTCTTTGGCAGTGCTGAGGGTGAAGGTCAGTGTCCCTTGGGTTACACCGTCATCGGTTGCCCAATAAGTATCCCAGTTCCCGTCGTTCACTTTGTTTGCGCTGAATTTGTGTCCACGTGTGTTGCTGGCCTCCACATAGGCCCCCTCTAACAGGTTATCTTTCATGTCGTTTTGGATCGTCTGATACCATTCTATGGCCCGGATGGAATCAGACGGACTGATCTTCCCGTTGAGGGCAACCGGGAAATTCAGCAGGAAATTGGCATTGTGTCCGACACTGCGGTAATACAGGTCGACCAGCTTGGCCAACGATTTTACCTGGTGGTCTTCCCGGGCATGGTAGAACCATCCCGGACGGATGGATACGTCGCATTCGCCGCCCAGCCATTTGTCGCCGTTTTCCATTCCCCACTGGCTTTGACGGTAATTTGTTTCTTTATCGTATGAATAAGGAGACCATTGCGTATCGCCCGCCCATCCTTCTTCGTTTCCGATCCAACGGATATCGGGAACTGTCCCGCCGAATATCATGGCTGAAGGATGCAATTCTTTGATCGCTTTTCGCGCCTCTTCGTATTTGTAATAGGTCTTAGCATCGATAGAACGGCTTTCGTCAGCCCCTCCGTACCAACCGCTACCGCCATTTGCCCCGTCGAACCAATACTCGAATAGCGGTCCGTAGTTGCTGATCAATTCATGCATTTGTGCATGGAATTTCTCGACATATCCCGGAGTCCCGTAGTTGGCGCTGTTACGGTCCCAGGGAGAAAGATATAAACCGAATTTAAGTCCGTGTCTCCGGCAAGCATCCGATAAATCTCTTACCATATCGCCTTCCCCGTTTTTCCAGGGAGAGCTTTTTACGCTGTAATCCGTCGTAGCAGTCGGCCACAGGCAGAAACCGTCATGGTGTTTCGCTGTCAGGATTACACCTTTCAGTCCGGCAGCCTTGATGGTACGTACCCATTGGTCGCAATCCAGGTCTGTCGGGTTAAAAGTAGATGCGGGTGTATTCCCGTATCCCCATTCCAGGTCGTTGAATGTGTTCAGGCCGAAATGGACAAAGGCATAAGTTTCCAATTTATGCCATTCCACCTGCTCAGGTGTCGGAACTGGCAAAACAGGAGCTGGCGCCGTAGCTTCTTTACAAGAAAGCAAGAGGCTTAAACCGAGCCCGCATAGAAGTAGTGAATTTGTGTTTTTCATTATTTGTGATGAATTTATGTATGGCTCAAAGATAAGAAAAAAACGAATTTGGAAGGTCGTATTACATTGTTAGCTTTTTTTAATTATTGTCATTCCTAAAGCTTCGGGAATGGCTGTGCTTCGCGTTAATACTACAATATGTAATGACTTATTGTTTAAAATACAATTTGCAGGAACTTATATTCTTAATAATATGTATGATAAAACAAAGAAAATATTTTCTTGTTTCGGTAAGATTCAGTATGTTTGAGGAATATAGAATCTAAATTATTACTTATTACCATGAAGAGACGAGACTTTTTAACAAACACCGCTCTGTTAGGAGCCGGTATTCCATTAGGCATGACATCGGCAGTAATGACTTCTTGTTCCTCACCGCAGGGTGGCGATGCTCCTGCTCCTAAAACATACACTCCGGAAGAATTGGGGATGTATTCATTTGTAGAAGTTGCTCCTGACGGGAAACCGCTGAAAGCCGCTTTGGTTGGTTGTGGTGATCGTGGAACCGGTGCTGCCACTCAGTTTTTGAGTGCCGGACCGAATGTGTCGATTATTGCGTTGGCGGATTTATTCCCGGATAGAATGAATAGTTGCCGTAAGGTTCTAAAGGAAAAATTCAATAATGAAGTTCCCGATGCCAATTGTTTTTTGGGTTTTGATGCTTATAAGAAAGTACTGGCCATGAACGAAATCGATGTTGTGTTGCTTTGTACTCCTACGCATTTTCGCCCCGAACAGTTTAAGGCAGCTGTGGAAGCCGGAAAGAATATCTTTATGGAAAAACCTTGTGCCGTCGATCCGACCGGTATCCGTACCGTGATTGCTGCGGCAAAAGTGGCTACTTCGAAAGGGCTTACCGTTATTACGGGGACGCAGCGCCGCCACCGTAGAGATTATTGGGAGGCATTCGTGCAGGTGAAAAATGGTTTGATTGGTGATATCGTTTCTTCTACGGCCCATTGGGATCAGGGTGCCTGGTGGAATAAGCGGAAACGTCCCGAATGGAGCGATATGGAATATTGTATCCGTAACTGGTTTAATATTAAATGGCTGAGTGGCGATCATCTGCTCGACCAGGCTGTCCATAATATCGATATTGTGACTTGGTTTATGGAGGATCGCCCTGTCCGTGCAGTAGGCTTCGGGGGACGGGCACAACGTTTGACGGGCGATATCTTCGACTTTTTCAGCGTAGACTATTATTACAACAATAATAAACGCATGTTGGCAACCGCCCGCCAGATTGACGGATGTGATGGAAACGTGTCGGAACAGGTTTATGGAACAAAAGGCATGGCTCAACTGAATGACCGGGGTGAAATAAAGATCGTTGATTATAATGGAAATGTGCTTTGGGAATACGATTATAAGAATAAACCTGTTAAAAACCCGTATGACCAGGAACATGTGCATCTTGTAGAGTCTATCCGTTTGAATAAAAAGATAAATCAGGCTGAGGCTTTGGCTTATTCTACTCAAGTTGCAATTCTGGGACGTGAAGCCGCATATACGGGCAAGCCGATTTCATGGGATGAGATTATGGCTTCTACCTTGCACTATGGTCCCGAAACATATGAGATGGGTCCGTTGCCATTCTATAAAGAAGGTCAGGCTCCGGTTCCGGGTAAGGCTCCGGATGCTCCGGTAATGTAATTTAGGGGGGCTTATTGTAAAAACCTCCTTTTCGCCTCTCGCTCGGCCTCCAAAAGCGAACAAATGTTAATCCGCATTTTGGCCGTCAAAAAGGGACTTTTTCCTCTTTTTTGAGTGTTTTCCCCAATTACGACCGTCCAAATCGCCACCACGACCGTGCTAATGTGTAGTGCACTCGGCACCTCGCGAAGATTAGGACGGTCGTAATGGCGATTATGACCGTCCTAATTAGAAAGAGGACCGTTTTCATGGCAAAAAAGCCCCTTAATTTCCTTGCGATATTCGGAACGCCGTCCGTTTTGTTTTCAAATATTCGATTCTCCGGGAGTTAAGGTTTTCCACTTTGTCGGCTTATCCGGCATTCGGCAATCAAAAAGAATGCTTTTTGGAATTGCCCCGGCACCTCATTTCTCCCGTTGTCAGAAATAAAGTCCAATCCCGTACAAATAGTCAATCCAAAACGGATCAACATTTCAGGTGAAATAGAAAAACGGCTGAAAATGGGGTTATTGTATAATTTGATTATTTCTTTTCTCCTCTTTTTGGGGTCCCTCTGCCTCACGATCCCGTACCGACAGAAAGGAAGCGGAGTCATGCCTCCCTCCCCTGTCTCGTACATTATATAGTAATAGGAATCCTTGATTTTCCAGCCGTTTCGATAGTTGAAAAAAAGTTTCCCCCGTAACTCTCAGCATTTCAGCGCATCCCGCAAACCTGTTGCATTCCGATGAGAAAATAGTTGCAAAAAGATTTGGAAGTTATGTTGTAGGGCAGTACTTTTGCACCCGCATTCGAGAGAGAACGGCAGT
>NZ_QREV01000007.1:0-61413 GCF_003363715.1 Parabacteroides acidifaciens
GGAAAGCGTAAACGCTGGCAAAGTGATAAACCTTAACTCCCGGAGAATCGAATATTTGAAAATAAAACGGACGGCGTCTCAAATATCCCAAGGAAATTTGAGCGGCTTTTGGGCATGAGGACGGTCGTTTTTCAAAAGAAGACGGTCGTAATCGCCATTGCGACCGTCCTCATGGGTGATGCACTCGGCACCTCGCGAAGATTAGAACGGTCGCAATGGCAAAGAGGACGGTCGCAATGGCGAAAAACTCCCGAAAAAGGAGAAAAAGCGCATTTTTGACGTCTGAAAAGAGGATTAACATTTGTTTAGTTTCAGATGTCTTTTGGGGATGGAAAATCTATTTTTTACAATAAGCCCCCCCTAATTTATCGGCAAGTTAGCTCACAATCTCTCTGCTGTTGCCGCATCAATTTTCCGGTCCAACACGTAAATCCGGTAAGAGAGGCTTAACTCCTTACCCGGTTCCAACGTAAAAGCTTGCTGCTTTGTCGGAGAGAAATTCCACATCACATCGCCGGCGGGTTTATTGACAGTCTTGTCCCAGACACGCAAAGGCTCCGGATAGTTCAGATTGGAAGGATTGGCAACAATCAGGATACAGGCATCTTCGTTTCCGGCTTTCCCTTGGAAATAGCACCAACGAGCTCTCGAGCCATCCGCCTGATCGCGGGCAAGCCCTTCGGATGTAAGCATTTCAGCGGTCTGGTCATTCCAGTCTTCGCGCGTACGTATACATATACCACCATACCGGTAAGCTTCCATTGTAATCGGACTGGAGCCGGCACAACGCAACGTTGTGTGGTAATCGACATAATAGCCCGGCAAGTCCGTTCTGCCGATACGGACTTCCAGTTTCTCATTCATCGCCACCTTTTCTGCGGGAGAATCCGGATAAACAACATGATCCAACGTCGCCGCAAAGCCGGTATCGGAAACACGGTCGAAATTACGGAAACGGACAGTTCCTTGCTTTTTGTTGAGATTCCAAAAATCGATCTCATTGCCTTCAAACGTCGTTTTCGTCCAGGCATACCACAACCCGAAATGATGGTAGTGGTCGGAAGGCGAACAATTGGTCAGCACTTCACCCTTCAACGTCTTCAACGGATGGATAAAGCCACTGCGCTTATAAACCGTATCCACTCCGGGAGCCGGATAAACCATCGCATAATTATAGGAGAACAAAGGCTTGCCATCCATACTATAGGTTAACGATTTGCCGGTATCCTCCACCGAAAGAGACGCCTGTTGACAACCGGCAAACAAGAAAGAAATAAAAACACAAACAAAAAATGGTACAACTTTCATAATGATATTCTTTTTATAATGCTTCGTTATCATCCGGCATACGCAAGGGCAGGATGAACCAGAAAACAGAACCTTTCCCCGGCTCCGACTCCACTCCTATCTGACCGCCCATGTGATCTACAAAACCTTTGCAAAGCGCCAATCCCAATCCGACGCCCTTTGATTTGTTAGCGACAGCCTGGATAAAACGGGCAAAGATCTTCTCCTGTATTTCATGCGGGATACCTTCACCGGTATCGGATACAAAGAAACGAATCTGTTCCGACCCGGACAAGGCACATCCGACCCGTATTTCTCCTTCCGATGTATGTTTAACAGCATTCGACAAAAGATTGGAGAGTATTTGCGTCAACCGGTTGCGATCTGTAAACATATGAAGATCAGGAATAGGCTCCATGACCAGCTTCACCGACGGAGCAACCTGCAATGCGTAAACCTTGCACAATCCATCGACCAGGTCGGGCACATAAACCTTCGAATAAGAAAACGAGATTGTATCCGACTCGATTCTGGAAATATCCACCACATCATTCAACAGATCCAGCAATAATACATTATTATTTCGAATTATGCTAATATATTGTTCGCAAACTTCCGGGTCCGTCTCATCAGCCAACAACTGCGAGAAACCGGCGATGGCATTAAGCGGTGTCCGGATTTCATGATTCATATTGGCAAGAAAGGCTGATTTCAACTGCTTGGAACGTTCCGCCTTATCACGGGCCTCCGCCAGCTTTTTACGCATCCGGCGATTGACCTGTATCATCACGAACAACAGAAGGCAGCAGAACAGCAGGCAGGAAATAAACAAATACAGGAAATCCGATTTCAAATGCAGCTGTTCGTTTTCCTCCGCCATTTGCCGGGCTTCATTCTCAGCCCGGAGGCGGTCGATCTGCCGGACATAAAAAACCTCTTCGAGCGAATCCCGTGTGTCGGCCAGATGAAGGTATGAATCGAACGCTCCTTTATAGTCGCCCGATTCTTCTTTCCTTACGGCTTCATCATAAAGTTTCCGGAGCTGTTCCGCGGTGGAGTCAGGCAAAGCCCTTGTCCCCTCTAACTCGGCAGAGACAAGAGAGAACGGAAAAACCGAAAGAACTATACATAATATGAATATATACCGTTTCATCTTTCTATATATGTTTAAGAGGCATCACAAATTCTATCCGGCATCCCGACTCCGTCCGGACCGGCATGGACATCCGTCCGCCCATTTTCATAATAAGTCCTCTGCTGATCACCATACCCAATTGTATATTCTCTAACTTGCTGGCCGTTTGCGCCAATCGATCGAACATAAACTGGCAAGCCTCTTCCGAAAAGACGATGCCCTTGCAGCTAACAAAGAAAACAACTTCTTCGCCTTCCGCCTGATATCCAAAAGAGACTTCCCCTGACTTGGCATGCAGAAATGCACAATGAAGTATATTCTCCAAAACCTGGGCAAGCCGTATCGGATCGGTCGTCATCCGCATCTCTTTTACCGGAAGCAGTCTCAAATGAACCTCCTCGGTAGCAAACGATTGCATCTTCATATAGACTTCACGTACCAGCCGGGCCAGGTTTACATCTTCATAATGAAATTGCATCCGGTCCGACTCGATCTTCGAAACATCCAAAATATCGAAAATAACACGTTGTGCCAGTTCGTTGCGCGAACAAAGCGAAACAGCATATTCCTGTCTTTTCTCCATCTCCGTCTCACGGATCAGAGACTCGGAAAAAGCAGATGTTTCTTGCAGGAAATCATTTACCACGCGGGTCATATTACTCAGAAAAACAGAAGTATTCTCATCTGCCTCCACCGCCTCTTCCACCGCTACAGCCAACAGGCATTTAATCCGGTAAAAACGGTAACACAAATAACAGAGCAACAAGAGAGCCAATGCAAGGGAGAAAGCCAGTATTAACTGGAAATGAATGACTAACGATTGTTTTTTTCTTTCTGTTTCGAGCTGATTGATATGGAAGAAGGAACGAAGTTGATGAGATTGGCAGTCAAACCGGGCACAGCTAAGGGAATCGGCAATTTGCACACAATGGCGAAGTTCTTCGGTTGCCTGTTTATAATCACCTTTCTTAGCGGCTATAACCGCTCTTCTACGGTAGACATCTGGATTCTCACCCGGGTGGCGGAGTTGCAAATAGTAGGCTGCCGTGTCCAGGCACGCCGTCGCCTGATCATAATCCCCTACCGCCAGATAATAGTCCGACCAGGTAAAATAGAGGCCATCCTTATAAGTATCATAAATATCGCTTTGCTTATATTTGTCGGCTTTCTTCAGGCAGGAACAAGCTTCCGCCGGATGGTTGCAGTAAAGCTCGTAATCCGCTTCATTACAATAAACCCAAATCCAGTAATAGGAGAAATAATCTTTCGGTTTGTCGGGATTAAGCAAATGGAAATCGATCAGTTCCCGGCGTACGGAGTCGACATAAACGATCACCCGCTCTTCCCGGTTCAACTGACGGCTGGATTCCGCTAAAATAAAATAGAATTCCATCCGGTTCATGTGTTTGTCTTTCATACCATCCAACAACCGAACGCCCCGTTCGGCCCATTCCAAAGCGTCATTACACCGTCCCGAGATATAACAAGCATAGGCAATTACATAGCAAGCCTCGGCTATATCGCCCGCACTCCCGATTGCTTTCGCTTCCTTATACATCTCCCGTCCTTTCTGAAGGGCCAGCTCAAATTCGCCACGGTCCGTATATAAGGTGATAATCATTGCCTGAGTTTCGAACAGATAATCCAGCATCTGTTCGCGACGGAAAAAACTGATAGCAGGTACCGACACCTTCTCGGCCTGTTCCCAATCGACAGCATTATAATAATGGCGGATTTGATTCCGGTAGGCATAGGCTTTAAAATTCCGGTTTTCCGGACCTTCCGACTCGTTTAGAAGAGAGTCGAGATACAATAGTTCTTCAGGCGTATCGTCTGCCCGTTCGCAGCAATCTTTCAGATATTGTAACCGAATAGAATCGGGAGGAAAGGAGTTCACAGCATTACCTCTTTCCTGACACCAGATCATACCAGTCGCATATACGAATAATAGTCCGGAAAATATACATCTCCTCAGGACGTTCATTACCACGATTTAATTGTTATTCTATTCTACCCTATGCAAAAAGTTATACATTCTGATCAGAAGGTTGTATATCCTGACCATTTTGCAAATATACAACAATGTAGCAAAGCTGCAATAGTATTGTAGAAAAAATTAACTTTCCCTCTCAAAAAAACACTTGGAAAATCAACCATCCAATTGCCGAAATATTTCTTTAATCGTTTGCGTGATATGTGGATTTAGCCTACCTTTGCACGATAATAACCATAGATTGGAAGAAATTTCTAAATACAATTAAATAACTTAAATTATTATCTTATGTGGTTACTTAATTCTTCTATCGGGAAGAAGCTGATAATGAGCATATCAGGTCTTTTCCTAATTCTGTTTCTATTGTTCCACTTGTGTATGAACATAGCAGCGGTATTTTCTGGTGAAGCGTATAATGTTATTTGCGGTTTGCTGGGATCTAACTGGTATGCTCTGGTTGGTACATTAGTGTTGGCTGCTGGTGTGGTAGTACACTTTGTGTATGCTATCATTTTGACCCTGCAGAATCGTAAAGCACGTGGTAATGACCGTTATGCTATCAACGCCCGTCCGAAAGGCGTTGAATGGGCTTCTCAAAACATGTTTGTTTTGGGTCTGATTGTTATCCTGTTCATGATTTTGCACTTTTCACAGTTCTGGTACAACATGATGTTCGCCGAACTGGCAGGTATTCATGGAGACATTCATCCGCAGGATGGTGCCGCTTTCATCAACTTCTATTTCCAGGGCAATGTTGTAAACACAGTGCTGTATCTGGTATGGTTCGTCGCATTGTGGTTCCACCTGACTCATGGTTTCTGGTCCGCTATTCACACTATCGGTTGGAACAATACAATCTGGTTAAACCGTTGGGAATGCATTTCTAAGTGGGTAGCTACTATCATTTGTGGCTTGTTCGCTGTTATTACAATTATTTTCTTCCTGAATGGTGTAGGTGCTTAATTTAGGTTTAAATCTTCAATTGAAAATAAATCATTATGACTCAAATAGATTCTAAAATTCCTCAAGGCCCGTTGGCTGAGAAGTGGAAAAATTATAAAGATCACCAGAAACTGGTGAACCCCGCTAACAAGCGTCGTCTGGATGTAATCGTTGTAGGTACAGGTCTGGCTGGAGCATCTGCTGCCGCTTCTTTGGCAGAAATGGGATTCAACGTATTGAACTTCTGTATCCAGGACTCTCCCCGTCGTGCACACTCGATCGCTGCACAGGGCGGTATCAATGCTGCAAAGAACTATCAGAATGACGGCGACTCTGTTTACCGTCTGTTCTACGATACAATCAAAGGTGGTGACTATCGTGCCCGCGAAGCTAACGTCTATCGCTTAGCAGAAGTTTCCAACTCTATCATCGACCAGTGCGTAGCACAAGGCGTTCCTTTTGCCCGCGAATACGGCGGTCTGTTGGACAACCGTTCATTCGGTGGTGCTCAGGTATCGCGTACGTTCTATGCCCGCGGTCAGACGGGACAGCAGTTGTTGCTGGGTGCTTACTCCGCTTTGAGCCGCATGATCGGTCTGAACAAAGTGAAGATGTACACTCGTCACGAAATGTTGGACGTTGTCAAGATCGACGGCCGCGCTCGCGGTATCATCGCACGCAACCTGATCACCGGTAAGATCGAACGTTTCTCCGCTCATGCCGTAGTGGTTGCAACAGGTGGTTATGTAAATACATTCTTCCTGTCTACCAACGCAATGGCTTCCAACGGTTCTGCTGCATGGCAGTGCTACAAGAAGGGCGCTTATTTCGCTAACCCCTGTATGGTACAGATTCACCCGACTTGTGTTCCTGTACACGGCGACTACCAGTCCAAGCTGACATTGATGTCCGAATCACTGCGTAACGACGGTCGTATCTGGGTACCGAAAAAGCTGGAAGATGCAAAAGCATTACAGGCCGGAACGAAGAAAGGTAAAGACATCCCCGAAGAAGACCGTGACTACTATCTGGAACGCCGTTATCCGGCATTCGGTAACCTGGTTCCGCGTGACGTAGCTTCACGTGCCGCCAAAGAACGTTGCGACGCCGGTTTCGGTGTGAACAACACGGGTCTGGCCGTATTCCTCGACTTCTCCGACGCTATCAACCGCCTGGGTAAAGATGTTGTAAAAGCAAAATATGGTAACTTGTTCGATATGTACGAAGAAATTACCAACGATGATCCATATGAAACTCCGATGATGATCTATCCGGCTCTGCACTACTCGATGGGTGGTCTGTGGGTAGACTACGAATTGCAGACATCCATTCCGGGTCTGTTCGCTATCGGTGAAGCCAACTTCTCTGATCACGGTGCTAACCGTCTGGGTGCATCTGCTTTGATGCAAGGTTTGGCCGACGGTTACTTCGTATTGCCTTATACAATCCAGAACTATCTGTCCGACCAGATCCAGGTTCCGCGTTTCAGCACCGACCTGCCTGAGTTCGCAGCTTCTGAAAAGGCTATCAAAGACCGTATCCAGAAATTGATGAGCATCAAGGGTAAAGAATCTGTCGATTCTATCCATAAGAAACTGGGTCACATCATGTGGGAATACATCGGTATGGCCCGCGATGCCGAAGGTTTGAAAGAAGCTATCCAGAAACTGAAAGACCTGAAGAAGGAATTCTGGACAAATGTACATATCCCGGGACAGGCTGAAGACCTGAACGTGGAATTGGAAAAGGCATTGCGTCTGGCAGACTTTATCGAGATCGGTACACTGATGGCTCACGATGCATTGGATCGTGCCGAGTCTTGTGGTGGTCACTTCCGTACTGAACATCAGACAGAAGAAGGTGAAGCTCTTCGTCATGATGATAAATTTATGTATGTATCTTGCTGGGAATATCAGGGTGAAGACAAAGATCCTGTTATGCTGAAGGAAGATCTGAATTATGAATTCGTAGTACCTCAGACACGTAACTACAAGAAGTAACAATTTTCAAAAATTAGAATCATGGATAAAGATATAAATATCACACTTAAAGTCTGGCGTCAGAAAGGTCCGAAAGAAAAAGGACAGTTCGAAACTTACCAGCTGAAAAACATTAACCAGGGCACATCTTTCCTGGAAATGCTGGATATCCTGAACGAACAACTGATTAACGAAGGTAAAGACCCTGTAGTTTTCGATCACGACTGCCGTGAAGGTATCTGCGGTATGTGTTCATTGTATGTAAACGGACACCCGCACGGACCGGCAACCGGTGCTACTACTTGTCAGCTCTATATGCGTCGTTTCAACGATGGCGAAACAATCACGATCGAACCGTGGCGTTCAGCCGGTTTCCCGGTAATCCGCGACTTGATGGTAGACCGTTATGCTTACGATAAAATCATCCAGGCAGGTGGTTTCGTATCTGTAAACACAGGTGGTGTGCCTGATGCAAATGCAATTGCTATCCCTAAGGCTGATGCTGATTTGGCTATGGATGCTGCTGCTTGTATCGGTTGTGGTGCATGTGCTGCTGCTTGTAAGAACGGTTCGGCTATGCTGTTCGTTTCTGCTAAGGTCAGCCAGTTGGCTCTGTTGCCTCAAGGAAAAGTGGAAGCTGCCCGCCGTGCGAAAGCAATGGTTGCCAAAATGGACGAACTGGGCTTCGGTAACTGTACCAACACTCGCGCTTGCGAAATGGAATGTCCGAAGAACATCTCTGTCAGCAACATCGCCCGCCTAAACCGCGAATTTATTTGCGCGAAATTGAAAGACTAATACATTATATATGTATATAGAAAAAGCCCGTTGCGATAAACAACGGGCTTTCTTATTTTATGTCCACAAAAAAGCCGCACTCCATATAATAGGATGCGGCCTTTTTGCTGCTTTCCAGCGAAACAATCTCTCGATCCCCTCCCCGCAAAGACTTTTTGTTAACCTTAGATCTAAAATACTATGAAAAAAACTCACTGCAAATATAAACTATATTTATTATAAATGCAAGAGCCTTTAGTTACAATTTATTGCAAATTTGTCATTTTTCCTTTTAAAATTGACATTGTGCGCGATTTCACACTATTATAATATCAATAAACAGCCTGTTCCGGCAGAGGAAAGTCTCCCGGACTCCCCATTCAGATCGAATAGCGCTCAGGGATGGAATCCAGAATACCGAACAGCTCTTCCACCGTCTCCGCCCGCAACATTGCAACGCGCGTCTGCTTGAAATCCGCAATACCTTTAAACAACGGAGTAGCAGCCAGATGGCGGCGGATATGCAAAATGCCCCGCCGCTCATCCAAACGCTCGACACTTTGTATGACCTGTTTTTTCAATATGTCGAGATACCAGGAAAAAGACTCGGCAGGAAGCAATTCGCCTGTATTCAGAAAATGTTTCACCTCCCGAAAAATCCAGGGGCGACCGATACTGCCCCGGCCAATCATCACGGCATCCACACCATACTGCTCAAAACGTTGTTTGCATATCTCGGCAGAAGTGACATCGCCATTTCCTATAATAGGAATATGCATCCGGGGATTGTTCTTGACTTCGCCGATCAGTGTCCAATCCGCCTCGCCCGTGTACATCTGCGCCCGTGTACGTCCGTGTATGGAAAGGGCGGCAATACCGCAATCTTGCAACTGTTCGGCCAAATCGACAATGATCTTGTTGTCGGCATCCCATCCGAGACGGGTTTTCACCGTAACGGGAAGTTTGACTGCTTTTACCACTTCACGCGTGATATCCAGCATCAGCGGAATATTACGGAGCATTCCGGCCCCTGCTCCTTTTCCGGCCACACGTTTCACCGGACAACCGAAATTAATATCGAGAATATCCGGCCGCGCCGCTTCACAGATTTGTGCCGCTTCCACCATCGTCGGGACATCGCGCCCGTAAATCTGGATAGCAACCGGACGCTCTTCGTCTGCCACATTCAACTTCTGCTGCGTCTTGTTGACACTGCGGATCAGAGCGTCTGCCGAAACAAATTCGGTGTACACCATATCCGCACCAAAACGTTTGCACATCAACCGGAAAGAAATATCTGTAACATCTTCCATAGGCGCCAGGAAGACGGGATGTTGACCTAAATCTATTGTTCCTATTTTCATCTTATAACTTAATATACGCACGCAAAGGTACTGATTTTCTGCCAAAAACAGAGGGGAAAGGATATCTACTAAGAAATATAGTAAAATAACTATACAATATAGTTGTATTACTAAATAATATAGTTATATTTGTGCATTCCGCTAATAAGAAACAGATTATGGTCAGATTAACAACAAAAGAAGAAGAGATATTAGGTTACTTCTGGGCAAAAGGCCCGCTGTTCGTACGGGAATTACTCGACTTGCAGGAAGAGCCCAAGCCGCATTACAACACCTTGTCGACAATTGTCCGTTCGTTAGAAGAAAAAGGATATATCGGATACAAGGTGTACGGCAATACGCACCAATATTACGCACTGGTATCGGAAGACGAATACCGGCGAAACTCGCTGAAACAGGTGATCGGCAAATATTACGACAATTCCTATACGCGTGTCGTCTCTACTCTGATCGAGGAAGAAGCGCTCACGGTAGACGAATTGCAGGAGCTGATCCGGCAGATCAAGAACAAATAATAAAACCAACACTTATGGAAGCCTTTCTTCTATACATACTGAAATCCGGCATTTGCCTGGCCGTGTTCTACGTCTGCTTCAAGGCGCTGTTCAGCAACGATACCTTTTTCCGGTTCAACCGTTGGATATTGCTGGCGGGAACAGGCGTTTGCATGTTGCTACCGTTTTGCAGGATTACCACCACGCAACCTCTTCCGCTCAGCCAACCGGTTAGCCAGTTGGAAACGGTTTTCCTGAAAGAAGAGGTAAACACAACGCCCATTCAGGAAAATAGAACAACAGCGACAGTTACTCCAACAGACAACGCCGCTATTCCCTGGATAAAACTTATCGGCATCGCTTATCTGACAGGATGTTGCATATGCCTGTCCACGACTGTCCTTTCATTCCGGAAAATGTATCAACTGATGCGGAAAGGGAAGAAGCAGAAAAACGGGAAATATACGTTAGTCCTGATAGCCGATCCCATTTCCCCCTTCAGTTGGGGACGTTACATCTTTCTCTCCGGGGACGACTACCGGAACCATCCGGAAGAAATCCTCACACACGAGAAAATGCATCTCCGTTATAACCATTCGGCCGATCTGCTCTATATGGAAATGATTATTCTTCTGCAATGGTGTAACCCGGCAGTATGGTTGCTCAAAAGGGAACTGCGGGACATACACGAATACCAGGCAGACAAAGGCGTACTCAATCAAGGCATCGATGCAACAAAATATCAACTGTTACTCGTGAAAAAAGCTGTCGGCTCCAGCCTCTACACTCTTGCCAACAGCTTTAACCACAGTAAAATTAAAAAGCGTATTACTATGATGTTAAAAAAGAAATCGAACAATTGGGCCCGGTTGAAGCTCGTGCTCCTGGTCCCGGCAGGCCTTGCGGCCTTAAGTGCATTCGCCCGTACGGAAACGGTAGTGACACCTGTTCAAACTCCTGCTCCGGCAGTCATAGAACAGGTTAACGAAGAGCCCTTGCCTACAGCAAGCAAAAGTACGAATTTACAGAAAGATATCCAAGATGATTACAATGTCTATCTGTCTTTTACCAAGAATAATAATGAGGGAAAGGAAGTGATAGACGGCATATCCATCTATGGTGTCGGGGAACAAAAAGCATTGGAGATTGCAGAGAAAGCGATAAAAAACGGAAGGTTCGCCGCTGCAACCAAAGTAATTATCTGTCCGCATACTCCCAAAGTGCCTATGAGCTACTTAGAGAAAATGAAGGATTTATTCGACAGGAACAATATCAAATGTAATATTACGAAAGCGCAGGGATATGATGACAACGGGAATGCGCTGCCAACCCCGCCACCACCACCTCCTGCACCGGATGCTTACGTCACCCTAAATTACAAAAGCGGAAAGAAAGAGGAAGGAATAACCATTTACAAACGTTACCTCGAGACAGGTGAAAAGATAAACGAACGACTGGATAAAATCTATTCCGACGATATTTCAACTGTCACCATCACCACCTATAAATGGACTCCGGACGGAGTGCTTGAGGGAGTTGAAAAGTTCCTGAAAGACAGAATCAAACTGGATGGCGTGAAATATGTGACACAGAAGAAATAATAAATCCTTATTCTTGAGGAATGTATTATCTTTACCCCTTCAAAACAAGGAATACGATGATACATAAAATAAGGCTGGTCATTTTCGCCTGTCTTCTCGTGGCCTGTACGCCAACCGGCCGGGAAGATATTGCAACAACCGGAACACTTCTCCGGCAAGCGGCCTTCTATAAGGAACAGCTGCAATATCTTCCGGCATTGGAAACCTACCGGCAAGCGATCAGGCAGGCGGAAAAAGAAAAGGACAGCACGGCCCTTTCCCTCGCCTATCTGGAAACGGGAAAGATTTACCGGAACCAGTCTCTCAAACCAAAAGCGCTGCAAAGCGAAAAGACAGCATTGGCTTATGCCGAAGGAACAGCCTGCGACTCCCTGCGGATAGCTCTTTACCGGGAGATGGCCGATATTTATGCCTTATCCGGACAAACAGACAGCGCTTTTCACTACTACCAAAAAGCCGGTTGCCGGATCAGGCAGGCCCAAATATTACAGCAAACAGGAAAACAGAAAGAGGCGGAAGCCATTCTGAAAACAGAGCTGGAACAAACACGTTCCCAAGAAGAGAATGCGGAACTCTATCTGGCCTTAGCCGACCTGCAAATCAGCTGGGGACAGCTGAAGGAAGCGGAAAAGAATTTAAGCCGGCTTCCCCCTTCACATCCACATCTCTATGCAGCTTTGTCACGGATTGCCCAAAGCCGCGGAGACAGCCTGCAAGCGGACTTTTATCATAAAAGCTATCTGCATTATCAGGATGCCTTGCGTAAAGAAATGGAACAAAACCAAGTCACCCAACTTCTCCGCACCTCGGAACAGAAAGAATGGGAAGCGCGTTTATCCGACTCGCAAAAGACACAACAGGGGCAAATGTACGTCTGGATCGCCCTCTTAGTGTCTTGCGGAACGGGAGCCTGGGGTTATTCCCGCTACCGGCTGAAAAGAACGGCTGATAGTTTGTCCGAAACAGATTTCCTCTCTTCCGAGATTTATCTCCGTTTCCACAGAAAAGAAGAATGGAAACCGACGCCTAAGGACTGGGAAGAATTGCTGCAAGCCTTCAACCGGGCCTATCCGGAGTTTCGCGAACGGCTGAAAAGAAAAATTCCGAAATTAAGCGAACAGGAATGGCGGATGTGTTGCCTGATCAAAATGGAGGTTCCGCCTTCTACAGCCGCCATGTTGCTCTGTTGCACCAACCAGGCCATTTCGATGCGACGCGTCCGCCTGTATCAGAAAACGACAGGTGAAAAGGGAACGCCGGAACAATGCGACGCCTTTATTCGTGATTTTTAAGCAGATGTGAACTGATGTGAAACCGCCAGAAAAACCGTTACTCCTACTTTTGCCCGAAAAAAGCGTATGAAAAAGATGTTGTTTTGGCTGATAGCCGTTGTTGCTTTGACCGGATGCGGATCGAAAAATTCCACCGATAAATTGCCGGTACTCGATCTGACGAACCCTAATTTTGCATCAGACCGGGTAGAGATTTCAGACGAGATAAAATCAATCGAATATGTTCCGTTGGAACTGACAGACGAATCCCTGATCGCCGAGATACTGGATTTGGCTGTTTCCGACGATTATGTCTTTATCTATTCCACCCGCCAGGACGGTATTTTGCAGTTCGACCGCAAAGGACACTTTGTCCGCAGCGTCGCAAAAACCGGAAACGGACCGGGAGAAACGGCGCAGATCGTCTCGCTCTCGGTCGACGACGAGAACCGGTTGCTGTGCGTCAGCGAATTTTTTTCCACCTCTTTCTACTCTTTTGACGGCGAGTTTATTAAAAAGGTAAATACATTGCGCCCGTATCTCTGGCAATATTGCATCGGTCCCAACACGATGGCCGAAATGGGCCGTGAAAGTATCCCGATGGATACGCCAGGCATATTCAGTCTCGGCGTTTTCAACTTGGCGACAGACGATACGATTGCGATCCGCCAGACTGTCGGAAACATGGATTTATTGCCATTAAAAGAAACTTTGCTGGGAGAGTGGAACTTTAACGGAGGCACAGGCGGCATGCTTTGCTATTCTGCCGGCATCGATACAGTCTGGGAGTTGGGAATGGACGGCATTCATCCTGCCTTCCGCATCGATTTCGGCTTTTCCGCCGACGAACAGAAGATGGTACGTTCCGAACCGGGTGCGATCGTAGACGGGAAATACTGGATATCCCGCTTCTTCGAGACTCCGCGCCGCTACATTGTCAAATGTTTCGAAGCCGACAACCAGTCACGATTCCATCTATTCAGCCTGGACAAGGAAACCGGAGCGGTATGCCACGAAAAATCTTCAATCGATGCCATGGAACTGTTTAAACATAACCGGATTCTGACGGGTATCGGCATCCATAACGAGACAGACGGCGGCCTTCCTGTCTGGCCGTACTATTCCTATCCGGGTAAAAAACTGATGGTACAACTCAACACCGCCGTAGAGATCGAATACCTGAAAGAGAAATATCCGGAGCTGAAGCAACACCCGGTCCTGCAAAAGATAACCGAAGACTCGAATCCTCTCGTCACGATTTACCATTTGCGCTGATCCGCATAAACAGCCCCGGGCATCCGCCAAAAATTCCATGGGCATGGAAAAACTATTTCATGCCCATGAAACTAAAGTTGCATGCCCATGGAACCGGAGGCGGATGCAAATGCACATCTTCTCGGATATTATTCCTACCTTTGCAAGAGTAATCTGTAAATGTATAATAACTTGAACGAGAAAGATTTTGAAATAATGGCGCCCGTCGGTTCGTACGAATCGCTGATGGCGGCTATCCAGGGAGGAGCCGACTCTATTTACTTCGGTATCGAAGGGCTGAACATGCGTTCGCGCTCTTCCAATAACTTTACGACAGACGATTTGCGTAAGATCGTAGCCATTTGCCGCGAGCACGGCATCAAAAGCTACCTGACCGTAAACACGGTAATCTACGGAGAAGACCTGCCGTTGATGCGTGAAATCATCGATGCAGCCAAAGCGGCAGAGGTTTCCGCCATCATCGCAGCCGATGTGGCCGCCATGAATTATGCCGACAGCATCGGACAGGAAGTGCACCTTTCCACGCAACTCAATATCTCGAACGCAGAAGCCCTGAAATTCTATGCCCGCTTTGCCGACGTGGTCGTGCTGGCACGCGAGCTGAACCTGAAACAGGTGCACGAGATATACCGCCAGATCGTCGAGCAACAGATCAAAGGCCCGAAAGGAAAACTGATCCGTATCGAGATGTTCGCCCACGGCGCCCTCTGTATGGCCGTCTCCGGCAAATGTTATCTGAGCCTGCACGAGATGAACGCTTCCGCCAACCGGGGAGCCTGCATGCAGATTTGCCGCCGCGCCTATACGGTAAAAGATAAAGACAGCAACATCGAACTGGATATCGAAAACCAATATATCATGTCGCCCAAAGACCTGAAAACAATTCATTTTATGAATAAGATGATGGATGCAGGCGTGCGGGTGTTCAAGATAGAAGGGCGTGCACGCGGACCGGAATATGTGCGCCTCGTAACGGAATGCTATAAGGAAGCCGTACGCGCTTACTGCAACGGTACTTTCACAGAAGAAAAAGTGGCTGCCTGGGACGAACGCCTCAGCAGCGTGTTCAACCGGGGATTCTGGGACGGCTATTACCTGGGGCAACGCTTAGGCGAATGGAGCAGCAAATACGGTTCCGGCTCGACCAAGAAGAAAGTTTATGTCGCCAAAGGAATCAAATACTTCGACAAGATCGGTGTGGCCGAATTTGAAATGGAGTCCGGCACCCTGAAAGCAGGCGATGAAATCCTGATTACCGGACCGACTACAGGCGCTGTTATGCAGACGATAGACGAGATCCGCGTAGAGCTCAAACCGGTAGAACAAACCGTCAAGGGCGAACGTTTCTCCTTTAAGGTAAACGAGAAGATCCGCCCGTCCGACCGGCTATATAAAATGGAAAAAGTTCAACTCGAAAAATCGTTTGAATAATGAAAGAATATCTCTTTAAACTGACAGACAAAGTCCGTGACTACGAATGTGACTTGCAGGGAGTTGTCAACAACTCCAACTACCAGCATTATATGGAGCATACCCGTCATGAATTCCTGGAATCGCTCGGCGAGAACTTTGGAAAGATGCATGAGAAAGGAGTGGACGGATTCGTTTCGCGGGTAGAAATCCAGTATAAAACTTCCCTGAAAAGCGGCGACAGCTATATCTCCTGCCTCAACGTGTATAAGAAAGGCGTCAAACTGGTCTTCGAACAGGACATTTACCGGGCTTCCGACAATGCGTTGGCAACAAAAGGGATCGTAGAGTCGGTAATCGTGGAGAACGGGAAACTGACACGCGGCGAATATTTCGATGAAATGCTAAAAAGAATAGAACATACATGACAGAAAAACAGATTTACCAAATCGGCCTTACTATGATCAACGGCGTGGGAGACATCCTGGCGCGCCATCTCCTGCAAACATTGGGAGAAGCAGAGGCCGTGTTCGCTGAAAAGCAACAGTTGTTGGAGAGAATCCCGGGTATCGGCAGCGTCTTAGCTGCCGAAATCAAACGCCCGGAAGTGCTGCAACGGGCGGAAAAAGAGGCGGTCTTTATCGAAAAGAACCATATTTCCTGCTACTTCCTGGCCGATGCGAACTATCCGGCTCGCCTCAGGGAATGTCCGGACGCTCCCGTCCTCTTCTATTTCAAGGGAAATACCAATCTGGATGCAACGCGGATCATCAGCATTGTCGGAACGCGCAATGCCACCGAATACGGCAGGGAACTCACCGAATCGCTCCTGAAAGACCTCTCCCAAATTATCCCCGATTTATTAATCGTCAGCGGATTGGCCTACGGCATCGATATCTGTGCCCACCGGAGCGCCCTTCGAAACCAATTGCCGACCGTCGGCGTATTGGCACACGGCCTGGACCGCATTTATCCGTCCAGCCATCGCTCTACGGCTGTCGAGATGTTGGAACGCGGAGGCCTGTTGACTGATTTCCCCAGCGGGACGGAGCCGGATCGTCCTAATTTCCTTCGCCGGAACCGGATTGTAGCCGGTATGTCTGATTGTACGATTGTCGTCGAATCAGCCGAAAAAGGCGGTTCCTTAGTGACGGCCGATATCGCCTTCTCGTATGGCCGGGACGTTTACAGCTTTCCGGGGCGTGTCGGCGACAGCCATTCCAAAGGCTGCAACAACCTGATCCGACAGAACAAAGCCGGATTGATTACTTCTGCCGCCGACCTGATCTCCGCTCTTTGCTGGGACGTGCAAGAACCGATAACACCCGTACAGACGGAACTATTCTTTTCCGACCAGGAGCCGTTGGCCGAACAAAACCCGATTCTGAGAATCATGCAGAAAGAAAAGGAGATGCATATCAACCAGCTTGCCTTAGCATTGGATATGCCGGTCTATCAACTCACAACGCTGCTGTTCGAACTGGAAATAAACGGAAAGATAAAAACGCTGCCGGGAAATATCTACAAACTGCCCTAACCGGGCACTATTTTCATCAGGTAAAATAGAAACGAAACCCCTATAAACAATTAAAGGCTGTCTCACGACAACCCCTAACCAACTTTGTTAACCTTAAATCTAATACTATTATGAAAAAACCACATTGCAAAGATACACCTGTTTTGACCATTTGTCAAGCATTTTACCGCTAATACTTGTTAAATCAAGGTCTGTAAATAGCAAAAAGATTCTAAACGCCCCTAAAGAGTCTTCAAAACCACTCTATTTTGTTAAATCTAACCCTTGAAACAGGTACGGATAATCCGTTTCGATCACATCCGGATGCGTCCCGATCTCCGTTTTATAACCGGCAATCTTTTCCGCCTCCGTCTTCCCCCGGTCATGCGTCGGAGCAACTGAAATCATGCACATCACACCGTTACGATGCAAGGCATTATACAACGCCTGTTCTTCCGGCTTCATCTTCGGGCCGACATACGCCATTACCTGTTTCCAGGGAATGCCTGCTTTTTCGTATTTTCCGAACTCCTCCATATTCTTGCACCAGCAAGAGAACATCGCTTCAGGCTCCCGGTCCAGGTAGTAACGGGCCTGTTCGGCATTATGAACCGTGTACATGACATTCACCGGATTCTCTTTCTCGATAAAATCAGCCATTATATCCAACGGGACATCTTTGATATCCAGGTTCAGGATTGTTTTGCCCTTGCTCCATTCAATACATTCTTTCAAGGTAGGAATCTTGAAAGCGGTCACATTCCCATTCCGGTCCACCAGATTGAACTGCTGCAATTCCGCATAGGTATAATCCGACACTTTCCCCTTTCCGGTCGTTGTCCGGTCAATGGTTTCGTCGTGCATCAGGACGATCACCCCGTCCTTCGTCAAACGCGGGTCTATCTCAAAGAAAGACTCCATATAAGACAAAGTCTTCTCAAAAGACTCGATACAGTTCTCCGGATAACCATCCAGCATCCCGCCACGATGCCCGCTGATCACAATCGGCCGATCCGGCGCATACCGGAAATAAGCATGCAGATCCCGGCTGTCCTTTACCGGAATATAATGAGGATTCTGAGCCGACAGATTCCCGACAGGCAGGAAAAGCCCGATGAAAAGTGCAAGAATCAAAGGTATAGCTTTCATGATCTTTATATTTATTGATATTCAATCTCGATACAGGGCTTAAAAGTAAGACTTTTCTGGCAGTCTCCTACCACAAAAAGTACTACAAAAACATGAATATTTGATTGGAAGCGAATGTGGGAGGTATATAAAAAAATTAAGGATTGTCATCCCGACAACCCCTAACCAACTTTGTTAACCTTAAATCTAATACTATTATGAAAAAACCACATTGCAAAGATACGCCTGTAAAGCCCGTTTGTCAAGCCTTTTACGGACAATATATGTTAAGCCGCAACAAGTATTTTGCCAAAAAGTGTTAGACACTTTAAAACTATACAGAATACGTGCAAATTCTGCTAAATTTAACAATTCAAACACTCTTTCCTTCCAAAAATATCTGCCTGATCTGCTCGTCACAATTCTACGCACCATTCCTTATTGCGGACCATGGTACGCAGATGACAATACATACATTTTTGTATCGAGAAATTACAATAACCCCCTTTTTCCCCATTTTTCTATTTCGACCAAAATCTTGAACCATTTTGAAGTGTCTCTTTTCTCGTTTTTAACCTTTCCGGCTGACACCGGACGGAACGGGCTGCCGAGTCCATCCCGAAAAACGTTCAATTTGATTGCAGGAAAGCATAAACGCTGGCAAAGTGATAAACCTTAACTCCCGGAGAATCGAATATTTGAAAATAAAACGGACGGCGTTCCAAATATCCCAAGGAAATTTAGGGGCTTTTTTGCAGTGAAGACGGTCGTTTTTCAAAAGAAGACGGTCGTCATCGCCATTACGACCGTCCTCATGGGTGATGCACTCGGCACCTCGCGAAGATTAAGACGGTCGCAATGGCAAAGAGGACGGTCGCAATGGCGAAAAACTCCCGAAAAAGGAGAAAAAGGGCATTTTTGACGTCTGAAAAGTGGATTAACATTTGTTTAGTTTCGGCGGCCGTCCGAGTCGGAAAAATACGTTTTATACAATAAGCCTCCGAAAATCAGATATAGGAGAATTAAATATTTACTGATTCTCAGTTCTTTCCAAAAGCCGTGTAAAAACCAGACTGCCAAGTTGCCAATTCCCATTTTCTTTCACAAAAACTTCCGTTACCATGAAAGGAAAAGTCACTTCATTGCCTGCCACCATGGAGGTTAGATGAATGTTACTGTAAACAATGCCAATATTAGCAGTAAATTTCACCGAAACATCATGGATATCGGCATGTTTATAATGGATAAAACCACCTTTAATAGTTTCCAATTCAGCTTCTTTCCCCCAAGATCCGCCCATGTGGACAAACATGGCATTCTCATGGAATAATGATTCCAGTTTATCCACATTCTTTTCGGACATCCATTGCCATTTAGCATTCGAAATATCAATCAGCTCCTGTTCAGTAGAAGAAAAGGCTTTCGCCATGGTCTGAGTCTGCCCCACCGAAACATCAAGCCACTGTTCTAACAAATCGGCAAGCTGAGTATTGTTCAGGTCTTGCATCAAAAAATGGGTATTACCATAAATCCCGATCTTAGGCAACTCCACCAAAGTGGCATTCCCCCCATGCCGGTTGATAGCTTCTACAAATTTACGTCCCATCTGAAGACGTACACGCCAGTTCTCATCACCCAGTTTTTCCGAGGGTGTTTCAGGAATATAGTCTCCAAAATACATGACTATAGGGATTTGAGTCAGTTTCATAAACTGCTCCAGGGGTACAGGTATTCCCTGTACTCCACCGGTGAGTCCTTCAATCGGGGCAGGAACCTCACCTTCCGGGAATACATATCCGCCCGGCTCATACGCAACAACGCCCTTAACCTTCTGATTTTGCATGGCGGCCATCCAACCGGGAAAGCCTCCTGCCGAATGTGTTACCAGGATGTTTTTACCTATTCGTTCCGTCAATGCATCGATCGCTGTCACATCTTGCCGGTGGTCACTCAGGTCTGGTGTCATTTCACGGAAGAATTGTGACAAGGATACGGAATCCGTAGGAAACTGTACGCCCTTGTTATAATCGGGCCATACGCCTATACGCCATATATCGAACCAGAACATCTCGTCGGCAACCGGTTTTACCGTCGTTGTCGCAGAAGTTCTTCCGGCATGACCACGCCCGGGAAGATCCATCACATAAGTGCTGTAATGCTTGCGCAGCATCAAAGTGGAGAATCCGTCCCGTCCATCAGGAGTCATCTCCCAGCAAACACCGGAGCCGCCATAGCCATGAATAAAGACAAGCGGAAGCTTTTTGGGCTGCACGGGTATCTGGTAGTGGACAAAAGCATGGTCTGCCCGGTAGCTTTGCCCCTTCTCTTCTTGCGTTGCCCATCCGACAAACTTGGAGTTGTCATATTCACCTTCACGTTGAATCGTTTTTCCTGCCACAGAGAAATGGCCTTGTTTCTCTATCACAACAGGTTCCTGAGCTGATACCATCGCGACAGTGACCGATAGCAATATTGTTTCAATACACTTTTTCATATTTCAGCTATATTTTATTTTTCAATCAGATTACTTAATAGATACACTCTGTCTGGCTGCCGCGAAATAGTCACTGTCTTTCACCGGATCAAGCCATTTGACCTCATTATTCTGCGGATTACACCTGATAGCAATATGGGCAAACCAACTGTCGGGAGCTGCGCCATGCCAATGTTCGACATCCGATGCTATCTCAACCACATCACCCGGAAATAATCTACGAGCAGGCCGCCCCTTTTCCTGATAATAACCGATACCGGCCGTTGCTATCAGTATTTGTCCGCCGGAATGACTATGCCAACTGTTTCGGCAACCCGGCTCAAATGTCACATTCGCCATCGGAACATTCAGCCCTTTGTCCATACTGATCGAGGCAAGATAAGCTTGTCCGGTAAAGTTTTTGTTTTCAAGCAATTTCTCGCCCAGTGGAAACGGCTGTTCAAAAGTTCCTACCGTATGCTCCGCATAGAGCAATCTTTTAGCAAAAAATTCCACCAGTTTATTTACTGCCTGGTCTACGTATTCAGGGACATAGTAAGTCTGAATATGAGTCGCACCGGAAATAAGGAACAATTCTTTGTCCGCTGTTCCGGTTGCTCTATGGAAAGCCTCCTCAGTCATATAGTAGGTATCGGCCTTGCTACCTGCCAGCATAAGTAACGGCTGACCGATCAAATCGATATTAGAGGTAGCATCCCACGTCATCAGATCGAGCAGGCTGCTGACCGTATATCTGAAAGTGGAATTGGAATGAGCATGGGTTTTGCCATAATAGATAAACCCTTCGCGATACAAATCGAACGGCAGTTTTGCGATCTGTTCGTCTGTCAGTTTGGAATCTCCCGTATATTGCACTTCCCCGCCTGCCATTTCCCGCGCACGGGCATCTGTGGCTTGTTTCAACCTTTCCTGAATGGTTGAAACCTGGGAGCCCATAAATCCGTCCCGCCTGACTTTACCGGAATTAAACATACTCAAAGTCGCTACAGCTTTCAAACGTTTATCCGATTGGGCAGCGCCCAAGGTATATCCGCCACCGCCGCATATGCCGAGAATACCGATCCGTTTCGCATCGACACCCGGATAATGGCTCATATAATCGACCATGCCGTGAATGTCTTCAATACGATTGGCCGGTTTGTCCACATTACGCGGCTCACCTCCGCTCGCTCCCTGATAAGAGGCATCCGCCACTAAAGTAATATATCCTTTCTCCGCCAGCCGCTGTGCATAAAGCCCGGCAACCTGTTCTTTCACTCCCCCGTTCGGATGTGCCACAACTATTGCCGCATATTTGTTTGCAGGATCATAACCGGCAGGCACATACACATTGGCTGCAATCTCTATGTCATGCAACCGGTAAGTAACAGGATGGATATTCACCCGGCCTTCGATATTTTCTTTGAGCGCATTTTCATAAACCAATCCGAAAGGATTGTTCTGTGCCGGTAAAACAGCAAGACTTTGACTTAGTGTCATTATAAAAACTAATTTGAGGATTAAACATTTCTTCATAACCGATCCTTTTTATTTTGATGTTGATTTCAATAATGCAAATTTAAAGGGAGTGACAAAGCAGGACAATAGACAGATTACGGATATGATAACACTATTCACTGATCGTACAAGGCTATTTATCAACCGGCAAACACAAATCACTGATTCGCTAACCTTAATTACTGATTCTATGATATGCGTTAATTATTTACCATACAAAATCATTACTTTTGTAACAAAGTAAACAATACGGGTCATGGGAAGTATTATAAAGTTAGAGACTATTCAGGAATATAACTTGCTGTTGGGTGCGGAAACTTTGCATCCCCTTGTCAGCATAACAGACTTTTCCAAACTGAAGTCAATCAAACATTGCCGGAAAAACTTCGGATTCTACTGTGTGATTTATAAAGAACTTACATGTGGGACATTACAATATGGCCGTAATAAATACGATTATCAGGACGGCACATTGATCTTCATCTCCCCAGGGCAGGTGGCAGGCATAGATGACGGAGGAGAAACGGTTAATCCTAAAGGGATCGCGCTGATGTTCCACCCGGATTTGCTATACGGAACTCCCCTTGCCCCCAGGATGAAAGATTATACATTTTTCTCATACGAATCTAACGAAGCCTTGCATATGTCCGAACGCGAACGCCATATCATCCTCAATTGTTTTAATGAGATCAAAGAAGAATTGGAACACGCGATCGACAAACATACAAAACAAATTATAGCCTCAAACATAGAAACGCTGCTCAATCACTGTGTCCGTTTTTATGAACGCCAGTTTGTTACCCGTGAAATTGTCAACCGGGATTTACTCGGTAATTTTGAACAGATATTAAATTCCTATTATGCTTCGGAAAAGCCTCAAACGATCGGATTGCCGTCTGTCGGGTATTGTGCCGAACAAATGCACCTTTCGCCAAACTACTTTGGAGACTTGATAAAAAAAGAAACCGGAAAGTCCGCACAGGAATACATTCAGTTGACTGTAATGGAGAAAGTGAAAGAGTTATTAGTCGAAAGCAATAAAACGATCAGTGAAATCGCTTACGAACTCGGTTTTAAATACCCGCATCATTTGAGTAGAATATTTAAAAAGGTAGTCGGCACTACTCCTAATGAATACCGGCTGCAAGCCGGATGAGAAAATTCTTGAAAAAGCGAGCGAAGGAAACCGTATGAATAGTATTTGAGATACTAAAAAAAAGAGTATCTTTGGACAATTTTAAACTTACACTTTAAATTTGTCCAAATGCAGAGTAAAGAACTAATATACAGATCCTTGTCAGAAGAGATAAAGCGCTGTTTTGACTTCTTTCCGGTTATAACCCTGACTGGCCCCCGGCAATCAGGAAAGACGACAATCTGCCGTGAACTGTACCCAGATCTGCCGTATGTAAATCTCGAAGAGATCGACACACTGAACAGAATTAAAGAAGATCCACAAAGTTTTTTTGCCAATCATCCTAATGGTGCCATCATAGATGAAGCACACCATTATCCGGAAATCTTCTCCTACATCCAAGTCAATGTCGATGAAGATATCTATCAAGGAAAGATGGACCGAAAATTTATTGTGACGGGGAGTAGCAACTTTGCGCTATTGGAAAAAGTTACTCAGTCGATGGCTGGACGTACTGCCGTCCTTACTTTGCTGCCACTGTCACAAAAGGAATTACAGCAGGCCGGAAAAAAAACAGATACAGATCGACTAATCTTAAATGGCGGCTATCCCGCCGTGTGGAAGAACGAAACTGCACGTGAGATAATCTATCGGAATTATTTCACAACCTATATCGAGCGGGACGTACGGAGCATAATCAACATAAAGGATCTGATGCCTTTTCAAACATTCATGCGGCTGTGTGCCGGAAGGATAGGGACAGAATTCAACGCATCGGCCCTGTCAGTGGCTGTCGGCGTGAGTGTGCCGACAATCAACAACTGGCTTAGTGTCCTGGCCGCATCCTATACCGTTTACCTGCTATCACCTTATCATGCCAATATAGGCAAAAGGCTTACTAAAACCCCGAAGCTTTATTTTTATGATACCGGCCTGGCTACTTTCCTACTGGGTATAGAGAATGAAGAACAATTAAAAACACACCCTTTGCGGGGAGAGCTGTTCGAAAACATGGTCGTTAACGAGATGATGAAAGAAGGGCTCAATAAAGGGAAAGAAGAACATCTGTATTTTTACCGTGATAAGACACAAAGGGAAATAGATGTAATCCGGATGAAGGCTTTAGACCTCGAAGCATACGAGATAAAATCCGGGAAGAGTTATAATGGCGATTATTACAAACAGTTGAAGTTCTTCAAGGATTTATTGGGTGATCAGGTGAAGCGGACAGCTGTTATCTATGATGGAGAAACAGACAATAGGGACTTGATAAACGGACTTTATAATTATCGGGACTTTAGTTTATATGATAATAAAACACTGTAAATGTATATATTATGGCACTAATGGACAAATTTAAAGTTGCATTTTAAATTTGTCCATTAGTGCATACGGCGCAATCCTTACAAAACCAACTCCCTGAACAATGTCTCCAACGTCTGGTCCAGATCGTCGGAGAAACCCGGATGCGGGCGGGAGGTTTGGATGGAGGCGCTCCGAACGGCTGTCAGCCAGCGGAAACGTTCCGGGATGTCGAGGGAGGCGATCGGGCCGCCGTCGTTGGCTCCGGAACAGATTCGATCGAAAACATGGAGGTTGGCGAACAATGCTTCACGGTCCAACTCGGAGGAAAAGAGGTTCAGCTTGTCCTCGTCCACCTTATAAAGCGCTTTGATATATTTCGCCCGCTTCGAGAACAGAATGATTCCGACATTGAAAAACTCCTCCCGTTCCACCCGGGGAACCAGTCGGATCACGGCATATTCATATAAGTGTTTTCCTTGCATCCTGCGCTTCTTTTACAAATGTTTCGGAATGGGCCAGTCTTTCACATAAGAACTGATAATAGACTTCTCTTATCTCATCCGGACTGCCGGGGCTATCGCTCCAATGCAACCAGTCATCCGGGATCAGGGCGACGATCTCACGTATCTTCTCATCCGTCAGCAAGCGTTTCATGTCGGCATCCGCCTCTTCCAGCCGGGAGGCTTCGGGCAACAGGACATGGTCTTTTATCTGCACGAAAGGGCTAACGGCATGTTTCTTCCAGTTCACCCACGAATAATGGAAATAGAGGGAAGCGCCGTGATCGATCAACCACAGTTCTTTGTGCCACATCAGCATATTAGTATTACGGAACGTACGGTCCACATTGGTCAGGAACGCATCCAGCCAGACAATACGGGAAGCCTGTTCCGCACCGACCTTTGTCACCACCGGATCAAACGTCAAAGCGCCCGACAAGAAATGCAGCCCTAAGTTCAGTCCGCGACTGCCTTGCAGCAAATCCTGTATCTCCTCGTCCCCTTCCGTACGGCCGAATGCCTCGTCCAGGTTCAGGAAAACCAGTTCGGGCACGCGGAAACCAAGCGCACGGGCCACCTCGCCGCCTATCAGTTCGGCAATCAGCGCTTTCGTCCCGTGACCGGCACCGCGAAACTTCACGACATATTTGAACTCATCGTCCGCTTCCGCCAGTGCCGGCAACGAGCCGCCTTCCCGAAGGGGCATGATATACCGGGTTACATTTGCTGTTCGTAATTCCATCGCATTCCATTTATTTCGGAGATAAAGATACAAGTTCTTTTTAAACAAACGAAACGCCAAAAAGATTCAATTCTAATTTACTTCCAACTCTTCCCAGGCCGGGAGTGTAGGGAATTTATTGTGTGGTTCGGACTGGTACCAGAAAACGACAGACGAAATATCCGATTTCTGAGGCAGATACCGGCCGCCGAGACGCCAACCCAAATCCTGGATCGTCACCCGTAAATCTTTATCGAAACGGACCGGGTCTGTAATATGCCAGCGGTAGAGCCCGAAGCGTTCCTGTGACTTATATGTCCCGTCCGGGCGAATCACCTGATGCAGACCGGCATACGGCGTACAAAATTCCTTATACTGCCCTTCCCTGTCGAAGTTATAGGAACCGCAGAAATAGTCTTCCGTCCCTGTTCCGCAAATCGTCGGGTATTTGGTATCTCCATCCATAAAGAATTTGATTTCGCCTTCGCCCCACCAACCGTTGTTGTTAACGCCCCAGGCCATATAGACACCGACGTATTGTCCTTTTCCCTTGATGCCGTCGACAATCGTATAGTCGGAAGTCATATTCGGGTTGGAACGGCGCCATTGGGCATGGAAATAGCCGGCATCCGCCGGAACCTCCGTCAAGGTATAGTCTACCTGGTAATATAAGGTCATCGGTTCCTCTTTATTGATATTCTCCATCGTAATCTTGCATTTCCGGCGGAAAGGCATAGTCCAGTAGCAGTTAAAGGCACTTCCGGGATTCACACAAACCGCCAGCGAAGAAAGCGGAGCATACACGCCCCAGCCCATTCCGAAGAAATCGCCCACAGGACACTCGACAGAAGGCTCTTTTTCATCATCCCAATAAATACGGAGGATAGAGAAACGCCAGTTTCCGGTAGGAGTCATCCAGATATGCTGAATAGCACCCGGTCCTTCTATATCGGCAAGCACGGCAGTTTCGCCCGACTGGATACGGATATACGGATTGACTTTCCATCCCTGCCCCAAATCGCGGGCGGCATGGGCGGCATTTGCGACATTGAGAATGTCTTTATCTTTCGGATCGGCCATCCCGCCTTTTCCCTTTTCGCCGGTTCTGTTTTCCGGACTGATAGAGCGCGTCTTTGCATCCGAAAGCCGGAACAAATTGCCCATATCGCTACCCAAACCATTAAATGATTGTGCAAAGCCTGCCGAAGAGAATAGCGTGAGGCTCAGCATCAGAAGAACACCTTTCAGAACAGTTCCTTTTTTCATACACATTAGATTTTTATTGAGAATATTCATTTACAGACCCCCATAAACAATTAAAGGCTGTCTCACGACAACCCCTAACCAACTTTGTTAACCTTAAATCTAATACTATTATGAAAAAACCACAATGCAAAGATACAGGCGTCAAGCCCTTTTGTCAAGCCTTTTGCAGACAATATTTGTTAAGCTCAAAGCCTCTTTTCGACAAAAAGTGTTACAAAGCTCAAAACTTAATACAAAGGCGTCAAATTCTGCTAAAATTAACACTTTTACGACACCAAATCAGAGGGAAAGACGTTCTTTCAGGAGCTTATAACCGCCATTGCTTGCCCGCAGGCAAACGCCGTTTTTAAGCCGGACCTGGTAATTTTCTTTTCCGAACAGTTCCACCCGCAGAATCTGTTCGGTATTGACGATACAGGAACGATGAATCCGCACAAATACCGTAGGAGGAAGGTGTGTCTCAAAATATTTCATCGTCTGCTCTTTCACGAATTGCCCATCCGGGGTAAAGAGCGTGACATAATCGCCTCCGGCCTGCAGGTATAACAGTTCATTCAGATGAATGATATGGATGCGGGAACCGTCTTTCACGGAAACCCGGTCCAGGAAAGCCTCTTCGGCCTGTACAGGTTCTACCGTTTCTATTTCAGAAGCCTCTTCAAACTCCTGATCATCGGTCCGGTTCATCCGGTACCATTGCAGCAGGACGATCCAGCATAAGATACCGAAAACCAGGCGAAGGGGTATCGTGTGGACAAAATCATCAGTGGTTCCCTGTTCCAGTAGCACTTGCAGTTCGAATGCCCCGGCCAAGCTGATTGCCTGAACCAACACTGCCAGTGCAACCCGTATCTGCAAGGCATGGATAGTTCCGTCGACATATCCATACAGGAAACCCGCCACAGCCAACAATCCGACGGAAACCAGGCCATCTAAGCAGGCATTCCACAACCCCTCCTGCCCATAGCAAAACAGGAGCCATGCATAAACCATCCATGCCACTACCGCCAGGGTAATCCCCATTATGCGGTTAACGACCGATTCTATAAATGGATGCGTCTGCATAAATCAACTTTTAAACTCGATACCTCCGAAAGAGACTCTTCCTCTTACTAAGAGTACGTGTTCCCTGTCTATTTCTATAGATGTGTTGTATCGCTTATCGTCACACCCGCCGATAAGAGCATCGATCTGCGTTTGCAAGTTCCAGTCCGAGGGCAAATAAATTTCGACTCCGCCAAAGGTGCAGTCCACGTCTATTGCAGTCTGTGCAGCTTCCAGCCGTGTCCGGCGCAGGTCCAGGATAGTCCCGCCGAATGTATTTTTAATCCGCGCCCCTCTAAAGACCGGGTCCAACACAATCTGCCGGACGGAACCAAACGTATTATCCGAAACCACATACCCGTCTTGCGAGCTGTAAACCTCTTTGGCATATTCCGTCCTTCCGTCCCAACGGCGACGGGAGGCATGATGTCGCGGCTTAAAAAGAATCATGAGTCCTGTTGCAATGAGAAAGATCGGCCAAAATGCGTTGTCCCACTCCCTCCCCATACTGGTTATTTCGGGTAACAAAAAATAAACACCGATAGCGATCGTAACAAAACCACCTATAAAATGCCGCTTAATCAGGTTCACGACACCAACCACAACCAGCAACATCTGCCACGACACTAAAATATCGAAAAGATAAGAATCGATCAGCCCGAAATTCCTTCCGAGATAGAGCAAGCCGACTATAATAAATACAGCAGCAGTTGCAAGTGTATTCAGTCTCTTGTGGTGAGGGAAGCCACCTCTGTAAAAATTTCCCTGTTGATTTGTTTCCATACTCATATCATTTTAATTTGCTGCAAAACTACGGTCAGCGAGTCACTTACGCAATAGAAACACGGCCGGTAACGGGTAAATCCCGATGAATACCGGAGTATTCCCGATAAAAAAAGGCTCCTGCACCGGCAGAAACCCCTATAAACAATTAAAGGCTGTCTCACGACAACCCCTAACCAACTTTGTTAACCTTAAATCTAATACTATTATGAAAAAACCACGATGCAAAGATACGGGCTTTTCCGAATTTGTCAATAGTTAAAATGCTAATTTGTGTTGTACAGCATATAAGAAAATTTAATTTGAGAAATAATAAAGAATATATGCAACCGTCGTCCCACCCCGTTCGTCTTTAAAAGAAAACAAACAAAAAAGCATAAGACATGAAAACAAGAGTATTTTACTTTATCGCCAGTATCCTGCTGATGGCTACAAACGGGTTTGCCCAGAAGAATACGATAAAAGGTGACGGGAACATTACGACGAAAGAAATATCCATATCCGATTACGACGAAATCTCGTATGTCGGAAGAATGGATATCGAATACGAACAGTCAAACGCTTCGCCCTACCTGAAAATAACAGTAGACGAAAACATCCTGTCCAATCTTGAAATCAAGGTAAAGGGCAAGACACTGATCATCCAGCCCAAAAGCAGTGGATTTTCGCGTAGCCTGAACCTCCAACCGACTGTTTGCGAAATAAAAACAAACTCACGGAGTCTGAAAGATATAAGCGCTGTCGGAAGCGGAGAATTCACTGTGACAAGCCTCCTCAAAGTCGATAAAATAGAGGTAAGCATTGCCGGAAGCAGCACGGTAAACTTCGACAAATCGCTGGAAGCACGTAAAGTGGAATTCAGTGTTGCCGGATCAGGCGATCTGAATGCAAAGAATTTGAAAGTGGACAATCTGGATTGCAGTGTTGCAGGCAGCGGTAACATCACACTCAAAGGAGAAGCCGAACGGGGCAGCATGAGCGTTGCCGGAGGCGGAGACATCAGCGCTTTCGGCTGCACGGTCAGAAAAGCGGAATGCAGCGTTGCCGGCGGTGGTAATATCGAAGTCTTTGCATCCGAACAATTGGATGCCAGCATAGCCGGGGGCGGACATATCCGCTACGAAGGCGACCCCAAACTCAGCAAAAGCGTTGTCGGCGGAGGCTCTATCAAGAAAAATTAATCAATCATAATACGAAGAAAGCGATGAAAACAAAATTAATCACATTAGCAACTCTGTTCTTTTTATGTGTAACAGCCGGATATGCTAAAGATATAAAAGGCAACGGTACTGTCATTACCAAAGATATCCAAATATCCGACTACACCGAACTGCATATCGGCGGGAATATCAATACGGACGGAAATAACTTCTTTTCTTCAAAAGGTGAAAACAGGGGTCCAGCCTTTAACTACATGCAGAACGCAGGAAAATCATCCCTGCAAATCACGATTGACGAGAATCTGCTTTCGCAACTGGAGATCAATGTATCTAATGGATGTTTGAGTATCCGGACCAATAACAAAGACAGACTCTTTCCGACAAAACTTATCATCAACAGCAGTTCGGCCAAGCTGGAAGAAGTTAAAATAAGCGGATGTGTCGATTTTATACTCCAAAATAATTTTACCGGCGATGACCTGAAAATGAATATATCCGGGTCCGGGGACATCTACCTGAACAAACCGGTACGCATTGCAAACACATACGAGATAAAAGTCAGCGGGTCCGGCGATATGAAAGCAAACAACCTGACATGCCGGAACATCGAAGCATCGATATCCGGCTCAGGCGACCTGGACCTAAAAGGGAAAGCGGAAAGCGGCGTATATAAAGTAACGGGCAGCGGAGATATCAGTGCATACGGATTTGTCGTCAAAGACCTGAAATGCAAGGTGAGCGGCAGTGGAGACATTGAAGCGCACGCAACCGAAACGTTGGATGCTTCTACCTCCGGAAGCGGCGATATCCAATATAAAGGATATCCCAGAGCCGATATCCGCAGTACTGGATCCGGAGATATCAAACGTATAAAATAGACTGAATATATTATGCAAAACACCTGTAATTATCAGTAACTGAACTGACAATTACAGGTGTTTTTATGCGTACTTTTACAAAATTCCTCCTACATTTGTAACCAGGGCGCGACAGATGCGTCTAAAAATATAATATAAAGAAGATGTACATGAAAACAAAAGGACTATTAGCGATTGCTTTCCTGCTGGGAATATTTTTCTCCGTCCAGGCAGCAGACCATGTAAAAGGAAACGGAAAACTCTCGACCAAGAAAATAACCGTAGGCGATTATAATGCAATTAAGATAGACGGAGTGATCGACTTCAACTACGAACAGTCGGATGCAACCCCTTACCTCGAAGTGACGGTAGACGAGAACCTCCATCCTTACGTCAACATCGACATAAAAGACCGCGAACTGACAGTCAGCTTTAAAGGAGCCAAGGTAGACCACTTCACCAAGTTCATCGTCAAGACCAACTCCAAATGGCTGAAAGAAGTAAAAGCCGCCGGTAATGCGAACTTCATGATTAACAGTAAGCTGACCGGTGACGAACTGAAGATCAAGGCAAACTCCAACTGTCTTGTCCAGCTGAAGGAAAAAGTCGAAATAGGCAAACTCGACCTGAACGTATCGGGCAGCGCCAACATGGTTGTCAACAATTTGCAGGCCGACAAACTGGAATGCAGCATCAACGGTTCAGGCACGATCAACCTGAAAGCGGGAAAAGCCGGGGAAGCGGATTACAGCATTACGACCGACGGCGAGATCATGGCATTCGGCGTTGCCGTTCCCGAAGTCAACTGTAAGATAACCGGTAAAGGTTCCGCCCAGGTTCATCCTACCGAAAACCTGAAAGCGACGATTGTCGGCAAAGGAAACATCCGTTATAAAGGCCCGACAGCCGTACAGCAAAAAGTGATAGGAAAAGGAACGGTAGAAGAAGAAAAATAGACATGAAAACAAAAGTATCTTTATTAGCGCTCTTGTGCATCCTCTTTGTGATGTCCGGTTGTTCTCGTATTATCAGGGGAGACGGAAAGGTGGAAACCATAAACGTGCCTGTCGAAGAATATGACGAGCTATCCGTAGCCTGCCCGACGGGAAAAATCCATTACGCACAGGCGGAAGGGGCTACCGCTTTGTCGATTACGACAGACCGCAATGTCTATGACATGCTCGAAGTATATGTAAGCGACAAGACTTTAGTCATCAAGATCAAAGACGCTTATAAAGAGAAATTCATCTGGCCGTCCGAATTTACGGTCCGGGCAAGTTCCGAAAAGATGAAAGAGATCAGTCTCGCCGGCAAAGCCGAGATTAGCCTGGACGGCCCGTACACGGCCGAAGAACTGGAAATATCAGTGGCCGGCTCGGGAACAATCAACCTCAACGACCGGATCGAGGTGGAGAAACTATCAACCAGCTTAGCGGGAAGTTCGACCATCAACGGCAAAGACCTGAACGTCGGCACACTCGAGTGCGAAGTAGCGGGTTCGGGCACTTACCAACTGGGAGGTACCGCCAAAAAAGTTTCTTATGAAGTGGCCGGAAAAGGCCGGGTCAAGGCATATGACCTGAAAGCGGAGGACGTATCTTGCGAAGTGGCAGGTTTCGGGATATTCAATGTGTATGCCAGCAACAACCTCAGCGTGGAAGCGGCCGGGTTTATCAAAATCAGCTACAAAGGTAGTCCGGCTCTCTCAACAGAAGGGATCGTCATGGCACGAAAGGCAGACTGACCATCTACAGCCAGCCTTCTTTCTTATACCATTCGATACTTTCTTCCAGCCCGCGACGTAGCGGATAAGCCGGAACAAAGCCAAGTTCTTTCTGAAGCGGCGTAACGTCACAAATCCAGTTACGTTGCTTCAGGATTATATATTTATCCGTATTCAACGTCATGCTCTTCTTCAACAGCCTGCCGACCCATTCCGAGCACAGGCAGGCAATATGCACCAATCCCATCGGAACCCGGGCACGCAAAACATGCTTCTTTTGCAATATTTCCTGGATCATCCGGGCAAACGACTCGTCTGTATAGACATCGCCGTCCGCCACAAAATAATGGCGGTTCCGGATAGCCTCGTTCTCCAATGCCAGGAAAGCGACGGTAGCCAGATCTTTTACATATATAAAGGTAATACGTTGCGGCGTAAGACCGGCGGTAAAGTCGAAACCGGACTGCACACTTTTAATCTCCACAAAATAATCCCTCTCGCCCGGTCCATACACGCCTGTCGGACGCAGGATGACATACGGGAAATAGGGTTGTTGACGCAGGTAGTTTTCCGCCTCCAACTTGCTCTTTCCATAAGCCGTGTCCGGCAATTGCGGATCGTCCGGCGAGATCGGTCGGAATGTCTTCTCATCCCCGCGCCCGTAACTGCTCAGGCTGCTCATCAACAGGAACTTCTCCGGCTTACAACCGGATGCGGCGAGCGCTTCGATCAGATTGGCTGTGTTCCCGGCATTGATGCGGAAAAAGTTTTCTTTATTAAGCGTTTTCGTCAGCCCGGCATTATGGATCACATAATCCCAGGCGCCATGCTCGCGGACAAAGTCAACCAATTGGGCCGTCAACGCTTTCCGGTCGGAATATTTCAGGTCGATAAAATGAATCCGTTCATCCTTCAGATTGGCACGGCTACTCGTCGAACGGACTCCCGCCCACGTCTCATAGCCCCGGTCGAGCGCCTCTTTTACGAGGAAACCGCCGATAAAACCACTTGCTCCGGTAATCAGTATCTTCTTCATTTATTCTTCATATAATAGGTATAGTAGTACAACAGCAGGCCGATCCAGTTCAACACGATGATAGTCAGAATCCAAAGAATCTTCTGTCCACGCGTGATGAATGGGTTCTGCCTTACGGCGGTAATACCGAAAATAATAACTGCAATGCCGACGATATATCCGATCTCCGGTAGGCTTATCCAACAAAGGTTACTCATGTTCGTGTTTTTTCAAAACCCGGTGAGGCAAGTCACCATGTCCGATCAGCTCTATCGGGCAGGCATATTTCTCGCCCAGCCATTCCTCGGACACATCCGCGCCGGGATGGTAATGTAATGTTTCATTTACGCAGGCAATGTTCTTTACCATCGCCAATACGGTTCCGATATCGTGCGAAACCAGGATGATCGCGCTCTCTTTATTGATCTCTTCCAATAATTTATAGAAGTGAGACTCGAAGCGCTTGTCCACATACGAGTTCGGCTCATCCAGTATCAACACCTGCGGACGGGAAACGATGGAACGTCCTAACAACACCCGTTGTAACTGCCCGCCGGACAGTTCGCCGATCGCGCGGCCAGCCAGTTCTTCCAGCCCCATCTTGCCGATCACCTCTTCCACCCGTTGCTTCTGGCCCGAATCGAACGAACGGAAAAGCTTCTTTTCCGAAGCAAGTCCGGAAGCGATCACCTCGCGCACGGAGATAGGAAACTTCTTATCGATATTATTCAGCTGGGGCAGATAGCCTATCCGGAGAGAAGAGACAGCCTTGCCGTCCTCATAAAAACGGATCGTGCCGGAAACGGGGGACAGCAAGCCGAGTATCACCTTCAGAAGCGTCGTTTTCCCACCTCCGTTAGGTCCTATAATCCCGAGGAAATCATCTTTCCAGATTGTCAGGGAAACGTCGCGTAAGACGGTTTTATTGCCATACGCTGCCGTTACATGTTCTATGTCAATCAGTTTGTCCATCAGCCAATGCTTTTGCTATATGAATCATTTCCGTATTCCAATGATAATCCAGCGGATTGATGACCACCAGGCGGCAGCCGGTCTCCTTTGCGATCAGTTCGGCATTCTTCCGGTCGAACTCCTGCTGGATAAAGACAACCTTCGTATGATGCTCCTTGGCTGTCATAACCAACTGTTTCAGCTGGGCAGGCGAAGGTTCCTTCCCGTCCATCTCGATGCAAAGCTGGGTAAGATCGAACTCGGCGGCAAAATAGGTCAGGGCCGGATGATAGATAATGAACGTACGGTCGGCCAACGGATCGAGCAGCTGTCTGATCTCAGCGTCTGTCTTTTCGATCTCCGCCAGCAGATCGTTATAATTCTTCCAATAATATTCGGTATTCTCTTTATCCAGCTCGATAAAGGCATTCAGCGTATTCCAGGCAATCACTTTCGCCCCTTCGATGGAACTCCAGATATGCGGGTCGACACCTCCTGCATGGTGGTGGTGATGTCCGTCACCGGCTTCGTGCTGATGCCCTTCATGCTGGTGCTCTTCTTCCGTATCCTTCATAAATTGCATACCCTGGGAAACATCAAATATCTTCAGATCGGGATTATTCTCACGTATCTTCTGCATCCACACCTGCTCGAATCCGATATAACCGATCTGCAGGTAAGCGGCGCTCCGCCCGATCTGTACCATTTGCTTCGGAGTCGGATCATAGGTTTCGGGACTTTGTCCGGAAGGAACCACACAATGGATGGCAAACTTATCTCCTGCAATCTTCTCGGCAAAAAAGCGCTGCGGCTCTATCGTCACCGTCACCACTTTCCCCCCCGCCTGCTTTCCTCCACAGGCGGTAAGCAGCAGCAAGACTGTCAAAAGAATATATATTCGGGTATATTTCATCTTACTCTCTATTTTGACAAGGATACAAAGATAGGAACAATCCGGCAAATATACTAAACAAGAGAATAATGCCTTGCCAGCTTAACATACATTTTACAATAGCTACAATTTAAGAAATAGTGAACCTGTAAATGCTGATTTATTGTTTCATATTTGGCAAATAGTGAATCAATAACGGATAAACAGCGGTCCTCTATTGCATGTTACGGCTGTATTCCTTTTATGTCACAACTGTCTTCCTTCTATGTTACAGTTGGATTTCTTTTGTTTCACGACTGTGACATGAATAGCGGGTAGGTATGGAAGGGGCACACATCCCGCATCGTTCATTCTATCTGCCGGGTTATTCATTCCTTTACGGCACTATAACCCCATGAAGTGCTGCAATACCATTTCGCAGGCGATCTTGACGAGTCAGGACCTTTCCGCTTGCTTATTAAGAAAAAGTGAACTATCTCGTTCCCGCGCTCCGACGCGGGATCGCAAAATAGCCTGCGGCACGAGTAGAGATGTACAGGCATGCATCTCTACAGACCCATAAATCATCATTTACCAGTTTAGGACAAAACCTGTTCCTTTGCGATCCCGCGTCGGAGCGCGGGAACGGGATAGTTCAGTTCTGGCAAGAAATAAACTGCCGCCGGACCTATAAAACAAAAAGAGCCTGCTCCAACGGAACAAGCTCTTTTTGTTTTTTCGTGCGCCTGATAGGACTCGAACCTACACGTCTCTCGACACCAGATCCTAAGTCTGGCGTGGCTACCAATTACACCACAGGCGCGTTGCGAGTGCAAAGGTAAATAAAATATGCTAATATGCAAGGCCTGCGGAAGAGATTTTACTTTTTGAAGCCGCTTCTATCGAATCGGCCTTTGCCAACAACAGTTCGATCGCTCTATCTATGATCGTATCACGTCCCTTCATTATGTCTTCTCCTGTAATTGAGACTTTGACATCCGGATCGATGCCGAACTCCGTGTGCTGCTTATTGACATCGAGCACCGGACATGCCGAGAAGCGAACACTCCACCCGTTCGGCAGTTCCGAACTGAAAGGCAGGCCGCTTCCCCCTCCCGTACGGTCACCCATGATCGTAACCTGCGGCAAGAGGCGCATCACATTCACAAAATCGTTCGTCGCACTGTAAGAATGGCGGTTCGTCAGGACAATAACCGGACGTGGCCAGCGGAGACGGTCTGAAGGAGACAGATAGACCGGGTTCGGCTCGGTGAAATCGTTATGCCCGTTGCCTTTCTTGTACTGCGTATAGCAAGTCAGCATCTTTTCTTCCAGGAAACGGGAAGCGATACGGTCGGAAAAGGTCATCGAGCCACCGCCATTATCACGCACATCGAAGATCAACCCCTTGCATTCCTTGAAATGCATGAACATATAATCCAGGTTATTCTCGCCGACACCACTCGAGAAACTACCGTAATAGACATAGCCGATCTGATCGTCCGCCAGACGTTTATATTTCATGCCGCCGGCAATCTTGTAGTCAGTACCGAGATAGTTGTCTTGTATTTCCTTGTAGTAGTTGGCCGGATAATCTTCGTACCAAGCCCAGTAGCGGGACATATCAAAAGAAGAAATCAAGTTGGTATGTCCGTCTTTCACTTCCGCCAACATCTTGCCGAGGACATCAAACAGCTCATACTGGTTCATCGTATCCTTGACAAGCAGGCTGTAACGATCGTGCACCTCGTCCCAATCCACTTTCTTATACTCAAAAAAGCAGTAGTTTTCGTCCATAATCCGCCAGAGCGCTTCGAAGTTGTCGCGGGGAGACGAGTTGTATTTCGTCGCTTCCTCACATCCTGAAAACAGGATGCAGAAAAGAAGTAGATAATATGTAATGCTTGTTTTCATCTTCATCATTCAAACAGTTCAATAGTAAGCACTACTGTATCGGTGTGCATTACTCTTCAAACGCTTACCACCGAAAGAAACAAATTCCTTTACAAACCCGATCATGAACGAGTTGGAGAGAACATGCGTCTTGATGCTGTTCACATCCGTCCGGTACATACTGTTCAGATAGCCGACGCGGAGCGTAAAGTTCGACACCGGTATGTCGAGCGTGAAATAGTTTTTCATCGCAAACTTATTGTGGAACGAACTGAACCGTACGATCCCGTCCGAGCCTCCCTGCGTCAGGAAATAATAAGGTTCGCCTTTGTGCACCGAGAAAAGGACACCGGCAAACGGTATCTCCGCCTGATAGCGGAAAGTAAGCGGAAACTCCTTGATCTTAAAGTTATAAATCGCCATTGCCGACAGATTCAGATCAAAGTCCCCCTTCCCTGAAACCGGATTATTGCTGTTGCGCGTGTTATAGATGAAACCACCCGAAAGACGGGCGGAAGCACCGGTCAGCACCTTCAGTCCCGGCAACAGGTTCGTAAAGCGGTAATGATAGCCGAGGCTGTAATCCACAAACCCGGCATATTCGTTCGCCGTCTCCGCACCATTGCGGGTAGAACCGAACTCGACGTTGATAAGCTGCTGGCGGGAAATCTTATAATCTGCCAACCGGACTACCTTCATCCGTTCGTTGAGGATACGCGCCACCCAACCGGTATAGTTGATGTCCGTACTGGGTGAAAGGTACGTGTCCCGCAAATTGTAACCACCGATACCAACCATCGTACTCTCGTTGATCGAGCGGGGTACTTCTTCTTCATCCGACTGCGCCACGAGAGGCAAAGCCATCCAAAGAAACAGGAACATCAGACAGGCAGTCTTTTTCATACGCACATTATTCATCAAAAAGTTTCATTTGTCCGGTAATCTCATCGATGATATCCGAATTGCTTTTATCGGCATCAGAATCAAGATCCGTATCATCATCGCCTTCGTTCTTTTCCTGCTGCGGTTGCGCTACGGGGGCAAAGCGAACAGGATCGAGTTCGTTGATCGTCTCGATATCGAAGGTCGAGAGGCGTTTTCCTTTGGCTTTGAATCCTTTCACGGCGATGAACTCTTCCGCATCCAATACCAGCGGTTCACGGAAAGAGTCGTGTCCGCCGAATACCACTTCGATACGCGGATAGGCCTCGTCGGTCAACAACACCAAGCGGCTTTTCGGATTTTCACCTAAGAAATTCTGCTTACGGCTTCCAGCCTCAAGCTGGAAACGTTTCAGGTAGAAGTATTTCTGGTCGGCATCGTAAAGAGCAGCCGTCCAGATTTTGTTGGCATCAAACTTTTCGATATTCAAGATATTAGCCTCGTAATGATTGCTTAACTCGAAGTTCGTCGTATAGAAATCACCGTTCGGAAGAATCACTAAGATCAGGTCGTCACTCTGGAATTCACCCAGTTCCTCGCCTCTTCCGTCGTAGTTCAACCGCAACACATCCCGGTCGAACCAGACCATACGGCCACCCAGCGTAGAGCTGCCTTTCTGCTTCAGGCTGATCTTATGTATCTCGGCTCTCGTCAGGATATTCCCAATCGAGCCACGTCCCTTAATGACCACCTCACTGAAATCCTTTTCGAACACCAGCAATCTCTGGCGGGGTTTCGGTTTCAGGATCACCTTCACCGTCTCGGCCTCACCATTGGCATTGGCACTGAAATACAGGATACGGGACTCTTTCGTTCCCTTTGTTATATCGTATTCCCTGTCACGCGTCACACCTGTTACAGCAAAACGCTTGATATAGTTGCAACCGATTTGTCCGTCGCGGTAGATTCCGTCGCGATAGATCACGTTGTATATCGTCCGGTTATCATTCCGCTTGAAGACATTCAGGTAGAGCAGGTCTTTCCCGATAAACATCTTTTCGCTCACCCGCACGATCTTGTAGGTCCCGTTGCGGTAGAAAAGGATGATATCGTCGATATCGGAACAGTTGCAGACATATTCGTCTTTCTTGAGACTTGTCCCGATAAAGCCTTCGGCGCGGTTGATATAGAGTTTCTCGTTGGCCTCCACCACTTTGGTTGCTTCGATCGTATCGAAGTTGCGCACTTCGGTCATACGCGGATAGTTCTTTCCGTACTTTTCTTTCAGCATCATGAACCAGTCGACCGTATAATCCACGATATGCGCCAGATGGTCTTCAATCTTCGCAATCTCTTCCTTATACTGGGCGATGGTCGCATTACATTTGTCCGTGTTGAACTTCAGGATACGCCCCATCTTGATCTCCATCAGTTTCAGGATATCGTCGCGGGTCACCTCGCGGATGAACTGCGGCTTGAACGGTTCGAGCCGTTTGTCGATGTGGGCGACTGCCTCATCCATATCTTTCGACTCTTCAAACTCCTTATCCTTATAGATACGTTCTTCGATGAATATCTTTTCAAGGGAGGCGAAGAAGAGCGATTCTTCCAGTTCGCCTTTCTGGATTTCCAGCTCGGTGCGAAGCAGATGCAGCGTGTCGTCCGTCGAATGTTTCAGCACGTCGCTTACCGTGAGGAAGTGCGGCTTGTTGTCCATGATGACACAGCAGTTCGGCGAAATACTGATCTCACAGTCCGTAAAGGCGTACAGGGCATCGATCGTCTTATCGGATGACACACCCGGAGCGAGATGCACCAGGATTTCGACATTGCGGGCCGTATTATCGTCCACCTTCTTAATCTTGATCTTTCCCTTATCGTTCGCTTTCAGGATAGATTCAATCAGGGTAGACGTTGTTTTCCCATAAGGGATTTCACTGATAACAAGCGTCTTGTTGTCTAACTTCGTAATCTTGGCACGCACTTTTACGGAGCCGCCCCGTTCGCCGTCGTTGTATTTCGTTACATCTATGTAACCGCCGGTTTGGAAATCGGGATATAGCGTAAACTCTTCCCCCCGCAGGTAAGCGATGGAAGCGTCCAGCAATTCGTTGAAGTTATGCGGTAATATTTTGGAAGAAAGACCGACAGCAATACCTTCCACACCCTGTGCCAGCAGCAGCGGGAACTTGACCGGAAGCGTCACCGGCTCCCTGTTTCGTCCGTCGTAAGAAAGTTGCCAAAGGGTTGTTTTCGGATTAAAGACCGTTTCGAGTGCGAACTTCGACAAACGTGCCTCGATGTAACGGGGAGCGGCCGCACCGTCACCGGTGAGAATATTACCCCAGTTTCCCTGGCAGTCGATCAAGAGATCCTTTTGTCCGAGCTGCACCAATGCATCGCCAATGGAGGCATCGCCATGCGGGTGGAACTGCATGGTGTGTCCGACGATATTCGCTACCTTGTTGTAACGTCCGTCGTCCAAGCGTTTCATGGAATGCAGGATTCGTCGCTGAACGGGTTTCAATCCGTCATTGATATGCGGAACGGCACGTTCCAGAATCACATAGGAGGCATAATCGAGGAACCAGTCCTGATACATGCCTGATAAATGATAAGATACTCGGCTTTCCGACTTTCCCGGTATCTTATATTCCGAATGTGTTTCCTGACTTGCCTCCGCCTCTACCGTTTCATCGGTATTTCCTTCAGCAGCCGGCTGTCCTTCCGTATCTTTTATTTCTTCGCTTTCGTCCTGTTCAGTAATATCTTCTGGTCTCATATATATCTATCCAAATTCATTGCATCATCCCGGGGCCTTATAGCAATCGCTTATAAGCCATAATAGGCTGTAAATATACAAAATATTGCTGAAATAATAAAATAGGAGAAATTCCATTCCATACAGACGAAACCAAACCGACATTATTTGGATGTATTCATCACACCCGAATCGGTATCCTGATTCCATATCTTCTTTCCTTCACTCTGGTACTTTCGTCCGAACTGGAAATTCCAGGCAAAGGTAAGAAAGAAGGCGCGTGAGCTTTCGTTGACATACGTCTCTTTAATAGACGACACATATTTGTTCCAGTTCTCATTGATCCTTTTATAATTATCCGCAAACGGATTGACCATTCCCACACCGACAGCAATTTGCTTATATTTGTACATAGCAGAGAGCATATGCAGGTTCTCCCCGCTCGACATTGTTTCACCCCAAAAACCATTACGGCGGTTATAGATAGTAAAGGAAGCCATCAAGTGTTTGTATTGCGCCATCATTTCCGCCCGGTAATACCAGTTTGTATAGGTATGCCTGTAGTCCTTTCCGTCGCTCCAGAAACGGTTTACACCACCGCTTAACGAGAATTGCAGGATATTCCACAACATCCCGGCCCGCAAGTTCAGTTCGCTGTTGAAATATTGGAATCCGTCTTGATTCCGGTACGTATGGACAAACATCCCATTCTCGATAAATGTAGATTCCATTATGGCTTTGGGATTCGTCTGATAGAGAGAAGAAAGCCCGACGGATACTTTCCCTTTCCGGTATTCCATATACAAGTTTGTCTGGAAACGGTTATAAGGGTTCAAAGCCGGATTTCCCCGCCGTATCTGCATGGAATCGATCATCTGCTCCACTGCGCTCAGTTCGGACAAGGCCGGAGGATTATTCACCAGACTACCGTTCAGCCGGGCATAGAAATGATCCGTAAAGGCATACTGCAGGGAAAAACGGGGGCGGAACGTATAGGTCTGATAGCCTTCTTCTCCCTCCTGTTTTAACCAGGAACGGGTAACGCCGATACCCAACGTATAGTTCAACTTCTCCCATTTACCTTGAAATTCGGTATATAAATAGGTATCCGCCTGCTTCATATTCGTCTTGTATTCCAGATTACCTGCATACGTGTTATCCGAAAAAGCCTGCGTATGCTTTAGCCCGGCACTTAACCGGCCTTTCTCAAAACCCTTTTCATAAATGCCTTCCCCGATCACGGAATACTTATTACCGGTAACACCGGAAAATATATCTGTCAACAAATTTCCATCCTGTCTTTCCTGATACGAACGTTTGGAATCCGTATAAATATAAGTGCCTACCAGGTTCAACGCCAGAAATTGTTTATTCTTCAGTTCTTGCTGATAATACAAGTCTATAAACGGACGATGCGTAGCCTGGTCCGTATAGTCCTGCATATCCGTTATGTGATCCGGATACTCCACATTGTAAAGATCACTCCTGTAATCCGTATGCGGTTGCGAATAACCCCAATAGCCCAGTTGGGCATTCAACTGATATTTATCCGGTTCCTGATAGTTGTAAGTGAAAGAACCACCATGATTCAACTCGGACAAATGCCCCGGTTTCCCTTTCTCATACCGGTTCAGGGAAGTGCCGTCCTCAAAATGAAAGACCTCTTCATTCGAACGCCAGCAATCGTAAAAGTCACGCGGACTGGTCCTGTAGTTAATGCTGAATTCCGACTTCTTATGGTTCAAGCGGGCGGAAACTGCGTCGTTATGAAAGACGATATGCGGAGAGTTCATCAAATCCAGACTGACGGAACCACCGGTTTCGTGCCGGCGGGTTATATAGTTCAATACGGCTTCGGCACTCCCATACCGTAATCCCGGATCTTCCAGGTACTCGATACGGAGGATATCCTCCGGCTGCAAAGCATTAATATCTTCTGTCGAAACTTTTACTCCGTTCATACAAAGTTGTACGGTCCCGCCTCCTGCCAAACCGACCGACTTCGTTAATGGATTCACCTGTATGCGAGGTAACATCAAGGCTTGTAACAGATTTATCCCATTAGTGGAAGCCTCCAATTGCTTTTGGCTGGGGAATACGATTTTACGATCTGCCTGGTTAATGATATTGGCAGCGGTTACGGTCACTTCGGCCAACTGTTCTGCCGCTTCACTTAAAACCAACTCTCCCAGATCGATCGATCCGGTTAAACCGGCCAAATCAGCAATCAAATCGGTATATCCGATCGCAGAAATAACCAGCCGATAATTTCCTGCCTGTACCTTCTCCAACTGAAAGTTTCCTTTTACATCAGTAGACACGCCGGCTACAAATACTGAATCCGATGTCTGCAGTACAATATTCGCATACTCAAACGGAGCCTTATCCATGCTCCCATCCACCACTTTTCCCGTTATTTTTATCTTTTGAGCAAACACAGTTCCAAAAGATAAAATAAGGCAAATTATAACTATACCGACTCTTTTCATACAACATAGAATTTAAGTAATTATCCAAGAGCAAAGATAGAGAGCTAACATGCTCCGGCCTTAAATTCCATATGGACAATAAAAAGCGGTTACCTGTACAATCAAGAACAGATAACAAACTGATATAAAAAGGAATAAAAAATTAAGATTTTCTGATGTGGACAAACCGGTAGCCTAATATCCCCAGAGGTAGACATCGACCGGTTGCTCCTTGCCGATCAGCCCTGTCCTTGTCTGGTTAATCCGCTCCTTTATCCGTTGCTTGCGCTTCGTCACCGAAGAGGGTGCAATACCATACAGACGCGCAATAGCTGAGGTGGAAAGTTGCAATTTGATCAGGCAGCAACATTGAATATCCTCTTCCGTTAGCGACGGATAGTTTTGCCGAAGACGCTTCGTATAATTATTAAAAAGTTGATCCAAAGTTTTATATACGGATGGCCAGTCGATATCGGACAGATGCTTAAACTCCCCCTTTTGCAAACGTTTCAGGAATTCGTTCCGGTCGATCAAGATCGCCGACAGTTGTTTTGCACAGGTAACGAAAGTCATGTTCTGCTCAGTCATCCGTTCATAAGCTTCCATTTCAATACTCTTCCCTGGAACAGCCTGCATGAAACGACTCATCTCCTGTTCCAACTTTTGCTTCTCTTTCAACAAGAAGCTATTTTCTTGTCTTATCTGCTCAATTTCCATCTGGCGGTCATGCAACTGGTCACTCAATTCTCCCTGTTCATCCAATTGAGCCGATAAAACACGTATGGTTTCTTCATTCTGGCTCATCAGCTGTTCATTCTCATTCAAGGCAATCCGGTGAAGCCGTATCTGTTCCTTCACTTGCTGCAAATAGCGCTCTTTCTTCAGCAGTTTCCGTTGATATAGATAGACTAATACGGCCACGACAAATCCGCCCGCCAATAAAATATACAGAACCAACTGGCGTCCCTGTTCCTCTTTTATCTTCAGCAACAAATTATTGCGTTCCAACTTATTTTGAGTCCGGACTCGTTCCTGTTCGATGCCCATCCTGTTTGCTTCCCAGTTCGCAACCATTTCACTGGTCATATAAACATCGACCAAATTGACCGGACGTCCCATCTTTATATTATAAGCCGTATGTAATAACTTAGTTACATAGATGATAGAGATTTTATATTTGTTTTGATCACTTCCGTTTACAATCGTTTTACCATATCGATCCAATCGGTCCAGGCACGCCCGTACAGAATCCATTTTTCCCTGATCCAACCAAAGGCAAGCATATGCAAACTCTTTCGCTGGATAATCATTGTCGCTCTTAAATGCAAAACGTTTGTAAAATCCATCTAACAAGGATTGGACTTCCCTGCTTTGGCCTGCCGCATTCAGGCAATCTATATAATTCCGGACAATATAAAACTCCATCTCACTATTCAATTTTTGAGAAAGACGAATGGCTTCTTCCATATACAAACGTACCGAATCCGTTTTCCCCAATTGCGCATAGCTACAGCCCGTCATATATAATCCGGTCATCCTTCTCGCAGAGTCTTTTTCCGTATATTGAAGAACTCTATTTCCTATATCTATGGATTGCCGTTGTTCATTCAACAGGAAATACACACGCCCCAATTGAGATCCTATATTGATAAATTGCACCGTATCACGCAAGTTTTCAGCGATCTGCAAACCTTCTTTCATATATTCAATCTCTTCCTCCGGTTTATCGCCAGCCCAATTCTTTTGCATTCCCGCCAACACATATGCATAGGATAGACGTGGAGAACCTGTTTGATTGAAATAATGCAAAGTATGATGGATAACCGAGTCATTCATCAAGCTACGCCTCTGCCGGTTATGCAATCGCGTTATCCACCAGCCATATTCCGCCTTCAAACTATCCGGCAACAAGGCAGGATCAATCCGGTCTTCCAACAACACCGCCAAACTATCCGGTTTTTCCATCAAAAGAGTCTCGGCAATCTCATAATCCGGAAAAGAGGCAACCTGTTTTTCACAAGAGACCAGTACCAGAGCAATCGATAACAAGCATCCATAAATAATATCTTTCATGCTACAAACAGAATCAATTCACAGCAAAGGTAAAAGATTCTCTTCAAGTGCACAACTTACTACAAGCTAACGCGGACAAAAGGGACGTCCGAATCCATAACCGGCGGATGGCTCAGAACGCCTTTTGTTCGATATCCCGTTTCCGCTTCAAAGCCTCCAGGAAGTAATAGTCGGCATAATTCAATGGAACATCTATTTCTCCATTATGCGGAATACTTCCAACACAATGCATCAACAGGAAATTCCCGTTCGTACCCAATTTAGCCCGGTAGGCCGGAGAAGCGAGGCTTTTCATAATCCGGTCGGCATACGTCTTATAGGTCTGCGGATCGGGCACATCCATTGTACTGATTTCATACAAAGCAGAAGCGATACAAGCGGCAGCCGAAGCATCCCGGTAATCGTCCGGTATATCAGGGGCATCCATATCCCAATAGAAGACAAGGTCTTCCGGCGTATTCTTATGATTAAACATGAAGCGGATCGCTTTTAAGGCCAGATCAAGATATTTCCGGTCACCTGTTTCCCGGTAGCAAAGTGTCAGACCGTAAATTCCCCAAGCCTGTCCACGGCTCCAAGCCGATTCATGCGCATATCCCTGTGCCGTATGGCGGTTGCGCACGGAACCGTCTTCCATACTGTAATCCACCACATGATAACAACTGCCATCCGGACGATACTGTTCCTTCATCGTCCGGTCGGCATGCGAAACGGCAACTTTATAGAAAGTCGAGTCGCCGGATAGCCGTGTAGCGGCAAACAACAGTTCCAGATTCATCATGTTATCGATGATCACCGGACATTCCCAACCCCGTTCGGAAATCCATCCTCTATCCACATTCCACGACTGGATAATCCCTGCTACCGGCCGGAAGCGGGTTGACAAAGAACGGGCCGCCTCAACAATCACCTCTTTGTACTCCGGATCGCCCGTCAAACGTAAACCGTTCCCAAAACTGCAATAGATCATAAAGCCGACATCATGATTCCATTTGATGTTTTTGGCTTCTTCCACCGCTTTCGTGTACTTTCGAGCAATCGGCAATAAACTCTTATCTCCTGTCAGTTCATATAAATACCAAACCGAGCCAGGAAAGAAACCGCTACGCCAGTCCGCCAGATTACAATAATAAACGGAACTATCAGGGTTTAGCGTAGTCGGATTCATAAACTTACCGCTTGCTTCGATCAGTTCGATTTCTTTTCCTATCTGTTTACGGGCAAATTCGACATTCTCATCTACAAATCCACATCCTGTCCCTCCACAGGAAATCAACGTAACACTGAGTGCCATACCCATTAAATACTTTGTTTTCAACATATTTATATTCTTTATTTTAATGTAATTACACTTCTATTCTCCTGACAGAAGAACTTTGATTACCTGTATGGAGCTACCCGATACCGATGCCGACAAAACCGTATATCCCTCTATCGGTTTCTCTGCTTCCGTATCTCTTTTGGCCCTTTTAGCCATAAAAGAAGCATTGGCAGGAGAAATGATCTTTAAGAAAAAAGATTTACCGTCTTTCCGGAGAATCGCCATATTTCCCTGACATTCAACATCCGCCGAAGTAATCGCAGACCATTGCACAGATTGCGACGGACGCTCCAGTCCGACACTGTCCGTAACCAATATGCGAGTATCGTCGAGCATACGGAATGTCCGGTAGACAAAGCGGCTCTGTCCGCCATAAGCAGTGCTCATATCCATTGTGACAAAAGGTTGGTTTACCTTATCGTCCTGCTCTTTGATTTCGCCGATCCCGGCGGAGTTTTGCAACTTATGGTCGATCGACAACGTATTGTGGCTGAAATTCGAATTTCTGAAATAGCTCCAACGCTGTCCGTCCGGCTTGTAATCCCAGAATCCGGGTAAACTATAATTATCGGTCCCCAGATCGTCCGTCCACCTGATCCCATTTGTCTCCACAATAAAAGTTCCGATATCCAATTGCTGGTGAGCCATATCGGGATCTCCGGTCTTGGCGATCAGATACAAGCTGTTAGGCGTATTCCGGTCTCCGTTGAACACGACAATATCATTAATACCTCTATAAACTTTCAGCTTCGGTAATACATCTGCAGACGAAGAGGCTGTATCATACCAGGGAATGGAAAGGAAATAAAATCTGAAATAATTTCCTCCTTGTACCGTCTTTGACAAGACATTCCGATAAAAAGCTGCCGCTTCCGGCTGATTAAAAGCCTGACTGAAATAAAAGTAGATAGGTTCTGCCGCCGGGGCCGTACTACTGGAATTGGCAAAATTGAATATCTTACCGGAAGGACTCGTACTATGCATATAATACAAGACACTTTTATCCACTCCCTCCATTTCCGACAAGCCGAAATCCTCTCCAAAATTATCATTCAAGGCTTTCAGCAAAAGGGACAAATACATGTTCGTATATCCCCAATAGGCAGGCCCCTCGTAGCAAACACCATCCGGTGCAAAATGCTTCAGGCATTTCGGAACATACTTTACCGCTTCTCCGATGATATGTCTGGCCAGTTCCGGTTCCTGTTCTTCAATAGCCAAAGCGCCTAATACCATTCCGGTATTGCATACGACATTCCAGTTCGTTTCTCGCTTCGCCCAAGAATCAGCATTCCCGGTTTTATATTCTTCTACAACAATGTCTAACGCTTTTGTTTTAATCGAATGGACTACTAACTGCCTGGTCGAAGGAGTCAGCACATCATATAGCCAGTCGTAACCGATGGCAACTGCCGTTGTCATTTCCGCCACATCCAGATAGTGAACAGGATCCCAGTCCTTATAATTGCAAACATTGATCAACTCTTTCTCTGCTTTTTCAGCAAACCGTTTGTCACCACTAAGCCTGTAAGCCAAAGACAGGTTAACCATTCGATAGACCTGTTCACGGCTGATAGACAATATGTCTTTCGTATTTTTTATTTTCTCTCGGGGATCTTCCTGGAGAGGGACTGTCAATAAACGCTCCGCCTCTTTCATCAAACTAACGTATAAGCTGTCTAATAGAGGTTCCATGCCTAACAAATCCCGGACCTTCTGTTCTTCCTGCTGGCAGAAAAGCAGCCTCGGATGTTGGCGCAACCCCTTTTCAAGTTGCCGGACAGAATGATTCTGCCCCTCCACCGCAGAAAAGAACAAAAGGGAAAATAAACCCAATAAATTAATCAATCTCATAAACACATAAGTTAAAGGGATTCAAGAAACTTACCACCCCGGATTTTGTGTCAACGCCTCATTCCGTTCCCGTTCTACACCTGGTATAGGCCAAAGCATATCACGTTCAGTAAATAGATGAGTATAAATCAGTTCACCATAAATATTGACGGCATCGACATTATCAAGCGCTTTGCGGGCAACCTCATATCCCCAACGGCGCAAGTCGCTGAAGCGAAGTCCTTCTCCGGCAAACTCTACAGCGCGTTCTTTGCGGATTCGTTCAGCCATCTGCTCCTTGTTACTGACAGCCATCCACGCGGGACCGGAGTTCAAACCCGGCATATCGACACGGGCACGGACTTTATTGAATTCGGTCACGGCTTTGTCCAACTGCCCCGCCTCATTATAGGCCTCCGAAAGCATCAAGAGGACATCGGCAAAACGGATCAAGGGGAAAGCGAACGGCGTATGCAGACGATTACTGATCGCACCGCCCTGGTCTCCTTCAGTCACGAATTTCCGATAGAGATAAGAGACCCAACCTGCATTGTTCTGAAGTGTACCACCATTAGCATTCCCCGACAGATTGTGATCCAGGGCAAAGATCAGATCGACATTGGTTGTCCGGCCAATGTTCCCCATATAGTGGGAATAAGGGACGATCACGGTAGCCATCAGACGTGGATCGCGGCAAGTATAAGCGCTCAGTATCTTGGCGGTATCTGCCTCACGAATACCTACGACAGTCCCCGATCCATCCATCTCAACGCTGAGAAGATCTTTGCGCTCATCGGGTGTCATAGTGTTATAGCCGGGGAAGACCTCGTCCCAATCGAATGGACGGCCATCCTTGAATTCATACATATCCACCAATTGCGTAGAAGGAACCGTATTATTCCAACAACTTCCGTAAGCACTACGACAACCCATCAAGGCCTGTATCTGCATACCATACTCCGTACCGACACCACTCTTGTTCTGGATTGAAAAGACTGTTTCCGAGCTTTTCGCTCCGTTATAAAGTTTGAAGACACGGGCATAATCGTCATCGAGGGCATACCCATAATTATCGGATTTGTTATAGACGATCTCCTCGAAATCGTTGATAGCTGATTGCCACTCCTTGTCATAAAGATGCACCTTGCCACGCAGGGCGTAGGCAGCACCTTTGGTAGCACGCCCATATTCGCTGGCAGCATGATTGACGGGAAGATACTTGATCGCCTCATCCAGATCCTCCAGAATATGGGCACGTACCTCTTCAAGACTACTTCTCGGCCTCTTCAAGTTCATAAACTCTTCATTGACGTTGGTCGACTCGTCATAATAGGGTACACCACCGAAAAGGTCGGTTAAGGTGAAATAGAACACCGCACGGAGAAACTTGGCTTCCGCCACGTACACATTGATCTGTTCTTCGGAGATAATGCCGTTCATTCCCCTTACCGAACGGATAAAGGTGTTGGCACGATGTATGCCGTCATAATAGGTCTGCCAATGAGCCTGAATCGTTCCGTCACGGTCAGTATAGGTCGCCAGATACATCATATAATAGTTATATCCGTAGGCTATATCTCCCAAATGGTCGAAACAGAACTGGTAGCCATATGCCTCGTTCAGGCGCAACATGCCGTAGATACCCATCAACCCCTGGTGGGCATGTTCATCGGTTTTATAGAATGTCCCTTCGTTAACCTTATCTCCCGGATAGGTCTCCAAATCATAGCAACCGGTGAATGTAATAACGGAGAAAAGTGTTGCAGTCAAATATATTATAATCTTTTTCATGTCTTCAACTAATTAAAATGTAAGGTTCAAACCAAATGTCGTTAATCGCATAGTCGGATATTTCGTTCCCGACACTTCAGGATCCAATCCCTTATATCCTGTAAAGGTTAAGGCATTGTCGATGCTGACATATAAACGGAAGTTCTCAATCAGGAGCTTTTGAGAGAGGCGTTTCGGCACCGTATATCCCAACTGAACGTTCTTCACCCTCAAATAAGACTTATCCTGTATCCAGAAGTCGCTTGCCACGCGATTCCGGCCGTCCGTATAGTTCAGGAGGCGCGGATAGGTTGCATCCGTACGGCCCGGATACCAGCGGCCGTCTGCAATAGTCTTGTTGATCTGGTTACCCCGGCGTACCTGCGGCCAATAGCTGGCACCGTCCAATCCGCTCCAATAGGTTTTCAATCCGGTAGCACCTTGCAAGATACAAGTGAAATCCCACCCTTTCCAGTTAGCACCGAAATTAAAGCCGAAAGTGAATGTCGGATTAGTACCGTTTCCGACTTTGATCTTATCGTCATCCGTGATACATCCATCCCCGTCGATATCTTTATATAGAAAATCTCCATATTCCGGCTTCTTGTATTGTTTAAAAGCATCCGGATTGTTGGCTTCCATAGCTTCCACGATTGCCATATCTTCTTTCGTTTGGACGATCCGGTCTACAGAAAGCACATATTGTACATTGATCGGCTCTCCTTCAAGAATCATATTGGTACCATTAAGAGCCATTTCTTCTCCTTTAAATTTCGTCACTTTGTTTTTGACGTATGAGAAATTTCCTCCGATGAAGTAATTGACAGCTCCAACTTTATCATTCCAATTCAAACTTAGTTCAACACCCCGGTTACGGACTTCGGCCGCGTTGGATTTGGGAACGGTGGCATTACCATGTACCAATGGCGCCGGCAATTCGATCAGAATCCCTTTTGTCTTTTTGACAAAAGCATCGACGGTCCCGCTCAATTTAGAGAATAAAGCGAAATCCACACCAAAATTCGTGATATAAGAGGTTTCCCAAGTCAATGCTGCATTCGAAAGCGCGCGTTGTGCCATACCGATCTGCAAAGCGTCATTCAGAACATAATTAGATGCTTGGTAATACATCTGGTAGTCATAATTACCCACAGCATTGTTTCCCAACGAACCATACGAAGCACGGAGTTTTAACTGGTTAAGCCATGAAATATCTTTCATGAAAGCTTCCTGTTCCATGCGCCAACCTAACGAAAAAGAAGGGAAATAGCCCCAACGGTACTTCTTTGCAAAACGGGAAGAGGCATCAGCACGAAGATTGGCTTCCAACAGATATTTCTCATTCCAGTTCAGATTGATTCGCCCGAAGAATGAACGCATAGACCAATCGGAGTAGGTTCCTGTTGCCGTAGCGTTGGCAGTGGCGGCATTTAACTCCGTCAATTCCGAAGAGGTCAACTTTTCTCTGGAAGCTTCAAACCAATTATTACGGTAAGATTCCTGGCTGGCACCAACTGTCGCTTGGATATTCAGCCGGTTGATACTGGTTTCATATTTAATCAATCCGTCCATGTTGTTGCGAACAGTCTTATTATTACGGTTGATTACCTTCGTAACTCCGGTTCCGGCAATCTGTAGCGTATTGTCATACAAATTCCACAGATCATGGAAGACAGGCTGTTGATACAGGAACTGGTCGGAAAAAGCGTAGGTATAAGACCCCTCGATCGTCAGCCCCTTCAATGGCCTCAACTGAGCATAAAAGCGGGAAACGATATTATTGGTTGTACGGTTTCCTTTGACGTCGTTCAACATCTTCAAGACATTGTTGGAGCTACTCTGCGGGTCATCTTCCGGATTATTTACACCACCATACCGGCCATCAGGCGCTTGATAACAAATACCTGGCGTAGTGGCTTGCATATAAGTATAGAAATTATCATTCGATTCGGTCTTTAACAACCCTAACTCTTCTTTCCCCCGAATCCCATAGGCATTGACACCGATCGTGAACCAATCTTTGACTTCTGCATCCAAATTGACACGGGCACTGTAACGTTCGTACCCGGAATTTTCCATGACACCCGGGTTGTTCATATAATTGCCGGAAATATAATAATGGATCTTATCAGAACCTCCATTAATATTGATCGTATGGTTTTGCATCCATCCGGTCTGGAAAAGAGCATCCTGCCAGTCGGAGTTCGGATATTTGACAGGATCGCTGTCACCGGCAGCCCGCCACTCGTCGATTTTCTCTTGGCTGAAAATAGCGGGAAGGTCACTATTGAGTTGTCCTTCGTTATACAGTTCCATATAATCGGCATAATTGGAGACCAAGTCGATACGGTGCGCCACTTTCTGCATGGTGACGTAACCGTTATAAGATATTTTTGCTTCACCTGATTTCCCCTTACGGGTAGTGATCAAAATAACACCGTTAGCGGCACGGGATCCATAAATGGCTGACGAAGCCGCATCTTTCAATACCGAGATGCTTTCAACATCCAGCGGGTTGATGTTGTTCATGCTGGCTTCCACTCCGTCGATGATCACCAACGGATTGGAATCATTCAGTGTTCCCTGGCCGCGTACACGGATCGTCGCACCATCATTACCCGGCCGACCTCCACTGCCGGCTGTGACAGAAACACCCGCCGCCATACCGGCAAGCCCGGCAGAAAGAGATGTGATCGGACGGCTATCCACCATTTTGCTCATGTCTACCGAAGCGACCGAACCGGTCATATTCACCTTTTTCTGCGTTCCGTATCCAACGACAACCACCTCGTCCAATGCTTGGAAATCTTCTTTTAACAAAACCGAGACCACACTCTTGCCATTCACCGGTATCGTTTGATCCACATAACCAATATAGGAAATGGTCAATATGGCATCCGGAGATACCTGCAAAGAGAAACGGCCTTCCATATCCGTAACCGTTCCGTTTGTAGTCCCCTTTTCCACAACATTCGCCCCGATTACCGGACCGAGTACGTCTTTAACTGTTCCCGTAATTGTCACTTTCGATTGCTGAGATGACGTCATCACGTGTTTTTCCGCTGTATCCTCCCCGGCACTAACCGGATTGGCCTGGGTAACTCCTGTTGACAAGAATAGTGTGGCTACTCCCGCAAACATCGTTTTCCTAAAGAAAGGAATGTTTAAATCATTCATCATAAATAGTAGATTTAGATTAATAAATTTTGCTAATCTCTGGAGGCAAATGTAGCGGGACATAAAAAAGCGGACCTATACAGAGCGTCCGTTTCTTATGCACACACAGTCCAAATAGAAGAATTAACTGTTTGAATATAAACGCTTAGCGAATAACGCCTATTCTTAGCTGTCTTTTTTCCGGAATTGGGCAGGTGAAATTCCGAATTTCGCTTTAAAACAACGGCTAAAATATACGGTAGAGACAAATCCAAGTTGATCCGAGATTTCGCTTACCAACATATCCGGCCGTTCCCGCAACAAAGTTGCCGCACGTTTAATACGTTGATTTTGTATAAACTCACTTGGCGTCATGCCGGTAAGGTTCTTGATTTTTGTAAAGAAAGAACTACGCCCCATATTCAACTCCCTGGCAAGAACATTTACATCAAAATCCGGTTCTCCCATAGATTTATCAACAACCTCAACGAGATGGTTCAATAGCTCTTGATCCAAGGAAGTGGAAGCCAACAACTGTACATCAAAATCGACCTGCTTGGTCAATCTGGATTTCAGCAACAGACGGTTCCGGATCAAGTTATTACAACGCATCAATAAAACTTTTGCGTGGAAAGGCTTACTGATATAATCATCCGCCCCCTGCTGAAGTCCTTCTATATTATACTCGACCGAATCAAGAGCGGTCAACAAGACAACAGGAATATGGCAGAGATCGATATTATTCTTGATCTTCATACACATCTCCATACCGCTCATCAGGGGCATCATAACGTCACTGACCACCAGGTCCGGCTTTTCTTCATTTGCCATCTGCAACCCTTCTTGCCCGTTCCGGGCTAATATTACCTGATAAAACGGAATAAACAATGTATTTAATATCTGTAACAACTCCTCATTATCTTCAACGATCAAAACCTTATAAGAACCAGACTTCAAGTCAGGGAAGGCATTGTTTATTTCTTCATATTCTTCCGGAGAAATAGAGTCCGGCAGTGATTCTCCCTTTATCACAGGTTCCTCCACACTTTCCAAAAGAATCGTGCTTTTATCATTTTCAAAATGCGATCTTCCTTTTAATAACGTAATTGTAAAAATCGTTCCATACCCTAATTGACTTTGCACCGTAATATCTCCATGATGAAGATTGACTATATTTTTGCTTAACGCCAGTCCGAGTCCAGTACCCGGATTGGAATTGGAAAGCTGCTTTCCGTTTTCTGCCTGATAGAAACGATCAAAAATATGGGACACATCCTCAGCCGAAAGACCGATACCCGTATCGATCACTTTAATCTTAACATCATTATCATTTGAAGAGATATACAGCTCAACAACTCCTCCGGGTTTCGTATATTTAAAAGCGTTGGATAAAAGATTATAAAACACTTTCTGCAATTGATTCGAATCAAACCATAACAGAATGTCATCCTCTTCTGTGTTGAAATTAAATGTAATTGTCTGTTGAACGGACAATTCACAATAAGACAGATAAATATCCTTCAAGAAAGGAATCAGGTTCTGTTCACATACATGCAACGAAACATAGTTCTGCTCCAACTTCCGGAACTCCAACAGTTCGGAAATCATGTTCCGCATCCGGTTTGCATTTTTACTGATTTTGATAATCCGGTTATACAAAGTCGGAGGGAGTGAAGAACTTTGGAAAAGCATATCTATCTGACTGATAATAAGCGTAAGCGGAGTCCTGAATTCATGGCTGATGTTGGTAAAGAAACGCAATTTCGCCTGATTCAGTTCTTCATTACGTTCTTTTTCCTCCCTTTCTTTTTGAAGAGATAAAGCCAACTTCCGCCGTGCATTTACAGTTCGTACAGTCAAATAAGTAATTGTAAAAGTTGTCAGGACATACAAAGCCCATGCCCACCCCGTATTATACCAAGGCTGGGCAATCCGGATATCTAAAGATATTTCACGCCTGTTCATCAAATGTTGAGACAGATTTTTTTCACGAACCTGTAACGTATATTTCCCAGGATCCAAATTCGTATAATAAATACTTGAAGACGAAGAAGAAACCCAATCTTTATCAAATCCGATCAATTTATACTGATATTCATTATTCTTCTGAATATCAATATAGTTTGTAGTAGCAAAATTTATAATCAAGTTGTTTTGCCCATGATTCAGATGAATAGACTCACTAAACGGAAATGCCTCTTTCAGGATGTCGCCCGAAACCGCCCCCGGATATATTCTTTTATTATGGATATACAGTTCTGAAAAATATAAAGAATAATTTTTTTCTTTCTTATCCAAATCTTCCTGGTAAAAAGATGTAAGCCCATCATTGCCTCCAACAAACAATTCATTATTCCGGCACACCAAAATACCACATCCATCCGCAATAGAAGTGATAGGCAGGTTTGCCCCCAATGTGGCAAACCTTGCCTTCCCGTTGGAAGGATTCAGAAATGTAACCCCTTTATCACTGGTAACCAAAAGTTCTCCGGAATTTGTTTCTGCAACATTGTAACAATAATTGCTCAATAGATGTCCACTTCCTTGCGAATAATGGATAAACGAATCAGCCTGTTTGTCGTACCGGTATAAACCGCCTCCCAAAACAACACAATAGATATTTCCATCATGGGTTGTTATAATCCGTTTTGGCTCAAACTGGATACCATATCGAGGGAGAGCATAATTTTTCTGATTATCAGGATTTGCCAGCTCCATGCGGATAAGTGACGTACCAATCAGAATCCATATATTTTCTTCTTTATCAATTGTAAAACTTTGGGCATTCCTGCATAACCATTTGAATTTATCCGTATCGAGATCCATCACAAACGTCCCGTTCATCGCACTTACATACAGTCTATCGTTATGAATCATTGTATGGAAAATAATACCGTCCGGCTTCATATCTCCTTCTTCATAATCATTCAGGTAATTATGAAAAAGACCGGTTTTTATATCATATCTGGAAAGCCCTCCATGATGTGTCCCGATATACAGCCTGTGCCGCTTTTCATCGTATGCAATACTTTTCAAATTATTCTGTAATACGGAATTAGGATGACCGGCTGTGAAATATTTGAAAGTCCGTGTTTTACGATCCATAAAATTCAGGCCTCCCCCTTCCGTACATATCCAGATATTTCCATCTTTATCTTCAGCTAAATGCCCGACAAATGAATAATTCAGGCATTCTTTCCGTAAAGGATTATCTGTATAATGAGCAAATATTTCCCTCTCCGGGTTGAAATAGTTTACACCTCCATAATAAGTGCCCACCCATATTGTCTCCTGCGCATCTATAAAGACTGAAAATACGGAAGAATGTGACAAACTACCCGGCAAATGGTCCCGTTGATATACTGTAAACTGATCCGTATAGGGATTATATTTATGCAATCCCATGAACGTACCGAACCAGATATTGCCAAACCGGTCTTCGGCAAAACCCCTTATCTGGCTGCTCTCCACATGATAAGGCGCCGGATTTGTATCCGAATACCAAGTTATTTTCTCATCCGGTGTTATCCTATACAGCCCTCCGGTACGGCAACCGGCCCATATCTCTCCCGTAGAACTTTCAAATAAACGATAGAACTCCGGTCCATCTATCAGGCAACGAACCTTTTTCCCCTCCTCAATTACATATAATCCTTCATACGTGCCTATCCAAATCTTCTTTTTTGCAATCTGGAGACAGGAAATATCCGGAATATTTTCTTTTATGCAAAGCTGTAAGCTATCTCCTTTGTCATCATATCGGCATATCATATTTTCATAGCCTGTCCATACATCCCCGTCTGAAGAAGTTACCGTTTTGGCTTTATAACTCCCAACCACATAAAACTTCTCTTCCCGGATATCATATCTTACCAAAGAATCACATGCCCTAAAGAATATATCCCCCTGCCTGTTACCTACAAGATGATCGCATTCGTGTCCAAGCAAAACATTTATAGAGCTTTCCGGATCTAAATTCTCCCAACCTTTATACACCCGCATCCGCTCCCCGTCATAGATGCTAACACCCTCACGTGTTCCAAACCACATTCGCCCCAACTGATCCTGATAAATAGACATAACGGAAACCTGCGACAAGCCGTCACTCATGCCGAGATGCTTAAAATAGACCGGATAGATGGCCTGGCGAATAAATAAAAAACACAAGAAAAGTAGTAGCTTTTTCATATTATTTGCACAAACTGGATAAAATAATCTTCTCGTATCTCCTTCACTATATCATGCGATGATATACGCAAAGATAGTGATATTTACATTATATCCAGATAATATTGTTTCATACTTTTTCCTATATCAACTCCTTCCACTCCTCGTCCGTCAACTGTTCCAACGGGTCGTTTTCGGTGATGAAGCGGTCGGACAGGGCGCTTTTGCGTTCTTGCAGCTGACGGATTTTCTCTTCTATCGTGCCGGAAGTGATGAAGCGGTAGACGAATACCTGTTTTTGCTGTCCGATACGATGTGCACGGCTTTCGGCCTGCATCTCGGCTGCCGGGTTCCACCAGGGGTCCAGGATGAACACATAATCGGCCTCCGTCAGGTTAAGTCCCACACCACCGGCTTTCAAGGAAATGAAGAAAGCGGAAACTTCGCGATCGCGGGAGAAACGGGCAATCTCGCTTTCCCGGTCGACAGTGCTTCCGGTCAGCAGGGCATATTTCCAGCCACGTGCCTCAAACTCGGCGGCAAACAATTTCAGATGCGTGACAAACGATGAGAATATCAAAACCTTATGCCCCTCGCTCAACAGCGTTTCATAGGCCTCCAATACCTGCTCCATCTTCCCGGAACTTCCGGTGTATTCCGGCAGGATCATACCGGGATGGTTGGCAAGCTGGCGAAGGCGGGTGATACCGTTCAGAGCAATAATCTTGTTTTTATGCCATTCCTCAAGCAAGGAATTACGCAAGGTATTTTTCTCTTTCTTATAAAGTCCCTGCTGCTCTTCCGGCATATCGCAATAGACCACCTCTTCCATCAATGCAGGCAACTCGGGAGCAACCTGCTCTTTGGTGCGGCGCAGTAAAAACGGAGATATCAACTGTTGCAACCGCTGCCGCGCACGCTCGTTGCCTTCTTTTACGATCGGGTTGACAAAACGGTTCCTAAAATCAGCCAATGTTCCCAATAGCCCGGGATTAATGAAGTTGAACTGCGCCCACAAGTCCTTCAGCGAATTTTCGATCGGAGTGCCGGTCAACACCAACCGGTTATCGCATTTCAGGCGGATAACGGCATGATAAGACACCGAATCGGGGTTCTTGATGTTCTGGCTTTCATCCAGTATCACATATTTAAAGGTATAATTTTCAAGCAATTCAATATCCCGCCGCAAAAGGCCGTAGGTCGTCAGCACAACCGGATAACGGTCGAACTTCTTCCACGGCTCCCGGCTTCGCTGCTCACCGGCATACTCATACACCCGCAACGAGCTAAAGCGCTGTATCTCCCTCTTCCAGTTCGGAAGCAGGGAGGCAGGCACCACAACCAACGAAGCCTGTACTTTTTCCGGCACAGCCGTACGGACTATAAAATCAGACTGCATCGCATCTCCCTCATCCCCAAAAAGGGAAAACTGCCCGAATTTATCAGCTATGGAAACCGGGGGAAGCGCTGTTTTCACCACTTGGTGCACTTCAGGGGCCGACGGATCATACAGATGTTGCAGCAAAGTGATCGTCTGTAAAGTCTTGCCCAATCCCATATCGTCTGCCAAGCAACCACCAAAACCATTCGCCGCCAAATGAGCCATCCATGTAAAACCTTCCCGCTGATAAGGGCGGAGCGCGGCACGGATACGCGGCGGGACCGGAATATCTTCTCTTTTCACATATTCCCGCGAAACAGCCGGACCGGTATTTTCCCGTAAGCCGTCAACCAGTCCGAGATGCATCTTCCGGACACGCAGCTTCTCTTCCTGTTCGCTGCTAAAACTGAAAAGATCGCCGTATTTCTCAAACCACTCTTCCGGCAACAAGGCTATTTTCCCGTCAGGCAGTTTAAACAAACGGTCTCCTTCCATAATATGTTTCCGGAAACGGACAAACGGAAAAGTAAACTCCCCGATCTGCACGGTTATGCGTATCTCGAACCAGTCGGGCATATCCGCTATATCTTGTTTCAGAAGGATATCTCCCACATAATAGGTATTGCCCGAACCGGAAATGTCCAATGCAAAATAAGACTCCAGCTCTTCTCTGTGTTCATGGAGCCATTCGACAAGCGCATACTCCGAAACACAGCCGGAAGCGGTAAACTGCATATCTCCGACCTGCGTAAAACCATAACCGGCCAGCCGGTCGACACAGTCCTGCTCTTTATGCCGATTCCGCTTAAAATAACGGATAACCGGCTTCCCCTCTTCTTCTTCCAGGCGAGGATAACAACGTTGCATCTCTTCCCCCGGAGAAAAATATTTATCGCCATAACAGAAACGCAGTTGCAAAAGCGGGCGGTCCAGAACGGAAGGTGTCACCGACAGCTCGGCCACACACGGGCGATACTCCACCACCATATCGAACCCCGAAGCACTCACCGGATAGCGCACCATCGTCGGCAATACGATCTTCTCCAAATACCTGCGGGTTTCGGAAGCCGGCACTTCCACAAAGGTCTTTTCCAGAAAAGGGTTCAATCGCGGCATCTCGATCCGTTTGAAAACAAGCAGATCGCGCCCCAAAACCAGGATAGCCGGACGGGAGCATAAGACAAGAACCGGTTTCTTTTTCTGCAAAGTGACCAGGCGGTCCTCCATTTCGCAATTGACGGAATAGCGGAACACCCGCTCATCCAGCTCAAACCGGAAAAAGGCCTCTGCGAGGCTGTCGGACACAAAGACCCGGTGATGCTCGTAGAGGAGTTTTGTGGCTGTTTCCCTTATATACAAAGGAATGACCGACGCCCGGAGCAATTCGATAATTTCCCGTTGCTTCCGGTCGATATAAGTCCGTACCGGAGCCATCCGGGAAGGATCGGATAATTTCGCCAGGAAAGCATTGATCGTGCGTTCCTTCGAATAGTTCTTCATCAGATTCTTTTCCTCGTAACACTGGGCCAGGGAAATGATCTTTTTCTCCGCCGCAGAGAGGCTGCTTTCCTGCGTGAAAGTTGCTTTTTCTTCCGCCTCGAGCACACCCAGCGAAACCTCTTTCGCCAGATACGGGACAAGGAGCGCCCCGAAAACGGGATGATTATTGATTGTAACTATTAGCTGGCGACCTTCGGACATATCTTTTACTTAAATCTTACAAAGATAAGGTTCTTTTGTTTATCCGGCAAACGTCACACTTTTCATTCACAGGATTAAATATGCCTACAAGAAAGCAATCATACCGTGCAGCAAGCGGGAGATGAGCATGATATGGTTCTACCCGTGATAGAAATAGTCGGATCCGACGCCAATACCGTAGGGGGCTTATTGTATAAAACGCATTTTTCAGGCTCGAAAGGCATCCGAAACCAAACAAATGTTAATCCGCTTTTTCAACGTTAAAAAGGGGCTTTTTCGACTTTTTCGAGCGTTTTCAACAATTACGACCGTCCTCTTTGCTATCACGACCGTGCTAATAGGTAGTGCACTCGGCACCTCGCGAAGATTAGCACGGTCGTAATGGCGATTTGGACGGTCGTAATTGAAAAGAGGACCGTTTTCATGGCAAAAAAGCACCTGAATTTCCTTGCGATATTTGGAACGCCGTCCGTTTTATTTTCAAATATTCGATTCTCCGGGAGTTAAGCTTTA
>NZ_QREV01000007.1:61423-61737 GCF_003363715.1 Parabacteroides acidifaciens
AGGCGTTTCCGCCTTTCGGTAATCAAATTGTACGCCTTCCGAGACGGACTGCGCACCTCATTTTTTCTATTGTCATCCGATCAGATTAAAACCGTGAAAAAAGTCAATCCAAAATGGATCAAAATTTCGGACGAAATAGAAAAACGCCCGAAACAGGGGGTTATTGTAATCTTCGGGTTTGCAGGAGGTTCAAAAACTTGACTATCGGGTGAGAGAATATACTGGGGGAACGAAACGCCTATAAACAATTAAAGGCTGTCTCACGACAACCCCTAACCAACTTTGTTAACCTTAAATCTAATACTATTATGAAA
>NZ_QREV01000007.1:61748-144054 GCF_003363715.1 Parabacteroides acidifaciens
GTACGGCTTCCCCGCAAATTATCAATGGTTGAAGTGTTAATTAGTACTGCTGTGTTTCTAATAAAAATTAATTGCTAACGAATAAGCCTTTTATCGAAAATAAAATTATCTTTGTCTGGAAATATAAAGAAAAACGTAATAGTCAATGGGCTCCGCGCTTTTTTACCACAGATTGAAAGGAGACGAAAATATGGAAGCGAAAATTGACATTGAAAGAATAAGGAAAGGGGATCATGTTGCTTTTAAAACTTTCTTTGAATGTTTCTATCCTAAATTGATGGCACTTGCTTGTCGTTTTGTAGATGAGCAAGTGGCTAAAGATTTGGTGCAAGAGGTTTTCGCTTCTTATTGGGAGCAGAAAAAGATGATACAACCGGATAATATTCAATCTTTTCTCTTTAAATGGCTACAAAATAGTTGTCTGAATCATATTAAACATCAAATGGTAGTCGACGAATATGAATCGCGTGTTCGTATTGCAGAGGCGCGTATTGCTTTTTTAGGTGAAACCAGCGATGCCAATGAAGTCCTTAAGTCTGTTATAAATCAAGATTTGCGTGATATAATAGAGCTTTCCGTTAATAAATTACCTCCTAAATGTGCACAGGCTTTCCGATTGGCCTACTTCCATGATATCAGTCATAAAGAAATAGCCGAAATTATGGGAATATCTTCGCGAACAGTTGAAGGGCATATCAGGCAGGCGCTTATTTTTCTCCGGGAAGACCTGAAAGGACTTTTTATGCTTATTTTCATGCTTTGTAACATAAATTGAATTTTTCCTCATATTTGACTACGTAGTTTGTTTCGTCTTAGTTGTCTTCTTTGTATAAACACAATAAAAAGATGGACGAACAATTACTCATACGATTCCTCACTCACACTTGTACTCCGGAAGACCTCCGGTTAGTCGACCGGTGGATTGCTTCCAATAAAGCGAATGCAGATTGGCTGTTTGAGATGGAACGTGTCTGGAGTTTGAAAGATGAGCTACGATTTTCAGATAAAAAGGAGATAGAGGAGGCATATAATCGTTTTACCCTTTCCCTGGGAAAGGGTAAAAATGCTGTTCAGCATTTTTACCTATATTCAATATTAAAATATGTGGCAGCTGTCCTCATCATCGGATTATTAGGATTGAATCTTTATAAAATGGTTCAACCGGCAACTGTAGGCGAGAATACGGTTGAAGTACCCAAAGGACAAAGAGCATCTCTAATGCTTTCCGATGGAACAAGGATCTGGTTGAATTCCCAAAGTAAACTTATTTACCCGACACAATTTTCTGACAAGGAAAGGAATGTCCGGCTTGAAGGGGAGGCTTTTTTCGAAGTGTCCCATAAGGAACATCTTCCTTTTGTCGTTCATTCACCTTTGCTGGCAATAAAGGTATTGGGTACGAAATTTAATGTAAAAGCTTACTTGAACGAAAAGTCCGTTGTCACATTAGCAGAGGGAAAAGTTGAAGTGGAAACAAACGACTGTAAAAATAAATTGACTCTTAAACCAAACGAACAGATTTCATATTCGGAAAGTTCCGGTTTGACATTGGAAAAAAATATCAATACGAATACGGTTAAGTTGTGGATGAACGGAGAAGGCGCTTTCATCCAATGCCGACTTGATAATATTGTCCGTGATTTGGAACGGAAATTTGATGTGAAAATAATTATAACAGATCATTCTTTAAGTTCTGAGATTTTTACTTGCCGCTTTAAGGAAACAGCTACGATTGAACAGGTTTTACATTTGCTGAAAGAAACCCGGAGATTGGATTATTCATTTGAAGGGGAACAAATACGGATTTTCAAACCATTAAAATAAAAAGCCTATGGGAAAGGATTTATAAAAACGAAGGCTGAAGATACGGCAATATCTTCAGCCGGGATTAAGCGAGTAACGCTTTAGTGAACCTAAATTTATTACTAACTAATCATTTACAAATGTATGCATTATATTATGAAAAATACGCCATGCGGTGTATATAAATCGTCATGGCTTCGAAAAAGTCTAAATATTATGAGATGTGTTATATTATTCATACTATTGGGAACCTTACAGTCTTTTGCTAATTTGAGCTATTCACAGTCGGTGAAATTGTCATTGAATATGGAAAATACGACAGTACAGGAGGTCCTCGCTACTATTGAACAAAAAAGTGGTTTCTATTTCACTTATAATTTAGAACAGGTAAAAGTAACTCGTAAGGTAACTGTCAACTTTAAGGATAAGACAGTTCCCGAAATGTTGGATGAACTATTTGCAAAAGAGAATATCCATTATGTGATAAACGACAAGCATATTGCCTTATATAAAGGAAACGACAAGCAAGCTACTTTACAAGCAAAGATAAATATAAAAGGCGTAGTAACGGATAAAAACGGAGAACCGATCCCCGGTGCCAATATCATTGAAAAAGGAAATCCTACTAATGGGACTATTACCGATGTCGATGGGAATTACACTTTATCCGTTTCTGGAAATTCTGTGTTGGTAGCTTCTTATATAGGATATAATAGAATCGAAATTCAAGTTAAAGATCGTTCCGTTGTTGATATTACATTATCAGAGGATACGCAAGCATTGGAAGAGGTAGTTGTCGTTGGTTATAGTACCCAGAAGAAAGTAAACCTGACTGGCTCGGTCTCCACTGTCAATTTTGAAGAAATGTCATCAAGGCCCGTTACTGATGCCTCTCAAGCGCTTAGCGGTGCCTCACCTGGCCTTCAGATCATGCAAAGTTCTGGGCAACCTAATGCAGAGAGTTTTTCTTATAATATTCGCGGCGTCGGGACATTGAATTCTTCCAGCCCTCTTATTCTTGTTGATGGAATGGAACAAAGCATCAGTATGGTCAATCCTTCTGATATAGCCAATGTTTCCATCCTTAAAGATGCGGCTTCTTGTGCCATATATGGAAATCGCGGTGCTAACGGTGTTATCCTTATCACGACCAAAAACGGTACGGAGGGTAAAATTAGTGTGACGTATGATGGCACAGTCTCATATAATGAACCTTTCAAAATTGTTCATACAATTTCGGATTATGTCCAGTATATGAAATTGATGAATGAATCATCTAATAACTTGGGAAACTCCGATATGTTTTCTCAGAGTTCTATTGATCTTTGGGAAGCAGCAAAAGCTGATCCTAACGGAATTTCTGCTTCGGGTTATCCGAACTATGTCGCTTATCCCAATACAGACTGGTGGGATGAGATTTATACGAAGCAATGGATGCAGAAACATACGATTTCACTCAACGGCAAGGAGAAGAAAACAGGTTATTCAATGAGCTTTTCCTATATAGATAATCCGGGTATCATGAAGAATACGGGATATAATCGCTATATGGGGCGTGTGAACTTGTATTCTGACATTACCGACTGGCTGCGGGTTGGAACTCGTACATCGGGAAATGTTACCGATCAAGAAGTCAGTGTTACCAGTTATAATGGGAGCAGTCATATCAATTCCATGAACACGGAGAAGATGGTTCCTTGTATATATCCGTATTATGATGGAAAATATGGTGCGCCGGAAGGACCCGAAGAGGATCCGCAGTCGCATAACGGGCTTTGGGATAATGTATTGAATGGGTTTGACAAATATTCACAACTTTATACGGAGTGGTATGCTCAAGTCAAGTTTCTGAAATATTTTACATATAACTTTGATTTTTACTATCAAGATCTTCGCCGTGAGAGAAAAGTCTCGGACGCTTCCGTTGGAAAGTTCAGTTTTTCTAAGGGGGCTTATTCAACAGGAGCTGATGACCCCTCAACTCTTTATACGCGTATGTATTATACAAGAACGAATCGCACGAAGTTGAATCATTTACTTAATTATAACCAGTCTTTTGGCGTTCATGATGTGTCGGCTATGATTGGCTATGAGGAAGAAACGTATGGTTATAGGGAGACGAATGTGAGTAAATTAGGACTTACAGATGCCGCTGTAAATGATCTTGATGCCGCTACAACACCTTACTCGACGGCTGGTTATGGGACTGAATATGCCGCCCGCTCGGTGTTCGGACGTGCGAATTATGCTTATAAAAGCAGATATTTGCTTGAGTTTAACTTACGCTATGATGGCTCTTCGAGGTTCTCTCCTGATTATCGCTGGGGAGCTTTCCCTTCTTTCTCGGCTGGCTGGCGTATGAATGAAGAGTCGTGGCTTAAACCAGTACAGTGGTTGACAAACTTGAAACTTCGTGCTTCTTGGGGTAAGCTGGGCAACAATGCAATCGGCAATTATGATTGGCAGTCTGTATATTCGGCAGCAAATTATTCTACCGGTCAAGCTTTGACAAGTGGTATTGCCATCACTTCTATTGCCAATGCCGCTCTTACTTGGGAAGAGACAGCCGTTACCAATGTGGGGCTTGATTTTGGTTTCTTTGATAATAAATTGAACGGAAATATAGATGTTTATAATAAGTTGACTACCGGAATTTTATATACTCCTGATATGTATATGGTGATGGGGAATGCGACTGCTCCGAAAGCGAATATTGCGGAAGTTACGAACAGGGGTGTTGAATTGGAGCTTGGATGGAGAGATAATATCGGCAAGGATTTCAGCTATAGCATTAAAGGTCAGTTTTCTTTTAATAAAAACTTTGTCAGCAAATATAAAGGTAAATTGGAAAAAGGATGGAATGAGGAACATACGGAATATTCTACCAATATAGGAGATGTTTCTACCGGTAGTACTACAAGAGTTATCGAAGGACATCAGATTAATGAATTTTATCTTCCTAATGTTTATAATGGTAACGGTTCATATTTCAATGCGGACGGTACGGTCAATATAAATGGTGGTCCTAAAGATGGTATGATCCGTACGGAAAACGATATGCAATGGCTTCAGGCCATGCAAGCGGCAGGTTATACTTTCCAACCTTATAATAATATTGCTAAAAATGCACTTTGGTATGGCGAGTATATTTATGCAGATGCGAATGGAGATGGAATTTATGGTAATTCATATGATTCTGAATTTCAGGGAACTTCAACCACTCCAAAATATAATTTTGGTATTCAGGCCAGTGCAAACTGGAAAGATTTCGATCTTTCTATGACTTGGGGAGGATCTGCCGGATTTAGTATTTACTACTATGGTAGGGCAAGAAATTCAAGTGAAACAACTTATGGCTATGCAATTCCAGATGCGGTAGCGGATGATCATTATTTCTATGATCCTGAAAATCCATCGGATCCGAGAACCAATCTGTCTTCAAAACAACCTCGTTTGGTTAATGTGTCGGGGGCTCAGAGCTCAGCAAGTTCTTCTCTTCATTTGGAGAAAGGAAATTTCATTAAACTTAGAAATTTGACTTTAGGATATACAATGCCTAAAAGTATTTCTAAAAAGTTTTATGTTGAAAGACTTCGTGTCTATGCTTCCGGGGAAAATCTTTTTGCGATTACCGGTTTCTCTGGTATGGATCCTGAAATGCGTGTTAGCATGGGATATTCTACTATGCGTCAGTATGCCTTCGGTATAAATTTAACATTTTAATTATTTTGGAAACAGCTAATATATTGAAAATATGAAAAAATTATTCAGAAAAATAGCTATCATCGGAACTTTATCGGGTATGTTATTCGGTTTAGGAGGATGTGCCGGCGATCTTCTTGATACATCTCCAAGTTATAGTTTCTCAAGTTCTAATGTGTGGACCAGCCCTATTTTGGCCCGTGCAGCTGTGATGGGTGTATATAATGAACTGTATGAAAAATTCTCTAAAAATTACGATAGCCCTTCTATCGGCATTCCGTTTGATGCCTGGTCGTCCGTAATGGATATTGATATGAACTGGAAAAATAATTGTTTTGTGATTTCCGGTTCTTGTACACCTTCGAATGGAAATGTCGGTAATCATTATAAGTATTATTATACGATTGTATATAGGGCTAATGATGTTATTAACAACATTGACAATGTCCCGGAAATGGAGGACAACGAGAAAGCGCGACTGAAAGCCGAATGTAAATTTCTGCGTGCTTGGGCATATTATCATTTGAATGTCCTGTGGAGAGGTGTTCCCATCTATACGGAAAATGTGGAGAGTTCGGAAGCAACCAAAGCGCGTTCATCGGAAGCCGAGGTATGGGAGCAAGTTCTTTCAGATCTTACGGATTGTATTAATGAGCCTAATCTTCCTGGTAAATATGCTCAAGGTAATAGTAGTTATGGACGTATAACAAAAGGTGCTGCTTATGCTTTCAGAGGTTATGCTTATCAGTTTATGGGAGATTATGCTAAAGCCCTTGTAGACTTTGAAGCAATTGAAGGGCTTGGATATTCACTTTACAGTCCGAGTAATGGCGTAAAAGGAAACAGAGATTTCTTTCAGCTCTTTAAACCGGCTAACGAGCAATGCGATGAGATGATTTTTTCAATACAATGTGTTGAAACAAGTGGTATGGGGAATCCGAGAGGAATCAATTATGGTAATCGTTGTACGGGTGGTTCTGCTTGGAACAATTATCTCCCGAATCCAGCTTTTGTGGAAATGTACGAGTGTGCGGACGGATCTGAATTTGATTGGGAAAAATATTGTCCCGGATGGCATTCGATGACTCCCTTGGCAAGAGTTGCTTTCTTTCTGCGTGACGGACTTCAATCCGGTAAAGGAGAATGGGGTACAACAGAAGCGACCTCTAATTATCAGGCTCTTTATAATAATATGGTTTCTTATGGTGCCGATATGAGCAAATATTTGGATCAAGGAAATGAGGCAAGAATACGTCAGGCATATGAAGATCGTGATCCGCGTCTGATGCAGTCGATTATAACTCCTTACTCGACTTATGACGGGAATCAGGCAGGTGTAGGAAATCATACCTGGACGCTCCGTTGGCCGTACATTCTGGATGCTGGAGAACCTTATGACATCCGTACAGATACAAATTCTAAGTTTTATTATCTTTGGAGGAAATATGTAACAGAGAATGATGAATGTACGACTCGTTGGGTCTATTCCGAAGATATTATACTCTGTCGTTATGCTGAAATTCTTCTTAGGCGGGCTGAATGCTTGAATGAGTTAGGCAGGACGAGTGAGGCTGTTGCTTTTGTAAATAAAGTAAGACAGCGTGTTGGGCATGTTCTTCTTAATGATCAGGCTTATCCTGCGACTGTTGTGAGTGGACAAGAGGATATGCGGCAACGTATTCGTAAAGAGTTTTATGTTGAACTTGGAGGTGAAGACTCTATGTTCTTTAACGAGCTTCGCTGGGGTACATGGTACGACAGGAAGTTTAAAGATCATTCTTCCGGACAGGTAGGAGAACTTAATACGAATGGTTTGATGCAGATTTGGGGTGAGACTACTTACAAGCATCTTAGCGTTGGTGAACAAATAAAGATTTGGCCGATCCCTGCAAAGGAAAGAGAGATGAATTCAAATCTTACGCAGAATCCGGGCTGGCAGGATTAATCTGTAAAATGTGAATAATGAAAATAAGAGGTATAAAATGAAAGGTTTATACCTCTTATCTTAAACTATATTATATTTACATCATATAAATATCTATATCATGAAACGAAGAGCATTTCTAACAACCAGTGCAACATCGCTTGCAGGTTTAGTATTCGGAAGCCGATTGTCCTATCTATCTGAATCGAACCTGGAGAAAAAATATTCAATCGTATTGTTAGGTGATACACACTTTGATACGGAACCGGCCAGTGTGTATCATGCAGACTATAATGAACCGGTAGAATGGTTAAACCGAGTACAACGTGCTGAATTTGCCCGTAATGGGGAGATGTGGCGAGAGCGTTGTCCTTTGTTACTTAAACGGGCTGCCCAACTGATTGGTGCTGACACCAAAATGGTATTTCAATTGGGTGACTTGATTCAAGGAGATTGCGGTAATCCGGAGGTCCACAAAAAAATGTTAGAAGACGTGATGAACCGCTTCAAGTCAGAACTTCATGGTTTGCCCTTTGTGACTGTGACGGGTAACCATGATATCCGAGGAACGAACGCAAAAGAGGCTTATCATACCTATATGCCGAAACGGATGTCTGAGGAATTAGGAAAATCCATTATTCATACGAACTTTTTCTTCACGATCGGTAGTGATGCTTATATTGTACTGGATTTCAATGACCCGGATGATACACTCATTGATCAGATGCTAAAAGAGTGTGAAGGAGCCCGACATACGTTCATATTGACTCACGGTCCGATTTTACCCTATGACGGAGGAAGCTGCCGATGGTTCTTCCATGGAGGTAAGTCGGTTGAAGAGACTGCTGCACGTAGACATTTTCGTAAAATATTTGCCCAACGGAACGCCTTGTGTATCTGTGGACACATTCATACGACTGAATTGGCAGATTGGTATGGGGATGGTGGCCGCATTACACAAATGACGGTTAATAGCGTCTGGTCTAAACCGGAGTTAGGGACCTATTCTTGTACGTCGGATCAGCCGCGGGATTACGGTAATATTCACGAAATGGCTAAATCCAAGAGAAAAGAGGACGGATCCAAATATGAGGACGACATTGAGCTGTTGAATGAATATAAATCCGGTTTGAAAACCTATATCCGTTCGACTTCGGCAGGCTCTTATAAAATGAATGTTTCTGACCAGCATGTAACTATCGATTTCTACGCTGGTAATTCAAAGGAGATTAGTAAACATTTCGAGTTGAGGTGATAAATGCGTACTCATCCAAATATAGTTTTATTGAATGTGACGCGAGAGTAGGGTAATATTTTGGCGTATGCCAATTTCCCTTACCCTGCTATAATCAGTAAAATTTCACGAGCGAAAATTAAATAATTATTCAAATGAGAAAGAGTGTATTTTTATTATTATTGTTTGTTTTGCCATTGTATATGTTGTTACAAGCGCAGGAAAAAATGGTGCCTTTTTGGGGAAAGCAAGAAGTGTATCTGATTAATCAAACTGAAAAAACTTTTCATCTGGTAGATGCTCTCTTAAAAGATAACCCTCCTTCCTCTGGTAATCCGACATTGGCTCGTAAAGCGGCATTACAATTATTGGATGGTGTATTTCATGATACGCGTTTGGATGGTAGCGGAACTCTCTCCCGATTCATGGAATCTCGTTTGGGCGTGCTTTTGGAAGATATGCAGAAACCATTGGTAGAGGGTATTAAAGTGTATAAACTCTATAATGACGGATTTATCGTAAAGACAAAAAGTGTTACTGTTGCTTTTGACTTGTATCGTGGGGGAGCTATGAAGGAATCTCCTTCTTTGATTTCAGATAAAACGATGCAAGCTATTGTTGAACAGTGCGATATTATGTTCCTTTCTCATAATCATCCGGACCATATAGATCCGGTTGTCGTAAAAATGTTTACAGATATGGGAAAACAGGTGGTTGCTCCGGACAATAGTTTGGTTGGAAATAAATCGGTAACTCATATTCGTTCGGAGCAGATTATTGATAAAACATTCAAAACAAGAGGGGGCAAGCTGGATGTAAAAATATTGCCGGGGCATCAAAGTGAACTGATTAACAATATCCATGTGGTGACGACTCCTGAAGGTTTTACTTTCGCACAGACGGGTGATCAATATAGTGAAGATGATTTGGAGTGGTTATTTGATGTGAAAACAAAAATTCCTGCATTGGATATTTTATTGATTAATTGTTGGGCGAACCGTTTGTCCGATACGATTGAAGGGTTCAATCCAAAACTCGTGATTACAGGACATGAAAATGAATTGGGACATACGATTGATCATCGCGAATCTTATTGGACTTCATTTATTAAATTAGAAGATGTTAGAATCTCCAGTTGCTTAATGACGTGGGGAGAAGTCTATTGGTATAAATAACAGCCTAATTTCCAATTAAAACTAAATACGCAGAAAAATGAGACATTATCCAATCGCTACGACGACAGTCAAATAGGTGGAAAAAAGCTTGTTGTGTCCAAGAAAAAGCGACATCTATTCTTGAGAGGGATTCGCTCTACTCAATACAAAAGTAAATCTTCTCCTTTCAATCGTTAAAAAGCCCCCTCTAAATAAAAATATAACCTTTCCGTAAGTAGTTTTCCCGGATAAATCGTCTATACTTGTAGAAACGTTTCTTTGTTAGCGTACGTTATGAATAGACCGAAAGAGGAAGATCGAGAGTTGATTCAGTTTAAGGAGCTATATAAATCGAATGCTCCGATACTGATTTTTTATGCCGGGAAATATGTGGATGCTACTACTGCCGAAGACTTGGTGCAGGATGTATTTCTTAAAATTTGGCAGAAGAGGACTTTCTTGTTTTTAAAAGAAGGGATAAGGACTTATCTATATCGTTCGGTTCAGCATGCCTGTCTGGATTATCTGAAGCATCAGGAGGTAAAAGGTGATTATATCAGTACCGTCACAACTAAATTGAAAGTAGAAGAGATTTATTATAATGATGATCCGCAATCTCTTTTTGCGGAAGATGAACGTTTGGAGCTTATCTACAATGAGATGGACAAGTTACCTGGAAAATGCCGTGAAATCTTTACCATGTCTTATTTGGAAGAGCGAAAGACTGCAGAAATAGCCGTGTTGCTCAACATATCTACCCGGACGGTGGAAGCGCAGCTTTATAAGGCACTAAAGATTTTACGGGGTATTTTAGCAGGTTTTTTGATCTTTCTTTTAAAATTCTGAGACTTGGCGTAAGTATATCCGGAAAGTTAATCGTGTATAATATAAACAAGCATTGGAATGTCTGAGAAATATAACATAGAAGAATTGATAATCCGTTTTCTGCAGCAGGATATAAATGAGGAAGAACTCCGTTACCTGGAATCCTGGCTGGAGGAAGATGCGGAACACAAATCTTATTTCTTTGATCTGAAATGTATATCAGATTCCAGCCGTCGTCCTTTCTTTTCGAGAGAAGATGTGAATGAGGCAAGTTGGCAGAAAATGCATGCCCGTATGGAAAAACGCTATGAAACGGTGTCTTCTCTTGCAAAATCACAGACATATGGTTTATGGTTTTCGCTGGTAAAATATGTTGCAGTTGCGGTATTGGCCGTCGGATTAGGCTGGGGAGTCCATGCGTTTTATGGAAATGCAAAATCGTCTTATTTGGCGGAAGAAAGTATCGTATATAATGAAATACATGTTCAAAAAGGTGGGCGTGCCAATACGGTGATTTTGTCTGACGGAACGAAAGTTGTGCTGAACGCAGCAACAACACTAAAATATCCGGCCAGTTTTAACGGGAAAAACCGCCAGGTTTATCTGGATGGGGAAGCCTATTTCGAAGTAACTAAAAATGAAGAAAAGCCATTTGTCGTTAAGCTGAATAAGCAGGACATAACAGTGTTGGGTACGACATTTAATGTACAAGCTTATAGTAATGAATTATATAGTGAAATAACACTTTTGAGTGGGCAGATTTTGTTGGAAGCATTCAATGAAAAGGGAGAATCTATGAGTCGTATGTATTTGAAGCCTGATCAGAAAGCGCTATCGGATAATAAAATGGGTTCTGTTTCTCTACAAGACGTAAATGCATCCCTGTCAAATGCGTGGATTAACGGAGAGTATAAATTTAAGGATGCGTCGTTGTCTTCCATTGTTAAACGTCTCGAGAATTATTATAATGTAAAGATCTATCTGGACGATAAGCGTCTGGAACAGATAAAATATACAGGTACATTTTCACTGGATCAGGATATTCTGGATGTACTTCGAATCATCGATTATGAAAAACAGTTCACTTTTAAGCGGGTGAAAAAGGAAATATTCATAACAAGTAAATAAATTGTATAACTATTAAATATAACTGCCTATGCATAAATTCCCGGTCATTTAAAAGTAGAATCGGAAAATGGTTGCAACATTTCCCGATTCAAAAATTATTTTTAATTAGTTAACCGTTCTCCTTCGCTCTTGTCTGGAAAACTCTGCGAATGAGACAATTTAATAATAAAAACATCCAAATGTATGAAAAAAGAACGAGATGATAGTGCTTTACTGTCACTAAAAATAACACGTATTATGAAAATCACGCTAATGCTCATATTAGTAGGAATACTCCAAATCTCCGCGACAACTTATGCCCAGGAGCATCGTATTTCAGTTTCAGTAGAAAATGGAACATTTTACGATGTCGTCTCACAGATAGAGAAACAGTCCGAGTTTATGTTTTTCTATAAAAGTGAAGAGATTGATAATGACCAACGTATCAACCTGAATGCAAAGAATAAACTCGTATCGGAAATATTTAATGAAATCACGAAGAATAATAATCTGACTTACAAAATTACGGGGAAACATATTATTATAACAAAAGCAATGGTCAACTCTCAAGCTTCAAGAAAGATCACAGGAGTGGTCACGGATGAAAATGGAGAGCCGATTGCAGGGGCTAATGTTGTAGAAAAAGGAACGACAAACGGAACAATTACAGATGCTGATGGACGTTTTACTTTAGACATTGCAGATAGAGCCGTGTTGATTGTTTCTTATATCGGTTATAATACTCAAAATATTCCGATAACACAAAAGAACTCGTATAGCATAAAGTTAAAAGAGGATACGAAGACGTTGGATGAAGTTGTAGTAATTGGTTATGGTTCTGCCCGTAAAAAGGATGTAACAGGAGCATTAACGCGTGTAGATGTTACCGAAAAATCAACTATTCCTAATGTTAACCCGGTACAAGCTCTGCGGGGAAGTGTTGCAGGGGTTCGGGTTATTGATACAGGTATGGCAGGAGCAGATGGAACGATACAGGTTAGAGGGACGACCTCTATAACTGCAAGTAATGATCCGCTGATAGTATTGGATGGTGTTCCATTTTCAGGAGGACGTTTATCGGATATTAATACGAATGATATTGAAACGATTGATGTTCTTAAGGATGCCAGTTCTACAGCTATTTATGGCTCTCGTGGTGCTAATGGCGTTATTATGATCACGACTAAAAGAGGTAAAACGTCGAAACCTCAGCTGAATTATAATGGTTATGTCGGTTTTTCTGATTTTGCCAATATGCCGAAACTTATGAGTGGTGAACAATATCAGCAATTGCGTAAAGATGCCGAGGTTTATATGAACCAAGAGTTGCCTTTTCAAACGATTGAAGAAGAAAATATAGCAGCCGGCCGAACTATTAATCCTTGGGATGTGATTAAGCAGGATGCTCCGATGACTGAACATGAATTGAGCATTTCTGGAAAGGGAGAAAAAATGACCTATTATCTTTCTGGTTCTTTTACATCTCAGAAATCACCTTTAGTCGGAGACCAATTTAAAAGATTATCAGTGAGAGCCAATTTTGATCTTCATGTTACAGATTGGCTTGAAATTGGAACAAATTCCAGTTTTGCGACAAAAGACTATTCAGGAGCTGAGGCCAACTGGGGAGATGCTGCAAGAATAAGTCCATATTCGTCTATTCGATATGATGACGACGGGACATTACGTCGCTTACCCTATGGTGATGGTATGGTTCAGAATCCACTGTGGAATGTGGAGATGAAAGATAATAAGGAGATTTCGTATGGAGTGTTTAATAATAACTATATGATAATTAAACTTCCATTGAAGGGTTTGAGTTATCAGATGAACTTATCTAACAACTTGCGATTTAAGGATGTAAACAACTATACACCAGCGTATAATCGTGACGGTTCGTCTTGGTTAGGAAGCGGCTCGAAAGAGCATCAGTTTACCCATGATCTTATTTTTGAAAATATCGTCAAATATAATAATACGTTTGCAGAAAAGCATAATGTGGATGTAACGTTGATGTATGGTTACGAATATAGTAGTGCAAATAAATCAACATTAAGCAGTAATAATATATTTAATGATGCTTTGGGATTTAATGGATTAGGCATTGGTGAAAATCATACGGTAAGTACGACAGCGGGGAAATCTGCCGCCGTATCAAGTATGGCACGTGTCGGTTATCGTTTTGCTGATAAGTATATGGTAAACTTGACTGTTAGACGAGATGGCTATTCTGCTTTTGGTAGTGATCGTAAATATGGAACATTCCCTTCTATTGGTTTAGGTTGGGCTCTTTCTCAGGAACAGTTCATGAAAAATATTTCCTGGTTAGATTTTTTGAAATTACGTTTATCATGGGGTAAGAATGGTAATCGTGGAATTAGCAGTTACGAATCATTAAGTACGATGGATTTGGCCCGATATGTATTTGGTGATGGAGGAAACACTTCAGTCGGACTTTATCCTACTTCTATGGCAAATCCTTTGTTAGGATGGGAAACCTCACAGTCTTATAATTTAGGCTTGGATTTTACTTTGTTTAATAGTCGTTTGAACGGTAATATCGATTTATATAGTACAAAAACGACTGATCTTTTGTTGGAAGTTAGTATACCAAGCATGACGGGCTATGATAAGTATTTGACTAATATTGGAGAAACTCAAAACCGAGGAATTGAACTGACTTTAAATTCCGAAAACATCAGTACGAAAGATTTTTCATGGAGTACCTCATTGAATTTTTCAGCTAACGCGAATAAGATTCTTCATCTTTCAGGGGAAGATTTGGATGGTGATGGAAAAGAAGATGACGATATAGGGAAAAGTCGTTTTATCGGATATTCTATGGGATCAAACTATAATTATGTTTTTGATGGAATATGGCAGGAAGGGGATGATTTTTCTATTGACAAATCTGCAAAACCGGGCGATATAAAGTTTAAGGATATTAGTGGCAATGGTTCGATTGGTCCGGAAGATCGTATGGTTTTGCATAATAACCGTCCGAAATTTACAATGAGTATGAATAACATGTTCATATATAGAGATTTTACGTTATCCTTTTTATTGGATTTGAGATGTGGTGGATATGCTGCAAATAATTGGATAAATCCGGGAACAGAATATTATAATCGTTGTAATCAGTTGGATTTACCTTATTGGACTCCGGAAAATCCTTTAAATGATCGCCCCAGTGTTGGTTATTCCAATCCGCGTGGTTATGGATTTTATGAAAAGTTGACTTATTTGAGATTGCAGGATGTTTCTTTGGCGTACAGTCTTCCAAAATCACTAATTCAAAAGTTAACATTGAATAATGTAAAAGTTTATGTTAGTGGAAAAAATCTTGCAACTTGGACTGGTTGGCATGGATGGGATCCGGAACATGCTTCCGGAGGGAGAGCTTCCAAGAATGGTCCATTGATAAAATCATGGGTTTTGGGACTTCAGATCAGTTTATAATTAAAAAACGTAGTAAAGATGAAAAAATCAAGATACATAGTTTTGTTCTCTACGCTTATTTTATTGTTGGGAACACAGGTGTCATGTAGCGATAGCTACTTGGAAGAGAAGCCGATGGATAAATTCAGTCCGGAAAACTTATTGACTTCTAAAAAGGGATTTGAGACAGTAATTTACTCCTTACATAATTTTGCTCGTAGCGGACTTTTTCAGTCGAATAATGAAGATGTCATGAATACCGGGACAGATGTGGCATGCAGCGGTGTCACAGATGGTCGTTTCTTTAATGATTACAGTCTGATTCTACCGGAGCATGCAACCCCCAAGTTCTATTGGAACTGGGCTTATCAGAAAATGTTGAAAGATGCTAATCTTGTTGTTACCAGGGCAGAGAATCCAAATGTCTCTTGGACAGAAGACGAAAAAAATGCAATTGTAGCAGAGGCTAAGTTTTTTCGGGCTTATACATATAATATTTTAGTGAATCTTTTTGGAGGTGTGCCTATTGTCGATAAAGAAGAACTGAGTCCTCGTTTTGATTATACACGTGCTTCACGGAAAGAAGTTCTTGAGTTTATCCAGAAGGACTTGGAATTTGCAGCCCAATATTTACCGATTGTTACATCTGATGCTTCACAAGATGGACGTATTTTTCGAGCTGCGGCAAACCATCTGTTATCAGAAGTATACATTAGTTTAGGGCAAGAAACAGGAGATCAGTCATTTTATGATAAATCGATAGCCGCTGCGACTGCTGTTATTGATGGTAGTTGTGGAGAATACGCACTCGTGAAATCCCGTTTTGGTGATACAAGCCGTCCGGGAGATTATTATTCTGACTTGTTTTGGACTAACCAACAAAATAGAGCCTCAGGCAATAAAGAGGGGATATGGGTCGTACAGTTCGAATATTTGACTCCGGGAGCCGAAGAAGCTAACAATGCACAACTTCGTCTTTGGGGACCTAAAATAGAAGATGTAACTTATCCTGATGGTAAAAAGATTCTGGTTTGTGACACAGTAGGACGTATGCAGGGGATTATTCGCCCTTTAAATCATGCTAATTATGAGATATGGGATGATCCGAACGATATGCGTTACTCTCCGTATAACTTTAAGAAAGATTTTTATATGAATAATCCTGATTCTAAGTATAATGGGGAAAAATTAGTTCTGACAAAGAAGGATGATGGCAAAATGTATATTACTTTGTCTGATGGAACAATAACGGATAAATCGGTTGATACATTTAGAGTGTGTTATCCTTACTTCCGTAAGATAGAAGGGGAAATGCCTTGGGGGGCTATGGCTGGAAGGACACCTAATGATCGGTACATAATGCGTCTTTCTGAAACTTATTTGTTAAGGGCGGAAGCCTATTTCCATAAAGGAGATTTGGCAAATGCTGCAAATGATATTAATGTTGTCAGAGGAAGAGCACAAGCTAAACCCGTTCAGCCTGGTCAAATATCGTTAGATTATATTCTGGATGAACGTATGCGCGAATTAGTTGTTGAAGAACCGCGTAGAAAGACTTTGGTTCGACTGAATAAATTATATGAAAGAACGATGAAATATAATTTCAGGGTTAAGGACAATATGGAACCTTACCATGAATTATGGCCAATTCCTCAAACAGCAATTGATGCGAATACGGGTGCAAAATTATTACAAAATCCCGGTTACCCCGGAGCTGCCGAGTAAATAATACAAGTGAGGGAGCGGGAGCTTTCCTGCTTCCTCATAGTTTGTAACACGATTAATAATAATAGGTATGCAAAAAGTATTTCGACTTATTTATATGATGCTTATGTGCCAGGCTTTTATTTCTTTTTCGCTTCTTGCGCAGAAAAAGGACTTTGTACTGGTTGAAGCAGAGAGTTTTAATGAAAAAGGTGGATGGGTATTGGACCAGCAGTTCATGGATCAGATGGGATCTCCTTTCCTGTTGGCTCACGGTATAGGAAAGCCGGTACAAGATGCTTCGACGGAGGTGATGATTCCGAGAAAAGGAACTTGGCATGTATATGCCCGTACATGGAATTGGTGTTCCCCGTGGAAGACGAAAGAGGCTCCGGGTAAATTTAAAATTGCTGTAAACGGGGTGGTTCTTGATAATGAATTGGGAATGGGAACACAATGGGATTGGGAATATGCCGGAAGTGTCGAGATAAAAGAAAAGAGCAATATTGTTACATTGAAAGACTTGACCGGATTTGAGGGACGATGTGATGCGATCCTTTTTACAAAGAACAAAAATTCCGCTATCCCCAACCGGAAAGACGATTTGTCGGTGTTCAGAAAACAACTGTTGAATATCCCGGTTAAACCGGAAGATGGAGGCCATTATGATCTCGTTGTAGTTGGAGCCGGTACAGCAGGGTTGAGTGCTGCTATCAAAGGGGCACGGGAAGGTTTGAAAGTAGCGTTGATTAATAACCGTCCTGTTCCGGGAGGAAACAACAGTACTGAGATAAGGGTGGTTGCCAGCGGGGAGATGAATGTAAAACCGTATACTGCTTTAGGAAATGTAATCAGAGAAATACGGAATGTATATAGTAAGGAAGATCAGGTTATTGAAATGATACAAGCGGAGAAAACGCTGTCCTATTTCCCGAATATGCATGTGTTTGCAGCTTCCAAGGAAGGCAAGCAGATAAAGTCTGTGACCGCTAAACATATTGAGAATGGAAAAGAGATAGAGTTCTTTTCCCCATTGTTTGTCGATTGCTCCGGAGATGGCAACTTAGGTTATCTGGCGGGTGCCGAATATCGTGTGGGGCGCGAGATGAGGCAGGAAACAAGAGAAACATTAGCTCCGGACAGGCCGGATAATATCGTGTTGGGTGCGACAATTTCATGGAAAAGCAAAGTGATGCCGGCTGAAGTATCATTTCCGAGATGCGAATGGGCGATACAGTTTAATGATGAATCTTGTGAAAAGGTTATTTCCGGTAGTAATTGGTGGGAAAGCGGTTTCCGCTATGACCAAGTAAATGATGCAGAATATATCCGGGATTATCTGTTCCGCGCTATCTATGGAAACTGGGCTTTCCTGAAAAACGACAGTAAGTTTAAGAAAGAATATGCAAACCGGGAACTGGACATGATGACTTACATTGCCGGAAAACGGGAATCACGTCGTCTGGTAGGAGATGTATTCTTTGTACAACAAGATATAGAGAAGGAGTATGTAAGGTATGATGACGCTGTTGTAATAGGAACCTATTCGATAGACCAACATTTCCCGACTCCTAAAAATACATTCTTTTTCCCGGGAGAGGAATTTATTTCAACAATGAAACATTATTTTAATGATCTGGGAACTCCCCGCCGTTATTTGCGTGATGACCAGGTTCCACCTCCTTATCGTATTCCTTACCGTTGCCTCTATTCTGTTAATGTCGATAACTTGTTTATGGCAGGGCGGAACATCAGTGTCTCGCATATTGCATTATCTTCTACCCGTGTACAAAATACAACCGGGATGATGGGGGAAGTGGTTGCTGCCGCAGCTATTCTTTGCAAGAAATATAATTGCCAGCCGCGTGAAGTATATATTAAACATTTGAAAGAATTATTAGACTCATTAAAATAGGAAAACTATGATGAACAGACGAGCTTTCTTAAAGCAAGCAGGCATTTTTTCGGCTGCAATATTTCTGCCATCCTGTTTGAACAAGGTGAAGGAAGAGAAGAGAAATCCATATTTGTTGGTTGTTTCTGGCTGGCAGGATGTGAATATTGGGGATATTGCCCATACGCCAGGTTTGCTGCATATTCTGCAAACATATCTGCCAGAAGCAACTATTACCTTGTGGAAACGGAGCAAGAACGAAAAGGTAGAGGCTTTGCTCAAAAAGAATTTTCCTAAGATAGATATTCTTTATGGTAATCCGGATAAAGATTTTACGATTACAGACGGCAGATTATTGGAGGCCATTGATCGTGCGGATGTCTTTATTCACGGTTCAGGGCCGTCGGTTGTTGCGGCTAACTGTTTAGAGGCTTGGCGTAAAATCACGGATAAACCTTTCGGAATTTACGGAACAACTATCCAGGAGATATCACCTTCTCTGAAAAATCTGTTGGAAGATGCTTCATTTGTTTTCACCCGTGAGACAGCTTCAATCGGGAAACTGAAGGAAGCAGGGATCACGAAGCCTGAAATCCGCTTCGTACCTGATGCAACCTTCGCTCTGAATATTTATGATGAAGAAAGTGCTCGTGCTTTTTTAATTACTAACGACTTGGAAGACCGTAAATTTATTTGTGTGATTCCCCGTTTGCGAAAGACGCCTTATTGGTTGATTCGGCGCGAGAGTTATACGGAGAGACAAATAGAGGAGACAACGGCATTGAACAATAAGTGGAAGGAAGTCGACCATGCCAAAGCCCGGGAAGCAATCATTCGCTGGGTAAGGAAAACAGGAAATAAAGTTCTTATTTGTCCGGAAATGACTTATCAAGTCGATATAATGGATGAACTTTTGATTGATCCTCTACCGGATGATGTCAAAAAAAATGTCGTCAAGCGGGGATATTGGTTGCCTGATGAGGCGGCGTCTCTCTATAGCAAAGCTTTTTGTGTTCTTAGCTTTGAATGTCATTCACCTATTATCTCTCTGCGAAATGGGACACCTGCTTTTTATCTTCGCCAGCCGGAAGATACGATAAAAGGGCAGATGTATTATGATTTGGGCTTTGATGAATGGGTGTTTGAGATTAATGATACGACAGGTGAACAGATTGCAGATTGTCTTATGAATGTTTATTCTAACTATGATAATGCGCAGGCATATCGGAAACAGGGTATGGATAAGGCCTCCGAATCATTTGATGTGGGAATAAAAATTGTTTCTCAATTCTTATGAAAAGACTTACATGTTTGAAAGCAAAGGCGTAAGCTTTTGCTTTCAAACATGTAAGTTTTCTGTTTAACACATAGTATGGTCTTATTTCTTTTTAACCCAGATAATAGGTGCATTTAGTTTTTTTCGTTACATTAGCACCTGTTTTTAATAACTCGGTTAATGATTAAGAAATAATACCTTATGAAACACTTTCTTTTACTGCTCCTGTCTTTTTTTGCTCCGGTGGTTTGGGCGCAGCAGGTAGAACAATTTAAGCTCTGGCCGGATAAGCCGGAAGCCAGTGAGGCGGAAATCTTTGTTTATCATCCGGCGAAGAGCGGGAAGGCGGCGCCGGCGGTATTGATTTGCCCGGGCGGCGGATATTCAGGGCTGGCGATGGACCATGAAGGGCACGATATGGCGAAGTGGTATGCTTCGAACGGTTTTGTGGGAGTTGTTCTGAAATACCGGATGCCGAAAGGCGTGCATACGATTCCGTTGAGTGATGCTGAGAAGGCGATGTCCCTTATCCGGGGAAATGCAGCCAAATGGAATGTTGATACCCATAAAGTTGGCGTTATAGGTTCGTCTGCCGGCGGACATTTGGCCGCATCTCTCAGTACATTAGCTGCGGATGCCAACCGGCCGGACTTTGCGATCCTCTATTATCCGGTGATCAGCTTTGATAAAATGAATACGCACGGCGGTTCCAAGAAGAACCTGCTGGGAAATGATATCGGCAACCAGGAGTTGATCGACCGCTACTCACTCCAGAAACAGGTGGATGACAAGACGCCGAAAACATTGCTTCTGCTGAGTGATGACGATAAGAGCGTTCCGCCGTTGAACTCGATTCTCTATTATACGGCTTTGAACGAACATCATATTCCCGCTTCCCTCTATATGTTTCCCGACGGAGGGCACGGATGGGGCTTCCGGTATAACTTTACATATTACCAGGAAGTGAAAGACCTGATACAGAAATGGCTTAAACATATAAAAATCACCGATTAATCCACATACATGATGAAACCGATTACATTATTACTGGCAGCCGGTTCGTTGCTGCTGAGTGCACAAGGCGTTTCTGCGCAGACGGATAAACCCGTGAAGAAGGACTATTGGAATGCAAATACCTTGCTGATCCCGTATCGCCTGCCGCCTGCCCCGGCCGGATATAAGCCGACTTATATCGACTTGGACGGAGACGGCGATCCGGATATTCTGCGTACGGTGACGGCTAACGGTATTCCTGTGCAATGGATCGATGATGACGATGATATGCAATATGGTGATCTGGAAGGCGATACCGATAACGACTGCCTGATGATCGACCGCAACAGGGATGGCATTTACGGTGGTTATGGCGACTTGATTATCGATTGGGTAGGCGAAGATGAGGATGGCAATCCGGCTATGCAGGTCGTTGTCGATAACATCCCCGAGGCAGATCGGATGAAGACCGGTAACGGCCATTATATGTGGGTGATCGACACGGACAAAGATGACGTGTTCAACTACGTCGACTGGAATACCTTTACGCTCCGCTGCTGGATACATAACGGAATCAGCGACTTCTACGAAGATTATCACGGGAAGAGCGCTTTCATGAAGATACACAGCTCGACCGAACGCGTAAACGATGTCCGTATGAACTGGGAGAATCCCTTCCTGTTTTATGATCCCGACAACGACGGGCTGACGGAAATGGCAATCCGTTTCTGTGATACGCCTAAGATTGTGAAGGAAGACGGGCAGGCAAATTCCGTCCTTGCCGGAAGTATCGACTGGGCCTCCATCTCGATAGATATGGATAATGATAATGGTCCGGGCAATGAGTTCGACCTGGATATGACGATCCGCTTCACCGGTCCCGGTTTCAGCTACAAAGACCAGAAACATATCAACAAGAATCTGCGCGGACTTCCCGAAGCCGATACTTTCTTTATGGATGCCCGCTGGCGCCAGTTGCCGGAACTGCTGTATCCGGATCATGATGCCGCCTGGGATCTTACATTTAAGAAAGGAAAATGGGATGAAGCCTGGTTCACGTATGACGAGGATGACGACTGCAACCGCTGGGAACGTGTCGAACTTTATCAGCCGCTCGATCCCTTCAAGGTCGGTAAAGGACAAGGCGGTATCGATAATAACGGCCAGTCGGACCCGGCAGGTGACCGGGGCGAATGGGACTTGGATAACTCCGGCCACGGCCAGTTGTACGTCAGCCCGATAGACGGAAAGATTCATCTTTACGGAGCCGAATGGGGCTGCTGGCGCATAGACCAGAACGCCAAGTTCTACCAGGGAATGGGTGGAATCTATGACGGTTACGGTCCGAAACGTATCGAGACTGAACCGACAGTATTCCCAACCGTGAAATATACGGATACGGATAATAACGGTTTCTTCGACCTGATGGAGTTCGATCTGGATGGTGACAAGGTCTTCGAACAGCGCATTTCCATGAAGGAACTGGGATTGGACGACCGTTGTCCGATCATCAATACCGCTGACATGAAGTATAAAGACTTCCTTGATCTTCAGTCCCAAGTCTCCGACAATATGTGGAAGAATGCTGAAAAAGCGATTGAAGTAGCGAAAGCCAAGAAGTTGAACACGAAATGGTATGCCCTGATGTTACAGCCGAAGTCTACCCGCGAACGCTATCATTACGGCTTCTGGTTGCAGTTCTATCTGTATAATGACCTGAAGGATTTGGCCGAACGGACAAACGACAAGGCTTTGGCTGGTGTGATTGACAAAGCTTATTTGCAGGGTAAATGGGAGCTGATTAAATAATTGAATTAACGAAAGAACAAGAATAGTATGAAAAACATTTCAAGAAGAACCGCCATCAAGACAGTATTGGCAGGCAGTGCAGCAATGGCCGTATCCGGTATGGAAGCAGCCGCTCCCGCGAAGAAGAAGAAAGTGGAGAAACCCGAACCGCTGAAAGGCAATATCCGCCATTCCGTGAGTAAATGGTGCTTCGGCAGTTATCCTCTGGATGAATTTTGTGAGATATGTAAGAATATAGGGATCGAATCGATCGAACTGCTCGACCCGCAGGACTGGCCTGTGGTGCAGAAGCATGGCTTGACTGTTGCCATGTGCCAGGGTGCTGGCTTAGGCATCGACCGCGGTTTCAACGATCCGAAGTTGCATGACGAACTGGTTGCCAGCTACGAGAAAGTGATTCCGATGGTGGCTGAGGCTGGATTGACCAACCTGATCTGTTTCTCCGGACGCCGCAACGGCCTGACCGACTTGCAAGGATGGGAAAACTGTGCGCAAGGGTTGAAGCGCCTGATGCCGTTGGCAGAGAAGCACAATGTCGTGCTGACGATGGAGCTTCTCAATAGCGTAGGACATAAGGATTACCAGTGCGATCATACGATTTGGGGCGTTGAGCTGTGCCGCCGTGTCGGCTCTCCCAACTTCAAGCTGCTGTATGATATTTACCATATGCAGATCATGGAAGGGAACATCATCGAGAATATCCGCAAATACCACGAATACTTCTCCCACATTCATACCGGAGGCAATCCCGGACGTGCGGAGATCGACGAAACGCAGGAACTTTACTATCCCGCCATCATGAAGGCGGTTGTGGAAACCGGTTACAAAGGTTTCGTCGGACAGGAGTTTGTCCCGAAGCAGGAAGACAAGATCGCTTCACTTGAAAAATGTATCCGTATTTGCGATGTATAAACGAATGAATATGAAGAGAGTTGCTATTTATCCCCTATTGCTGATCTTCGCCTTGTGCGGGTGTAAAGGAAAGACGGATACCGCTTCGGTGGAGAACGCTTTTAAGCCCGGAGAAATCTGGCCGGACAATAACGGCGTGCATATCAATGCCCACGGAGGCGGAATGTTGCAGCAGGGCGACACCTATTATTGGTTTGGCGAACATAAGACGGAAGGTGAAGCGGGCAACCGCGCTTTAGTCGGTGTGCACTGCTATTCTTCCAAAGACCTGTATAACTGGAAAGACGAGGGAATCGCCTTGTCTGTCTCGGAAGATGAATCCAGCCCGATTGTAAAAGGCTGTATCCTGGAACGTCCGAAGGTGATCTTTAATAAGAAGACAGGCAAATATGTGATGTGGTTCCACCTCGAGCCGAAAGGTGCGGGCTATGCAGGAGCCAAGAGCGGCGTTGCCGTGAGCGACAAGGTCACAGGACCTTACACGCTGCTTTCCGCCGACCGTCCGAATGCCGGCTTCTGGCCGAAGAACGTGCTGGAGATCCATAAAGGCAAGGTGCCCGAAGAGGCAAAAAACGGTTTCGGTGGCGGCGACCTGCCTGCGCATCCCGATACGCTGAACCTGTTAGGCCGCGACTTCGAGAACGGACAGATGGCACGCGATATGAACCTGTTTGTAGACGATGACGGGAAGGCTTATCATATCTATGCTTCGGAGGATAACAGCACGCTGCATATTTCCGAACTGACGGACGATTACACGGCCTGTTCCGGCAACTACGCCCGCTTCTTTGTCGGTCGCTTTATGGAAGCGCCTGCCATGTTCAAGAAAGACGGCAAGTATTACCTGATCATGTCCGGTTGCACCGGTTGGGCGCCGAATCCGGGACGTTCCGCTGTCGCTTCCTCTATCTGGGGACCTTGGGAAGAGCTGGCCAATCCCTTTGTGGGCGCCGATTCGGAAACCTCTTTCCATTCACAGAGCACATATGTGCTGCCTGTTCCCGGAAAACCCGGACAATTCATCTATATGGGCGACCGCTGGACACCCCAAAACGCCATAGACGGCCGCTACATCTGGCTCCCTATCCGCTTCGAAGGTGATCAGCCTGTTATCGAATGGAAGGATAGCTGGAAATATTAGATATGTTTTGTGCGGCTGCATTCAAACTTTCACTACTTTTGCAGCCGCATAAAACAAACAAGAATGAAACCAACATTGTCAATTAAGTCTAACCCTTTTTCGGTTAGAGAATTAAAGGATTACCTGGGCATTGCCTTAGGTATGATTTTGTACGGTATAGGATGGACTGTTTTCCTGTTGCCGAACGATTTGCCATCGGGAGCTGTTCCGGGTATCGCCTCTATTATTTACTGGGGGACAGGTTTGCCCGTACAGTACACTTACTTTGCCATTAACGGCTTTTTACTGTTGCTTTCGTTGAAGATCTTAGGATGGAAGTTCAGCGTGAAGACAGTGTTTGCGGTTTTTGTTCTGACGTTTTTCCTTTCCGTGATACAACAATTGACTGCCGGACTCCAACTGTTGCAGAACCAGCCCTTTATGGCTTGTATTCTGGGCGCTATCTTTTGTGGTGGCGGTATCGGTGTCGCTTTCGCGTCGAACGGCAGTACGGGCGGAACGGATATCATTGCGGCGATCGTCAACAAATACCGGGATGTCAGCCTGGGACGTATGATTATGTTCTGCGATATGATTATTATTGCATCCAGTTATTTTGTGTTGCACGATTTGGAGAAGGTGGTTTACGGTTATGTGACGCTGTTTGTCACCGGCTACATGATCGACCAGGTGGTCAACAGCTCCCGCCAGTCGGTCCAGTTCTTTATCATTTCCAATAAATATGAAGAGATCGGAAGGGAGATTAATGCCTTGCACCGTGGCGTGACTGTGATCGACGGGACAGGGCTTTACACAGGGAAATCGGTAAAGATGATGTTCGTGTTGGCAAAAAAGAGCCAGTCCAATACGATCTTTCAGATCATCAATGATATCGACCCGCGGGCCTTTATTTCCCAGAGTGCCGTTATCGGTGTGTATGGCGAAGGCTTCGACCATTTGAAAGTAAAGAGTAAATCATAAATTGACAGATTGTCAAAAAGTCAAATCCGGCAGGGTTTCCTTTGCGTGTAGCAGGGAATCTGCCGGATTTTTTTGTATAATCGATTCTCGCGGACTTAAGGTTTGACATTCTGCTACCGGGATGGGAGAACGGATATCTTTTTGCTTCGGGGAACGGTTTTCATAGGCATGCGGTTGGAAGGCGTGGTCATTATCTGTTCTGATATCCGGCAAAATGATAATCTGGAAAGGACTGCCGGGAGAAGCCTTCCAGAGAAAACAACACGGTTACAGTCACTTATTTCTCCGAAAATAGTGACTTCTTAGCATAAAAGCAGTGGCTTTCGGGTATAAAAGAAGGTACCTTCGGGGGAAAAAGTGCTTATGTTTGTGGAAAAAGATGCCTGTCTTTTGGCAAATGGGTGGGCATCCGTTGGCAAATGGATCGGCATGTAATCGGAAATGGGTCTGCATGTAATGGAAATTGCCTGCCGGGGGAGGCTGGAAGGGGCGCTTGGGTAAGAAGGCGTGTTAGCGGAGGGGGCGGATTTGAAGCAAGATGATAGCAGAAGATGGGAAACGGTATCTTTTGGACGATTGTAGGGGATATGTTAAAGGTAAGTTCTAACGCTTTAGCGTGTCATTGCGGGCTTGACCCGCAACCTCATCCTAATCACAGTAAATCTGTTTAGGATGAGATGGCGGGTCAAGCCCGTCAGGACACAGACGCTATAAATAGGACTTTTGACACATCCCCGTTGTGTTACGGTTCCATGACCACCTCGATCCGGTTGCCCTGTCCGATCAACTTCTTGGCAAATGCCTGAATCTTGGCGGGTGTGATGCCTTGCAGTGTTTCGACATATTGCGTTTCGCCGTTGAATCCGCGGAAATAATAATTGTCCAGAGTCGTCAGCCAGTAGACGTTTTCCTGCAGGTTCTCGGCATGCCGTTTCAGGATATTGTCCTGGCTCTTCCTGAAATCTTCTTCACGCGGACCGGACTCGGTGATGTTTGTCAGTTCGGTGCGGACGATCTCGTTCATCCTTTCCCGTTTGGCCGGGTCCGTATCGAAATAGGCCTGCAGGAAGGTTTGTCCTTCCGGGAAGGAAGAGATCTGTGCGGAAGTCTGTACGCCGTAGGTGCCGCCTTCGTCTTCGCGTACCTTTTCCATATACACGAGATCGAGGATTTGTTTCAGCATGGTAGCCGTCTGGATGTTTTCCAGGTTGTAATCCATCTGTCCGGACCAGAAGTTGACAACCGATGCTTTCGGTGTCTCTAACTGACGTTTGAAGATATTCGTATACTCGCCTTTGCGGATGGCCGGGACTTCGGCGGGATTGCCTTTCTCGACGCGTCCTTTGGCGGGCAGTGTTGCCAGGTATTGTTCGATGTAGGGACGGATGCTGTCCATGTCGATGTTGCCGACAAACGTAAAGACGAAGTCGGAAGCGTCTGCAAACCGTTCCTTATACATCTCCATAATGCGCGGGTAACTGATGTTGCGGAAGTCGTCAGCCGTGATGCGGGCTGCACGCGGATTATTCTTGTAAATGGCCTCTGTCAGCGTGTCGCTGAATGCGACCATCGGGTTCAATTGCAGGTTTTTCAACTGTGCGATCATACGGCCTTCGAAAGAGGTGTAGGCCTCTTCGTCCATGCGCGGCGCCGTGAAGTTGAGGTAAACCAGTTCGAACAGCGTCTTCAGGTCGGACGGGGCGGCATAGCCGTTTACGTTTTCCGTATTCAGGCCGATGGAAGGAGAGCAAGAGACTTTCTTTCCCGCCAGGACCTTGTTCAGGTCGGTTGCCGAGAAGTTGCCGACTCCGCCGAGCGTGATCACGTCGTTGAATACCTTCAGGTTATCGATGTCCTTTGCCCCGAACAAGGTGCTGCCGCCGGGGCTGGTTGCCGTCATCAGGATTTCGTCTTTCTTGAACTCCGTATGTTTCAGTACGACTTTGATGCCGTTGCCGAGTGTAAGGACAGTTGCGCCGAACAGCGGGTCTGTTTTCGTCTCCTTGATCTGTCCGGGTGCGGGCAGCCCAGGAATTAGCGGTTCGTTGGAAACCGTCTCTTCGTAAGGTTCGACTGGTAGCTGTTGTGCCTGCATGAAGTCTTCGAGCAGCTGTGCTTCGGTCGGGTATTTCATGCCTTCCTTGTCCGGACCGGTCAGGCCGATTACAATATTTTTGTCACCGATCAGATCCTTTACGTACTGGTTGACCTGTTCAACCGGTATTTGCGGAGCGATTCCGCTGATCAGCTGGTACTCCGTTTCAATGCCCGGAATATAACCTCCGTCGGTAAAATGGTGGACATATTCGTTGGTGAAGGAACGGTTCTTCTGTTTGTCGCGGTCGTTGAACAGCGATTCGTATTGTTTCAGTACATTGATGCGGGCGCGGTCGTATTCGGAGGCCGTGAAGCCATAACGTTTCACCCGTTCCGTCTCCGTCACGAGTGCGTCGAGCGCTCTTTTCAGGCCGCCTTCTTCTACTAAGGCGGCAACCGTGAAGGCGCCTTTTGTCTTGGCGATCATAAAGTCGCCGTCCGAAGCCTGTGCAGCGACAAAAGGAGGATTCGCCTTTTGCATCATCTCGGCAAAGCGTTCGTTTATCATTGTTTCGATCACATTTTCCATGTAATCTTTCATCAGTCCGGCGGCTGTCGCATACAATTCGCGCGGCATCTTGTCATGCTTGTAGAAAATGGAGAGGATGATATTGGAAGCCTCCTTATCTTTAGCGATGGAGACAAGCGGTTTGTCGTTGTCCGCCACCTCTGTGTATTCGCGCTTGGCGGGGTTGACCGGAGCGGGGATATCAGCGAAGATGCGTTTTACGGCGGCCTCTACCTGGTCAACGTCTATATCGCCCACAATGATGATTCCCTGTAAGTCCGGACGGTACCATTTCTTATAGTAAGCCCGGAGCTCGTCCGGTTTGAAGTTATTGATGACGTCGATTGTCCCGATCGGCATCCGGTGTGCGTATTTATTGTCGGGGAACATCTTCGGAAGCTGCTGTTCCCAGATACGCGCCTGTGCGTCCTGTCGCGTGCGCCATTCCTCCCGGATCACGCCGCGTTCTTTCTCTATGGCCGTGTCTGCAAGCGTGATGAAGCCCGACCAGTCGTGCAGGATCAGGAGGCAGGAGTCGACGACGCTCTCACGTGTGACCGGAGCGTTCATGATCATATAGACTGTTTCGTCGAAGCTCGTGTAAGCGTTGAAGTTCTCGCCTCCGCGCATCCCGACGCTCTCGGTGAACTCGTCCATGCCATGGCCGGGAAAATTCAGGGTCCCGTCGAACGCCATATGCTCGAGGAAGTGTGCCAGTCCGCGCTGGTTTTCATCTTCGAGGATGGAGCCTACGTTCTGGGCTATAAAGAAATCCGCGCGGTCTTTCGGCTGCGCATTGTGGCGGATATAATAGGTTAGTCCGTTATCTAACTTCCCGTATCTGACTTTCGGGTCTACGGGTAACGGCTGGAGCTGCGGTTGCTGGGCTGCCAGTTGGAAGGCGGCGAGTATCCAAAGGAGACATCCGATGGAGAGAATCTGTCTGATCTTCATATCACTTATTTTCTTATTGTCAAGAGGCGACAAATGTAACAGTTTTTTATTACAACAGACATAATACTGAAAACGTTTGCCTTTATTTAGGAAAAAACTGGGAAGAATGCTTTTCTGTAAGAAAAAAATATCTATTTTTGTGAGGTTGTTGTTTTAATGTGCACGCAAACATTAATAATTTATCTAATATATTTACCATGAAATCAGATGACATTTCACGCCGCTCGTTTCTGAAACGGGCATTTGCTCTTTCTGCTGCTACAGCAATTCCTTCTTTCTGGATTCCGTCGAAAGCCAATGGAATGCCGGGTGTTCCTTTCGTTAGCGCTAACGAAAAAGTAAGAATCGCTTTTATCGGTATCGGTAATCGTGGAGGCGAGATCGCACAAGAACTGTATAAAACCGGTCTTTGCGAAGTCGTAGCCCTTTGCGATGTGGATATGGGTGCACCTCATACCCAGAAACTTATTTCCATGTTCCCGAAGGTTCCGCGCTTCCAGGATTTCCGCCAGATGTTCGACAAGATGGCTGATAAGATCGACGCTGTGACAGTCGGTGTGCCTGACCACGCCCATTTCCCGATCACAATCGAGGCAATGGCTCATGGAAAACACGTATATGTAGAAAAACCGATGGCCCGCACCTTCCAGGAAATCGAACTGATGATGAAGGCCGAAAAGAAATTCGGTGTCGTTACGCAGATGGGTAACCAGGGACACTCCGAAGCTAACTACTTCCAGTTTAAAGCATGGAAAGAAGCCGGCCTGATCAAAGACGTAACGGCTATCACGGCTCACATGAACTCTCCGCGCCGCTGGCATAACTGGAACCCGAACATCAAGCATATGCCGATGGGCGAACCGGTTCCCGAAACATTGGATTGGAATACTTGGTTAGGTGTTCGTCCGTTCCACGAATATAACCACGATTATCATTTGGGACAGTGGCGTTGCTGGTATGACTTCGGTATGGGTGCGCTGGGTGACTGGGGAGCTCACATCCTCGATACGGCCCATCAATTCCTGGATCTCGGCTTGCCGACGGAAATCAACCCGCTGTATCTGAAAGATCACAATCCGTTCTTCTATCCGATGTCTTCCCGTATCCTCTTCCGTTTCCCGGAAAGAAAAGATATGCCGAGCGTAGATGTTACCTGGTATGACGGTTTGGACAATATTCCTCCTGTTCCTGAAAACTATGGTTCTTCGGATGTAGACCCGAATATCCCGACTGTTGCCGGTGGTAAACTGCAGCTGACTAAACTGAACCCGGGTAAGGAAATCTATACAAAGACATTAACATTCAAGGGTGGTTCTCACGGTAGCACATTGTCTGTAATTCCTGATAAGGTAGCTAAGGATATGAATCCGACATTGCCTGAATATCAGAAGAGTCCGTCCAATCACTACGCAAACTTCCTGTTGGCTTGCCAGGGTAAGGAACAGACCCGTTCTCCGTTCCATATCGCCGGTCCGTTGAGCCAGGTATTCTGCTTGGGTGTATTGGCACAGCGCATGAACCGTAAGATCGTATTCGACCGCGACCTGAAACAGATCGTGAACGATCCCGTCATGAACCAGATGCTGGTTGGCGATATGCCGCGCCAGGGTTGGGAAGAATACTATAATATCTAAAAGATAGTTTCTAAGATCGTTATTATTAACGGTTGATTATTTTTGAGAAGGCAAGCTTGTCGGGTAAGCTTGCCTTTCTTTTTTGTACAGAGATGAAATAATTGTCAATTGTCAACTGTCAATTGTCAATTGTCATCTATCTTTGCACCCGTAATACGCATAGGGAACATGAGTATATTTGAAGGATACGTGGGCATTCGGTTATGGGACGGGCAGTTGGTGGACGATGTGATCTTCTCGCTGCTCCTATTCCTGTTTATTGTTTTTGCCTTTGTGTTCCGGCTGAATTTCCAACTGTTTGTGAAGATGTTGAAAGACGCTTTCCTGGTGAAGGAAAGACAGAACCTGTTTGATGGCGTAGCCGGGAAAAGCGATTTCTTTTTCCGCAACTTTATGACGTTCCAGGTTTTATTTCTTTGCAGCATTGCCCTGATTGCCATCGGACGGATATACGGGATTGTCAGTTATGTGGAATGGAGGGAAGTCTTGTGGACATTCTGCACGATCTTTTGCGTGCTGTTCCTGTTCTATCAGTTTAAGCAAAGTTGTTACTTTTTGTTGGGCAGCGTGTTTGCCGATCCGAATAAATACCGGCTATGGAAAACAAGTTATAATGCCATAATGGGGATTTGGGGCGTCTCTCTGTACGTCCCGGTGCTGTGGTTAGTGTTTGTCGGGACTCACGTGACAATACCTGTAGTTATGTTTTGTATTCTTTATATTTTGTGTCGTTTTGTAATAATTTATAAGACAATACGGATATTTCACAAGAAAAGCACTGGTTTATTATATATTAGTTTGTACCTTTGCACCCAAGAAATTTTACCTCTGGTATTTTTGTACGAAGGTATGGTTTATTTGTATAACTTTATCGAGACAAGTACTCTATGGCATTGAACATCAAAAAGTTGCTGGTATCACAACCGAAGCCTGCATCCGAGAAGTCCCCGTATTTCGACATCGCAGAGAAGTATGGAGTAGAGATCGACTTCCGTCCTTTCATCAAAGTAGAACCCCTTACGTCTAAGGAGTTCAGACAGCAGAAAATTTCTATTCTGGATCATACGGCTGTTGTTTTTACGGCTCGTACGGCAATCGACCATTTCTTCCACTTGTGTGAAGAATTGCGCGTTACTATTCCTGAAACGATGAAGTATTTCTGTATGACGGAAGCTATCGCAGTATATTTGCAGAAGTATATTGTGTATAGAAAGCGTAAGATCTTTTTTGGACAGAGCGGCAAGCTGGATGATCTGGTTACTGTTATCGGCAAGCATGCAAAAGAAAAGTATCTTGTGCCCGTTTCAGACGTGCATAAAGATGATTTGTTGACTATGTTGGAAGCAAAGAAGATTAACTACACGAAAGCTGTTATGTACCGCACCGTAAGCAATGACTTCTCGAAAGATGAGAAGTTTGACTATGATATGCTGGTATTTTTCAGTCCTTCCGGAATATCCTCTTTGTTGAAAAACTTCCCGAACTTCAAGCAAGAAGATATAAAGATCGGATGTTTCGGCCCGACGACAGCCAAAGCGGTAAAAGACGCCGGTTTGCGTCTGGATGTGGAAGCACCGACTACCGAAGCTCCGTCGATGACGGCTGCCCTGGAATTGTATCTGAAAAAAGAGATGGGTAGTAACAAAAAGAATGGTAAATAGAAGGTACACCCTTTCAAAAGAAGAGCGCCTGTCGTGGAAACGTTACATTGACCTGTTGTTTGAAAAAGGGCAATCGTTTGTAGCGTTTCCACTGCGGGTCGTTTATTTACCGGTGGAAGAGGAGGCGTTGGCTCCCGTCTCCATCATGATAAGTGTCCCCAAAAAGAAATTCAGACGCGCCGTCAAGCGAAACCTGATCAAGCGTCAGGTGCGCGAGGCCTACCGGGTGCGTAAATATGACCTGATCGATCCGCTGACAGAAAAAAACAAGCGTATGCTGGTGGCATTCCTGTATCTGGATAAGGAGATTCATCCTTTTGCCGATATAGAGAAAGCGATGACGAAAGCATTGAATGTACTTCGCAACAAAGAATAATGAAGCGTTTCTTTACCACCCTTCTGTTGTTGCCGGTCTATTTCTATAAATATTGTATCTCTCCCATGACGCCGGCATCGTGCAGGTACACACCTACTTGTTCCGAATATGCCGTGCAAGCTCTCAAGAAACATGGTCCCATAAAAGGTCTGTATCTGGCAGTCAAACGTATTCTTCGCTGTCATCCCTGGGGCGGTAGCGGCTATGATCCTGTTCCGTAGGCAATGGTTTATTACGATATACATACTCACCGCCCATCGGTTCATCCGGAAGATGTCGCGATTGTCAACTGCCTCGTTCCCGCGCTCGACGCGGGATCGCATCCGGAAAAGGCCATATCGTCATTCGGAAAAGAGGATACAGCCGGTTGTTTGAGCGATCCCGCGTCAAGCACGGGAAAGGGGGAACTCCATTCCGTCGGCATTCATCCCTGGTATATATATAATGTAGAGGAACAGCTTGCCGGACTTGAACAGCAGGCCATGCTTCCGGGTGCCGTCGCAATCGGCGAGGCCGGTTTGGACAAGCTGGCGGAAGCGCCGTTGGAGCGTCAGCTGGAAGTCTTCAAAGCATCGGCAGCTTTGGCCGAAAGTCTCGGTGTCTTTTTAATCATCCACTGTGTCAAAGCCTGGGACGAGCTGATCGCCCTGAAGAAAGAGCTCAAGCCCCGTATGCCCTGGGTTATCCACGGTTTTCGCGGTAATGCCGCATTGGCCGGGCAACTGATCCGTCAAGGTTTTTACCTCTCCTTCGGCGAGCACTTCAATCCGGCAGCCGTGCGCATAGCCTGGCCGGACCGTTTATTTGCCGAAACCGACGACCGTGAAATCGATATCCGCACCGTCTACGATAACCTCTCAGCCTCCCTGAATCTTCCGTTGGAGCAGTTTGCCGCGCAAGTCTCCGACAACGTCCATTCCGTCCTGCATCTATCATAAATCCCTCTTATTCCCCTAATTTTCAATTTTCAATTCTCCATTTTCAATTATAAAGTCGTACCTTTGCCGCCATTCAATTAATACTATAATCTAAAACGATGAATTTTGTTGAAGAATTAACATGGAGGGGCATGATTGCTGATATGATGCCCGGAACAGAAGAACAGTTGCAAAAAGAGATGACTTCTGCTTATGTAGGTATCGACCCGACGGCTGATTCATTGCATATCGGTCACCTGGTGTCGGTTATGATGCTGAAACATCTTCAGCGTGCGGGACACCGTCCGATTGCCCTGGTCGGCGGAGCTACCGGTATGATCGGCGACCCTTCAATGAAGTCGGCTGAACGTAACCTGCTCGATGAAGCGACACTTCGTCATAACCAGGATAGCATTAAGAAGCAGTTGGCTAAGTTTCTGGATTTCGATTCGGACGCGCCTAATGCTGCTAAGTTGGTAAACAACTACGACTGGATGAAGGATTATTCTTTCCTGAACTTTATCCGTGATATCGGTAAGCATATTACCGTTAACTATATGATGTCTAAGGAATCCGTAAAGAAACGTCTGAGCCGCGAATCGTCTGTCGGTATGTCGTTCACGGAGTTCTCTTACCAGCTGTTGCAGGGATACGACTTTATGTACCTGTTCGAACACGAAGGTTGCCGCCTGCAGATGGGAGGAACCGACCAGTGGGGTAACATCACGACCGGTACGGAGTTGATCCGCCGTAAGTTAGGCGGTGAAGCGTTTGCCTTGACCTGCCCGTTGATTACGAAAGCCGACGGTGGCAAGTTCGGTAAGACCGAGTCCGGAAACGTATGGCTGGACCGTCGTTATACCTCTCCTTACAAATTCTATCAGTTCTGGCTGAACGTAAGCGATGCCGATGCTGCCAAATACATCAAAATATTTACCGATCTGCCTAAGGATGAAATCGAGGCCCTGATCAAAGAGCAGGAAGAAGCTCCGCATCTCCGTCCGTTGCAGAAACGTCTGGCAAAGGAAGTGACTGTCATGGTTCATTCCCAGGAAGATTACGATGCTGCGGTCGAGGCTTCCAACATCCTGTTCGGAAACTCTACTTCGGAAGCTTTGAAACACCTGGACGAACAGACCTTGTTGGATGTGTTCAACGGTGTTCCCCAGTTTGAGGTTTCACGTGACGAACTGAGCGCCGGCGTGAAGGCTATCGACCTGTTTACTGAAAAAGCAGCCATTTTCCCTTCTAAAGGTGAAATGCGCAAGCTTGTTCAGAGCGGTGGCGTCAGTGTAAATAAGGAAAAGTTGGCAGACCAGGATATGGTGATCGACTGCTCTTCCCTGCTGGATGAGAAATATTTATTGGTTCAGAGAGGCAAGAAGAACTACTATTTGCTGATTGCAAAATAAGATTTTCGTACAAAAACGCTTGCAGGGTAAGATTTTATTCTTACCTTTGCATCGCTTTAAATAAAGCGCCGGATTGTCTCATGGTGTAATGGTAGCACTACAGTTTTTGGTTCTGTCTGTCGAGGTTCGAATCCTCGTGAGACAACACACAGAAAGAAAAAGGTTTGGAACGGAAGTTTCGAACCTTTTTTCTTTTCTGGCAACAGGAATGCCTTTCCTGTATCATTTCTGCATATTTAATTCCCAAATTTGTAAGTGACAGATGGATAGATATCGATATATTTGTACGATTGATATCATGAACACTCAGTTAATCTTAATGTTATGAAGTATTTTTGTCTGCTACTCTCTTTCCTTTTAGGATTTGCCGCTTCTGTTTCCGGGCAGGAAAGAATGTCCGTCTGTAATCTTCGGTGTGAATATCTGGAAGAGCCGATTGCGGTAGAGAATGAAAAGCCTTTGCTGGGTTGGCAGTTACAGTCGTCGGAACAGGCAAAAAGCCAGACAGCCTATCGTATTCTGGTGGCAAGCTCTCCATCGCTACTTACGGATAAGCAAGCCGACTTCTGGGATTCCGGGAAAGTGATTTCTTCATCTTCCAATCAGATCGAGTATAAGGGTAAATCTCTTGAATCGAGGCAGACGCTTTACTGGAAAGTAATGGTTTGGGATGAGAAAGGGAAACCATCTTCGTGGAGCGGTACGGGGAAATGGACGATGGGGCTGTTGGAACCTTCCGACTGGAAAGCTTGTTGGATCGGAAGTCAGGAAGATCGCTACCCTGATTCGACTTTGACTTATCCCGCCCCCTATATCCGTAAAGGATTCCGGATCAGCAAGCCGGTCAAACAGGCAAAAGCCTATATCTGTGGATTGGGGTTCTATGAGATGTATCTCAATGGAACAAAAGTGGGAGATCAGGTATTGGCTCCCGCCGTTACCAACTATGATCGCCGTCCGCTAAAGAAGATGCTTTATTTCTTTGACGACCAGTCTGCACAGCGGGTTCTTTATAATACATTCGATGTTACTTCTTTGTTGCAGAAAGAAGACAATACGGTCGGTGTCCTGTTGGGAAACGGGTGGTATAACCAGCGTGACCGGACGGTGGAAGGCTGTATGTGGTACGATACGCCTCGTTTATTATGCCAGTTGGAAATAGAATATGCCGATGGCTCGGCGGAAATGATTGGCTCGGATGGTAGCTGGAAAACAACTGCCGGCCCTTTATTGCATGATGCCATATTTACCGGCGAAGTGTATGATGCCCGCCTGGAACTCGATGGCTGGAACCGGAACGGATATGATGATTCTTCCTGGAAGAATGTTCTTATAATGAGAGCGCCGACAGGTCGTTTACATGCCCAGCTTGCCCCTTATGACAGAGTTGTCAGGACGTTGAAACCGGTACGTTGTGAACAGAAAACCGATTCCACTTATTGGTTTGTTTTTCCGGAAATGGTTTCCGGTTGGGCGCAGATTAATGTGGAGGGGAATGCCGGCGATCAGGTCAAGCTCCGTTTTGTAGGAGAAGAGAATGATGATTTTGGACAAGTGGACTCCTATACCTTGCGGGGGAACCGGAAAGAACAATGGGAACCGCGTTTTACCTGGCATACTTTCCGCTATATCGAAGTTACATCCCGCCGGGTCAAGATAGATGAAAACAGTCTGATTGCGAAGGTTGTACATACGGATGCGAAGCCTGCCGGTAGTTTCAGTTGCTCGAATGAGTTGTTCAACAAGATAAACGAAGTCTATCTGCGGACGCAGACGAACAACTTTCATGGCAGTATCAGCAGTGATTGTCCGCACCGGGAACGTTTGGCTTATACCGGAGATGCACAAGTTGTCGTGGAAAGTTCCCTTCTTTCGTTCGATATGACTCAATTCTATCGGAAATGGTTTGACGATATGGAAGATGCCCGGAACAGAAAGAGTGGCTATGTCCCGCATACCGCCCCGTTTGGAGGCGGTGGCGGTGGTCCGGCATGGGGCTCGGCCTATGTGATTATGCCTTGGGCTTATTATTGCTATTACGGTGACACTGCTTTGCTAAGCCGGCATTATGGAGGAATGAAACAATGGGTTTCCTATCTCGGCACACGAACGGATGAGCGGGGAATCGTCGTCCGGGAAGAGCCGGACGGCTGGTGCTTGGGGGATTGGTGCGCACCGGGGAAAAAGATGGAACTTCCGGAGGCCCTGGTTAATACGGCTTACTATTATCATTCGGCATCCTTGATGTCGAAAGTGGCGGCAGCTTTAGGAAAAGGAGAAGACAAACAATATTTTGACCGGCTGTGTACGAAGATTAAACAAGATTTTAATGCCGTCTTTTTCAATCCCGTGACCAATCATTATTGGGAAGGCAGGCAGGGGGCAGATGTCTTTCCGCTGGCTTTCGGGATGGTCCCGGAAGAGAAGAAGGAGGCTGTGTTCAACGCCTTGCTTGCCCATCTGGAAAGTATCGGGAATCACTTCGATACGGGAATTATGGCGACTCCTTTATTGTTGCAGGTCCTGACAGATAACGGGCGTAGCGATATCGCGTTCCGTTTGATGAACCAGCGGGATATACCGGGATTCGGTTATGTGATGGACGACCGTTACTCTTGCCTGTGGGAACGGTGGGAAGGAAAAGCCTCCCGTTGCCATCCTATGTTCGGAAGCGTGGTAGCCTGGTTCTATAATACGCTTGCCGGTATCCGTTATGATGAAACGAAGCCGGGGATGAAGCATATTATTATAGCTCCCCAACCTGCAGGCGATCTTACTTATTGCCGGGGCACATATCAATCCCTTTATGGACAGGTCTGTTCCGACTGGCGGATCCAGGAGGGGAAATTTGAATTGACGGTCGAGGTGCCGGTGAATGCAACTGCAACAGTTATCCTTCCCGATGGAAAGAAATATCCGGATATCGGGGCGGGAGTTCATCGGTTTACGGCTTTTGGCTATGCAGTGGATAATAATGGTGTGCGGGAAGTGGCTCCCGATGCCTCTCTTCTGGCCCGTAAATGGGATGCTAACTGGATATCCTGTCCACAGGTTTCTCTTTATGATTATGGGGTTTATCATTTCCGGAAGAGCTTCCAGCTGGATAGCAAACCGGAATCCTTTGTGATAAATGTCTCGGCGGACAACCGTTACCGGCTTTTTGTGAACGGGACGCCTGTCTGCTATGGACCGGCACGCGGAGATTTGAACCACTGGTATTTTGAAACGATAGATATCTCTTCTCTGTTGAAAGAAGGAAAAAATACGCTTGCCGCGATTGTCTGGAATGCTGGACGTTATACGCCGGGGGCGCAAATGACGTTGAAGACCGGCCTGATTGTGCAGGGAAATACACCCCGTGAAGCGGTTGTCAATACCGGTCGGGGCTGGAAAGTCTATCAGAATCCGGCCTATACCCCTTCTGTTGAGAACCGGCAGGATGTCGGTTGCGCCGATATTGTGGATGCCTCTTTATATCCTTGGAATTGGGAAACGGCGGACTATGATGACAGTGCATGGAAAGAGGTTGTGTCGTTGGGACGCGGGCAGCCTTACGGGGTCGGGACTGGGTATGACTGGGTGTTGTGCCGGCGCGATATCCCTCTGATGGAAGACTCCTTGGTGCGGATGCAGACAATCCGGCGTTCGGAAGGATTGACTGTTTCTTCTGCATTTCTAAAGGGAAACGCCCCGATGACGGTTCCGGCTAACCGGAAAGTCACGCTGCTGATCGACCAGTCCTATCTGACGAATGCTTATCCGGAACTGAAAGTGTCGGGGGGCAAGGGCAGCGAGATACGGATGCGGTATAGTGAAGCATTGTATAAGGACGGGCAGAAAGGAAACCGCAACGATATAGAAGGGCGCGAGGTAGGTGGATTTACGGATAAATTCTATCCCGATGGAGGACGTGACCGGGTGTTCCGTCCGTTGTGGTTCCGTACCTACCGTTACCTGCAAATCGAAATCGAGACGAAAGGGGAACCGCTTACGTTATTGGATATTTATGGAATGTACACCGCCTATCCGTTCAAGGAGAATGGCAGCTTCGCCAGCGACCAGCCGGATTTGCAGAAGATATGGGAGGTCGGTTGGCGTACAGCCCGGTTGTGTGCGAACGAAACCTATTACGATTGTCCGTATTACGAACAACTGCAATATGTGGGCGACACACGCATCCAGGCATTGATTTCCCTCTATGTCGACGGGGACGACCGGTTGATGCGGAAGGCGATCAAAATGTTCGACTATTCCCGTTCGTATGAGGGGATTACGACCAGCCGCTATCCGAGCCGGGTGCCGCAATACATCCCGCCTTTCTCGCTCTATTGGATTAATATGGTGCACGATTACTGGATGTACAGGGATGATCCTGCTTTTGTGAAAAACTGTATGCCGGGTGTCAAGAGCGTGTTAGAATGGTTTACAAGCAAGATCGATCCGGAAACGGGTATCCTGGGACCGGTGCCTCACTGGAACTTCATCGACTGGCCGAAGCAGTGGCCCTGGAACAATGACCAGCCGCTTGGCGGGACTCATAAAGCTGCTATTACAGGTGGTTCTTCCATTCTTTCCCTTCAACTGGCTTATACCTTGAAGGATGCGATCGAGTTGCTGAAAGAATTTGGCGAAACCGATTTGGCCCGTTCTTACGAAAAAGTCTATCAATCCTTATGTCGTCATACTTGGGATAAATGTTGGAATGAAGGAAAACAGATGCTTGCGGATGATCCGGATGAAGCAAGTTACAGCCAGCACGCCAATATCATGGGCATCCTTTCGGATGCCGTCCCGCAGGAGAAGCAACAGGCGCTGTTCAATAAGTTGAATACGGACCCTTCTTTGATACAGGCGACTTTCTATTATCGCTTTTACCTGTTCCGTGCTCTAAAAAAGGTCGGATTGGCAGACCACTACACGGAAATGTTGAAACCCTGGCAGGATATGCTGGCAATCGGATTGACTACGTTTGCGGAAAACCCGGAACCGACCCGTTCGGACTGTCATGCCTGGAGCGCAAGCCCTGTCTATGATTTCCTGGCTACCGTCTGTGGTGTGGAGCCGGCCGAACCGGGATTCCGCTCGGTGCGTGTCGCTCCTCATTTGGGATCGTTGAAGCAAATCGAAGGAAAAATCCCTCATCCGGCAGGCATCATCGAAGTCAGTTTGAAGAAGAGCGGAAAAGGACTTTCCGGTACGGTCACTTTGCCGGCCTCCCTGACCGGTACATTCGTCTGGGGTGGACAGGAGATAAAACTTGCCGGTGGTAAAAATGAAGTGAAGACTCAATGACCGGTTCGGTTTTCCTTACTGTGACATACAGCGCGCCAAACACAGGGACAAAGAAGCGGTAGCCCTATAAAACGACAAAGCCCCGGAAGTGTTACCATCTTCCGGGACTAATCTTTTGTATGCTTTCGTCCTTCACAGGGCTACCGACTACATTGAACTTTTAATTCAATTACTTTAGTATTATTAATATTAAACTTGACCGCTTGTTCGCCTGTCACAGGGTAATTGGTGTTGATCGAGACGGACGGCCGTCCGTCTCTACAAACCCGCGCGGTCGGTTTTTAGAATTATTTGATTATAAATTCATTCTTATTTTACGATTGCTTTTACAGCTTCTTCGCCTTCGATAGCAACTACGACTACGCCCTGAGGAGCAGCGATTGTTGCGTTGTCAGAAGAAAGAACTGTGTTGGCAACTGTCTGGCCGAGGATGTTCGTGATAACAACCTTTTTGCCCTGTGCACCGATGATCTGAACACCACCGTTAGCAGCGATCACTTTCACGCCTTCAGCGTTGATCGTTTCGTTACCTGTTGCAGCTTCGTCTTCCGGAGTTACGTTAAGAACGTTTACGACAACTGCGTCTTCTTTCGGACCCATTGCCAATACACCGTTGATGTTATGAACATAGTTCTTACCGTTGTTATTCTGGCATACGATGTTGTATTCGTTATCTGCATCTTTGCTTGCAAATTCAAAGCTGAACTGGAAGTTCTTAACACCTGCCTTAACATTGTGCTTCAAGCCATCGGCAGAACCGGCAGGCTTAGCAGCGATAGATACAGTGTCGATCTTAGCAGCAGCATCCATAGTCGGAACTAACAGTGTATCCTGTGCCATGATAGAAGCTGTGCGGAACATTACGCGGTTTGCACCTGCACCATAGACATACGGAAGTTCTTTGTTTGCATCTTTTACTTTTGCAGAGTCATAAGAGTTCCACATATACAGTCTGCTTGCAGCCACTTCTTCTGTTTCTTTTACACCCTTCGTGATGTAGTAAGTGTAAGGAGCAGCATTTTCATAATGAGCTGTATCCAACCAGAAGATAAAGTCTAAGTTGTCATAAGCATCAGCCTTCAAATCACCTTCACGGACAGCGATGCCCTGGTTCTTAGCGTTAACGGCAGCATAGTCGCCGTTGATAGCCTGGATGCGTACGTGTTTCGGCAGAGATTTGTAAGAGGCAGGAGCAGCCTGCGGTTTAACGATGAACATGTCGTTACGTTCGTCCAAATCTTTAGCAGAGATAGTCTTGTACTGAGTACTGATAACCATTTTAGTAGCATCGTCTAAACCGTCAGCCAAAACATAAGTAGAATCAGTATCGACAGCGATCATGTAGAACTTAGTGATAGCTGAAGGAGCGATGTTGGATTCGTGGATGAAACGATAGTTATCGCTCGCGTCGTCTTTCACCAGATAAGTTGAGTCGGCATCGTTGTAGATCGTGTAAGAAACATTGATCAAGTCTTCGTTTACACCATATTCAGTTTCTTCACTCGGAGTCAAAGTAAACAGCATTTCGCCTTCAGCGATCTTCAAGCTGGAGTCTTTTACCATTACGATCGTCTGTCCAGCCAGCATTTCAGCAGCAGAAGTGATGGTGAACTTATTGTTCTTTGCATCGTTAGCTGTGATATATTTGAAGCCGATATAAGCGTTGTCTTCGTCTACGTCGTCAGCGGCTACTAATTGGATTGTATCGTTACCGATTGTGTAGATCTTGTTGTCTTTATCAACAACGTTAGTTACACCCTGCCATTTAGCATTTGCTGTTGCACGGTTTTCAATAGCGTAATTACCTTTGTCTACACCGGCAGCTTTAGTAACAACAAACTGAGCATACGGATTGAATGCCTGAGCTTTTGCTACATAATTAGCAGCATTAACCGGGCTTTCATCGAAGTACAGGCCGTAATATTTGTTTTCAGCACCGTCATCTTCTTTCATTGCGTCGATCACATAATACAGACCTTCAGCAATTGTTGCGTCACCACCGATAGTTGCGTCTTTGTCTGATGTTTTGATTGTAGCAACCAAGTTACCATTAGCAACAACAGCAGGATCTCCACCGATCGTCAGAACTTTCGTATTAGAAAGTTTACGGATTACGACTTGCTTTGAAGTAACGGCATTAACTGTCAGAGAGTTCAAACCATCTGCGTAGTTTGCACCGTCTTTGATGGCAGAAGTAGAAACTTTTGCATAATTTGCAGCCTGACCACCAGTTGTTGCAAGGTCCGCTATTTCCAAACCATTTAAAGCTGATAAATAAGCATTCACTTTAGCCACATAAGCTTTTTCCAGTTTTTCTGTTGCAGCTGTAGTCGAATAAGTAATACCTTTTATTGCTGTCTTTACAGCTTCGATTAATTCTTCACCGGTGATAGTTGATTCACTTGAACTTGCTTGCCAAGCTCCACCTGTTGTTGCAAAGTCTGCTTCAGCAAACTTATCTCCCTTTGCAGGCATTGATGTTGGAGTACCATCATAAGTTGTATAGAAAGAAGCAACAGCTGCTTCTAATGCATTGACAGCTGTTTCAACAGCTGTAACTTTTCCATTTGTAGGCAACGCAGTATGCATAGCCTTCAAAGTAGTTGCCACAGGAATAGAAGTCTGAACATAAGCCGGAGCAATCACCATAGAATCATTCGGAATGTAATAAGTTACAGTGAATGCTGCTGTTGCCGGATGATGTTTTGCTATAACTGTACGTTTATCGAAATTAGAAACTGCATCAGAAGTCGGTTCTACAGCAATTGTATCAGCCTTCAACACATTAAATTCTTTGCTTGGATCGTAGAAGTTATAGTCTACCAACAGATATTCTTTCTGTGTTTGATCTGCGGCAGTCATAGCATTGTTCATACGGTTTTTATATTCTTTACCGTTAGTCAGGAAAAGAACATCTGTTCCACCACTTGCATATGCACCATCAGTCATTTTTGCATCAACCGCTTCCCACTTATTAGCCGTCAACACATTCTTTTCTGTAGAAGACACATTTTCGTCAGTGAAGAACAAACGACCGGCATTTGCTTTTACCAATGCGTTGAAGTCAGAAGCTTTCAATGTTACAGCTGCTGTGGAAACTGCACCCATGTACAATGAAGTATTGGAAGGAGCTGATGTATCCTCTGTTGCACCAAAAGTTAATACATTACTACCTATTCCAATCGTGAAGACTGTATCACCCTTTATTGCATACAAAGCATTACCTGATGCATAAGCCCATTCTGTATTACCACCTTTTTCATTAGCAGTAATATTTTCAGAGCGTCCGCCACCATCGACATCCGATTGCAACTTAACTGACAACAATTGGCCAGACAAGCGGTTTGTTAATGAATAAGTATAAGTTGTTCCAGCTTGAGTTGTATGAGGAATCAACTTAACCTGCCAAAGAGAACCCAGCAATTTGTCAATATTACCAGACCAGCTTGATGCTACTACTGTTGAAAAATCACCTTTAGCATCCATTGTCAGGTAAGTGGTTCCACCAGTTGCCGTTGACAAATGGATGAACTGACCGTCTTTCAAATCTGTAGTGACAATATCTGCCGCCATCACATTTGCAGACAATCCACCGGCCACCAGAGCGGCAGCCAAAAGAGTAGAAAATCTCTTGTTCATAATCATTAATAATTAATTGTTAATAAAATAGTGTTTAAAAATCCAACAACTAATTTCACGAAGGGGAGAACAACTCCCCGCGAATGATTATGAACGGGCATAAAAAAACGCGGATCTATTGTCTATTATTAAACATAAGGCTCTGGTAAGCCCGTCTAACAATAATAGAACAATAGCCCGCGCCTATACGATTATATATAATCCACCCATCTAAAATGGTAGATATTCTATAATACGCAGTCAGCGCAAGCTTTTACTGTCCATTATTCCGTTAGACTAAAAATTTACCAGATTTTATGTTTGGAATAATCTTCGTAAAATGCTTACAATATGTAATTGATCCCGCGCTCCGTAGGCCGCTGCCCACTACGGAATCGTTGCAAAGGTAAATAGGTTTTCCGAATCAACAAGGGAAAACGCCCATAATTTTCCAAAACAGGTGGGTTACAGGACAAAACAATACCGTTTATGCAACATATCCCCCAGGTTTTGGAAATAAAAATGATGATTTATCGGTCCAAAATACGGCAGTTCCTTTGCGATCCCGCGTCGGAGCGCGGGAACGGGATGGTTCATTATTTCTTACGTTTTGGACCTTTTGTAAATTGGGAAATATACAATAACCCCCTGTTTCGACTGTTTTTCTATTTCGTCCGAAATCTTGATCGATTTTGGATTGACTCTTTTCACTGTTTTAACCTGCTCGGATGACAACAAACGAAATGAGGTGCCGAGCCCATACCGAAAAGCGTACAATTTGATTGCCGAAAGACGGAAACGCCGGCAAAGTGATAAACCTTAACTCCCGGAGAATCGAATATTTGCGGACGAAGACGGAGGCGTTCCAAATATCCCAAGGAAATTGGGGGGGGGATGTTGCCGTGAGGTGCGCAGAAAATAGCCTTGAAGTAACGCTTCGTCGCTCTGAAGGTTGACTTCGTGCTATATGAAGTCTGACTTCGGGGCAACAAAGTTCCGGGTCAGAGCGATAAAGTCCCTCTTCGCAGCGATAAGGTGCCGGATCATAGGAAAAAGCTCCTTTTTGACAGCTGAAAAGTGGATTGGCATTTGTTTGAATTAGGGTGCCTTTCGAGCTCAAAAAATGCGTTTTATACAATAAGTCCCCTGCCGCAGGCTCTCTTTTGCCGTTTCGTTTCAACGAACGGTTTTAGAGCTTAGAGGCAGAGCTTCTTCCTCTGTGGGCTTCAGCCCCTTTAATAGAGATTGCCTGTAGATATTTGAAAGGGGTTGAAACCCACAGAGGAATCCGGCAAAGCCGGGAACTTATCAACCCGTTGATTGAAATCAACGGCAAAAGAGAGCCTGCGGCAGGGGGGCTTATTGTATAAAACAGATTTTTCAAGTCCAAGAGACATCCGAAACAAAACAAATGTTAATCCGCTTTTTTGACCTCAAAAAGGGCCTTTTTCGCCTTTTTCGAGCATTTTCAACAATTACGACCGTCCTCTTTGCCATTGCGACCGTGCTAATGTGTAGTGCACTCGGCACCTCGCGAAGATTAGGACGGTCGTAATGGCGATTTGGACGGTCGTAATTGAAAAGAGGACCGTCTTTAAGGCAAAAAAGCCCCTGAATTTCCTTGCGATATTTGGAACGCCGTCCGTTTTATTTTCAAATATTCGATTCTCCGGGAGTTAAGCTTTATCACTTTGACGGCGTTTCCGGTTTTCGGTAATCAGATTGCACGCTTTTGGGAACGGACTGCGCACCTCGTTTTTCCTTTTGTCAGAAAGGGGAGCTTAAACCGTGAAAAAGTCAATCCAAAATCGATCAAGATTTTGGACGAAATAGAAAAACAGTCGAAAATGGGGGTTATTGTATATTTCCTTATTTACAGGAGGTTCAAAACTTACTATATTTGAAACAATAAAGGATGATTATGACAGCCATGTCAGTATCCTGTCATCCAAATGTCGGCAAATCTTCAGATTTTATTCTGTTATTCAGGCAATTCTTTAATATATTTCTAATCTCTTCCACACAATTTATAGCGTATCAGGGCGTTGGTATTAAACGTAAATGCTTACCTTTGCGGCCGACTGTCCGTGTGAGGATACAGAATTAAGACAATTAATTATTACACTTTATACAAAGTATGGGAAAGTATAAATTGATCAACAACGTGTTGGGCTGGATTGTTTTTGCAATCGCTTCAACCGTCTATTTGATGACTATCGAACCCACTGCCAGCTTCTGGGATTGTGGTGAGTTCATTTCTTCGGCTTATAAGCTGGAAGTAGGGCATCCGCCCGGAGCGCCGTTCTTTATGTTGACGGCCAATCTGTTTACACAACTCGCATCCGACTCTGCCACAGTTGCAAAGATGGTAAATTCGATGTCTGCTTTGTTTAGCGGGCTGACTATCCTGTTCCTTTTCTGGAGTATCACCCATCTTGCCCGCAAGATCATGGTGAAAGACGGCGAAGAAGCCTCTTTGGGACAGATGATCACTATCATGGGTAGCGGTCTGGTCGGTGCATTGGCTTATACTTTCAGCGATACCTTCTGGTTCAGTGCTGTGGAAGGAGAGGTTTATGCCTACTCATCCCTCTTCACGGCAGTCGTTTTCTGGCTGATTTTGAAGTGGGAGGCCGTAGCCGACAAACCGCATGCAGACCGCTGGATCGTGTTGATCGCTTACCTGATGGGGTTGAGTATCGGCGTCCACTTGCTGAACTTGCTGTGTATTCCGGCTATCGTGTTGGTATATTACTATAAGAAATTCCCGAATCCGACCATGAAGGGGACGCTTGTCGCCCTGCTGGTTTCCTTTGCTATCGTTGCCCTGATGATGTATGGGGTGGTGCAGGGACTGGTCGAGGTTTGCGGTTATTTCGAACTGTTGTTCGTCAACGTATTAGGTATGCCTTACAATTCCGGAGTATTCGCTTATATGATTATAGTGGCCGGTGTCTTGATCTGGTCTATCTGGGAAACGATGCGCGATGAGGTTCATCCGACACGGATGAAGATTGCCTTTATCCTGTCGATCGTACTGATCGGTATTCCGTTTATCGGTAGCGGGTATGTGCTGGCTGTTATTCTGACGGCAGCCTTGAGCCTTTATCTGTTCTGGAGCAAAAAGGTTGATATCAAGACGTTGAATACGATTCTGGTTTGCCTGATGGTAGTCGTTGTCGGTTATTCTTCGTATGCACTGACACTGATCCGTGCGACAGCCGACACGCCGATGAACCAGAACGCACCGAGCGACATCTTCACGCTGCGTACTTATCTGGCACGTGAACAATACGGTAAGACACCGCTTATCTACGGACAGACATATGTTTCCGAAGTACAACGTGAGAACCAGGGAGGCAATTGCGTCCCCGTTACGACGGAAGGCGAACCGACTTGGAGCCGTGTGGTCAAGAAAGACAAGAACGAGAAAGACCGTTACTACGTTTCCCGTCGCGATCAGGATTATAAATATGTAGACGAGCTGAATATGCTCTTCCCGCGTATGTTCAGTACCGATGCGCGCCATATCGAGGCCTATAAGGAATGGGCGCAGGTGAAAGGCCAGCCGGTGAAGTACAACTATTGCGGTGAGATCAAGAGCGTGATGAAACCGACGTTTGCGGAAAACCTGCGCTACTTCTTCTCCTACCAGCTGAATTTTATGTACTGGCGCTACTTCATGTGGAACTTCTCCGGCCGTCAGAACGACATCCAGGGAAATGGCGAAGTGCTGAACGGTAACTGGATCACCGGTATTCCGTTTATCGACGAGGTATTGGTCGGCCCGCAGGAGGATATGCCGTACGATATTATCAATAACAAAGGACATAACGTCTATTATATGCTGCCCCTGCTGTTGGGTATTCTGGGCCTGTTGTTCCAGGCTTATTCCGGACAGAAGGGTATCCAGAGTTTCTGGGTTACATTCTTCCTGTTCTTTATGACAGGTCTGGCCATTGTGCTCTATCTGAACCAGACACCCTACCAGCCGCGTGAACGAGACTATGCGTATGCCGGTTCGTTCTATGCCTTCTGTATCTGGATCGGGTTTGGTGTTGCAGCCTTGGCAAAGGGATTGGAGCGCTACGGCAAGCTGAATCCGGTAATCGCCGGTTCGGTGGCAACTCTGCTTTGCCTGTTCGTGCCTGTCCAGATGGCCAGTCAGACTTGGGACGACCACGACCGTTCAGGCCGTTATGTCTGCCGTGATTTCGGGTCAAACTATCTGGAATCATGCGAGCCGAACGCCGTGATCTTTACGAATGGCGATAACGATACCTTCCCGCTGTGGTATGCCCAGGAGGTCGAAGGAGTCCGTACCGACGTCCGTGTATGTAACACCAGCTATTTGCAAACAGACTGGTATATCGACCAGATGAAGAAACAGGCTTACGAGTCCGCTCCGCTGCCGATCACCTGGACACGCGACCAGTATATCCAGGGAACGCGCGATGCAGCCTATGTATTCCCGCTGACAAAAGACTCGATCGACCTGAATGTGGCGTTGAATTTTGTCCGTAGCGATGATCCGAAATTCAAGAAGATTCCGGGCATCAACCAGGAACTGGATTATATCCCGGCCGACAGACTTTATTATAAGGTCGATTCGGTTGCCGGAGCCAAAGTGTTGGGTGGTAATACGGATGGAATGGTCAGCCAGATGATGATCGACCTGAGAGGCAAGAACGCTTTGGGCAAACAGGAACTGACGATCCTCGATATGTTGCAGACCAATAACTTCGAACGTCCGATCTATTATGCCATCACGGTTAATTCCGACCAGTTCATCAAGTTGGACGGCTATTTCGAACAGACCGGTCTGGCTTATCAGATCGTTCCGAAGGAAGCCAACAAAGCGGTCAATACCGACAAGATGTATGACAACGTGATGAACAAATTCAAATGGGGCGGCGTAGACAAACCGGGCGTTTACATCGACGAGAACGTCATGCGTATGTGTAAGAGCTACCGTACGATGTTGTTCAACAAACTGGCGGAAGCGTTGGTGAGAGAAGGCAAGAACGACAAGGCGCTGGCCGTACTGGACAAGTCCATGCAGGTATTGCCGCCGGAAAATGTCCCGTTGGATTATTCGGCCGTTTCAACCGGAGAGTTGTATTATGTGTTAGGGCAGAAAGAGAAGGCGGAAGAAGTCTTTACTGCCATTGCCGATAATGCGATGCGCAACCTCAACTGGTTCTACCGCTTGAGCCCGGCGCAGATGGCTTCGATAGAATCTGAGCTGTATTATAATCTGGCAACTCTCAATCAGGTTTTGTTAATTAGCAAACATTATAACCCCGAATTCGGTAAGAAATATCAGGAAGAGTTTGACAACTACCGTATGGCTTACGAGTCGGTGCGCAAAGAATAGATATGTTTATAGAACAACCGCCCTGGTTCTACAGGGTCCTGTTTCCAGGGGTAATCTGGAGGATTCCGGCTAAGAAGAAGTGTGTATATCTCACCTTCGACGATGGCCCTATCCCCGAGATTACCCCTTGGGTATTGGATATACTCGATAAATATGGCGTGAAAGCCACCTTTTTCTGCGTAGGAGACAACGTCCGGAAGTATCCGGAGACCTACCGGATGGTGCTCGACCGGGGACACCGTGTCGGTAACCACACGTTCAACCATATCCAGGGGATACGGTTCTGGACAAAGAATTATCTGGCGAATGTCGAGAAGGCTGCCGAGTACATCAAGAGTAACCTTTTCCGTCCGCCCCACGGCCATATGCGCTTTCCGCAGGTGGTCTTTCTCAGGAAGCACTACCGGATTATCATGTGGGACGTCGTGACACGCGACTACAGTCCGCACATGACGCCGAACGGAGTCTTCAACGTCGTCAAAAACTACACGCGCAACGGCTCCGTCATCGTCTTCCACGATTCGCTGAAAGCCGAAAGCAACATGCGCGAAGCCATGCCTCGCGCCATCGAGTGGTTGCAGGAGCAGGGATATGAGTTCAAGTTGTTTGAATAGGACATCCTCATAAATACAGATAATAAGATTGCTCTTGTGTCATGGCGGGCTTGACCCGCCACCTCATACTAACATAATGGTTAAAAACATACATCAGTATTGGGTATATATGCTCACCAATGTACACGGAAATGTTCTCTATACGGGTGTAACCAATAATTTGGAACGTCGGATGCAAAAACACAGAAGTGGATTAATCTCTGGCTTTACCAGTAAATATAAATGCTCAAAGCTTGTTTATTTTGAAGAGTTTAATAAAATAGAAGAAGCTATTGCTCGAGAGAAACAATTGAAGAATTGGAAAAGAGAATGGAAAAACGTTCTTGTAATAAGTATGAATCCTGAATGGAAAGATTTATCTTTGGATTGGGATATATGAATTGGTATATAGTGGTATGTCAAGAGTAATCATCAACGCTTTAGCATGTCATTGTGGATATATCAAAAGTAAGTTCTAACGCTTTAGCGTGTCATGAAGATATGTCAAAAGTTTCATTTATAGTGTCTCTGTCCTGGCGGGTCAAGCCCGCAATGACACGCTAAAGCGTTAGGACTTATTTGGATACACTCTCCAGGACACAGACGCTATGAGTGCAGTTCTTGAGGTAAGTTCGATATAATTGTAACAAATAACTTTAAAAGATTAAATACCATGAAACGTCTATTGAAAAGCATTACATTCCTATTGATGTTGTGCATCGCCTTTGCCGGCAGTGCACAGGAATTACAGGAAAAACTGGCCGCTCTGAAAGGTATCAGCGGCATCGAAAAACTGGAATCGGACTATTACGCCGAGAAATATGTCGTCCGCATTACCCAACCGGTCGATCATAAGAACCCTGCTGCCGGGACATTCACCCAGCGCGTGATCGTCGCCCATGTAGGTTTCGACCGTCCCACAATCTTGGTGACCGAAGGCTATGGCGCTGCATACGCCCTCAATCCCCGCTACCAGGAAGAGCTGTCGAAGCTGCTCGACGCCAATATGGTCTTTGTGGAATACCGTTATTTTCTGGAATCCACTCCGGAACCCTGTAACTGGGATTACCTGACAGCCGAGAACTCGGCTTATGACCTCCATAACGTCAATCGGACCTTCCGCCAACTCTACACCGGCAAGTGGGTCAGCACCGGCATCAGCAAAGGTGGGCAGACCACTTGCCTGTATCGCGCCTATTTCCCTGACGATGTCGATTTCTCCGTCCCTTATGTCGCTCCCTTGAACCGGGGTGTCGAAGACGGCCGCCACGAACCGTTCCTGCGTAAAGTCGGTACGAAGAAAGACCGCCGGAAGATCGAAGCGTTCCAAGCCGAAATCCTGAAGCGTAAAGCCGAAATCGTCCCGATGTTGGAGACTTTCTGTCGCGATAAAAAGCTGGAGTTTCGCATTCCGATGGCCGAAGTGCTGGACTATTGCGTGCTCGAATACCCGTTTGCCCTCTGGCAGTGGGGAACGCCGACCAACGTTATTCCGCCCCTTTCTTCCGACACGAAAACATTGTTTTACCACTTAGCCGACATCAGCGGCCCCGATTATTTTGCCGAGGGCCAGCCGAACATCTCCTTTTTCGTCCAGGCAGCCCGTGAATTGGGCTATTATGGTTATGACACAAAGCCGTTCCGTAAGCTTCTGACAATCGACAGCAGTCGTGGTTACCTGAACCGCATCATGCTACCCCGTGAACTGGTCGACCGCGTGGAATACCGTCCGGAACTCTATCATAAAGTCTATGATTTCCTGAAGGACAATGATCCGAAAATGATATTCATCTACGGTGAAGTGGACCCTTGGAGCGCAACCCGTGTCCCCACCTTCAAAGGCAAGGTAAACGAGCAAATCTACATCCAGCCCGGAGGCAGCCACCGTTCCCGCATCAGCAACATGCCGGAAGAGATGAAAGAAAAAATATTGACACAGATCAATAAGTGGTTGGCGGAATAACAAATGTGTTATTCTCGATAAAGAAAACTGTGGCAGGCATCATGGACATATACAAAAGCGTTTCCATTTTCATCCTGATAAACCTGGTATGCAAAATGAAAATCCTCGATCACGCATTCTTTATATCCTTTCTGAATCCAATCCTTACGAAGGCGAGCTGTATTATAAGCGGTAGCGTATAGTCCGAGGTTTTCAATTTCGTCATAGATGCGTTTCATCTTTTTGGAGATGGTTTCTTCGTCAAGCGTGATATGTAAACGTTTTGAAGCTTCATAGAAATCTATTATGGCATCATGGACGGCTTGGTCAATAATTACATCCATGCGGTATTATCTTTTGAAGTCTTGACGAATCTTGTCAAATAAGATTCTTTTCGATTCCGCTAAAAGCATGCCGGTTTTCAAGGCCTCTTCCCTTGACAGGAAAGGAAGATCAGTATGGTACACCGCTGCCGGTTCATTAACAGATGAACGGGTGGGCGGTGTTTGATATGTTTTTTGTTTCTTCATATGAAATCATATTTATGGTTCAAAGATATAAACTTTTTATGGTAACCCTCTTTGATTTCGGAATAATATGGATACATTTGTGAACCTATTTTCTCACTTGTAAAACGGATTTTAATTAAAAAAAGAAAATGATGAAAAAGAATCTATTATTTCAGTTCTTGTTAATGGCGTTCCTGCTTCCGGCTTTCTCTTGTTCGGATGACGATTCCACCCCGGAAATCAATAACGCAACCACTTTGAACATGCTCGATGCGGAGAACGGCACGACCCGTTTGGGAAATTCAGACATTTACATTAATGCTGCAAACAATTTTCAGACAAACAGATGCCTGATTGCCGAAATCGGTACGTCGAAAGGATTGGGAAAAGTCATTCCTCCCAAGGTCGGCGACGGGTTGGTCTCTCAGGTCGCCGTAACGCCGGGCCATCTCTACCAGGCTTTCGTGGAAGAAGCTGTAATGCAGTTCCCGTCGGGGAAGTTCGCATTAGCGCTGGCCGGAGACTACTATCAGTTCTATGTCGATTCGGAGATCATGAAAGAGGAAAAAAGAATAGGCGCTGTCGTGCGGTTTGCCTTGATCAATCCCGAGGCAGAAGGTTTACCTGCCTATGACAGCATGATCGGGACAGTACGCAACGGTTATGGAGAGGAAATCGTCTGTGAGTTTCCCAAGAACACAGAGTTTTACTACGACAGCAGTCTGGAAGAGATCTTCCAGATTTCGACCAATGGCGGTGTTTTGAAGATGAGCCTGTGGGTCTCGTGGGGCGATAATCTCCGGGGCAACTACGTCATCTATGCCCGGCATAACGAGGTATATACGAAAGTATATGTCAGAGTGGAATAATCAGAACATTCCCTGTACCTTGTAAACAAATTCCATCCAAACCCAATATCGGATCGCCTTTCCGAGGAACATCGAGATCGCAACGATCCAGATATTGGCACGGAGGAAACCGAGCGCTACGGCGATGAAATCACCGATGCCGGGAAGGAAAACAAAGAAGCCCATCCAAGAGCCTTTCCCTTTTATCCAGTCCTGGACCTTTTGGAGTTTCACGGCATCCAGCTTCAGATATTTCTCTATCCATTCGACTTTCCCCAGCATACCTAACCAGTAACAACTCATACCTCCCAGGAAGTTACCTAATGTCGCGGCAATCATACAAGGCCAGTAGGCCGAGCCTGCCAGTAGTACGCCGGTCAGAACCACCTCGCTGCTGAACGGCAGGATGGTAGCGGCCAGGAACGAGGCGATAAACACGCCGATATATCCGTATTCTATAAGAAATTCCATAAACGAATGAATAAGGTGGCAATCAGGAATACCACAGTTGCATAAAACGACCAGAAAACAATCCGCCTTCGCGTTACCGTAAAGAAGTGGGCAATCAGGATGGAAGCAGGTACACAAGCCGTTTCCAGAAATTCTTCCGAGACTTGCTCATAGAGGAAATAAAGGCTGAAAGCCCACACCGACATCGCAATCAGGAACGCAAGAAACTGGCGTGAACGCAGTGAATCCTCCGTATCGTGCATGACGATATTCAGAGACGCGACAATTGTCAGGAAAGCGATTGCAATGATACTGATCCAGTCAACCAGCACAATCCCGTCCGTAGCCAACAGGTGCATCTTGAAAAGCGTATGGAAAGGAATGGTGAACGGCGTAAAATCCCGTTGCCATACGCACCAGCCCAGCAGGAACCAATACACGGTGGCGACACCGAGCAGAGATGCCATAAATGTACGCGGCGTCAGCGAACGGAAGTTGTACATCCCGAGCCAAAACAGGGGCAGGAACCAGAGCAGGTGAATCCAGAGCAGGCTTCCGATACCGATCAACAGGGCAGCACTGTAGGCTTTTTCCCTCGCTTCCGGATCGTGGTAGGAGGTGAATAGCTGGTAAATCGCCAGGATTAGGCAGAAAACGCCGACCGACGTAGATTTCAGCGGGAAGAAATCCGGGTTCGTACTGATGAATAAGATATAAAAAAGGAACGGCAACATCGTCTTTTCCCTGATCAACACCAAGACATAATTGGCGCGATGTAATAAGAAAGCGCCTCCTGCCATCAGTACCATCCCGATGATGTAGGTAAATTCTTTGCCGGGCAATGCCTGGCAGATAGCGTTCCAAAGAGGAGTAGCCGAAACCTCGCCATAGACGGGATAGCCTACGGAATACAGATAACTCACCACCCAGCAGACCATACACGCCAGCAGAACCGGAATAAAGGTCTGCGGCGCGGAAAAGTCAAACCGGCGGGTGTATTTATTGTATGCTACTCTCATGTTAGTTGAAATTAGATAGATGATGATTTAGCGGAGACTCGCTATGTTTGTATTACCGGACGCAGATATCGCAGATGACGCAGATGAACGCAGATCATTTATTGTTTTAAAAGAAAATAAGTCTGCGTTCCTCTGCGTAGTCTGCGCCCGTCTGCGTCCGGTAAATACGAGCAAACGTTTATTACAAATCGAATCCGATATCGCTACGGAAATATTTCTTGTCGAAGTCGATGATTTTGGCACCGGCGAAGGATTTGGCAAGGGCTTCCTCCTTGTTGGCACCATATGAGCTGACGGCGATGACACGGCCTCCGTTAGTGAGGATCTGTCCGTCGGCTGCCTTTGTGCCGGCATGGAAAACGATGTTTTCTGCCGGGACTTTATCCAAGCCACTGATCACTTTGCCCTTTTCGTAGGCTTCGGGGTAACCGCCGCTGACCAGCATAACGGTTACAGCTGCACGCGGGTCGTGTGTCAGTGTGCGGCTTCCTAAGTTGCCTTCTGCAACGCCTTCCAGCAGTTCAACCAGGTCACTCTGGATGCGGAGCATCACGACTTCCGTTTCCGGATCACCCATGCGGCAGTTATATTCGATCACCATCGGCTCGTTCTTTACATTGATCAGGCCGAGGAAAATGAAACCTTTATAATCGATATTCTCCGCTTTTAGTCCTTCGATGGTCGGGCGGATAATGCGCTCGTCCACCTTCTGCATAAACACATCATCTGCGAAAGGAACAGGGGAAACAGCTCCCATACCGCCTGTATTCAGGCCGGTATTGCCTTCTCCGATCCGTTTGTAGTCTTTGGCAACCGGAAGTACCTTATAATCTTTGCCGTCTGTCATGACAAACACAGAGCATTCGATACCATCCAGAAACTCTTCGATGACAACTGTTTTGCTGGCATCGCCGAACATTCCGCCCAGCATGTCGCCCAACTCTTTCTTCGCCTCTTCCAGTGTATCGAGAATCAACACACCTTTGCCGGCTGCCAGTCCGTCTGCTTTCAGCACATAAGGAGCTTGCAGTTCTTCGAGGAAAGCGTAGCCTTCTGCTAAATTATCTGCCGAGATACTTTTGTAGCGGGCAGTCGGGATGTGATGGCGCATCATGAAAGCCTTGGCAAAATCCTTACTCCCTTCTAACTGTGCACCCTCTTTAGACGGGCCGATAACGGGAATAGCGGCCAGGGCGGAATCGTTCTTGAAGAAGTCGTAAACCCCTTTCACCAACGGGTCTTCCGGGCCTACCACTACCATATCGATATTGTTTGCCAAAGCAAACTCCTTGATAGCAGGGAAATCGTCTGCCTTAATATTTACATTCGTGCCTGCCAATGCTGTTCCTGCATTACCGGGAGCAATGAATAACTTGTCCACTTTCGGGCTTTGAGCAATCTTCCAGGCTATTGCGTGTTCGCGGCCGCCTGAGCCAAGTAATAAGATGTTCATATTTCTTAATTCTTAATTTTCAATTCTTCAGGTAATCGTCGAAGTACCGTGTTATCTTCTCATACAGATGCGGGCGGTCTTTGCCGATCACATTGTGCAGGTGACGGGGATAGACAAAGTAATCCGGATAGGTGTCTGCATCCACACAGGCTTTCAGGAAGCCGAGGCTGTGCTGCCAAACGACTACCGGATCGATATCTCCGTGAATCAACAACAGATGTCCTTTGAGGTTGCCGGCTTTCAGTTTGAGGTTGGCATTCTTATATCCTTCCAGATTATCTTGCGGACGGTCCATATAGCGTTCACCGTACATGATTTCGTAGTTGCTCCAGTCGATCACCGGTCCTCCGGCAACGCCTACCTTAAACAGTTCCGGATAAGAACACATCAGGTTCGTTGTCATAAAGCCGCCATAGCTCCATCCGTGTACGCCTATCCGGTCGGCATCCACGTATGGAAGAGACTTCAGGAAGTCGACACCTTTCACCTGGTCCGCCATTTCGTTTACACCTAAGTTCCGGTGGATCACACTTTCAAAAGCATGTCCGCGATTGGCTGATCCGCGACTGTCGAGCGTAAAGATCACATATCCGCGTTGTGCCATATAGATATCCCATCCGCCTACACCGTTCTTCCATCCGCCTGTCACCAACTGGGCGTGCGGACCTCCGTAGACATAGACGATAGTGGGGTATTTCTTTGTTTCATCCAGCCCGACGGGTTTAACCAGGCGATAGTTCAAGTCAGTCACGCCGTCTGCCGCCTTGATCGTTCCTGTGACGATTTCCGGCATGGCATAACCCTCGTATGGGTCTTTTGCCATCAGCAACGTCCGCAGGGTTTCTCTCTTTTGCCCGTCGATAATCGAAATCTCACGCGGGATAGCGGGAGCGGAATAATTATCGATCAGATACTTGCCGGATGCGCTGAGTTGCGTACTGTGCACACCTTGCAAACCGCCCGAAGTCAGTTCGTAAGATGTTCCCTTTTTCAAATCTAACCGTGATGTTCCGACATATAAGGCATCGCCATAGCCGAAGGAACTGAGCAGCGCCGGTTTGGTAGAGGAGAAATACAAGGCTTTCCCTTTTGCATCGAAGCCTAATACATCCTTTACGACCCATTCGCCTTTCGTCAGCTGCTTCAGCAGTTTGCCCTCCGTATTATATAGATACAGGTGGTTATATCCGTCGCGTTCGCTCTGCCAGATAAACTGGTCCGGGTTGTTAGGAAGGAAGAGAACCGGATGTTGCGGTTCCACGTAGTGTTCATCCGTTTCGGTGAACAGGTCGGCTTCCTTTTCCCCTGTCAGGGCGGAATAGCGTACCAGATGCATCTCGTTCTGTTCCCGGTTCAGTTCAGCGATATAGATGCTTTTCTCGTCCGGACTCCAGGCTATATTAGTCAGGTATTTCTCTTTTGGCAATCCCGTTTTCAGCCAGACGGTCTTTTTTGTTTCCAAGTTATAGACGCCGACAGTCACTTCATGGCTTTTCATGCCGGCCATCGGGTACTTATGCGGTTCAGCCGTTGCGCAGCGGGTTGTAATATTAACAAACGGATAATCCGTAACCATGCTTTCGTCCATCCGGTAGAAAGCTAAAGCCGAACCGGCGGGCGACCAGAAAGTCCCCTTATGGATACCGAACTCGTTCTGGTGGACAGACTTTCCGCAAACGATACCGTCCGCCGTTTCATCCGTAACAATCCCGACAGTGTTGTCGGGCGAAAGAATCCGCAGGTTATTCCCTTCCGTAAAAGCCAGGTAGCCGTTAGCCGGGCAGAAATCATAATCCGCCCATGACGCATCCAACTTATAAGTATTCAGAATCTTGTTTTCCGCAAAATTATAATGGTAACGATGGCGCTTGGCATTGAATGTTAGCACAGGCTGATCCGGATAGGGAACCGAGAAATAAGGCATACTTCCCACTGTCTGCTGTCCGGCTGCCGTAAGTGCATCGTTCAGTTGCTGGCGAGTGAAGGCCACTTTTTCGTTCTTGGTCGATTCGCCGCTCATCATGCTGTCGCCCCTGACATACAGATAAGTATCTCCGCACCACTGCAACTGTTTCAGGCTGCGGGGCACAAAACGACTCTGCGTTTTTCCTCCCGGTATCAGGTCTTGCAAGGTGAACTGCTTATCTTGTCCCATCATCGACAGCGGATTTGTAAGTGCCAGGGCACAACATATTGCTAAATATTTAATCTTCGAGATCATCGTCATCTCTTCTTTTAAATGGTTTCTTGAATGATTGGTTTCCGAACTTCTTATCTCCGAATTTCCTGTCACCAAACTTCTTATCCCCGAATTTCTTTTTGTCCCCAAAGACTTCATCGTCTTTGAAACGTTTCTTGACAGGGCGTTTGGCAACGAAATCCTTGCGTGCCGGACGGCCATCCGCCCGATCATCGCCAAAATAACGCTTGCCCGGTACAAACGGTGCGCGTTCGCTGTCATCCTCGGCATGTGCCGCTGCAAAACGGCGGTCGGGGCGGTCCAACCGGTCAGTCTTGAAGTTCGGACGGGAAGGACGGTCTGATGAGCGATCGGAAGGACGATCCGGACGGCGTTCGAAAGAGTGTTTGCCGGCAACATCCGGGCGTTCGAAACCTGACGGACGCGCTTCGCCTTCTTCGTTCAACGCTTTTTTATAGTCCTTGTTCTTTCCTTCAAATATGTCGTAGCAACGGTATTCGCATTCCAGCGAACCGTTCATCAACTTCATCTTTTCGCTCGGTTTCAAGCCGATCTTATCGAAACATTCGTCTTTGTAGCTCAGGATCCATACCTTATATCCCGTAAACACATGTTTGATCCGTTCGCCGATCATATTATACAGCCCTAACAGGTCACGGCTTGAAATACGTTCGCCGTAAGGCGGATTCGTCACCATGATACCCGGATTCGGCGCTTCAGCGCATTGCTGGAACGGTTGGACTTTCAGGTCGATATATTTCATCAGGCCGGCACTGCGGATGTTCTTTTCGGCAATCTCGATTGCTGCCGGACTGATATCCGCACCGTAACATTTGAATGTAAATTCCCGTTCCTGGCTTTCGTCGTTGTAGATACGGTCGAACAGTTCCTGATCGAAGTCGATCCATTTTTCGAAAGCGAACTCCTTGCGGTGCACACCCGGAGCGATGTTCAGCGCAATCATGGCAGCCTCGATCAGCAACGTACCGGAACCGCACATCGGATCGACGAAGTTGGATTCTCCCTTCCACCCTGTTTTCAGGATCATGCCGGCAGCTAATACTTCGTTCAGCGGGGCTTCCGTCTGGTCTACACGATAGCCGCGTTTATGCAGACTCTCGCCCGAACTGTCGATAGACAGCGTACAGTCGTTGTGCGAGATATGGATATTGATATACAGATCCGGATTATTCACACGGACGGAAGGACGCTTTTGTTCCTTTTCCATGAAATAATCCACGATAGCATCTTTCGTACGATAGGCAACAAACTTGGAGTGGTTGAAGTCTTCCGAGTAGATAACCGAGTCGATGGCGAATGTCTTGTCCAGCGATATGTAGTTTTCCCATTTCACCTTCTTCACCTCTTTGTACACGGTATCGGCGTCTTTGGCTTTAAAGTGATAAATGGGCTTCAGGATGCGAAGCGCCGTACGGCAACAAAAGTTGGCTTTGTAAAGCACTTCCTTATCTCCGGTAAAGGACACCATCCGGCGGCCAATCTGTATGTCGTTGGCACCTAAAGATAATAATTCGCCGGCCAGTATTTCTTCCAACCCGTAAAGGGTCTTGGCCACCATTTCAAAAGTCTCGCTCATTGTAATTGACAGTTGACAATGGACAATTGACAATTTGCCGGAAAAAAAACGAATCGTCTTTGTCTCATTGCTCGTTAATAATTATATTATTAGTTTATACATTCTCGTTTCTTCCAATTGTCAATTGTCCATTATCAATTGTCAATTGAATCGTCGCTCCTGCCGGAACATCTTCGGTGATCCAGACATTTCCGCAGATTGTCGCTCCCTCGCCGATACAAATCCGCCCCAGTAAAGTGGCATTTGAATAGACCGTGACATGATCGCCTAAAACCGGATGGCGGGAGACGCCGCGTATCGCATTCCCGTTCTCGTCAGGCGGCAGTTTCTCTCCTGCCAGGCTGACTCCCTGGAAGATACGGACGTGGTTACCGATCACGCTGGTTTCGCCGATAACAGTGCCTGTGCCATGATCGATGGAGAAATAATGCCCGATCTGTGCTCCCGGATGAATATCGATACCCGTCTCCGAATGCGCCATTTCAGTAATCATGCGGGGGATGAAAGGGACGCCGAGCCGGTACAGCTGGTGTGCAATACGGTAGTTGCAGATAGCCCGGAAACCGGGATAGCAAAAGATGACCTCATTGATGTTTTGTGCGGCTGGATCGCCGTTAAAGGCAGCTTCGGCATCGGTTGCCAACAGGCTGCGCATTTCAGGAAGTGACTGGATAAAAGCTTCCGAGAGCTTTTCCGCTTCGGTGAATATCTTTTCTTCCGGGCAAGTCGTGCAATTGGTATCGGCAAAGCAAAGCCCGGCATAAATCTGTTTGGAAAGCAAGGTATGCAATGTCCCGATGTTTACACCGGTATGGAAGCGGATCGTCTGCTTGCTGATACGTGCATTCCCGTAATAACCGGGGAAAAGGATTGCCCGGCATAGATCGATGATCTCTTCCAGTACTTCACCCGAGGGTAACGCTTCTTCATCGCGATAGGCATGAAACAGTTGCTGGTAAGATCCCTCATCCGAGAGCATCTCAACTGTATCATTCAATACCTTGCTATGCTTTTGCAATCCCATTATTCAGCAATAATCATATTTGGCAACAAAAGTACTAATTAATTCTCAATTTATCATGCGGTGCCCCGAATTCCTTGCAGCTCACCTCATCCAGTTCGACAATCCATATCTTTACATTCTTCACGGCCGGGTCAGAGTAGCGGAATTCTTTATCCGAATACTGTTTCATAATGATATCCAGCGCTTCCGTCTTTTTATCGAAATCTTCTTCAAAACGGACTTTACCCCAGCTGATCACGCTCTTGGAACGCATCCGGTAGCTGCAAGCCACTTCGGGATGTTGGAAGACCAGGTCATGATCGGTACTGAACGTAATGCATACGCGCGGATTCCGCTCCAGGATAGAGATACTCCGCCCTTCCTGTGCCGAATGCAGATATATAACACCATCGCGATAGCCGAAGTTCATCGGCAATACATAAGGCGTTCCATCCGTATCGGCCAACCCTACATAGCAAATATCACATTTCTTAATGATCGCTTCGATCAACTCTTTGTCAGTATGTACTAATGTTCTCATCTTTTATTTCCGTTTTTCTGTCTACAAACATACAAGTTTTTATCGTTTCCATCAATTCTTTCCGGTTTATTCGTGAACCGCCCCTGCGAGGCTTGGTTGTTTCATATTTGGCAAATAATGAACTTATTTATCCCCAATGATTATCGGGTGAGCCCCAATATATACCGCAGATTAGGGAAAATTGATAACTTATACGGCATAATTGCCATTTGCTACAAGACAAAAGAGGGCGTACTTTGCATTATAAAAGATAACACATAAAAACTGCAAAGACATGATGACTAAATTAAGTAACTTATTCTACACATTTCTGAACATGGCGGCTTCTACTCAGAAGCTGGGTATTAACCTGATCCGCGTTGCGATCCTGATCATTTTCGTCTGGATCGGAGGATTGAAGTTCTATAACTATGAGGCGGAAGGCATCGTTCCGTTTGTAGCCAACAGCCCGTTCATGAGTTTCTTCTATACGAAAAGTGCTCCCGAATATAAAGAGTATAAGCTGAAAGAAGGAGAGTTCAACGAGGCAAAACACCAGTGGCATGTGGAAAACAATACATACGGATTCTCGCACGGATTGGGCATCCTGATTATGGTGATCGGCATTCTTACGTTCCTGGGTATTTTCTCCCCTAAAATCGGTTTGGTCGGCGCAGGATTGGCAATCATCATGACAATCGGAACGCTTTCCTTCCTCGTCACAACGCCCGAAGTATGGGTTCCGGACCTCGGAAGCGGAGAACATGGCTTCCCTCTTTTGACAGGGGCCGGCAGATTGGTGATAAAGGACACGGCGATTATTGCCGGGGCAATCGTGTTACTTTCAGACTGTGCACAGAGAATACTGAAACAGAAAAGATAATAAAGCAGAAAGGGAGCTCTTGACAAGAACTCCCTTTCTGCTTTTATAGCCAGAGAAATATTTAGCTTAACTCGGCTTTACGGCCTGTACATCTACCGAGACAAGTTCTATTTCAAATATCAAAGTCGAATAACCGGGAATACTACCGCTTCCATTTGCACCGTAAGCTAATTGCTGCGGAATCCAGACTTCGTATTTATCACCTTCAACCATATGCTGCAAAGCGACTCCCCAACCGGTAATAACCGAACCATATTGGGTTTTAACACTTGTAACCGGATCTGTAATTGTAGTACTATAGTAAGGACTTACTGCACAATTAAACGGAGTTCCGTCTTCAAGCAACTTCTGGTCAAAGACCGTTCCATCCGTCAAAGAGCCTTTATAGTAAACCGAAACAAGGCTATTGAAGTAAGCCTGTTTGCCATCCCCTTTCTTTATCAGTTTGGCAAAGACAAAACCGTCATTATCTTCTGAAGCCCATTTTTCGTATCCTTCGTTTATTTTTGCCTGGAAAGCAGCTTCCTGTTCCAGTTTATAAGCCTCTTGCTCAACAGCCTTCTTGTCATCATCGTCGTCCTTACAGGAAGAGACAGCGAGAACACAGAACAACATCAACGCGATATGCAGGTATTTCTTCATTCGTTTTACTCCATTATCTTTTTTAATAAATTCTTCATGCTTACCTTTTCAGTGATAATGTCATGCAGCTTGTCGATGCTGACACGTTCCTGTTCCATCGTATCGCGGAAGCGGATCGTGACACAATTATCCTTCAAAGTATCGTGGTCAACTGTAATACAGTACGGGGTTCCGATAGCATCCTGGCGGCGATAGCGTTTACCGATAGAATCCTTTTCATCATACTGGCAACGGAAGTCGAAGCGCAGCATATTGACGATCTCTTCCGCCTTTTCGGGCAGACCGTCTTTCTTCACCAACGGCAATACGGCCAACTTGATAGGAGCCAGCGCTGCAGGCAATTTCAGTACGACACGTGTTTCGCCGTTTTCCAGCGTTTCTTCGCAGTAAGAACCGGCCATCACACTCAGGAACACGCGGTCGACACCGATAGAGGTTTCGATTACGTACGGCGTATAGCTCTGGTTCAGTTCCGGATCGAAGTATTGTATTTTCTTGCCGGAGAACTTCTCGTGCTGGCTCAGGTCGAAGTTCGTACGGCTGTGAACGCCTTCCACTTCTTTGAAACCGAACGGCATTTCGAATTCGATATCGGTAGCGGCATTAGCGTAGTGCGCTAACTTTTCGTGGTCGTGATAGCGATATTTCTCGTTACCCAATCCCATAGCCTGATGCCATTTCAAGCGGGTCGATTTCCATTTCTTGAACCATTCCATCTCTTCGCCCGGACGAACGAAGAACTGCATCTCCATCTGTTCGAACTCGCGCATGCGGAAGATGAACTGGCGGGCGACGATCTCGTTACGGAAAGCCTTACCGATCTGTGCGATACCGAAAGGAATCTTCATACGGCCTGTCTTCTGCACGTTCAGGAAGTTCACGAAAATACCCTGTGCCGTTTCCGGACGCAGATAAATCTTGGAAGCTCCTTCGGCAGTCGAGCCCATTTCGGTCGAGAACATCAGGTTGAACTGGCGCACATCCGTCCAGTTACGTGTTCCGGAGATCGGGCAAACGATTTCGCAATCCAGGATCAGCTGGCGCAGGTCCTCGAAGTTGGAGTCGTTCATATCTTTTGAATAGCGTTCGTGGATTTCGTTCCACTTAGCCTGGTGTTCGAGTACACGTCCGTTGGTTGCACGGAACTGGGCTTCGTCGAAAGCGTCGCCGAATTTCTTGGCAGCCTTGGCAACTTCCTTATTCATCTTTTCCTCGATCTTTGCCAGATGGTCTTCGATCAGCACATCGGCGCGATAACGTTTCTTCGAATCTTTGTTATCGATCAGCGGGTCGTTGAATGCGTCAACATGGCCGGATGCTTTCCAGATAGTCGGATGCATAAAGATAGCGGAGTCGATGCCGACAACGTTTTCGTGCAACAGTGTCATGCTGTCCCACCAATATTTCTTTATATTGTTTTTCAGCTCTACGCCGTACTGTCCGTAATCGTAGACTGCACCTAAACCATCATAAATCTCTGAAGAGGGGAATACGAAACCGTATTCTTTACAGTGCGAAACTAACTTCTTAAATACATCTTCTTGTGCCATAATAATAATTTGCCAATTAATCAATTTGCCAATATGCCAATCAAAACCATCCCGTGCAACCTGCCAATTCTCATTGGCATATTAGCACATTGGCACATCGGCATATTATTTAAGGTTGCAAAGTAAATGATTTTTTCGGTAATCTGTAGCATTTTCAGCCGCTTATAAAGATATTTATGATGAAACGTCACAGAAGAGATGCCTTTTTCTCCCCGGCCGGGAGAAAACAGATGAAAAAGTTTCACCTGTTCCTTCGGGCTGAAACTTTAGTTTCATCGGCATGAAACTTTTGTTTCACGGGCAAGAAACTTTAGTTCCGTCGGCTGAAACTTTTTATTTCATGCCGACGGAACTCATTTATCAAAGGGCTTCCTTGATGATTTCGCCTACGGTCGGGTGCGGGAAGACAATGGCCTTCAGTTCGTCCGCCTTCATGCCTTTTTCGATGGCGATACCGGCAATCACGATCAGCTCGGAGGCCGGATTACCCAACAGGTGGGCACCGACGATCGTTTCGTCTTCGGCCAGGATCAGCTTGCAAACGCCGTTGCCTTGTTCATTTTCGGCAACAAAGCGGCCGGAGAACGCCATCGGGATTTTCTTTACGGTGTAGGGAGTTCCTTCGGCTTGCAGTTCTTCTTCCGTCTTGCCGACACCGGCTATTTCGGGATTGGTGTAGACAACGCCCGGTATCGCCTTATAGCTCATGCCGCGGTTCTTGCCTAAAAGATGGTCGACAGCCACTTCCGCCTCGCTAACAGCCGTATGCGCCAGCAGGGAGAAGGCTGTGATATCGCCACAGGCATAGACGTTCGGAATGGAAGTCTGCATATATTCGTTCACTTTGATGCCACTGCGGAATGGTTCGGGCGCCAGTGTTTCCAGGCCGAATCCTTTGGTTACGGGACGACGGCCGACGCTTAACAGGACCTTTTCTCCCCGGACGACGAATGTCTCGCCGTCTTTCTCGACCGTCACACCCTCGGCACTTACGGCTGTCACCTTATGTCCTAAATAGAACTTGATGCCGCGTTTGGCGTATTCGGCCTGTAGCATTTCGGACAGTTCCCTGTCCATCGGGCCGAGAATCTTATCCAGCATTTCGACCACGTGCACTTCCGTTCCCATGCTGTTGAAGAACGAAGCGAACTCCATGCCGATCACACCGCCGCCGATAATCACCAACGATGCGGGCAGTTCTTTAGATTGAAGGGCTTCGCGGCTTGTCCAGTATTCCGTCTCCGCCAATCCGGGAATCGGCGGGATAACGGTTTCCGAACCGGTACAGATCAGCAGGTTGGCGGCTTCATAAACCGTTTCTCCGCAGGCGATAGAGATAGTTCCGTCGGCTGCACGTCCTTTTATTTCGGCCTCGCCGCTGACGACTTCCACGCCGTGTTCCTTCATCTTCATGCGGATACCGGCCGTCAGCTTTTTCACCACTTTATTCTTACGGGCGACAATCTTCGCAAAATCGAAAGTCGGGTTCTCCGCACTCACCGCATATTTGGGCGCGTGTTTAATCGTATCATACACTTTGGCAGAATAGAGCAGCGTCTTTGTCGGCACACAGCCTTCGTTCAGACAAACACCGCCTAACGCGTTCTTCTCAAAAAGCAAGGTAGACAAACCACCTGCAGCCGCCTTTTCAGCAGCTGTATAACCGGCGGGACCGCCTCCGATTATGGCAACATCGTATTTCATGTTCTCAGATTTAATTAAGTTTTATATTGGGATTAATTTCTAATAATTTATCGATAAATGCTTGCCCTTCTTTCGGATAAAAGCAACTACTTCTCTCCTTGCCATTCTCCATCCAGGTATAGAAGATGCGGTAACCGCCTTTTCTAAGCTGTTCTATACGAGTGATAAAAGATATTTGGATGATGCCATTCAGGTTGCCGGTATCTGCAATATAGTATGGAGTACAAGCTATAAATAAAGGAGCAAGCATGCTCAGACTGCAAAGGAATGCTCTCAGCCAGTCTCCATACCAAATACCCATAAACTGACATGCGCCCCATAATACAACCGCGAGCACAATCAACCAGTACACCATGGGATTCCTGAAATCTCTTTTAAACTTAGCTTTCATACTCGATTAGATTTACATTACCACCTGAATCAAATCATCGGCTCCTTTATCCGGATCTCCGGGTTATGCTTCCGCAACAGCTTGAGGAAGTCCTGTTTATTTACCGGAGAAATCAGCAACCATTGCGCGTCTCCCTTATAAATAATCAGCCGGTCCAGCGACAGGGCATAACTCGAAACGGGCATGACTGTCACTTCCACCGCACTGATCTCCGAAATGGGAATCCGTTTTTCCGGGAAGAGGCTGCAATGGGCAATCAGATAACCATCGTCAGTCACTTTATACCAGGTCGACAACAACATATGCACGCACTCTAACGTAAACAGCAGCAGCACGATCATCGTGACGGGAGACTTGCCGCCGACAAAAGCAAAAACAGTGCTTGCAGCCATTACAAACAGTATCAGATGATACCACCAACCAACTTTCGATTTAAAGACTCTGTCCATTATCCTGAATTTTGGCGAAAGATAATCATTTTATTTCTTTTGGCGATCGGGGGAATAGAAAATGCGCCGCTACTTCTCAGTAACAGCGCATCCACTTAAACCGGTCAAACAATTCCAAATAAGGAATATATCTTTTCTTTACTTTACGACTTCGAGGACAGTATAATATTGCAACTGGTCGTTGTTGTTATACTGTTCGTTCTTGACGACACCGACATTCGGCGCATACCATTCATATCCGTAGCCTTCGATCGTTTCTTTCGGAGAGCGGGATTTGATTTTATACTTTATTTTCGTGCAGTCGAACGTGCCGGCAGGCGTCGTCACCTGTTCCGTTGTCACATATTCGCGGTCGTAGATGGACACGTTCTTGCGATTCTTACGGTTCTTCTTCGAATAGATCTGGATGTAGGCATCATCGAAATAGACATCGTCAGCGTTGCCGGAAGGAGCGTTTGCCACACTCGGATAGTTGAGGACGGCATCTGTCGCCTCCACATCAGACTGCACGGTGGAGACAAAGGACGGGTTGGAGAGGACTTCTTTCATGTCCATAAAGAACTCGCCGTTCTGGCAGAAAGCCTCCAGGTCGCCCTTGTCGTAGACTGTCCCGGCATTGTTCCGGAACACGTAATCGGCTTCCACTTCAAGGCCGGAAGGGATGTTTTTTACTTCGTCGACGGTGTAAGTCATCACACTCTGCAGGTTTCCTTTTGCATCATAGCCTTTTTTCACGAGCTGCGTGCCTTTGGTCTGCGGGAAAAAGAACGTACAATCCTGAGCCATCGCACCGGCTGCAAACAGCAGGGCCAGCGCACTCAATATTACTTTAGACTTCATATTTTAAAACGTTTAAGTATTAATAATTAGCAGGATATCCAATGCCCCAATAGAACAGGGTTCCTTTCTGAGATGTTTACGCCGGGAAGTTTAAAATATCAAAAGAATCGGTAATACGGACTATTTTGCACGAAAGCAGCCATTTCAAGGTACAACCAAATAAGTTAATTCCTAACTTTGTCAGCCACAAAGGATATAAACTATGGTACAACAATTCGATTTCTTAGTGATCGGTTCCGGTATCGCCGGCATGAGCCTCGCTTTGAAGGTAGCCGATAAGGGGAAAGTAGCCATCATCTGCAAGACAGAGTTGGAGGAAGCGAACACTTACTTTGCACAGGGAGGTATCGCTTCGGTTACAAACCTGCTGGTAGACAACTTCGACAAACATATTGAAGACACAATGATTGCCGGCGACTGGATCAACGACCGGGAAGCCGTGGAAATGGTCGTGCGTAACGCTCCCGACCAGATCAAGGCACTCATCGACTGGGGCGTGAACTTCGACAAGAAGGAGAACGGCGAGTTCGACCTCCACCGCGAAGGAGGACACTCCGAGTTCCGCATCCTGCACCACAAGGACAACACCGGCGCCGAGATACAACTAAGCCTGATCGAAGCAATCAAGAGACATCCTAACATCACGATATTCAACCATCATTTTGCGGTGGAGATCATCACGCAGCACCACCAGGGCATCATTGTCACCCGCTACACGCCGGGCATCAAATGCTATGGCGCATACGTGCTGAACGAAGACACCGGCAAGGTGGAAACCTTCCTGTCCAAAGTGACGGTCATGGCAACAGGCGGTTGCGAAGCCGTTTACCGCAACACGACCAATCCGTTAGTGGCTACCGGCGACGGTATCGCAATGGTCTATCGTGCCAAAGGCGCTGTCAAGAACATGGAGTTCATCCAGTTCCACCCGACCGCTCTCTTCCATCCGGGCGACCGTCCCTGCTTCCTCATCACCGAGGCGATGCGTGGTTACGGCGGCGTTCTGCGTACGCTGGACGGAAAAGAGTTTATGCAGAAATATGACAAACGCCTGTCCTTAGCTCCGCGTGATATCGTGGCCCGTGCCATCGACAACGAGATGAAACTCCGGGGTGATGATCATGTCTATTTAGATGTGACGCATAAGGACCCGGAAGAGACGAAGAAACATTTCCCGAATATCTATAAGAAGTGCCTCAGCATCGGCATCGACATCACAAAAGATTATATCCCGGTAGCTCCGGCCGCCCATTACCTGTGCGGCGGTATCAGTGTCGACCTGAACGGCCAGTCCAGCATCCGCCGTCTGTATGCGATCGGCGAATGTTCGTGCACAGGTCTGCACGGAGGAAACCGCTTGGCGTCGAACTCGCTGATCGAAGCAGTCGTATATGCCGATGCAGCCGCCAAACATATCCTGAGTGTCCTCGAACGCTACGACTTCAACACCGATATCCCCGAATGGAACGACGAAGGTACGATCTCGACCGAAGAACGTGTATTGATCACCCAGAGCATGAAGGAGGTGAACCAGATCATGGAATCGTACGTCGGTATCGTCCGCAGCAACACCCGCCTGACCCGCGCCTGGAACCGCTTAGATATTCTGTACGAAGAGACGGAAAGCCTCTTCAAGCGTTGCAAGGCTTCCAAAGAGCTGTGCGAATTGCGTAACATGATCAACGTTGGCTACCTGATTACGCGCCAGGCGATGGAACGCAAGGAAAGCCGTGGCTTGCACTATACGATTGACTATCCTCCGGTAAAGAAGGACTAAACACATCTTTCTATTATGGAAAAGCCCTATTTATTATTATTCTTTTTACTCTTCTCTGTTGCCTGTTCAACAGAGAAGAAGTATGAAGCCTGCCAACTAAAGCAGACAGATAAGACTTTGTCTTTCCCGATCGATCCGGACACGAAAAACAACTTCAATATCTATTCGATCTATAAAGACAAAGACGGAAAAGAGTATTTTACGTTCCAGAATTATGATAACAATACGATCCACTTCTACGACCTGAAGCAGCAGAAGCAAGCATTTAGAATAAATCCGCCCCGGGAAGGCAGTAACGGTGTCGGGAGAACATTCGGTTATTATATCCAGAACCTCGACAGTATCTATGTCTTCAGTTGGGTTGAACATGAGCTGTATCTCATCAATAAAGACTGTGTGCTTCTCGACAAACAAAGTTACCCGGAACATAACTCATCCTGTTTCATGGCCACCGCCGCCCAACTGCCGGTACGCCTCGGGCGCACTTTATATACCTGTATCGAACCGAACCGTTGGATCGAACATGATCGTGTCACCGTTGCAATCGATATGGATACAAAAGAGAGCAAAGCGCTCCCTTTCGACTATCCCGACTATCCCGGATCGGAAGTGAAACTAAAGAAATATGGCATGGAAGGCAGTTACAGCCGTTGCTATGACGGCGAACGTTTCGTTTACTCCTTCCATTACGACGAGAATATCTATGTTGCCACTCCCGGACACGACTCGATACGGAAAGTCCCGGTCAAAAGTAAATACTTCGATAAGGTACAACTGCCGGACGAGCTTACCGCAAGCCCTGAAGACTTTTGCGTAAACGCCTGGTATAACAACCTGCTGTACGATCCCTACCGGGAAGTGTATTACCGGATCGCTTACCCGCCTTCGACTTTAGATAAAGGCGTCCGGTCGATGGAACTCGTCCAATTCGGTCGCAAGAACTTCAGCATCATCATTCTCGACAAGGATTTCCGTATTGTCGGAGAAACACTCTTCCCCGACAATACTTATAATCCCGGAATCATGTTCGTACGTCCCGAAGGGGTATATATTTCCGACAGCCATTTTCTGAATCCGCAGTTCAGCGATGATATTCTTAGTTTCCGGATGTTTGAATTGGCAGAAGAATAAAGCTGCCAACGATTCTACATCATTTCCCTTTCGGCGGATAATCTTTGCGTGGATCTCCGAAGAAAAACAGAGTCGGGACATTCTTTCCTGCCTCTGTTGCCTGGTATCCGGCAAAGGCTTTTCCTGCTATTTCCAATGCTTTTTCTACTGCAGCATCACTCGTATGCTTGTCGCACAGAAAATAGATCATCACAGGCTTACCGCCGGAAGATTCGGACAAAGTCGTTTTCAGCAGAGCAGGCATTTCAGACATTTCTGCGAATTTATTATTATAAAGTATCTGATCCCTTGCATTGATAAAGAAGTCGGCCTTCCTCGCATGAGCCTTCATAAACTCGAATCTTGCCGCACCCGAGAGCTTACCGCCACCGGCCTGTTCGATATACCGGTCGATCTCCCTGTCGAATAATTCGCGGGTGTACGATTGGTCAGTCGAAGAAATTGTCGTACCTTCGCTCTGGACTAAGTTTGTCAACTCCCGGTTCACATCCGGGCGGGCAAAAGCAAGCATGCTGCATGCCGCTACCGGAATTAGAAGCACGAGCTTCAACCGGGCCCAACTGTTTGATTTTTCTTTTAACATCATAGTAATTCGTTTTTTAATTTTACTGTGATTAAAGCTGTTAGCAAAGGTGTAGGAGCTCGCGCTAACAGCTTTTTTCACTAATAATAATTGATATTTTGTTGCATCGATGCCACTTTTCAGTACGCCGGTATCGGCCTGGTATTCATGAATCTCCTGCAGTTCCCGCTTCAATAGCCAGGCAGCCGGGTTGAACCAGTGCAGGAGCACGATGACCTCCGCATAAATCAGATCCAGCGAATGGTGCTTACGAAGATGAACCAGCTCGTGTGTCAATATCTCATCCGGATAGTCGGAATAGTCTTTTAAGGAAAGAACAATATACCGTCCCCAGTTAAAGGGTGCCACCGCCCTGTTCACCAAGACCAGCGTATAATGTTCCCGGCGAACCTTTTTCCCGCTTCTGATCAGCCACAGCAGACTGATAAACGAACGGGCCACCAGACCGGTCCCGATCACAATCCCCGCAAAATAAAGATAGACAATCAACTCTCCCCAGGAAACAAATGCCTGCGCAACATCCGCCGCCTCCGTCGGAGCCTCCACCTGTCGGGAAACAGCCTCTCCCATCTCCTCCAATTGCAGCAACGGCATCTGCAGGGCACCGGGCGAAGCCGTCCGTATCCCGACAAACGGCAGCAGTATGCAAACCAATATCCCCACCAACAACACGATCCGATTGAAGCGGAAGAATGTCTCTTTGCTCAGCAGCGCCTTATAGCCGAGGTAAAATAACGTTAGGCAACAGGTCGACTTGATCATATAGAGAAGAAAGGCCGTCATATCATTTATTTTTTACGGTTCTTAATCTGCTGCAACAGTTCCTCCAATTCCTCCACCGACAACTCGTCACGGTCTATCAGTGAAGAAACCACACGTGTATAGGAATCGCCAAAATAACGGCTGACCACATTCTTCAATGTCTTATTGCGATATTCATCCTCTGAAACCAGTGCATAATACTGATACGTGTTTCCATACGGACGATAACCGATATAGCCTTTCTCCTCCAGCACGCGAACTATTGTAGAAAGCGTGTTGTAATGCGGCTTAGGCTCCTCCTGCAAATCCAGTAGTTCGCGGATGAACAAAGGGCCGTTCGTCCAGAAATAGCCCAGTATGTCTTCTTCTTTGGGAGTCAGTTTCTTCATGTTTCGTTCTTTATTTACTGATGAATACCCAAAGATAACTATAAAGAGCAATAATGCAACTATGATTAATAGTTAAACTACTATATTTAGCAATAATTGGATATATATTGCTTTAATCGTAAATATTTACTAAAGCAAACAGAAGCCTCTTCCATTTCTTCCGCAAAGCGTATCTTTGCCATACAAGCAACATACACAGGAATATAAACCGAAAAACACAAAAAAGATGGACAAACGAATCTTACTGCCTCTGACACTCCTTCCCGCCTTCCAATCAGGAAACATCCAGGCTGCCGACCAACCCGCCAAACGCCCCAACATCATCCTCTTTATGGTTGACGACATGGGCTGGGAAGACACCTCCCTACCTTTCTGGACAGAAAAGACACATTATAACGAATTGTACGAGACTCCCAACATGGAACGCATTGCCCGACAGGGAGTCATGTTCACACAAGCCTATGCCAGCAGCATCAGTTCCCCGTCCCGTTGCAGCCTGATCACCGGAACGAACGCCGCCCGCCACCGTGTCACCAACTGGACACTTCAGAAGGACAAGACAACCGATCGCAAAGACAGCCTGCTGGACATCCCTGACTGGAACTACAACGGTGTCAGCCAGGTTCTCGGAACCAACAACACCTTCGTCGGCACCTCGTTCGTCCAGCTTCTGAAAAATAGCGGCTATCACACCATACACTGCGGAAAAGCCCACTTCGGAGCCATCGACACTCCGGGCGAAGACCCGCACCACTGGGGATTCGAGGTCAACATTGCCGGCCATGCCGCCGGTGGACTGGCAAGCTATTTAGGCGAAGAGAACTACGGGCATACGAAGGACGGCCGCCCGACCTCCCTCATGTCCATCCCCGGCCTCGAGAAATATTGGGGCACAGAAACATTCGCCACCGAAGCTCTGACACTCGAAGCGATCAAGGCCCTCGACAAAGCGAAGAAGTACAACCAGCCGTTCTATCTCTACATGTCGCACTACGCCATCCATATCCCGCTGAACAAGGACATGCGTTTCTACGACAAATACAAAAAGAAAGGAATGACCGACCACGAAGCCGCCTACGCCACCCTGATCGAAGGAATGGACAAGAGCCTGGGTGACCTCATGGACTGGCTCGAAAAGAACGGCGAGGCAGACAATACGATTATCATCTTCATGAGCGATAACGGCGGCCTGGCCTCCGAATCGGGCTGGCGTGACGGTCCGTTGCATACGCAAAACTATCCGCTGCTGAGCGGGAAAGGTTCCCTTTGCGAAGGAGGCATACGCGAACCGATGATCGTCAGCTGGCCGGGTGTAGCCAAACCGGATACCCGCTGCGACAAATATCTGTTGATAGAAGACTTCTACCCCACTATCCTGGAAATGGCAGGCGTAAAAGATTACCAGACGGTGCAACCCATCGACGGCGTCAGCTTCGTCCCCCTGATCACCGGCACAGGCGATCCCTCCGACGGCCGTTGCCTCTACTGGAACATGCCGAACAACTGGGGCAATGATGGCCCGGGCATCAACTTCAACTGTGCCATCCGCGACGGCGACTGGAAGCTGATCTACTACTACGCCACCGGCAAAAAAGAGCTCTTCAACATCCCCGCCGACATCAGCGAAAAGAACGACCTCAGCGGCCGCCACCCCGAAATCGTCAAACGCCTCTCCCAAAAACTCGGCTCCTACCTCCGCCAGGTAGACGCCCAACGCCCTTCCTTCAAGGCAACGGGAAAGAGTTGCCCTTGGCCGGATGAGAGATAAAGAAGTCGAAAAACAGTAACAAAACAAAGAAAAGAATCAATCAAAGTTGTATTTATATATAACATTTCATATATTTGCCCATGAAAAAGATAATCGCATATAAAGGGTATTACCCGGATTTTATGTCTAAGCTGTCAGAACAAGAACGCAAAAAAATAAGGCAAGCGTTATTGCTATTTGAAACAGAAGATAAGATACCAAGCCATTACATCAAATACATAAGAGACGGAATTTATGAATTTCGGGTAAACTATGGCCATAATGAGTTTCGTATCTTTTTCATTTATGACGGAGATACAATAGTCGTGTTATTCAACTGCTTCAAGAAGAAAACACAGAAAACTCCTAATAGCGAAATAGAAAAAGCGATCAAATTAAAAAATGAATATTATGAGCAAGAATGATGAAATCTATGATGTAAGTGCCGAACTCGTAAGAGAATTTGGAGAAGTAGGCACTCCTGAACGGGAGAAAGCCGTAGAAAAAGCATGGGAAGAATACAATGCTCAAATCCTGTTGGATGCCCGCAAGAATGCAAGATTAACGCAAGCAGAACTCGCCAGGCGTATCGGAGCAGACAAAGGGTATATTTCAAGAATCGAACGAGGATTGACCATACCCACCGTTTCAACCCTATACCGCATAGCCGCAGCAATGGGATTGACAGTGGAATTGCGTCCGATGTGATGTAAATCTCATAAGTATAAAGTTTGTAAAGGGGATGTGTCAAAAGTAAGTTCTAACGCTTTAGCGTGTCATTGCGGGCTTGACCCGCAACCTTATACTGTACTGATTTACAATGATTAGTATGAGATGGCGGGTCAAGCCCGCCAGGACACAGACGCTATAAATAGGACTTTTGACACATCCCCTTTTGTTAGGTAAGGTTTGTTGTGACGTTAGGGAAAGGAAAGACAACAAAAAAAGGGCATCCTCTCGGACGCCCTTTCTCATTCAATACTAAAACTCTCTTATATATGGATTAGTATACATTTACCTTGGTAACAATCGTATTGCCGGCATTGGTTAATTTCACAATGTAAATGCCATTTGTTACCGGTATTTGCGCATAGCTGCTGATGCGTGCATTGTAAACTGTCTTGCCGAGCATGTTCACAATCGTCAGCTGCAGCGGCTGAATCGGATTCACATAAATACTACCCTGTTTTGCATATACCTGTGTATTGGCAAGGGCTTCTTCAAGGCCGGTAGCAAAGTCTACAGTGACTTCGCAAGTGGCTGTTACATCACCGATCTTAGCAGTAATCGTTGCCGTACCTACCTTCAGGGCTTTCACTGTTGCACTGTTTCCGTTAGCTGTCACACTGGCAATCGTCGGATCGCTGCTGCTCCATGTCACGGTCTTATCCGAAGGAGATACAGTTGCTTTCAGCACGAACTCTTCAGTACGCGACAACGTCTTTATTGTTGCATCCAGAGTGATTGTAACGGTTTCATCGCCTTCGTCACCACCACCGGAAGGAGGAGTAACAGGGTCAGACTTAGTTACAGCTGCATTATTCACAATGATAACGCAATTGTCATTATCTGTTGCTTTTACAGAGAATGGATTAGAACCTGTAACTTCTACATATTGGTTAATACCAGCATTAGCTTTAACCGTCTCACCTGATTCACGAACTACATATGTAATATTATTCTTCAAATTAGTTGCATCTGTCGCTTTATCCGGCAAAGTTGCCTCCAACGTGGATTTAGAAATATTACCTTTGGATGTATTATCTTTTAAAGTATAGTTACCATTATTACCTTTCAACTCTAAGTTGATATTCTTATTCAGACCGACATTGGCATCGTCAGTAAATGTTGCTTTTATTATCGGAGCAGCTTCTTCTGTCAGTAATCCTGTCGCAGAATAATCTGTCAAATCAATAGCATTGGTTCCATCATAATATTTACTTACCTGGCTGGTTACAGTCAGCGTACGTTTAGATATTTCACCATTCAGGGACATGGCCTTCAACTGGTAGTTATCTGCATTATTCCCTTTCAGGATAATATCCTTTGACGGAAGAATGTTTCTGCTACCGGCATCTTTACTTGCATAATTGAACGATACACCTTCCAAATCAAGAGAAGCGCCTTCAGCGGCATCCAATTGTAGAGCGATATTGGCAGTCGTCGTTCCGTCATATTCTTTATTTTGGCCGGATACAGCTACATTCAAGATAGCAGGAGCCACATCAATTGTCTTAGAAACAACGGCATCGCCCACCTTAATCAAGATAGCACCTGTTCCGACACCTGTTCCTTTTACATAATATGGACCAGTATCTTCCTTCTTATATACAGTAAGTACTGAAGGAGTTGTTGATTCCACTGTATAACTATAACCTCCATCTACAGCTATCGTCAAAGCTTTCTCTTCATTATAACTAAGCCCGCTACCAACAGCTTTCGTATTCAAAGCTCTGCGAGAATATGAAGAAACAGAAGGAACATCTTTTAAGTCAATTGTTACAGGAGGAGCTTGCTTTTCTTTAATGATAATATTACCGGTTACGGTTCCTTCAGGATATTCCAACTTCGCATATACTTTTCCGCTTTCTGTAGCATCGACGATATCTGGTGTTCCAAGGTTTTCCCAGCCACCGTTATCGACAACCATACCTGCAGCACCCTTACTATCCCCCTTATTATAGGTTACAACAGTCGGAACACCTTTTATGATATTAACATCACCTCCGGCAGGTGTAACACCAGTATAATCATAATTACGGAATGTAACGCCGTTCATAACAATTGCATACTTACCTGATGCTTCCTGCACGCTGATCGTTCCGGTATATAAGCCCGGCGTACTAATCAGCTCACCATTTACAAGACCTTCAACATTCAGTTTATAAGACAATGAAGTTGTTTTGTAGCTACGCTGCACGTCAGATGCAGAAATGGCAGTAATCTTGGCTTTTGATATTTTGGCTGTCGGATTAGCCGGCTGAACCAAGACATAGTTACCATTATCATTATTCAACTTACATTCGCCTTTAAGAATTACAGTCTTCGCACTCTCACTGGCATTCTTATCTGTAAAAGTTCCTGTTACACCTGTAGCAGTAAGAGTAACCGATGCATCTTTTTCCAGAATACCTTCAGCCGTAAAAGAAACTTCGGCATCAAGTTTGCCATCATATACCTTATCCTTTGCAACAGCTTTTACCGTTACTAATTTAGGTTCAACCTTAATCGTTTGTTTAGCGATAGCTGTTACATACTCGCTTTTGGTAGCCGTTATCGTAACAGTGGCTTCACCTGCTTTCACAGCTTCTACTTCTGTCGAATCAGAATTGAACTTTATAGCATCACCTGTTGTAATACTATAAACAAGCTTAGCATCAGCTTCTGTGCTTGCAGCCGCTATACCAGCTGTACTTCCATAGGTCATACGAGCAGGAACCGATGTGAAGTTTACATTTTGCAGGGCTGCTTTCAAATCTACTTCTCCGGAAGTTACTACTTCAGAAACAAGACTTCCGCTTGCAGCCACTGTAAGTTCCACCGTATACGTTTCAGCAGTAAGTCCTATATTTTCCACTTTGAAAGTACCGTCCTTTGCAACCTTTACAGTTGTTCCAGATCCAGATCCATTTATTTTCGGTGTAACTGTAGCTTCTAACTGAGCAGTCGGTGTACCACCATTGGACAAGATACGGCCAAAAACAGAGATAGAAGCCTTATCGCCTACTCCATTTACTGTTACGCTTGTGATTTCTGCTACCGGTTTAACGGCATTCACTTGAAGTGAATCTGCTTTATAAGAGATCTCGTAATTATTGGAAGTATAACCGTAAGGCATTACAGGATACTTACCAGCCAGGGATGTATTGGTTGCCGGGCAATCAAATTGGAGTGTGCCACCTAAAACACTTGCACCTTCACCATTTACAAATGCTGTTCCATCTGCCAAAGCTGCTGTGAAAGTCGTGCTAACATTGCCAAAGTCAACTGCACTCGGAGTAGCAGTCTTATAAGTCAATTTCACTTTCTTAATCGTATCCATCACACCAGTTATATCTGCCAGCTCGTAATAGTCACCATAATCACCTTGCAAAGCGGCTGTCACTGTCACCGGCTGCACGCCTGCGTTTGCAGAAAGGGCAGTTCCCTTAGTCGGAGCAGTTATAACATTTTTAGCAGTATGATCTCCTACAAGGCCGTTTACCTCCATTTTGTCCGTAACCAAAGTAACCTCATCACTGCCATTATAATCTCTTGTCGTTGCCGTGATGCCTGTGATAGTCAAAGTCTTTTTCAAAACTTCCAACGGCTGAACAACCGTAGTATCACCTACAGCCAGAGTTAGATTAACCTTACCCGGCTTCAATATCTGCAAAGAATCTTTACTGATTTTTGCAACAGCCTCGTTATCGATAGTAATCTTCACTTTGCCTGCTTTAATATAAGCACTGTCCACATTCGTCAGCAACGGTAGATTAGCTTGGCCGTAAATGACGGAAGAAGGAACAGAAGTAATGGCGAAGTTCAGACCGGTGGTGGCACCGTTGATCCAGACAGAAGCCTCACCTTTTGTTGTTTTGAACCAGCCGTTACCGACAACATAGCTGGCCGGAGCATCTTTTTTGTCTGATACAATAGCAACCGCCTCTGCAAAGTTACAACCTGAACCGATCGTAAAGACAGGTTCGCTTGTGACATCTTGGCCTTTATCCACATTCACACCATACCAAGCATTACCTGAAGTACGGAAATTAGTGGCAGTAACCTTTGAGCCGTTTACGATCAAACCGGCTGCCTTATTGTTTCTTGAGATTACATTATCTAATGTGACCCCTGTTGCTGTATAGACATTAATACCACTGCCGGTACCACCCGCAGGTGATTGGGATCCATCTACCACTATATTCTTCAATGTTACACCATTTGACGGGATATGTATAAGATGTTTACTACTACCATCCGAACCTGTCCAATTACTTGCAGCTACAAAAATAGTAGAATCTTTATCAGTAATCGTACCCTGTAAAGTCACAGCTGCTGTAATATTCAACTGTTTGCTTAGCTCATACTTACCAACCGGCAACAGGATCGTTTCATTTGTGATCGCATTATCGATCTTACTTTGCAAATCCTGTTTGCCATAACAGATAAGTCCGGAAGCAGGATCATAATCTGTCCCATTTATCGTCAGTTTGTCATAAGCTTTCTCTGCTTTCTCCCGATATGAATAAACAAGACTCTCTCCTGGTTTTTCTTTTAACTGGGAACCAATAATCTCAATTATATTATCTGCCGGCGTAGATTGGTCATTAGAACCATACCACCCTAAATTAACAACAGCCGCATGTAATGTATCGTCCTTGAGCGGAATATAATTCTCTCCATAAAGAGATGAAAGTGTACTATTCTTAACTGTGACCTTATTCCCATAAGAACGAATATCCAATGCAGACAACGCTTTTACACCTATTTCTTTAGAATCTTTATTCTCATCTGTCGCTTCTAAAGTAGAACCTTCAATCATAAGTGTCACTCCATTGTATTTTTCTTGTAATACGACCACTCCATAGTCTTCATTCGAAACAGTAGCAGATTTCAGTACAGCTTTCTTTATATCTATAGTCGTACCTGTACTTGCCAATGTTCCGTTTCCCGTTTCTAAGCCACCAGCGCTTGTCATTATAGCAGCCCAACCTTTAACAGTTCCATTCGTGATATCGACCTTTTGTTCTTTGTTTCGAACACCTAATCCATAATAATAAGCATCAATATCCGTATCCTTCATAGTCAGTTCTGCACCGACCGATTCCATACGTACACCTACTGCCGCCGTTTGAGCAGTTATGTTCTTAATTGCATCAATTTTACAATTAGTCAGTTTCACAATATCTTTCCCTTTTCCGATCATTCCGATAACTCCATGCTTCGCTGAATTATTATTACCGATAAGAGTAAGATTATTTGCGGTAAGAGTAGTAGTAGTGTTTTCTTTAGAAGCGACCTCTATATGACCCTTAATAATGGTTTTATCTGTACCTGCTCCTTCAATGGTGATTGATTTATCCATTTGAAGAATTTCCGGTAATTCGAAAGTCCCTTCCGGAAAAACAGCTTTATCTCCATCTTCTATAACAGATAAGAGACTGGTAACATCAGCTACAGCATTATCAAAGCTGCCGTTTGAACTATATAATTCAATATAGCTTTGATTGTTTCCATCTAATATTTCTACATTTTCAATATGATTGATCGTTACATTTGAATCGCTCTTTTTATTAAAAGCAATAGGAGTATAAGCCGTATTGAATGCCTGCATCAAACATTTTGAATTGCCGTTTGCGACAAAATCAATATTCATCTTCGATTTACGTATATCCATTAAATCCATTTTTATAGCCGGAACTTGTTGAGGATTCAAATGTTTTGCTATAATCTTAGACTTTGTATCAATAGATAAGTCGACATCCGGACAAACTTCAAATACCAATGAACCAAAACCATCACTTGGGCCGTTCATAAAAGAACGCCCTGTCATTGTCGATTCTTTTATCGTAATTAAATGTTTAAAAGAAGCATCGCTAACCCCATCACCCCGTACATAAAGAGAAGACCAGCCTGTAATATCACTTTTGTCAATATTAACGATAATCGGGATATTCGTTTGGTTGTTAGTAAAAACTGCATAATAATTCACATCAACTATAGAGTTTTTGATGTTATAAGTAATAGGTTTTGTTTCCGAAGTCGCTCCTGGCCAAGCACCGATACCAATTACATACGGATATCCCGATCCACCTGACGGCCCGTTAATCTTACTATTTTCCATATTAAGCGTGTGTCCTGCTCCATCTCTAAAGCATAAGCCTCTCTCATAGCCTTTCGACATATACATGTGGGAATCTATAAAATTCACCGTATTATTATCTACGTCAATTTGAGAAACAATACCAAAGCAAACTGTAGGACCACCATCAGCAGTACCTGCACCTTCAATATTAAGTTTTGTCTCCCTAAAGGAAACGGTTGTATTGGAGGATTTAATATCAACTAAACCTCTCCCTACGCTTGTAGTCGCTGCAATTTGCAAAGAAGCAAAGGATATATTTCCTTTTTGGGAAAGTATGATATCAAATGGTGATTTTATTACAACCTTATTAGAATCAGTACCAATAATACTAACTCCTGGTTTTGTAATTAAAAAAGAAGTTCCAGATGTTACCGTGTATTCACCATCCGGCAGATTAATAACAATACTGTCCGCAGTGGTATTGGCATTTACGGCAGTTAAAAGAGTCTCCAAAGACGTACCTGTAATTGGAGCGCCTTGTGTACCTGTACCCCCTGGGGCACTCCCGATTGTGTAATAGACGGTATTGTCCGCACGTACCCAACCCACACTCGTCACCGCCATAAAGGCTGCGAGCAACATAAGTAATCTCTTTTTCATAACGTTTTCTTAATTAAAGCATTAATAATGAGTTTATTGAATGATATAAAATGTTTTACCCTATAATCGCTTTATTAACTTACCCTATACTATCTTTTTATACAAATAGCAGTTAACAAATGTGACTTTCTGTATTTTGACGACCAAAAACGTTC
>NZ_QREV01000070.1 GCF_003363715.1 Parabacteroides acidifaciens
TTACGTGACAAAGGAAGGCCTTATATTTGACGTAAACAAATAAAAAACAATCTATTTTTATAAATATTGAATTTTCGAGGTTTTTAGACCGTAAATGCAGGTGTATTATCAGCTTTTACCGAAATACAGATGTGACAACTTCGCTTTCGTATCAACTTTCAAGCCTGTACAAGCCTGTTATAGTAGCGATAGATATTCCAAGAAAGTGAATGAAGTTCCCCCCAAGAAATATCGGGTGAGCCAAAAAAAGTCCATACAATTAGTATTTAAACTAATCATATGGACTATTCATGTACGCAGGATGAGACTTGAACTCACACGCCGTAACCGGCACTACCCCCTCAAAGTAGCGTGTCTACCAATTCCACCACCTGCGCGAGAAAAGGTGCCCAGAACAGGACTCGAACCTGCATGCCTCTCGACACACGCACCTGAAACGTGCGCGTCTACCAATTCCGCCACCTGGGCCTTTCTTCAATACATTAAAAAAGCGGTCTCATACCGCCTTGTTACCGATTGGAGCGGAAGACGGGACTCGAACCCGCGACCCTAACCTTGGCAAGGTTATGCTCTACCAACTGAGCTACTTCCGCGATAACGGGTGCAAAGATAGAGGTATTTTTTTATTCTCCAAAACCTGACTGCACTTTTTTCATGCTATTTTTGCAGTTCACACCCGCTCAAAATCATATCTTACTTTAGTCCAGTCGCTTCCATCCACATATTAGCCATCAGCTGGCGGCCGGGTAAATCAGGATGTACACCGTCATTCGACCAATAACGTGCCGGTGCCAACTTAACTGCGGCATCAAAACCAGCCTGGAAAGGTACGAATACAGTATTAAATTCGCCGGACAGCTTACGGGCCGACTTACGGAACTCGTCGAACATCGGATACCATCTGGAATCTTCTATCGCAGCGCCATCACGCAAAGTGAAAGGTTCGCAAAGGACTATCTGGGTATTCGGCAGCTTCTCTTTCGTATATTTCAAAAGGGCGCGCAGATCGTTTTCGTATGTCTCGACAGTCCCTTTATATCCGTGTGTCAACGTATGCCAATAGTCGTTCACACCGATCAGGATGCTCAAAACATCGGGCTGGAAAGCCAGACAATCCAACTCCCAACGATCACGAAGTTCATACACTTTATTCCCGCTGATACCGCGATTATAAATCTTAGGCTGCAGGGCTGCTTCTTTCTCCAGCAATTGTGTCGCTGTAAAAAGCACGTAGCCGCTACCAAACTGTTCCATCGTATTGCAACGTTTACTATTCTTATCACGGCCGCAGTCGGTGATGGAATCGCCCTGGAACAGGATCACACAATCTTTTTTCAGGTTGATCTTCGGAGCATGCACAGATGTATTTTCTTGTACGGCAGCTTTTGCGATCTCCGGGATCATCAGGGCGCTGAACCCTGCCAATGCTCCCTTTTTCAGGAAGTCTCTTCTGGAATTTTTCATGGGTAGAATAAGTTTATTTTATTACATTGATTGAATTAAATACAAAGATAGAACTTTAATAAAAAACTTGTACACAAATACAGGCTTTTATATCCTGGCAATCAGTTCACGGACGAGTGTCGTCATAACCGCAGCCGCTTTATTGGCCGCCACAATCACGTCCGCGCCGTCATTGACAAAGTCATCGGCAAAATGATAACCTTCGTTTGTAATGACAGACATACCGAACACGCGCAGGCCGGCATGACGGGCCACGATTACTTCCGGAACGGTGCTCATTCCAATCGCATCGCCTCCTACCCGGCCGTAAAAAGCATACTCGGACGGTGTCTCAAAAGAAGGACCGGTCAAGCCGACATATACGCCTTTCTTCAACGGGATATCGAGGGAAGAGGCGATCTCTTCGACAAGCCGGATAAACTCGCGGTCATACGCACGTGTCATATCCGGGAAACGGGTTCCGAACTGTTCATTGTTCGGGCCGATCAGCGGATTAGGCATCATATTGATATGATCGCGTATAATCATCAGATCGCCCACTTTGAACGTATTGTTGATACCGCCGGCAGCATTGGAGACTAAGAGATTCTTTACGCCGAGCAATTTCATCACCCGGACGGGGAATGTCACCTGCTGCATTGTGTAGCCTTCATAATAATGAAAACGTCCCTGCATGGCAAGCACTTGCTTACCACCTAATTTGCCGCAGATAAAGTTACCCTTATGTCCCGTTGCCGTCGAATGCATAAAATGAGGGATCTCGCTGTAAGGGATAACGGTCGCTTCCTCGATCTGATCGGCAAGTGATCCCAGGCCGCTGCCTAAAATAATAGCCGTTTCCGGATTGCCGGTGACACGGGATGCCAGATAGTCGGCTGCTTCCTGATAAAAAGCATTGTCTGTTGTATTCATATTCGTTCTAATTTATTTTTCTTTCAGATGAAACTTTTGTTTCCCCGGCAAGAAACTTTAGTTCCATGAGCATGAAACTTTAGTTCCGTGCCTATGAAACTTTATTTCCATGCCTATGGAATTTAAAATGCATGCCTATGGAATCCGGCTTCGATGCTTATGCCTTTCCCACGAGCTTATAGGCCAATCGGGCAGTCTGCTCCATGATTTCATCTTCGCCCGGGACTTTCTTATCCTGCATCAGGATCTTGCCGTTGCAGATAACGGTGTCGACGCAACTGCCGTTTGCCGCATAAACCAGGTTGGATATAAAATTATGGTTCGGCGTAAAGGCCGGGATATGCAAATCCACCAGACAGAGGTCGGCCAGATAACCTTCGGCGATTCGTCCGGCTTTCAGTCCGATAGCCGAGGCACCGGCTTCAGTCGCCGCCTGGAATATTTCACCGGCGGGAACCGCTTCCGGATCTTTCCGCCAGGCCTTACCCAAGAGTGAGGCGAGCTTCATCGCCTCGATCATATCCAAATTGTTGGAAGAAGAACAGCCGTCAGTTCCCAAAGCGACTGTCACACCTGCTTTTCGCATCTCACTGAATTTAAACTGAATGCCGGAAGCTAACTTCATATTGGAGGCCGGGTTATGCACCACCTTGACTCCATGATCTGCCAACATACTGATCTCATCATCATCGATATAAAGACCATGTGCGATGATCAGGCGGGGCGACAGCAGACCTAACTTATGCAAATAGCGAACGGGCGTAAGGCCGAACTGCTTGACCGAGTCTTGCACTTCCCCTTCCGTTTCCGCCAGATGCAGATGGATCGGGACGGAATGTTCCGCAGCAAAGCCATGTATCCATTGCAGCAATTCCCCTGAAACCGTATAGATTGCATGGGGACCGACTGAATATTGTATCCGTTCGCTATACTTATCCGTCTCGGCAATCAGCCTCTCGTTCTCCCGTTTGCTCCGTTCGGCCAGTTCGGGTTTGAAATGGTCGAAGCAGGCTCCCGACAACAGCGTCCGCAAGCCCATTTCTTCCACTGCGTCGGCCGTCGCTTCGAATTTATGATACATATCGAAGAAAGTCGTCGTGCCGCTCTTTATCATTTCCAGGCAAGCCAACTTCGCGCCCCAATAGACATCCTCGCGGGTCAGCTTGGCTTCATTCGGCCAGATCTTCTGCTCCAACCAGGGCATCAGCGGCATATCGTCTCCGAAACCGCGAAAAAGCGTCATAGCGGCATGTGTATGTGCATTTACCATTCCTGGTATCAAGGCTTTACGCTTCCCGTCGATAACCTGGTCTGCCTGCACTTGCAGGTCTGTTCCTATCTGTTTAATTTCCTTTTTCTCTATATAAACATCTGTCACGGCGTCATTCAACAGGACACCCTTTATCAATATACTCATACGAATTTAGCCTTCATGTTCTTTATCTTTTCATCACGGATACGTCCCAGCAAGCCGGAAAGTTTGTCCCGTTTCACAGCGGCAAAGGCACAACTCTCCTTCACCTCGACAACGCCTAAATCATCCTTTTCCAGTCCTCCTTTTTGAAAAAGGAAGCCGACAACGTCTTTCTTGCTCAACTTATCCCGCTTTCCGCGGTTGATCGTCAGCGTCACCCATTCGGAACGGACCGGTTTCTTTGCCACTTCGGGCAGGAAAAACTCTTCCGGTTCACGGGTGATATATTCGGGGACCATTTCCTCTTCATTCAAGATCAGGTAAGCGACTCCTTCCGCGTTCATACGGGCAGTACGTCCGTTACGGTGTACATACGCTTCTTCGTTGATCGGAAGATGATAGTGGATTACATTCTTGACTTCGGGAATATCCAGACCGCGGGAAGCTAAATCGGTGGAGATAAAAACAGTAGCGCTTCCGTTACGGAAATGCGACAAAGCGCGTTCACGTTCCGGCTGCTCCATTCCTCCATGAAAATATTCGTTGTCCACACCCATTTCGGTCAGATAATTGCTCACCCGTTCCACCGTCTCACGGAAATTACAGAAGATCAGGGCGGAACCGCCATTCAGCTCTCCCAACAGTTTATAGAGCGTTTCCAACTTATCTTTCACCGGCGATTTAACTACGCGCAAGGTGAGCCCTTTCGTCTCCTTCACCTCTTTCAGGAAAGACAAACGCACCGGAGCCGTAATTCCGGTAAAAGGAGGGATCTCGACCGCAGCTGTCGCCGATGTCAAAACCCGGCGACGGACGCCCGGAAGATGCGCCAGTATCTCTTTCATCTCTGCTAAGAAGCCGAGTTCAAGCGACTTGTCGAACTCATCCAGGATCAGCGTACGCACACTATCCAGATCGATGTTTCCCCGTTCCAGATGATCTACGATACGTCCCGGCGTACCGATCAGAACCGTCGGCGGATGTTCCAGACTTTTCTTCTCCGTACGGATCGGATGTCCTCCGTAACAACAGTTCACCTTATATCCGGCACCTAATGAACGGAATACGGTTTCGATCTGCAAAGCCAACTCCCGCGAGGGAGCGATGATGAGCGCCTGTATCTTTTTGTCCTCATCCGTCAGCGTAGTCAGTAACGGCAACAGGAATGCCAGCGTCTTACCCGAGCCTGTCGGACTGAGCAGCACCATGTCTTTTGTCGTGCCGGCGTCCAGCACGGCTTGCTGCATCTCGTTCAGAGCCGCAATGCCGGTATTGGCAAGGGCGCGGGCGATTATTTCGTTATTCGTCATATCAATTGAATCGTTTATAAAATTCAGCCACCGACTCTATCCCTTTGTAGAAGAAATCGAGCGTACAGCTTTCGTTCGGCGAATGGATCGCGTTTTGTTCAAGACCGAAGCCCATCAGGACAGTCTTAATCCCCAATACCTGCTCGAAAGTAGCAATAATAGGAATACTGCCACCGCGACGGACAGCCAGCGGACGTTTTCCAAACGCAACAGCAACCGCCTCTTCGGCAGCCTTATAAGCCGGCATGTCGATCGGGCAAACATATCCCTGGCCGCCATGTTTCGGAGTTACTTTCACCTTTACATAAGCGGGTGCCACGCTGGCGATATAGTCTTCGAACAGTTTTGAAATCTTGCTGTGGTCCTGATGCGGCACCAGGCGGCAGGAAACTTTGGCGTATGCCTTGGAAGGAAGAACCGTTTTGCTCCCCTCTTCCGTATAACCGCCCCAGATACCGCAGATGTCAAACGACGGACGGCAACTGTTGCGCTCCAGCGTAGAATATCCTTTTTCTCCGAACAGTTCATCCACACCGATAGCTGCCTTATATTTCGCTTCATCAAACGGGATTTGTGCGATCATCTCACGTTCGGCCGGCGAAACTTCTTCCACGTCATCGTAAAAGCCGGGAATCGTGATTCGCCCGTCAGCATCCGTTATATCGGCCATCAGCTTACACAAGACATTCACCGGATTGGCAACCGCACCGCCGAAATGGCCGGAATGCAGATCCCGATTAGGTCCTGTCACCTCTATTTCCCAATAAGCCAGTCCGCGAAGACCGGTTGTCAACGAGGGTGTCTCGGCACTGACCATGCTGGTATCGGAAACCAGGATCACGTCGGCTTTCAACAGTTCCTTATGTGTGCGGCAGAAGTCTTCGAGGCTGGGCGAGCCGATCTCTTCTTCTCCTTCGAAGATAAATTTCACATTGCATTTCAACAGGTCCAGATTCAGGGCTGTTTCAAAACCTTTCACCTGCATCATCGCCTGTCCTTTATCATCGTCCGCACCACGCGCCCAGATACGGCCGTCACGGATTTCCGGTTCGAAAGGCTGGCTCTTCCACAATTCCAGCGGTTCGGCCGGCATCACATCGTAGTGGGCATAAACCAGCACAGTCGGGGCATCCTGAGAAATCATCTTCTCGCCATATACAACCGGATTCCCTTCTGTCGGCATCACCACAGCCTTATCGGCACCGGCAGCCAACAACAGTTCTGTCCAGCGTTTTGCACACGCCTCCATATCAGGCTTATGTTCCTGTTTCGCACTTATCGACGGAATACGGATCAAGGAAAAAAGCTCCTCGATGAAACGATCTTTGTTTGATTCTATGTACGTTTTTACTGACATATTCTATACTGTTTATTTAATTTACTTATTACAAGATACAAGTATACTACTTTTTCCGCTTATACAAAAACGATTGCCAACGTTCTTCGGCATTTCCCTGGCGAAACATTTCGTAACGGGCCATGATGAAGAACAGATCGGAAAGGCGGTTTACGAATTGAAGGATCTCCGGCGAAACGGGATCTTTCCTGTTCAAGGTCCAGAGACGGCGTTCGGCACGGCGCACGATCGTGCGGGCCAACTGTAAATGAGCCGAAACCGGCGAGCCGCCCGGCAGGATAAAATAGCCGTTATCTTCCATCTTCGCCGACAGGTCGTCGATCTGTTGCTCACAGAAAGCGACCAGGTCTTCGGACAGGGCGTTTGGGTTCTTGTCCCGGATGGCAGAAGGGGTTGCCACGTGCGACATCACCACCATCATCTCCCGTTGTATCTTCCCCAGCAGATCGTGCCACTCGTGTCCGGCGGGAAGCAGCGCACGGACGACGCCTATTTCGGCGTTCACTTCGTCCAACGTTCCGTTCGCCTCTATCCGGATGTCGTCCTTATCCACTCGTTCACCTCCATGAATACCGGTGCGTCCTTTGTCTCCTCCACGTGTATAGATTCTCATTTTTATCAATTTTGATAAGTACTGTGACAAATATAAACATTATCTTTGACTATTGTATTTAATCTAATTCTCATGAAAGCAAATCTGATTCCCGCACTCTGCCTGTTATGCTGCATAACGGCAAATGCCAAAGTAAAATTACCGCAATTGTTAAGCGACCACATGGTACTCCAACAGCAGGCCGATGCACGTTTATGGGGAGAAGCGGCCCCCAACAGTACAGTAACGATCCGGGCATCCTGGACAAACCAACCCGTTGAAACGAAAGCAGACGCCCAAGGGGTCTGGAACACGGCCATCGGTACACCGAGCGCAAGTTTCACCCCACAGACACTGACGATCAGCGACGGAGAGCCCGTGACGCTCCACGACGTACTGATCGGCGAAGTATGGTTCTGCTCCGGGCAGTCCAATATGGAAATGCCGTTGAACGGTTTTGATAAATGCCCGATATACGACTCCAACAATGTGATAGCCGACGCCCCGAACCATCCGGGAATCCGGGTAGCCACGATCGAGCGCAAAAGCGCCCTCACCCCGCAAACATACGCAAACGGGGAATGGAAAGAGCCGACAACCGAAAATGCACAATGGTTCAGCGCCACCGGCTACTTTTACGCACTGGCCCTGCAACGGACACTGCAAGTCCCGGTCGGTATCATCAACTGTTCCTGGGGCGGTTCGTGTGTGGAAGGCTGGATGCCGGAAGAGATACTGAAGGACTATAAAGACATCGATCTCAACAAGGCTAAGGAAAAGGAATATAGCTGGACGCATCCGATGATTATGTATAACGCACTGCTCTACCCCTGCCGAAACTATACGATAAAAGGATTCGCCTGGTATCAGGGATGTAGCAACGTAGGACGTGCCGATACATACGCAGACCGCATGGCAACGATGGTCCGTCACTGGCGCTCGATCTGGAAAGAAGGCGATATCCCATTCTATTATGTGGAAATAGCACCTTTTGCTTACGGCAACAAACCGGAAGCAATCGACGGCGCCCTGCTCCGCGAAGCCCAGTTCAAGGCACAGGCACTGATCCCTAACAGCGCCATGATCTCGACAAACGATCTGGTCGAACCCTACGAGGCCCCGCAGATTCATCCGCAAAACAAGAAAGACATCGGCGACCGCCTCGCTTATCAGGCTTTAGTCAAAACATACGGCTATAAAGGGATTGTGGCAGACAGCCCGTCCTACAAAGAGATGCAGGCAGACGGAGATAAGATTACCGTCCGTTTCAACCATGCAGAAAAAGGATTCAGCCCGTGGGTCGACATCGAAGGTTTCGAGATTGCCGGACAGGACAAGGTGTTCCACCCAGCCAAAGCCAAATTTGGTTCCGCCCCGAACGAGATCATCGTATCATCCCCGAAAGTAAAGAAGCCCGTTGCCGTCCGTTACTGTTTCCGTAACTTCCAACCGGGCAATCTGAAAAACTATCGTAACCTGCCGGTTATTCCTTTCCGTACAGATAGTTGGTAAACCATTCGTTTCCGGCCGGGTCCGCCCAATAAAGATGCGTGTATCCGGCCAGTACATTTTTAAAACGATAAAGCGGAGTATCCGTTTCCACTCCTTTAGCCGTATAAGCGACTGCACAGGATGGAAGCGGATTCTTTTGTTCCGCCAGGCGGGAATAATGAAACTCGTGCCCTTTCAGCCGGAAGTCCTTATATAATAAGGTACGGTAGCCCAGGCGCAGCTTCATGTTTTCCATCGTAGCCGATTGGTGCAGAACCCCGGCCATCGGATATGCATTCCCATCCTTATCCCGTATCTCATCCGAAAGATACATCATTCCGCCGCATTCCGCCAGCAAACGTCCTCCCCCTTCGGCATACCGGCGGACAGATTCGAGCATCGGCTTGTTTGCCGATAACGCGGCAAGATGCAGTTCGGGATAGCCGCCGGGGAAATAAACGAAATCGACCTCCGGCAGGGAAGAGTCTTTCAGCGGGCTGAAATAAACGACTTCACCCAGACTGTGCAGGTAACGGATATTTTCTTCATAAACAAAATTGAATGCGGCATCGCGGGCAACGGCCGTACGGAGAGGAAGATGCCACACCCCCTGCTTCCTCTCGAGAGGGGAATGAATACTTTCTGACACAGTCGTCAGTTCCAGCAGGCGGTCGATGTTCACATGTTTCTCGACAAGCTCCGCCACACGATCGGCAAACTCTTCGAAACAAAAATCCTCATCCAGCGAAAGCCCCAAGTGACGGTTAGGAATCTCCACATCCGCACGTTTGGGAAGATAGCCCAACGCCTCCACTCCGGCATCTTCACAGGCTTGTTTCAAAAAAGAATAATGATTTTCCGAAGCGACAAAATTAAAAACAGCCCCGACCACCTTTATACTTCTATTAAAATGCTTGAAACCATACAGCAAAGGGGCGACGGAATAGGCCGTACTTTTAGCATTCACAATCAGCACAACCGGTATCTGCAGCATACCGGCAATCTCGGCACTGCTTCCCTGCATCCCGTCATAACCGTCAAAAAGCCCCATCACGCCTTCGGTCACTGCCACATCCGTTCCGGCCGTATAGCGGGCATATAAGTCCAGCACATGTTGGTCCGACATCATATACCGGTCCAGATTTATCGACGGACTGCCGGCCGCCATCCTGTGATGCCGCGTGTCGATATAGTCCGGTCCGCACTTAAAAGGTTGTACCCTGAGCGAACGGTTCTTCAAGGCACGAAGCAGCCCGAGCGTAAATGTCGTTTTCCCGCTACCGGAAGAGGCGGCGCCGATTAGAAGGTGAGATTGCATAAATAATGTGCTAATTTAATAATGTGCCAATATGCCAATAAAAAAATGCGCCAATATGCAAAAAAGTAACTCCATTGGCATATTGGCACATTGAATAATTAATAAATTATTTTAGTATTGTTCCTTCTCGTTCGGGAAGTCCTGGGTCTTTACATCTTCGATATAGGCTTGCACCGCACGGGTGATTTCTTCGGCCAGGTTTGCATAACGGCGCAGGAAACGGGGAGAGAATCCCTGGTTGATACCTAACATATCGTGCATAACCAAAACCTGTCCGTCAACACCTCCACCGGCACCGATACCGATCACCGGGATTGTCAGTTCGGAAGCCACCTGTGCAGCCAAAGCAGCCGGAATCTTTTCCAGAACAACAGAGAAGCAGCCGATATCTTCCAGCAAGTGGGCGTCTTCGATCAGCTTTTTCGCTTCCGCTTCTTCACGGGCGCGGACGGTGTAAGTCCCGAATTTATTAATCGACTGAGGCGTCAACCCTAAATGTCCCATAATAGGAATACCGGCACACAGGATACGTTCGACCGATTCGCGTATTTCCGCACCGCCTTCGAGCTTGATACAGTCGGCATGCGTCTCCCTCATCACACGGATGGCGGAAGCCAAAGCCTCTTTCGAGTTACCCTGATAAGTACCGAAAGGAAGGTCTACAACAACCAGTGCGCGCTTCACAGCTTTCATCACCGATTTGCCATGATAAATCATTTGGTCCAGCGTGATCGGCAGTGTCGTCACGTTTCCGGCCATTACATTGGAAGCCGAATCGCCAACCAAGATAACGTCCATACCTGCCTGATCGATCAGTTGAGCCATCGAATAATCGTAAGCCGTCAACATGGAGATCTTCTCCCCGCGTTGTTTCATCTCAATCAGGCGATGGGTCGTCACCTTTCTATTATCCTCTAAATCCCTCTTTGCAACTGACATAATGATTTTTATTTTAATGTTACAGGGCGCAAAGGTATGTAAAATGTTTTAGAAAGTAACATCTATTCCACCCATAAAGGTTGCTTTAGGCATCGGGTAACCGTCATTAATAGTATAGCGGGTGGCAGTCAGATTCTCCCCCTTAACAAAGAGATTCAAGCCCTTGTCGCGTGTACCGAAACGATAGGAAGCGCGGGCATTCAAAACCGTATAATCTTCTTTGCGGTTGTCCTCCGGCTTGCTTCCCACATTCGTGTACAAATCGAAAATAGACTGCACACTCAGATTAAGAGTAAACCGTCCGGGCATATAAGTAGCACCGGCAAAAAACTTATGGGCCGGAGCTGCCACAATATCCTTATTCATATACAGATAACTGTAGTTCATATCCAGGCTCAGATTATTCAATATCTGATAGCCGGTCTCAAACTCGATTCCTTTATTATAAAAGTGTCCGATATTCGACATCTGGCGATCTACCACCGAGATCATATCTTTCCCTTCAATATAAAAGGCAGTCAGTTCCGCATGCAAACGATTATCCAAAAGGCGCTGTCCGATCGATAGCTCATAGCTCAACATACTTTCCGGTTTCAGATCAGGGTTTGCCTTTGAATAAGGCAGATAAGAGATATACAACTCACGTAGTGTCGGGCTTCTGTATCCTTTTGAGAAGGAACCTTTGATCGTGTTTCCCTCGAACGGGCGAAGCGCAAAACCGGCCTGCGGAACCCATTCGCCGCCATAAGCGCTACTATGCTCGTAGCGCACACCGGCATTCAGGCTCAGGATATCAAACAAATCCTGCTGCATGATTGCATAACCGGCCACTTCATGGACCGACTTATCGACCACCTCTCCAATCGCTCCTTTGATCGTATCGTTCCAGGCATGTCCGCCCCAGTTCTTATAATCGACACCGGCTGTGAATGTATTTCCCTCTACCAGGCGAAAAGACTGGTATAACTGGATTCCCGTATTATGGTCGTCCGAATAGAAGAGGAACGAACGGGGATCAGCGTTTGGCGCATGTCCGTCGTTGATTTTATGGTGGCCCCAGTTATAGAAAACACGTAGAGCGCCGCTCGACTTCTCATGATGGTTCTCCAAAGCAAAAGAGGTGGTACCACGAAGAATATGCATCACATGATCCAACAGCGGACTGGTGATCGTACCCGGATCTTCCGTATTATATTTGGCTAAGCTTAAATCACCCGTTACTTTATAATGGTCGTCGATCTTATATCCCAGATTCAAAAAACCATTTGTAATATCGAACTTGGAGTCGGCCCGGTGGCCATCCGTACGATCATGGTTCAGCGAGATAAAACTACTGAAGTTGCCGACGTTATAGCCATTATTGATCATATATTTCTGTGTATTATACGACCCCATCATAACACGTGCCTGCGTACGGCGGCCTTCCTGCCGGTGTTGGCGGGTGATAATATTGACAACCCCTCCCATCGCATTGGAGCCATACAACAAAGAGCCCGGACCACGAATAACCTCTACTCTTTCGACATCGGATGCCACATAAGTATCAGGCAACGAATGACCGAAGACACCGGCCCACTGCGGCTGTCCGTCAAACAGCATCAGGACTTTATTTCCCTGTCCGACTCCACGAATATTCACCGTACCTGCCGAACCGGAAGAAACCCCGAATCCCGTGATCCCTTTTTCCGTCACAAACAAGCCCGGCACACGTTCGGACAACACCGGCAACAAAGCCGATTCGCTGCTTGCCTCTATCTGATCCCGGTCGATTACCGAGATAGTCAACGGCACGCTACTACGGTTCACCTGCACCCTATTGGCCGAAATCACAACCCCCTGCAAATTGATCAGGCTGTCGATTGCCGCCGGATCGGCAGCAAAGGCTAAAGAACTGAGCATTAACCCGGAAATAAGTAAAAATTCTTTTTTCATATATTCAAGTTGACTATTAAAATTCAAATAACAACACCGCAAAAGTAGCACATCTTTCACAAATCGTGTTACGCAACAGGCAAAAAATATATCTAATCCGCCCGGCTCATAACCAATTTACCATGTTTGATTCCCTTTATCGTCGTCAACCGGTCGGACAGTTCCGTCAAACGATTAGCCGTACCCATCACAGTCGCAATGTGCAGACAAAAGTTACGATTGATGTAATATTGGGAAGAGGACAGGATCACATCCTGGTAATTCTGTTGTATATCGGCAATCCGGGAAGCAATCTCCTTCTTTACCTGGTCGTACATGATAATAATCGTACCTGCCACGATATGATTGCATTGCCATTTCTGCTCAGCGACATTCTTCTCCACCAGGAAACGGATCGCCTGCGAACGATTGGCAAAGCCATTTTCGCTCACATACCGGTCCAACGATTCCAGCAGGTTATCTTCCAATGAAACTCCGAAGCGCTTTAACGACATACACAACTGTTTTATAGAATTTTCGGGGGTAAAGATAGTATATTTTTTATAACAACAAAAAGAGGGTGTCAAAAACACCCTCTTATCAATTCTTAAAAGTTCCGGCCGGTATCCCACCACAGACGTGTACCACCTGTATCCGGGCCACCCAATGCCTGAGTCAATTGTCCGTATTGAGTCGGATTATCACTGATCAGTGCCTGCGGATAGAACAGACGACGGATCATGATATCCGTATCGATCGATCCACCACTGTTGTTGACTGCGACCTTAAACAGTTTCGGATATCCGGTACGCCGTTGTTCCGTCCAGGCTTCACAACCTTCCGGATAAATGGCCAGCCATTTTTGTGTAATGATCTTTTCCAGTTTCTGTTCGTTGGAAAGGGCATTATCCCATTTGGGAGTCACTGTCGATTCAGCCTTTGCATCAAATTTCGCGTCGAACGCATCTTTATAATCTGCAGGTGTTTTTTCACTTTCCAGATATTCGGCAGCACTGCCGGCGCCCCACTGTGCAAAAGAAGTTTCAACACCTTTCTTATAATATTCACCCGCATCCCCGGATATATAGCCACGCAAAGCGGCTTCGGCACGCAAGAACCAGACTTCGGCAGCTGTCAGCAGAATCGCATCCGTATTCTGGGCAACCGTACTGGGTGAATGGTCTTTGTATTTATTATGCGTAACACCCGTACCCTGGCGGACACCCTTATAAGTTCCGGCGATATTGAACAAAGCGCCTTCGGAACCACCCGCAGCCGGAGTAAAATATTTAGAGATACGCGGATCGTCATACCCCACCAAGAAAGACTCCATACTTGCATTCATAAATACTTCGTGCCATCCCTTATTAATTTCTCCCAACGGATTGGTGAATCCGCTCGTCGAAGCATTTACAGCAATTACGTCTGTCGGCGCTTCAAGTACGCCGCCTTCATCCGATAAAGCCTTCTTTGCCTCTTCGGCTGCTTTCGACGGGTCGACATTAGACAAACGCATGGCTAAACGCAAACGCAGAGAGTTCGCAAACCTGATCCAGTCGTCATATGTCTTATTCGGCGTCAAAAAGTCCGATTTGGCAAACAGATTTGTCTTCGGATTAGCTGCCACATACGTACGGATTGCCGTCAAAGCCTCGTCCAGATCCGTAAAGAATGCATAATACGCAGTCTTCATATCATCCGGTTCGGAACCGGTACTTTCACCATAGTTCGTATAAATCAGCGGTCCGTAGATATCGGCAATACGATGCATCAATTCCACTTTCAGGATTTTTGTCACACCCAGAAATTCCGGCTTGTCGGCATTTCTCCGTTCTGCATTCTTGGCGGCAGTCATTATATATCCGTAAGTGTATGTCCAATTGGAAGATGTCCAGCCGTCATTCAAATGATACGTGGAGTTATTGCTATTGAAACTACCGTTCATATCATGGAAATAACCGGAAAACATATCCGCTTCCAAATTCTGCATGGTCTGGAAAGGCCAGTTCTTACCGCCACCCCAGTCATAGTTGAAATAGATACCCTGCTCAACAACCGTGATCGGCAAAGTATAATACATATAATCATACGATTGAAGATCTTCGGTAAAACCGTTTGTTTTTGTGTTCTGCGATTCGAAATCTTCCGTGCAAGCCATCAAGCCCGCCACTCCTGCGACAAAGAATGCTGCTATATATTTGTTGAATTTACTTTTCATGATACTCTTTTTTTAGAATGAAACCTTCAGATTAAAACCTAAACTCCGGGTAGTCGGCATACCGAATACATCCACACCCTGGCAACCGTTACCGCTCGACAAGCTGGCATCCGGATCAAACGGAGCGTCTTTGTAGAAGAAGAACAGGTTGCGGGCAACAAATGAAAGCTGGGCTTCCTGGAATACTTTTGATTTTTCCATCAGTTTCCTCGGGAACGTATAACCCAAAGACAACTCACGCAAGCGAACGTTTGTCGCATCGTACATATAATATTCGGAACATCCGTTACGTCCGCCGACACGGCTATAGAACGCCTCTATGTTTTCTTTTCCTATATGTGTGCCTTCCAAATCCACAAAACCGGCTCTACGGGCATCGGCAGTTGCCTGCGACACACCTTTGGAATCCAGGTCAGCCTGTGTTACAGACAATACATCGCCACCAAAACGACAGTCGATCAGGAAATATAAAGAGAAATCTTTATAGGTAAAAGTATTGCTCCATCCCAGTAAAGCATCCGGATTCGAATTACCGATCTTCACATTATTACCGGTAATAACGTTCGGCAAATTGTTTTCATCATAAACGATCTTACCGGCCTCATCACGCTCGAAAGCATTTCCATAGAGATCGCCCAGCGAGCCGCCTTCTTTGATACGCATCATATACATCATGCTAAAACCCTCGTCTCCATAAGCGAATGATTTCAGTTCAGGATGCAGTTTAACCACTTTATTCTTATTGGTAGAGAAGTTGAAAGAGGTTTTCCAACGGAAATCGTTCGTCATGACCGGAGTAACTCCCAATGTCAGTTCAACACCTTCATTCTGGATGTTACCGGCGTTCACATAGTAATATTTATAAGGTGAACCGGCAAACGACGGCATTTTCAGCAACTGGTTCTTGGTGTTGGTTCTATAATAAGTGAAGTCCAGATCCAAACGATAGTTGAAGAACTTCCATTCCGTACCGACTTCCCAGGACGTACTCAATTCAGGTTTCAGGTTGTCGAAAGCAGCAGCCTCGTTTACGATGATCTTACCGCCCGCACCGATCATGTCGACAGGGTTACTTACGTATAAAGGTATATCGTTACCGACTTTTGACCACGAACCTCTCAACTTGCCGAAGTTGATCCATTCCGGCATATCGAGCGTATTGTTCATAATCCATGACAAACCGACCGACGGATAGAAGAAACCTTTGTTCTTATGTTTGGTGAACGCCAGTGTGGAAGACCAGTCATTACGGGCCGTCACGTCCAGATAGAGGCTTTCTTTCCAACCGACCTGTGCTGTTGCAAATATAGACTGGAGCGTACGGCGCTGGTTGATGATTTCATCACAGGCAGCCGATGTATTCATATTGATATTCGCAACCGTAAACACATTCGGATAATAGAGGGAAGCGGTTTTGGAATCCAGGCGCAATTCGTCGACACGCGTACTGTTGATACTGGAACCTAAAGCGGCGTTCAGCGACCAGTCGTTCCACTTCTTGTTGACCATGGCCATCACGTCTCCGTAGAGCAACATTTCCGTATGGTTCAAGTCGATATAACGTCCGTTCGTACCGGCAAGATCGACGGATGTCGTTGCATACATCTTCTGCTGGAACTTGTCATTGGTATAGTCGACATTGCCACGAGCCTGTATCTTCAACCAGTCGGTAACGGTCAATGCAGCCGTCAGCGAAGCCAATGCACGGTAACGTTTGTCACGGCTCGTCACACGGTTTACCAACCAATACGGGTTCTGTTCGAAGCTGGTGATATCCGTGTACCAATTCTGTATCGGCATATTCCGTCCGAAATCGTTTGTTTCGTAACCGTCCTTATACGGTGTGATATCTTCGCCACGCGGGAATCCGTACAAGCCGACCAACGGGTTCATGTAATAACCGCCGGAAGTCGGACGGTTCTTGATTGACTGTGTCATCAAATTGACATTTGCATCAATATTCAAGCGGTCATCGAAGAACTGCGCCGTTTCGCGGAAATTCAGGTTATGCTTCTGCAGCTTGTTCTTTTCGACAACACCGCTCGCACTCGTATTGGCATAAGAGAAATAAGTCTGCAATTTATCGTTACCTCTCGTCAGGGACAAAGAGTTGATTGCCGTCACGCCATTCTGGAAGAAATCGCCGGCATTGTCATAATCTTTCAAATTGCCTTTTTCGCCCCAGCTCAGGTTATCCTTACGGCCATATTCGTTCTGGAACTCAGGCAGGCTGATTGCATGATCGACTGTGAGGTTGGAAGAGAAAGTGACGCGCTGCAAGCCGGCTTTTCCTTTCTTTGTCGTGATCAGGATCACACCATTGGCAGCCTGCGAACCGTAAAGAGCAGCGGCAGAAGCTCCCTTCAGAATACTCATACTCTCGATATCATCCGGGTTCAGGTTGGATATACCGTCGCCGGAGTCACGGTTACCGGCGTTGTTCGTACCTCCCATAGCAGAAGAAGCCTGCTCGCTGATCGAGTTCAACATCGGAACACCGTCGATCACATATAAAGGCTGGTTGTTTGCGTCTGCATTGGCTGAACGGACACCACGGATGGAAACCTTTGCCGAACCGCCCAGACCGGAAGAGTTCTTGTTGATCTGCACACCGGCAGTCTTACCGGCCAACGCAGTGATCATGTTCGGGTCTTTGGCACGTGTCAGTTCGTCTCCTCCCACCTGCTGGCTCGAATAGGTCAGGGAAGCAGCTTTCTTTTTGATACCCATAGCCGTCACGACTACTTCGTCCAGCTTCTGTGTGTCCTCCGACAAAGTCACGTTAATAGTCGCTTGTCCGTCATACTTCAGTTCCTGCGAGTCAAACCCGATATAGGAATACACCAATATGGCGTCGACCGGGACATTGTCAAGTGTATAATTGCCGTCCACGTCAGTGATAGTTCCGTTTGTCGTACCCTTCACCAGGATATTGGCTCCGATCACCGGCTCATTGTTTTTGTCGACAACCACGCCCGTTACCCGCTTGCCCTGCTGTTGCATAAGGTCTATCGCTTCTTTCTTGTTCAGGATGATTTTCTTGTTTACGACTGTATAGGCGATATCGCTGTTTCCGAACATCTTGTTCAGGACGTCGAAGATATTCTTTTCGTTTACACTGACAGAAACTTTCTTGTTTATATTAACGACGTTTGCATCATATATAAAGGAGAAATCCGTCTGGTTTTCTACTGCCTCCAGCACGTTGGCGATCGTACTGTTCGACATTTCCAATGACAGAGTAGTATTCTGGGCATACGAATTATTTGCGACTGCAATGCCGAGACTTAAAAAAAGAAAGACTACACTTAATCTCATAACTACTGGTATTTTTCGGAAAAGATTGAAACTTTCCTTCCCTAGAATTTCTAAGGTTACAATTTTATTCATATTTTTGTGATGCTTATTATTTATAATAAAGTTATTTATGAGCTGCGTCAACAGCTTTTTCGACTTTTCATGCGGGGGAATGCGTCAACATTCTTCCGTATGTTTTTTTACTTTCTTTCATTTCTTCATGGGCAAACGATTTAAATGGTTATACACTCTCTATTTCTTATTTTGATATTTCGATTACGGATATCTGCAAGGTGCTGTCATCATTCATCACCGGCTTCTTTATCTTATAGGAGATACCGGAAGCGAGTTTGAGATATTCCATTACCTGTGGTAACTGTTCGTCTTTGAAACGTGCCGTGATAATCGAGTTCAGGACCTCGTCATCTTTCACATCGAACTTCACGTTATAATGTCGACCTAACATTTTCAACACCTGCCGCATCGAATGATTGCGGAAGATAATCTCTCCGTTTATCCAGGCCGTATCGTAATCCGTATTAACGGAAGAGATATTCAGTTTGCAAGTCGACTTCATAAACTCGGCCTTTTCGTCCGGCTTCAGTAGTTGCGAAATCACCTTGCCGTTTTTCTGGCCGATATTCAGCTTTACAGAACCTTCCACCAATGTTGTTCCGATCGTTTCGTCGTCCCGGTAAGCCGACACATTAAACGTCGTCCCCAACACCTCTACCGAATAAGCAGGATTGACTTTTACAATAAAAGGTTTTTCAGGATTTTTCGTCACCTCGAAATAGCCTTGTCCTGTCAGCTCAACCTGCCGGTTCTCCGCCCGGAACTTTTGCGGATAGTTCAATGTACTTCCTGCATTCAGCCAGACCTTTGTCCCGTCGGGCAATTCAAAACGGGAAACCACTCCGGGGTTGGTGCGCACTTCGACCATGCGCACCCTTTCATTTCCCAGCTGCATAAACAAATATGCAGACATGATCAATACCGGAATGAATAACACCGCAGCCACTTTTTGTAATAAAGACAAACTCCTATACAACCTAACTTTTTTATTTTGTTTACGTACTTTCGATTTAAAACGAACCAACGCCATTTCCGGATCTACGGATTGCATGACATGCAGGCGATCCGTCACTTGCAGTGTAAAATACAACTGCTCCAGTACCTTTTCATTTTCGGGCGACTCTGCCAGCCATGCTTCCACCCCGGCCTGTTCGCTTTCGGTTTGGACCCCGTCCAGATACTTGATTAATATGTTTTCGTCTATCGTCATCTTTTTTTTCTGTTTCTATAACTAATACAATCCAGCGAAAAGATGTACTAAACGAAAATGCATTTATTTTTCGGGAATTTGTAAAATCTTTTCCTCCGCCTCATTTGTTATACTTAAAATCAATCAGTTATAAACAGAAAGAATATGAAAAAAATAGTATTACTCCGCCACGGCGAAAGCGTTTGGAACAAAGAAAACCGTTTTACAGGATGGACAGATGTAGATCTGACCGAAAAAGGCATACAAGAGGCTACTAAAGCCGGCGACCTGCTGAAAGAAAAAGGTTTCAGGTTCGACAAAGCCTACACGTCCTATCTGAAACGCGCCGTCAAAACCCTCGATTGCGTCCTCGACCGGATGGACCTGGACTGGATTCCGGTAGAAAAAAGCTGGAGGCTGAACGAGAAGCATTACGGTTCGTTACAGGGATTGAACAAAAGCGAAACGGCCGAGAAATACGGTGACGAACAGGTCCTGATCTGGCGAAGGAGCTACGACATCGCCCCTAATCCGCTGAAAGAAGACGATCCGCGCAACCCGCGCTTCGAACTCCGTTATAAAGATGTACCCGACAACGAACTGCCCCGCACCGAATCGCTCAAAGACACGGTGGAACGAATTTTGCCTTACTGGAAAGAGGTGATCTTCCCTTCCCTCGAAACCTCCGACGAGATTCTGGTCGCAGCCCACGGTAACAGTCTGCGCGGGATCATCAAGTATCTGAAAAATATCCCGGACAATGAGATTGTGCACCTCAACCTGCCGACTGCCGTACCTTACGTATTCGAGTTTGACGACAACCTGAATCTCACGAACGATTATTTCCTCGGCGACCCGGAAGAGATCAAAAAACTGATGGAGGCAGTAGCCAACCAGGGAAAGAAAGCATGACCAGAGCCCCCTATTTTGAATAAGTTTCATTACTTATTCAAAATAATTCGTTAAGTTTGCAAGAAAAACACCTTGTGACCTGCAATAACGAAGAAACTATACATAAACTAAACGCCGGTGACGAACAAACGTTCGACACTGTTTATAAGCAATATTACAGAGGACTTTGTGCCTTTGCGTCCCAATATGTATCCGAATATGAGGAAATCGTGCAGGACGTAATGATGTGGCTATGGGAGAACCGCATCCTCCTGAATCCGGAGATGTCCCTGAAATCCCTGCTCTTCACCATGGTCAAGAACCGTTGCCTGAACAATATCACTCACAATCAAATCAAACAACAGGTCCGGGAAAAGCTGTACGACAAATTCAAAGACCAGTTCGAAGACCCCGACTTTTACGTTGAAGGTGAACTGATCGCTTTGGTAACCAAAGCGATCCGGGAGCTCCCGGAAGACTACAGGGAAGCATTCGAACTGAACCGCTTCCACCACCTTACCTACAACGAAATAGCTGAACGCACCGGCGTCTCCTCCAAAACAATCGCCTACCGCATCTGCCAGTCGTTGAAAATACTCCGCACGGAGCTAAAAGATTATATGCCCTTACTGCTTTTCTTAACGTAGGTTACGTTTTAAGAAATAATGAACCAGTAAATGATGATTTATGTGTTTGTTGTCGTAGGGGCGGGTTCCAAACCCTCCCGGATAGCGACGTTGTCTTAGGGCTGTAAGCCCGGCAGATCTCAGCCCAAGGCGTGAGCCTTGGGTTAAGGGAACACCTCCCTCCCCCTCTTAGCCCTGTAAGGGCGGCACCGGTAACATCCTGTGTCACAATGTATCGCCCTTACAGGGCTCGAAGACAGAAGGTGGTCCTATTTAAACCCAAGGCTCACGCCTTGGGCTATGATCTGTCGCCCTTACAGGGCTTTGGGCGGTTCGCGAACCGCCCCTACGACGACATTGTTCTCACCGATAAATCATCATTTATTGTTTCAGTTCTGTCAAGTTTTGAACCTCCTGCAAATCTGATGAATATTACAATAACCCCTTTTTTTGCCATTTTTCTATTTCGTCTGAAATCTTGATCGATTTTGGATTGACTCTTTTCACGGTTTAAGCTCCCCTTTCTGACAATAGGAAAAACGAGGTGCGCAGTCCGTTCCGGAAAGTGTGCAATTTGATTGCCGAAAACCAGAAACGCCGACAATGTGATAAAGCTTAACTCCCGGAGAATCGAATATTTGAAAATAAAACGGACGGCGTCCCAAATATCCCAAGGAAATTCAGGTGCTTTTTTGCCCTAAAAACGGTCCTCTTTCCAATTAGGACGGTCATAATCGCCATTACGACCGTTCTAATCTTCGCGAGGTGCCGAGTGCACTACACATTAGCACGGTCGTAATGGCAAAGAGGACGGTCGTAATGGCGGAAAACGCTCAAAAAAGGCGAAAAAGTTCCTTTTTGAGGCCCAAAAAGCAGATTAACATTTGTTTTGTTTTAGATGTCTTTTAGACTTGAAAAATGCGTTTTATACAATAAGCCCCCCTGCCGCAGGCTCTCTTTTGCCGTTGATTTCAGAGACTGTGTGAAAAAGGCTTATTCTCCAATCAGATCAATACGCAG
>NZ_QREV01000071.1 GCF_003363715.1 Parabacteroides acidifaciens
TTAAAGATAAGAATTCTATTACTCTTTTACAATTTCTTCTTGGGCTTTTTCACACAGTCTCTTCAATCAACGGGTTGATAAACACCCGGCTTTGCCGGATTCCTCTGTGGGTTTGAACCCCCTTTCAAATATCTACAAATAATCCTATTAAAGGGACTCAAGCCCACAGAGGAAGAGGCTTTCCCCCTAAGCTCTAAAACCGTTCGTTGAAACGAAACGGCAAAAGAGAGCCTACGGCAGAGGGCTTATTGTATAAAACGTGTTTTTTAGTCTCAAAAGACACCCCGGATAAAACAAATGTCAACCCACTTTTCAGCCGTCAAAAAGGGGCTTTTTCCTATGATCTGGCACCTTATCGCCATGAAGAGGGACTTTATCGCTCTGACCCGGAACTTTATTGCCCTGAAGTCGGACTTCATATAGTACGAAGTCAACCTTCAGAGCGATGAAGCGTTACTTCACGGCAATTTTCTGCGCACCTCACGGCAACAAGCCCCCAAAATTTCCTTTAGATATTTGGAACGCCGTCCGCCTTCGTTCGCAAATATTCGATTCTCCGGGAGTTAAGGTTTATCACTTTGCCGGTATTTCCTGTTTTCGATAATCAAATTGTACGCTTTTGGGGATGGGCTCGGCACCTCATTTTCTCTGTTGTCATCCGAATGGGCTAAAATCGTGAAAAGAGTCAATCCAAAATCGATCAAGATTTCGGACGAAATAGAAAAACAGTCGAAACAGGGGGTTAATGTATATTTTTCAATTAGCAGAAGGTCCAAAACTAAGAAATAGTGAGCTATCCCGTTCTCGCGCTCCGACGCGGGATCGCAAAACAGCCTGCCGCATCCTAAATCATCATTTACAAGTTTTGATAAAGCCTGTTCCTCTGCGATCCCGCGTCGGAGCGCGGGAACAAGATAGTTCAGTTCTGTCAAATTCCGAATCAATCCCGGAACCAACAAAATATTATCCTTTCTTTCTCATTGGCATATTATTTCATCAGCACATTATTTTCCTTTTTTCTTTGTTTATTGAAAATTAAGGTCTACTTTTGCCCCTGCACACCTGTATAGAGTTACAGGTCACTGCGTTTTATTGATTACGAGAAGCGTTTAAAAAGATATTATCCTTATATTGAAATCTCGACAGTTTCATAAACCTTGGATAATAGACAACTAAACGCTCACGTACCTTTCCTTGTTATATACCCATATGTCCTGCATATGCCTATATACGAGCAAAAGGGCGTGGGCTGTTGTTTATATCAAGGTTTAGGGCAGTCGAGAGCCTCAATATAAGATATATCAACAGTTCCTACGCCTTCTTTTGTTTGTATAACCTCCACTCCGGGAACTGATGGAACCCAAATTTGTATTGCCGATGAAATAAAGGAACAAACCAAAGCGCGAAAAAACCCGTTTACGTGTAACCACACAGATTACACCCTAAACGTGTATAGGGAAAAACTATATCAAGAAATTACAATTAAATTTTAGAATGTATGAAAAAGAGATTACTTATGTTGTTTGCCATCGTTACAGGCATGGCGACAAGTACTGGCTATCTACAAGCTCAAACAGCTTCATCCAAAGTGGTAGTCCAGAATAAAAAAAATATACTAAAAAGCGAAGAAAATCCGAAAGTAATTGAAAAGAACGGAACGGCGATCTGTTTTGCAAACGGACATCCGGTCACGGTCTTCCAGGAAGGTGAATGGATGGTTGTAAAAGCAACAGACACCAACGACACGTTACATTTCAAAACGTTGGGTGCAATCTTCGGAGGTGCTCTGGCGAAAGAAGCTGCTGCAAGCAGTATTACTCTGCAAAGTGGAACAGTCGGTGATATATACGGTGGCGGATATGGATTCAAAAATGACGACGGTTCCATAAACTACGGCGATGTTACCGGAAAAACGGCTATTAATATTGAAGGGGGAACGGTGTCGAACTTACTTGTTGCCGGCGGTCAGTATTATGCCAGATCCAGAGAAGCTGAGATTAATGTCAAAAATAATGTTTCCGTAGCATATCTTTTTTGCGGCGGTTATGATGAAGGAAAAACTGGGAATACGTTGGAAACAGCATTTGATGATTCCAACAACCGAGTTCTGAAAACAACAGTCAAAATGACAGGTGGCACAATAACCGGTTATATCGGATGTGGTGGAGGACAAGGACGTACCTATTCCCAAACAACGGATGTTATGCTCGACGGTGTTAGTGTGGCTAACTTATATGGTATTGCATCAAACGGACGTTCGGACAACATTACGATGAAGGCTACCAGCTGCACGTTTACAGGTGAAATCGCATCTCTAAACCGCGGACGGGTAGAAAATTTGTCCATGACATTCGATAAATGTACATTTAATAGTGTAAAAGGATACTTAGGAGCTGTTGCCGGATGGAATAATTCCGATTCAGGTACCAGCGAGGCAATACCGTCGGTAACAGGTTCTGTGGTTTATACATTTACAAACTCAACCAATAATAGCGCGACACCTGTCATGCAAGCTGGACAGGGATTGGACGGTGCGAATCTTACGCTAACCGGAGCTCAAGCTAAAATTACAGATTTTGACAGAAAGTCGACTGATACTAAAATTACGATAAAAGAGTTTACCTTAAATAGCGGTAAAACATGGAACTTCAACGACGGGCTGTCTATAGAAAGCGGTTGTACGTTAACGAATAATGGAACGTTAGCCTATAGCGGAACTTTTAGCAACAGCGGGACATTTACATCAAACGGAAAGCTGACTGCTTTAGTTTCAGATGCGGCCGAATTGACCGCCGCTCTTACGGCAAAAGCCGATACCGTTAAACTGTCGGCAGGAGCTGATATCGCACTATCCGGCTTGCTAAAGATTGTTGAACCTGTCGTAATTGTAAGTGCGGATAAGACACAAAAAGCTTCCCTTACCGGACAGATCGTAATCGAAAAAGAAGGGGTGACATTGGATAACTTAAAGTTGGTCGGAAACAGTATCGGAACAAACTATTGGCAGAAAGATATTGTTACGGTCATTGCTTCTTCTGTTACTGTTACGAACTGCGAATTTACAGGAGGTGTTTCAGCTGATACTTATTGCTCCAACGGGTTGGTTCTGCATCCGACATCCGAGACTCCGGCCTTTACGGTGAAGGATAACGTTTTCAAGGGTTTCTCGTTTACTGTACAGAACTGGGCTTCTACAGCCTTTATGTTACAGGATAATTGCACAATTAAGAAAGATGATAGCAGCAGTACTGTTACAATTTCAAATGCAAAAAATATTAATGATGCAGAATTAGCCAAGGCAAACAGTTATTCTGAAGATTGTATGATTTGCTATTTGCGTATTAATGCCGGTGGCTATACATATGCTTATGGCACAACTGTAGATAATGCCCTTAACGGATTAATCGGTATGATGAACAAAGGTGGTGTCGTACAGGCTCCGGATGTAAAATATATGGATTTCATCAAAGGAATGAATGCAAAGACAGATGAGGGTGAAACTGCACCTGATTTTACCAATAGCAATATCGCAATTGAATGTAAAGACGGTGTGATTATCACAAAAGAATCATTGGCAGACGCATATCTGCAAGCCGGGAAGAACGTTCAATTGTTGAGCCTGACAGATAATATCTATGGAATTGCTTCTTATACAATGGTAATCCCTGAAATCGTCAACCTTCCGGATTCAGTAGCTTTCGGTACTGCTCCGATAGAGTTGATGGCAAATGTTTCCGGTGTGACTTATGCTATAAAAGAAGGTAGTGAAACAGGTGTTGTTGCTCTATCCTCAGATGGTAAAAACACACTGACGATTCTGAAGCCGGGCAAGGTGACATTAACGATCACTAAGAAAGATAAGTCATATGATCAGGATTTGAAAGTCGTTCCCAAAACAATCCAGGTAAATTCGGCTTGGCTGACGGTTACCAGCGATCTGACTTATGGTGTGACAAATAAAACCGTAACGGTTACAGTTGCATCAACAAAGCCGGAAGATGTTACTGATGATTTATTCATCGGATTGGTAAAGGATCATACTACTTTGACTCTGACAACTGCCGGTGAACTGACCAGCCTGAATGCCGGTGATTCTATTCCGGTTATCGTAACTCCGACATTGAGTGGCGACCATAAAGACTATTATCGTGTCGCTACAATCAGTGGCGTGGCTGCTCAGATAAAGAAGAAGGAACTGACTGTTACGGCAGAAGCAAAAAGTCGTAATTATGGCGTAGAGAATCCAGAATTTACAGCTACTTTTTCTAATTTTGCAGATAGTGAGAGCCAGTCCGTCCTGGGCGGTGAGCTGAAATTCAAGTGCGCGGCTACAAAAGATTCGAAAGCCGGAGAATATGACATCACTCCTTACGGATATACATCGCAGAATTATGACCTGAAATATGCAGCTGCCAAGCTGACTGTTACCGCTGTTGCTCCGAAAGTCGAGTTGATTAGTGCCGTTGTCGGTGCAGACAAGAAATCGATCGTATTGACCGGTAAGATGGTTAATGATGGTGGGGCTGCTGAATCAACTACATTCAAGGGTGACTTTACAGTTGGTGGAAAGGCAAAGGATTTGGCTTTAACTATTGACGAAAAGTCCCAGTTCACAACTACATTAACAGAACTTGAAGATGGTGATTATGAGATCAAGGCAAAAGTTGGCGAGGGTTTAAGCGAAAAATTGACAGTAACGATTGCTGCCGCCAAGACACCGCAGACACTCTCTTTCACTTCGCAGATCAGTAAATTGGAATTCGGTAGCGCCGATATCCAATTGGCTGCTACCAGCGACCAGGCTGCTGCAAAGAATGAATACAAGTATGCAGTAACAACAGGTGACGCTGTAACAGTAAGTGAAACCGGTTTATTGAAGATCGCAAAAGCAGGTACTGCCACTATTACCGTTAGTAGCGAAGGCGATGACAACTACGCAAAAGCATCAGCTGTTCAAACGATCGAGGTCACGAAGAAGCTGGTGAAAGTAGTGAATAATCCGAAAGTAGCGATTACGAAGTCGTACGACGGACTGTTAAGTATTACACTTCCTGATAATGCCCTGCAAGTAGTCGATTTGAATGGAAAAGTGATTGCTGGTGTAACATTAGCAGAAAGTTTGACCGCCAAGTTTGAAAACAAGAATGCCTCCGATGCTGCTCAAAATATTGTTTTGAGCGGACTGGCTTTAACAGACGGTGATAATGGCAAGAGCAATTATGAACTGACCGGTTATCAGGTAAGCGGTACGATCACGAAAGCACCGTTAACACTGACAATCGAGAATGCAAAACGTAAATACAATGAGCTACGTGCCAGCTATGACCTGAAGTTCGAAGGATTCAAGAATGGAGAAGACATCAACACAACACAGGATCTCTACACAGGAACGCTTGCTGTTGAGGAAAACAAAGGCGTTTTGAGTATAGCAAAAGGCATCTCATTCAATAACTACGAGTTGGAAACAGTTCCTGCCGATGTAGAAATCGTTCGCGGAACTCCGAAGGTGGTGACTTATTCGGATGCAAGCAATGCTTATGGTATCATAGTCGATGTTGCGGGATGGGATCTGGACGAAAATGCAGTTAAAATCATGAATGAGAATCAGGCTTACGTTGAATATGGCGATGGTCAGAGAGCATACGGAGATGCTTTGCAATCAAAAGCTGCAATCGAGATTACAGTAGGTTCAACTACAGAACCGACAACAAAAGCTGCTAATGCAAACGTAACTCGTACTCCTTTAACTTATGGCCAGACTCTCAAAATCACATATCCATCGACAGCAACACTGACGAGTACGAATTACAATGTATTGTCTATTACAGATGCAGGTGCAGATGGTAGCGATACGAAGACGGCAACCGTACAGGCTGTCGGTATCGGTGACGCTGCTATCGTGGCAACCGGTGCAAGCGGTGCCGGTGCAAATCTGGTACAGGCATCTGTCGGCGCAAGGGTAATCACAGTTATAGGAACAGGTTTTGATAAGGTGTACGACGGGACACTAACTGCTAACGGAACGTTGGCTACTAAAAACATTGTAGATGGTGATGAAGTTATACTCGATCTGTCCGGCGTTTCCTTTACTTATGCAGATAAGAATGCCGGCAAACATGCTATATCTCCCTCCCGTACAATCGGTCTTTCCGGAGTAAAAGCCGGCAATTACGATTTGACAATTGAAGGTTTAAGTGGAACAATCTCTCAGAAAGAGCTGACTGTAACCGAAGTCTACAAGGCTTATAACGGCTTGAAGGTAGACAAGGCACTTACAACTTATGCTTCAACCGGTTTGGTCGAAGGCGATATTGAACCGCTGAATGTAGACTGGTCGGATGCTGTTAATGCTCAGGAAAAGGAATACACCGTAACAGCAACCGCCACTTCCGGAAATTATACGGTAAAAACAGGTGGTACTATAAACGGCTTTATCAGCAAGTCCAAAATACTTGCCACGATCGGTAATGTATATGGAACAACGGAAAGCACGATCAAGAGTAACGTTATAAAAGGCAACTTCTACAAACTGGCTTCTTCGGGAGAAGCGATCTCGATGAACGGTTTAGGATATGATCCGACTGTCACACTGGATAAAGCGGCTTCTAAATTCTTTGTTAGCGGCGGCGATACCCAGAACTACGAAGTAATCTATACAAGCAATTCAGGTACTTACAAATCACAACCGAGCGGTGGCGGAACAACAACTACCGTTTCCGTAGAAAGCGTATCTCTCGACAAAGCAGAGCTGACATTGCCGCGCCTGGGTACTTATACCCTGAAAGCAACTGTCAACCCGTCTGATGCTTCCAATAAAAATGTGACTTGGAAGAGCAGCGACGACAAGATTGCGACAGTAGATGCAAACGGTAAGGTTACGGCTGTTGCTGTAGGTAAAGCAACTATCACAGTTACTACCGAAGACGGCGGCAAGACTGCAACTTGCGAAGTGACAGTAGACTTTGCTACCGGTCTGGAAGAAGCAATCGCCAACACTGCCGTTTATGGCAAGGACGGATACATCCACATCCAGCCTGTTGCACCTATGCAGGCATGGGTTGTGAATATCGCCGGTACGGTTGTTTACCACGCTACAATCAGCAGCGCAACACAGATCCCTGTTTCCACCGGTATCTATCTGGTGAAATTGGGTACAGGCAACGAGTCTGTTGTAACAAAGGTTAGTGTACGATAATTTGTATTTTTCTTAATAAGTAATCTTTTCTCTCGTAAGTAAAGATTATTAATAGTGAGTTTAGGACAGGGGGGCCGTGAGGTTCCCCTGTCTTTATGATTTCAAGTACTTAGTCTGCTTTATCTCGAATATAATACCTACCTTTGTCCATACCATAAAATTAAATATGAAACCAATTTCCAACCAAACAGAACAATCGCTCGCAAACCGCATCGAAATGCTGATTGCTGAAGCACGTAAACAAGTGATAACCACAGTCAACACTACAATGGTTTATACCTATTATGAAATAGGTCGAATGATCGTAGAAGACGAACAACAAGGTGAACGGCGTGCAGAATACGGGAAAGCCGTATTAAAAGAACTATCTATGAGATTAACCCTTAAATTCGGAAAAGGTTTCTCCGTTGAAAATTTAGATAGAATGAGATATTTCTATAAAATCTATTCAACACAGATTTCGTCAACACTGTTGACGAAATCTCTAAAAAGACAGGATAAGGTGAATGAATTGCACTTCACCCTCAGTTGGTCACATTATCTTAAACTAATGCGTATATCAAATCCCGAAGAACGGCGTTTCTATGAAATTGAAGCGACAAATAATAATTGGAGTTTACGGGAATTAGAACGGCAATTCGATTCCTCTCTCTACGAACGATTAGTATTAAGCCATGATAAAGATTCTGTAAAAGCATTATCCGAAAAAGGACATATCGTGGAAACACCACAAGATCTGATAAAAGATCCATACGTTTTGGAATTTATCGGTTTACCGGAACTACCCCGATACTCGGAGAGCGAGTTAGAACAGCGATTAATCGATCATTTACAATCCTTTTTGTTAGAGCTTGGTAAAGGTTTTACATTTGTTGGCAGGCAGGTACGTTTGACCTTTGATGAACAACATTTTCGTGTAGATTTAGTGTTTTACAACCGTTTACTTCGTGCATTCGTGCTAATTGATTTGAAACGAGGGATGCTAAAACATCAGGATTTAGGGCAAATGCAGATGTACGTCAACTACTACGATCGTTTCATGAAACTGGAAGATGAAAACCCGACAATCGGCATCTTATTATGTGCAGACAAAAGCGATACAATGGTAGAAATAACGTTACCGGCAGGTAACAAACAAATCTTTGCCAGCAAATATCAAACAATATTGCCAAGCAAAGAGGAATTGAAACGATTAATCGAAAATCAATATAAATAGGATAAAGATGATATTCGTGTCAATAAATCACTTATTTTTGCACCCATATTTAATCTTAATATCGAATAGCATGAATAAAGGTGTATTTATTGTATTGTTCAGCTTACTGCTGCCCTTCGGAATCTTTGCCCAACCGAAAGGAAAAACGTCCCATACCATACCGTCGGAAAAAGATATGGGAGCTTACCTGATGGTCTATTTTACGGACCCGACACATAGCCTTTTTATGGCTGTCAGCCGTGACGGTTATTCTTTTACGGCTGTTAATAACGGACAACCGGTTATCGCCGGCGATACGATAGCCGAACAGCGCGGCATACGTGATCCGCATATCTATCGCGGTCCGGACGGTGCTTTCTATATAGCCATGACCGACCTGCATCTTTTTGCCAAAGAAAAAGGATACCGGACAACCGAATGGGAACGGGACGGAGAACTTTATGGCTGGGGAAACAACCGGGGACTGATACTGATGAAGTCTTTCGATCTGATAAACTGGACGCACACCTGTGTCCGTATCGACAAAGCATTTCCCGATGAATTTGGAGAGATCGGTTGCGCATGGGCTCCCGAAACGACTTACGACCCTGTGGAGAAGAAAATGATGATTTATTTCACGATCCGCAAGGAAGGAAAAGGGAAAACCAAACTTTATTACGCCTACACGGATGACGATTTTACCCGCTTGGTGACAAAACCCACCATCCTCTTCGAATATCCCAATCCGGAAATCCAGGTACTGGATGCCGACATCACGCACTTGCCCGACGGACGTTTCTGTATGACATACGTGGCACAGGAAAAAACGGGCGGCATAAAGATGGCCATGTCCGATAAGATCAACAAAGACTACGCTTATCAGCCTCAATGGATAGACCTGGAACCGGGAGCTTGCGAAGCGCCCAACGTCTGGAAACGCATAGGAGAAGACAAATGGGTACTGATGTACGATATATTCAGTATCAAGCCTCATAATTTCGGTTTTGTCGAAACAACGGACTTCGTCACGTTTAAAGACCTCGGACATTTCAATGAAGGGGTGATGAAATGTACTAATTTCTCCTCCCCTAAACATGGAGCTGTGATACAAATCACAACAGAGGAAGCCGACCGGCTGGAACAATACTGGAAAAACAAATATACGGCCATACCTTTGGATTCCATCCACCTGAGTGATCCCTGCATCCTGGCTGACAAAAAGACTAATATGTATTATATGACCGGAACGGGAGGACGTCTGTGGAAAAGCAAGGACCTCGCTCTGTGGGAAGGTCCGTATCAGGTTACACAAACCGACCCGGACTCATGGATGGGTCCCAAGCCGGAAATCTGGGCAGCAGAGTTACACGAATACAAAGGCAAATATTATTATTTCGCAACTTTTACAAACAACGCGATCCGGATAGATTCCGTAAAAGGAAACGTAATCCCCCGCCGTGCCAGCCATATCCTGGTCAGCGATAAACCCGACGGACCTTACAAACCGATGAAAGACCCGGTTTATCTTCCGGAAAACATGCCTACACTGGACGGCACTTTCTGGGTTGATAGCGACGGGAAACCTTATATGGTTTATTGCCACGAATGGCTACAGAACCTGAACGGGACGATCGAAAAAATCGAGTTGAAACCGGATCTAAGCGGTCCTGCCGGAAAGGGCAAAATACTGTTCCGTGCCAGCGATTCGCCCTGGAGTCGTGAAAAGATGGGAGAGAAAGTTCTGCCAAACCGGGTGACTGACGGCCCCTGGTTGTTCAGGACTGGTAGGGGACGTTTAGGTATGATCTGGACAAGTTGGGTATTCCAGGATTACACGCAAGGAGTCGCTTATTCGGAAAGCGGAACGTTGGACGGTCCCTGGATACAGGAGAAAGAACCTGTTACCCCGCCTAATTTCGGGCATGGCATGTTGTTTCAAACATTGGATGGAAAATGGTTGATGTCCGTCCATAGCCACAAAGATGTAAACGGGAAATACATCCGTGTCCCTCATCTTTTCGAAATCGATTTATCGGGAGATAAACTGACGGTAGGCAAACCTTATCTGCCATAACCGGAAATCAAGCTTTCCTCAAAATAAACAAAATCGGGTGCTACCTGTTGTTTTATAAAAGACGTCTTCAATTAAAACAACTTACAAAAACAGAATTTATGAAACGTGTATATTTAATGGTAGCACTCGTGATGGGAAGCGTTGCCGGATACGGTCAAACAGATGACAAAGGGTATGAAGAAGGGAAATGGGTGCTGAAAGGCATTACCGGTGTCAATATGTCGCAAACGGCAGTCAGCAACTGGTCGGCCGGTGGTGAAAACTCTTTTGCAGGCAATGCATACCTGAACGGGACGCTTACCCATAAGCGAGCGAATTGGCTATGGATCAGCAACATCGGACTGGATTACGGATTGACGAAAACGAAATCGCAAGGTGTGCAGAAAACATCCGATAAGATCGCATTCTCTACCCAGTTAGGCTATAAAGCAAGTGAAAAATGGTATTATACGGCAATGGCCGACCTCAACACCCAGTTCTATAAGGGATATAACTATCCGGACAAATCACATTACATTTCCAAATTCTTTGCTCCGGCCTATTCCAATATCTCATTCGGTATGGACTTCCGTCCGAAAAGCAACTATTCCCTTTATCTCTCCCCGATTGCAGGCAAACTGACATTTGTGGAAGACGACTACCTGTCAAATGAAGGAGCATTCGGTGTCGATCCCGGAGACCGTTTTAAAGCGGAACTCGGCGCCTTCATCAAAGCAAAAGCGGAACAAAAGATTATGGAGAACGTAAACCTGATCACAAGCGTCGATTTCTTCACCCCCTACGACAAGCAGTTCGGCAATGTAGACGTGAACTGGGATATGCTGATCAATATGAAGATTAACAAATACCTCAGCGCGACACTCAACACCACACTCAAATACGATAATGATGTGAAGACCTTTAACAAAGAAGGTGAAAAACATGGTGCAAAAGTGCAATTCAAGGAAGTATTGGGTATCGGCGTAGCTTACAATTTCTGATAAAAAGCGGGTAAATGCTTCTATTTTTTCAAAAAAACCAGTCACAATCGGTTGCAGTATCCAAAGAAAGGGCTAAATTTGCACGTTGAAAACAAAAATGATTAGAAATGATCAATAAGATTAACGCTCTGCTTAATGAAGTGGAGAACCTGAAAGCGGCTAACGCTGAAGAACTGGAAGCATTACGCATTAAATACCTCAGCAAAAAAGGTGAAATTTCTTTGTTGATGAACGATTTCCGCAACGTTGCGGCAGATCAGAAGCGTGAAGTAGGCCAATACCTCAATAAACTGAAAGAGGCAACTCAAAATAAAATCAACGAACTGAAAGCAGGCTTTGATAATGTACAGACGGTGAACGATGACATCGACCTCACCCGTACAGCCTACCCGATCGAATTAGGGACCCGCCATCCGCTTTCACTCGTAAAGAAAGAAATCTGCGACATATTCGGACGCTTAGGATTCAGCATCGCTGAAGGACCGGAGATCGAAGACGACTGGCATGTGTTCTCTTCTCTGAACTTTGCAGAAGACCACCCGGCACGCGACATGCAGGATACTTTCTTTATCCAACATAATCCGGACGTATTACTTCGTACACATACATCTTCCGTACAGACCCGCGTAATGGAGAATCAGGAACCTCCTATCCGCATCATCTGCCCGGGACGTGTCTATCGTAACGAAGCAATCTCCTATCGCGCACACTGTTTCTTCCACCAGGTAGAAGCTTTGTATGTGGATAAGAATGTTTCTTTTGCCGACCTGAAACAGGCTTTACTGTTCTTCGCCAAGGAAATGTTCAGCGCAGATACGAAAATACGCTTACGTCCTTCTTACTTCCCGTTCACCGAACCTTCCGCCGAAATGGATATTTCTTGTAATATCTGCGGTGGCAAAGGCTGTCCGTTCTGTAAAGGAACCGGCTGGGTGGAAATCCTCGGTTGCGGTATGGTAGACCCGAATGTACTGGAAAACTGCGGTATCGACAGCAAAGTATATTCCGGCTATGCATTGGGAATGGGTATCGAGCGTATAACAAACCTGAAATACCAAGTAAAAGACTTACGCATGTTCTCCGAAAACGATGTTCGTTTCCTGAGACAGTTTGAGTCAGCCAATTAAGTTGAGAACCTAAATCATTTACCATCTTCCCCGGGTCCTTAACCAACCCGGGGAAAAACACACTAAAGACGTAAATGGTATGATAAAGGTTCTACTACTTATAACAGGAGGGGCAATCGGTACTCTGTTCCGCTTCGGGGTTTCGACGTGGGTACAGCGTTCGATGCTACACTCCTTCCCTTTCGGGATACTTTCGGTCAATGTGATCGGCTCTTTTTTGATCGGCTTTTGTTGGAGCATAGCCGAAACAACCAATCTCTCTGCTAACGCAAGAGTTTTTCTCTTCACCGGCCTGTTCGGCGGATTTACCACATTCTCTTCGTTTGCACTGGATACGATGTCGCTGATGAAAACCGGCGAATATAAACAGGTATTTCTGAATATACTGGCCAGTAATCTGTTAGGATTGTTAGCCGTATTCCTGGGACTGCTTCTTGGTAAAAATACGATGTCACTCATTAAATAATGATATGCGAAAAGAGGAACGATATAAAGGGGTATTGAACTGGTTCAACGAGAATGTGCCGGTTGCCGAAACGGAGTTGCATTATGACAATCCGTATCAGTTGCTTATCGCCGTAATCCTATCCGCCCAATGCACGGACAAACGGGTGAATATGATCACTCCCGCCCTCTTTAAGGACTTCCCGACTCCCGAAGTAATGGCAGCCTCGACACCGGAAGTCATCTTCGAATATATCCGGAGCGTCTCCTATCCCAACAACAAGTCGAAACATCTGGTCGGCATGGCAAAGATGCTGATGTCGGATTTCGGAGGTGTCGTACCGTCCGATATCGACGAACTGCAAAAGCTACCCGGCGTAGGCCGTAAGACGGCAAATGTCATAGCCTCGGTCGTCTACAACAAGCCGGCAATGGCTGTCGATACGCATGTCTTCCGCGTAGCCAACCGCATCGGCCTGACCAACAACAGCAAAACGCCGTTGGAGACAGAAAAGGAATTGGTGAAGCATATCCCGGAGGAACAGATTCCGATCGCCCACCATTGGCTGATCCTACACGGACGTTATACTTGCATCGCCCGCAAGCCTAAATGTGAGGAATGCGGACTCAAACCCTGGTGTAAATATTTCCTGGACCCCAAGAAAACGTAAGACAGAAATGAAAGCTGACAAGCGGGAAATAGTGACGTTTACAATAGCTGCTCTCGCTACGCTGGTGGCAGTCTGGTTCTTTTTAGGCAAAATGCAAAAAGAGAAGAAGGTTGTGCAAACTGATCTATATACGCTGGTGGCTCCGGCATCAGACGCGATCCTGAGTGTGAACCGTCCTGTCGCTTTCTCTAAATACATACTATCCCGGAAACCGGAATACGACGCTTTTGCTTCCCGGATACCGGAAATATACCTTTCCATTATCCAAAACAACCGGGATCTTTCCCCATTGCTACTCTCCTTCCATCCTCAAGGGGTCGTCCTATACACACAAGCAGGAAAGAATCTTATCAACCGGATAGAAAAGAATACGTTACAAAAGGCTTTCGGCTCATTTGCCCCACAAAAACAGACCAAGAACGACATCGTGTTCACCTATTATCCGGATAACGGCAACCGCTTCTTCGGTTACTACCAATACAACGGCATCTGGGTGGCAAGCTATAGCAAGAAGCTGTTGGAAGAAGTCGCCCAGATACAAAAGAACAAGCAAAACTATTTGCTCCCCGACCAGGACCGCCTGCGCCGGACATTTGACGCGAACGCTCCTTTGAACCTGATGATACAGTCGGACAGCCTCAACCTGTACGTATCCCTGCCCGACTCGACCGAATGGCGAATCCGGAACTGGTGGTTGGGTGCCGACCTGTTCATGAACGAAAACCACCTCTGTTATTTCGGCAGCCTCCCCTATAACGCAACCGCCGACAGCCTGTACGCACCGTTAGGCGACACGCTGGCACTACGCCTCGAACAGATATTCCCCCAATTCCATGTAATCAATCAAACCACACGGGAAAACAACCGGATGTTTTATACGGGATGCCTGGAGACACAAGATAAATAAGTTATAGTAGAAGGAAGTGAGTTGACTACAAATTGTAGTCAACTGAAAATGCTATCATCAGACGGTAAATACTACAAAACCGACGTCGCCACCACCGACAACTGAAAGCAGAGAAGGAAAAACGGAAATCAAGATTAGTACTCTGCGATTTGTGTGTGAATAGTAATAACGCTATCTTTGTGACATAGATATAATTAAATCTACAAGATGAGTCCAATTTTTAAGCGTGAAGACGGATATTGTTTTAAAATCTTCTCCAATGAGGAAGAGCGGAAACATATCCATGTTGTAAAGGCTGAATGTGAAGCCAAATTTTGGTTAGAGCCTACCATTGAATTGGCCGACAATTACGGATTTAAAAATAAAGAATTGAAGAAGATAACAGAATTATTGGAAAAATATGGAGACGAATTCAAACGCAAATTCACAGAATACATTGGTAAGCGTATTGATGATTAACACTCAAGGCATCATGCTTTCAGTACAAGGTAGGGACTACTTCCTCTCTTACAACCGGGTTCCCTGGATGAAAGATGCCCGCATTTCAGATGTGTTAAATGTAAAGATGTGCGGTCATTCAGCTATTGAATGGGAAGCATTGGGTGTAGATTTGGAGATTGAAAGTCTGAAACATCCGGAACGCTATCCACTTATCATGAAGCGTACGCCATTGGATATAATTTAGTTAACACTCGATGCATCCTCCACACATAGCATCGGGTGTTAAATCTTATAACAACTCCTTCAACATCCTCAACGCCGTACGAGCCGCCTGACGGATATTCTCTTCCCGTTCCGTGCCGAAATGGAAGCATTCGGACACTACCTTGTCTTTCAGGGCAGCGGCAATCCAAACCGTACCGACCGGCTTTTCAGGAGTTCCGCCACCGGGACCGGCAATGCCGGAAGTGGCAACCGCACAATCACAACCCAGCGTACGGATAGCCCCCAACGCCATCTGTTCGACAACCGGACGGCTGACGGCGCCATATTGCATCAGGCTCTCTTCCGAAACACCCAGCACATGATGCTTCACCTCATTGCTGTAGGAGACCACGCCCCCGCAGAAGTAATCGGAACTACCCGCCACACGCGTAATCAGATGCGCGATATATCCACCGGTACAGCTTTCAGCCGTTCCCATCATCAAATGACGGGAACGAAGCAATTCACCTATTTCAATTTCAATATCCATCATCCCAACTTATTCAACACACGTGAGAACGGAACTGCATCCATCGGACAGAACTGCTGATCCAGGTATTTGTAATATCCTGTTATGGCAACCATCGCCGCATTATCCGTTGTAAAAGAGAACTTCGGGATATGGACCTTCCAGCCGAACCGTTTGGCATGGTCGAGAAAGGCATCGCGCAAACCGGAATTGGCCGAGACGCCACCCGCAACAGCCACCTCTTTTATATTCAAATCCTTTGCCGCCTTACGCAATTTATTCATCAGGATGTCGATCACCGTTGCCTGCAGGGAGGCACAGAGATCCTGCTTGTTCTTCTCGATGAAATCGGGATCTTCCTGCAACTTATCGCGCAGGGTATAGAGAAAAGAGGTCTTCAGTCCGCTGAAACTATAGTCATAACCTGGAATATGCGGTTTACTGAATGTAAAAGCATTCGGATTACCTTCGTTGGCAAGGCGGTTCACGACAGGACCACCGGGATAACCGAGCCCCATGACTTTCGCGCACTTGTCAAACGCCTCACCCGCCGCATCATCGATCGTCTGTCCGATCACTTCCATATCGTTATAGGCATTCACCTTAATGATTTGCGAGTTTCCTCCCGAAACCAACAGGCAAAGGAACGGGAACGAAGGAGCATGATCGTCTTCAGGCGTCTCCTTGATAAAATGAGCCAGCACGTGCGCCTGTAAATGGTTGATCTCGATCATCGGGATATTCAAAGAAACGGACAGGCCTTTGGCAAAGGATGTCCCCACCAGCAACGATCCCATAAGGCCCGGACCACGGGTAAAAGCAACAGCACTCAGCTCGGATTTATCGATACCGGCACGCTTGATTGCTTCGGCAACCACCGGGATAATATTCTGTTGATGTGCACGGGAAGCCAGCTCAGGAACTACGCCGCCATAGGCTTCATGGACAGCCTGACTGGCAATTACATTCGACAGCATCACGCCGTCGCGTATCACAGAAGAGGAAGTATCATCGCAGGATGATTCGATTCCTAATATAGTCACACTCATATCTTCGTTTTAATTTTTGTGCAAATTAACGAAATCTCTCGGGATATTGTTGTAGTTTTGTGCTTAAATATAGTAAAGATATCAAAGGACTTAAATACATAATCATCACCCTACTCACTCTGTTCTGGATATTCTACGCAACCCCGGCCATCTTGTTGCGCATTCCTTATGTGCAGCAAAAAGTGGCAAACACGGCGACGTCAGAATTATCCGAGCGTTTAGGTGTGCCCGTCCGGATCGGGAATGTAGACATCGAATGGTTCAACCGCTTAGTGCTCGAGAACCTGTATCTGGAGGATGAAAACGGCAATGTACTGCTCGAAGCCAACCATGTATCGGCCGGATTCGAGATACTCCCGTTGATGAAAGGCAAGATCGTATTTTCTACCGCCCGCCTGTTCGGCTTCACCGCCAACCTGAAGAAAGAGACACCGACAAGCAAGCTGAACCTGCAATTCGTAATCGACGCCTTCGCCAGTAAAGATACGGTTAAGAAGGATTCCAATATCGACCTGCGCTTCAATTCGATCCTGATCCGGCGCGGTAACTTCCGTTACGACGTGGAAGACGCCCCTCACACACCCGGCAAGTTCAACGCCAAGCATATCGACATAAAGAACATAAGCGCCAAGATAGCAATGAAGGCATTCAACAAAGACAGCCTCAACGCCAACATCAAGAAGATGAGTTTCGACGAAGCCTCCGGTTTCTCTTTGAACAAACTCTCGCTCAATGTGGTGGCAAACAAAGACAGCGCTATCATTAATAACTTCGAAATCAAACTGCCGGAGACGGATCTCAAGATAGACCGCGCCCATATCAATCTGGAAGAGGCGACCGACGTGAACGAACTGCTGAACCATTCGCCGGTCGTATTGAATATCGCACCTTCCCAGGTCTGCCTGAAAGACCTTTCCGCCTTCGTCCCTGCATTCCGCAATTTCTCGGAGGCAATCGAACTTTCGGCCGAAGCATCCGGCTATATCAACAACATCGACCTCAAGCGGCTGACGCTGAAGTACAGCGACAAGATGCTGTTTATCGGCAAAATGGAGATGAAAGGGATCACCCATCCGGAAGACGCCTATATCTTCGGGCAGGTAAACAAGATGTACATTACGACCGAAGGTATCTCAGGCATGGCCAATAACTTCAACGAACATCCGGTCACGCTTCCTGATGCTATCGTCAAGTTAGGAACGATTAACTTCACCGGCGAGATATCCGGTTTCTTTGATAACCTTGTGGCATTCGGCAAATTCTCGTCCGCCATCGGGTCCGTGCAGACCGACCTTATCTTCGGTAGTGACAAAGAGAATAATATAGCCGCCTACCTGAAAGGGCATCTCTCCACCTCCACCCTGTATCTGAACGAGCTTTTCCCGGAAGGCAACCCGTACGGGACAGCCAAGCTGGACCTTACACTCGACACCCGCCGCCCGAAGAACGGTTCTTTCTCGGGAAATATCAAAGCAGGTATCGACGAGTTCGAATATAAAGGGTATAAATATGAGAATATCCTCCTCTCGGGAAACTTCAAGAAGAACGGCTTCAACGGGATAATCGACATCGACGACCCGAACGGCAAGCTCTATGCCGAAGGCCTCTTCCTCCACGAAGGAAAAAACTCAAAGTTCAACTTCACCACGCATCTCGAGCATTTCCGCCCGGACAGCCTCCACCTGACCGACAAGTACGAGGCGCCCGATATCTCCTGCTCGCTCTACGCCGACTTCACAGGAAACAATATCGATAACCTGGAAGGTAGCATCACGCTGGACAGCCTTTCTTTCCGGACTGCCCCGGACAGTTTTTTCCTGAAACAACTGAAAGTGGAAGCCACAGGCCATTCGCTGGACCGCCATCTGACGATATCGTCCGATGTCCTGAACGGTGAAGTGACAGGAGCCTACTCCTTCACTACGATTGTTCCCAGCCTTATGAAGACGCTGAAAGGGTACGTGCCAGCCCTGATAAACGTAACGCAGAAGAAACAGGAGATAAAGGAAAACAACTTTTCCCTCCTGCTGACAATCGAAAATACGGAAGATATCTCAAACACCCTGAAGCTGCCTTTTACCATGCTGCACCAGGGGCGCATCACAGGACACTATAACAACCAATACAACCGCTTCCGTTTCGAAGCCTACCTGCCGAAGTTCAACATCGGCAAGTCGATGTTCGAAGGAGGTTACCTGACTTGCGACAACCCCGAAGACAAGGTGAACCTCCAGCTAAAAGCGACCAACTACAACACCAAAGGGCTGCGCAACTACCTGGATCTGAAAGTAGACGCAAAAGACAACCATGTGAATACGCTGGTCGGTTGGGCAAACAACAAGCAGCGCCTTTTCAAAGCCGACCTCTCCGCCTCTACCCTCTTCATTGAAGAAGAACAGGAGAAAGGACCGGCCACTCTGCGTACCGAAATTTCGCTGAACGAAAGCCCGCTGGTCCTGAACGACTCGACCTGGCATATCGCTCCGTCCACCATTTCCATAGCCGACGGCAAAATAGGGATACGGAACTTCTCCGTCACCAACGGCAACGAATACCTCCACATGGACGGCGTCGTTTCCCGGGACCCGTCCGACACCCTGCTGCTGGACCTGAAACAAGTAGAGCTAAGCTATATCTTCGACATCCTGAACATACCAGTCTTGCAATTTGCCGGAAAGGCGACAGGCACCTTCAATATCACCGACCTATACGGTAGCCGGATGCTGAACACCGACCTCGAAGTGCAGAACTTCTCGTTCAACCAGGTACCGTTGGGCCGCCTCAACCTCTTCAGCGAATGGGACGACCAGCAGAAAGGTATCCTCATGTTAGGAAGTATCTACAAGAACGACACGACCTGGACCGATGTCAGCGGCTACGTCTATCCCGTCGGCAAGAACGCCGGCCTCTCACTCTTCTTCGGGGCAAACGATATCAATCTCGCTTTCCTGCATCCCTTTGTCGAGAATGTAGCCAAGAACATGCAGGGGCGCGGCTTCGGGAATGTCCACCTCCACGGTCCGTTCAAGGCGGTGAACGTGGAAGGAGACGCCTATGTGCTCGACGGAGGCTTAGGCATCGAATACCTGAATACCTACTATACCTTCTCCGACTCCATCCACCTGACGCAGGATGCGATCATCGGACGGGGCGTAACCGTACACGACAAGTTCGGCAACTCGGCTAAGGTGAACCTGACCGTCAACCACCAGCACTTTAAGGATGTCAGTTTCGATGTCGACGTCCAGACAAACAACATGCTCGTGTTCGACGCCCCCCAGAAACAGAATCCCCTGATATTCGGAACTGTCTTCGGAACCGGTACCGCCTCCATTAAAGGCAACGGGCAGCTGATCAACTTCGACATCAATATGCGGAGCGACCCCAAGACCTCCGTTAAGCTCGACTTTATGAATAACTCTTCGGCGGCCGACTACGACTTCATCACCTTCGTCGATAAAAAGAAATTACGCGAGATAGCCCGGACCGCACCGGCCGACTCTATCAAACCCCTTATCTTCAAAGACGAAGATGACGGGGCGGAACTACGCATGAACTTCCTGCTCGACATCACCCCCGATGCCAGGATCGAACTGATCATGGACCCTGTCGGCGGTGACAAGATTGCCGGTAATTGCAGCGGAAGCCTCCAGATACAATACGGCACGAAGACAGACCTCCGCATGTACGGCAACATCGGCATCGTTGAAGGAAATTATAACTTCAGCCTCCAGCAGCTCATCCACAAAGACTTTAAGATACGCGACGGCAGTATCATCAACTTCCGCGGGGACCCGTTCGAAGCGACAATGAACGTCAACGCGATTTATAACCTGACTGCCAACATACAGGACTTGGATGCCAGCTTCGCCTCCGAAAGCGCACGGCGAAACATTCCGGTCAACTGCGTGCTAAACCTCGATGGTGTGTTGCGCAACCCAACTATCTCATTTGATCTGGAACTGCCCGGCTCTAACGAAGAATTGGAACGACAGGTGAAAAGTCTCGTGGACACCGAAGACATGATGACGAAACAGATCGTCTATCTGCTTGTCCTCAACAAGTTCTATACGCCGGAGTACACGAACAACCAGTTTAAGTCGAACGACTTCAGCGCCGTTGCCTCGTCCGCCATCTCGTCCCAGATATCGAGCCTTATGAACAGTTTCACGGATAAAGTGCAACTCGGAACCAACATCCGTACCAGCCAGGACGGCATCGAAGACACGGAGGTGGAGATGCTGCTCTCCAGCCAGCTGTTGAACAACCGCTTGATCTTTAACGGAAACTTCGGCTATAAGAACAACGCGACCCAGAAGAACGCTTTCATCGGCGAGTTCGACCTCGAATACCTGCTGACGCCCAGCGGCGACATCCGCCTGAAAGCTTACAACCATGCCAACGACATGTATATGTTCCTCAAACAGGCCCTCACCACGCAAGGCGTCGGTATCATGTATAAGAAAGATTTCACTCGCTTCTCCGACATCTTCCGCCGGCGAAAAAGATTCCCGTTGATCCCGCTGCGTCCGGCAGCACCGGACAGTACAACGGTCATTCCGGAAAGAAATAAAGATTACTTTTAGCACAAGTCATTTCTGACTTGTACGGAAAAAAGTTTACACAATTAGAAAATAAAAATGTGTAAAGAAAAGCGACACAATCGAAAATATAC
>NZ_QREV01000072.1 GCF_003363715.1 Parabacteroides acidifaciens
ATTGTCAGAAAGGGGAGCTTAAACCGTGAAAAGAGTCAATCCAAAATGGATCAAGATTTCGGACGAAATAGAAAAACAGTCAAAAATAGGGGTTATTGTAATTTGTCAGGTTTGCAGAAGATTCAAAACTTGACAGATTTGAAGCAAATCAGATTCCATGCCCATGGAAATCGGATTGCATGGGCATGGAATTTCGAATGGATGGGTATGGAAACATCTATAAAAATAATTTCATTTTTTGCCAGATTTGAAACAATAAATGATGATTTATCGGTGCGTCGCTACGTTTGTATTACCGGACGCAGATTTCGCAGACGACGCAGACGAACGCAGATCATTTATTGTTTTAAAAGAAAATAAGTCTGCGTTCCTCTGCGTAATCTGCGCCCGTCTGCGTCCGGTAAATACGAGCAAACACACCGTTAAATCATCATTTACAGGTTCATTATCAATTAAACTTGAACGTATAAAGCGCCGCCTCCCCGCGCCGGAGCAGTTTGGCCTTTTTGGTATTCGGGGCATAGACAAAGGTTTCCGCCACGACCACCCGCTGGTTCTTTTTGTCCAGATAGGCATGGCTTATGAACGGACCACCCATCATATCGCCTTCCAGTTCCCACAAACCCCTCACTACGCCGCAATATTCACCGTTCCGGTTGATCGCTTCGTAAGAAGGAGGAAGGCGTTTAACAGTCGTCATATAGGAATTGGGAAAAGCGCCCGGTATCTGCTCCCCTAAAATGGAATCGCGCATCGACACAAGATAATCCAAAGTAAATGTCCGGTTACTGGTATAAGGGAAACTGTAGACTATCAGATCGGTTCGTCCTTGTTTGCCATGATCCGTCACCCAAAAGAAATCCGCCGTGTCCTTATAAGAACACATCTCTTCCGGCACATACAAACTGGCATTAAAACGTTCCTTCACCTTCTCGTTCACCCAAGCGCTATGCGCTCTTTCGAGATAACTGGCAGACCGTTCACGCTCCTTTCCCTCCAGATAAGCGACCAATGAAGCTCCATGTTCCGTCAGATACTCCATCAGCTGTTGAGAGGAAGGGACATTCAACGTGATGACTTCCTGTCCGGTAGCCCATACGTCCTTCTCTTTGTGGACCGACACTTTCGTATATTGGGACGGATTAACCCGGACCACCATAATATTGCGGACGTAACGCAGAAGGCCGTCAAACTGCGACGGTTCGGCATACGTCACCCGCATGGTCGGTTCGTTTTGCGGCAGTCCCGGAATGGAAGCCGTCAACTGGCCATACAACAATCGTCCGGCCTCTCCCTTCCATGCATCTTTGTCCATTACGACCAGGACTTCATAAGCAAATCCGGTTGCTCGCTTCATAAAGATGGACTGTTTCGGCTTTGAAGACCGGTTACACGATGTCCCGCCTATCAGGGCAAGCAGGATCACGATTAATAAAGATTGTGTTCTCATACTATTATCTCCTATCAGATTTTCTTAAAAACTAAATTCACACGGAGCAAAGGTAGAGAGATGATTTAAGAAGAGGAAGAAACGATGCCGGACAAACAAATAAGCAAATAAACAATTGACAAACAAAAAGATAAGATCAACAAAGCCATATCAGACACACAATATGGCGGACAATCGGATTGCCTTTTTACAACTAATATAAACGGATAAACTGGTCCAGATCGGTCTTCTCATCCAACTGAAGCTTTTTCTTCAACCGGTTTTTAGACTTGGTCAAGGCATCGGTGGTATTGTTGAAAACGGCCAACTGCTCCTTCCGGGAGAAGTTCCATTTGACAAGGCAACAAATTTCCTGTTCGTGGCGGGTAATCCCCTGTTTCTCCTTTAAATCGGTCAGGATATGATTAAAGAGCATATCCGTATAATGCAGTATCTCGTTCCATTCGGTACGCGTCAGATTGGTGTGGAGCGGGTCTTCCTTTAGCTGGATCAGCATCGACAGGACATTCGCATCAGCCAGGTCGATCCGTTCGCTTGCGCGTAGCTTCTGCTGGTAAAACTCGAGGTCGGACATCCGTTCGCGATACTGTTCGGACTCGGCTGTCAGATGTTGCAATTCTTCTTCCAGCTGCTTCACCTGCCGGGCATACTCATAGCGTTCCTTTTGTTGCCGGCAAAGCATGGCCTTATTCCGCTTCATCTTTTCCTTGACCTGCCGGAAACGTTCCTGCCTGCTCCCCGTCCGCCGTCCGATCAGGAAACCGAGCAAAGCGCCCGCTATCAGCGCAACACAACCCAAACTAAACAGGACGAACGTCCAGGAAGAAGATATATCCATACCGCCTACATCTTATTTTTCAAATATTCATAAATAGCCAGTTGGGCACGCACCTTCTCCGGATTGCCATCCCGCTTGAAGTTGTTGCGCAACTGTTCGTCTATCAGGCAAGCCTTGACATTATCCCGCATCTGTATCTGCAAGATATGGATAATATCCTCCTTTATCTCCGGATCCAGTATCGGGAAAGCCGTTTCGATACGGCGGTTCAGGTTACGGCGCATCCAGTCGGCGGAAGTCAGGAACAGGTCTTCCTGCCCGTCATTATAGAAGTACCAGATGCGAGAATGTTCCAGGAACATATCCACAATACGGGTAATCCGGATATTCCGGCTGAACGGCTGGTTGGGAACCAGACAGCAGATACCGCGGACAATCAAGTCTATCTCGACACCGTTCTCGCTGGCCTCATACAGTTCATCAATCATATGCTGGTCATGCAGTCCGTTCATCTTCAACACGATGCGTCCTTTACGGCCGGCTTTGACATGCTCGATCTCCCGATGAATCATCCGAGTCAGCTCCGGTACCATATTAAAACGGGCAACAAGCAGATGACGGAATGTCGGCTCATGCAGCTTCCCTTCCAGGACGGCAAACACCTTGTTGATATCCTTAATCATCTCCGCATCCGAGGTCAGCAACGCCATATCGGAATAGATACGCGCCGTCTTTTCATTGAAGTTACCGGTGCTCAAGTAGGCAAAGTCGCGCCGCTTAATGCCGTCGTCCGTATCTTTACGCAGGATAACGGCTACTTTCGCATGCACTTTCAAGCCGGGGATGCTATAGATGATGCGGATACCGGCCTGCTCCATCCGCTCGGCCGTGCTCATATTGTTCTCTTCGTCGAAACGGGCTTTCAGTTCAACAAAGACAGTCACTTTCTTTCCGTTCTGGGCGGCACTGATCAACGTATTGATAACTGCCGAATTTTCCGCCACGCGGTATTGCGTAATCTTTATCTCGTCTACCTTCGGATCGAACGCCGCTTCCATCAGGAAACGGATCAGGTAATCAAAAGACTGGTAGGGGAAATGCAGCAATATGTCCCGTTTCTTCACTGCCCGGAAGACCGAACCCATCTCATCTAAGAACGGTACGCGCATCGGAGACGGGATCTCCTGCTCCAACTCCTTCCCCTTCGGGTTCGGCAGCTTGATCAGGTCCTGCAGGTTGTTGTAGCGTCCACCCAAAACCAGGTCATCCACCGTAATGCCGAAAGCATTGCAGACAAACGCCAGAAAATCGTCCGGCATACTGCTGTCGTACATAAAGCGGCTCAAGGCGCCTATCTTGCGTTTCTTCACCTTCTTCCGGATGTTCTCCACGATATTGCCTCCTTTCTCGTCGTCCAGGTAAATATCCGCATCCCGCGAAATCTTGATACTGTAACAGCTTTCCACCACATACCCCGGAAAGATGCTGGACAGGTTGGCCCTGATAATATCGTCGATAAACATAATATAATGCTTCCCTTCATGCGACGGCAGCTCGATAAAACGGGGAACTTTCGCATACGGGATCTTCATCAAGGCATAATAATACTCTGGCACATAATCCGGCTCTGCCATCCGCTTACTCTTCTTTATCATCCGGATAACCAGGTAAAGACGGCGGTCGCGTATGAATGTACGGATATCTCCCGCCTGTATCATCACCGGCGAAAGGAAAGGGAAGACCTCTTCGTTAAAGAAGTTGTGCACAAATTCTTCATGGAACGGTTCCGGATTGCTGTCCTGGTACAGATAGATATCCTGCCGGTTCAGCTCCTGCAATACTTTTGAAAAAATACGGTAATATTCCCGTTGCTGGCGGTTCACTTCTTCGGTTATTTCGGCCAGTATCTCTTCCGCCTCAGCACCGCTCTCATCAGTGAAATTCTTTTTCATGATCACGCCCCGGTGCTCGGCAACCCTTATTTCGTAGAACTCTTCGAGATTGGACGAATAGATAGAAAGGAACTTAATACGCTCATAGATAGGCAGCGCATCATCTTCCGCCTCCAGCAAAACGCGATAGTTGAAAGACAGCCAACTGATATCCCGTTTGAAATATTTATGTGAATTCTCCATCGTATTATTATCTTCGGTCGGTAAATATAAATACTTTTGCGAGATAAAAGAAATTGTTATGCTTAAAATAGGACTTCTTTCAGATACCCACGCCTGGTGGGACGACAAATATGCGGAATACTTCTCCGAATGCGATGAAATCTGGCATGCAGGAGACATCGGTTCGGACGGCCTGGCTGCCCGGTTGGCAGCCTTAAAACCGTTTCGTGCCGTTTACGGTAATATAGACAGTCAGTCGCTCCGCTTGCAATATCCGCAAGTCGCCCACTTCAAAGCAGAGGAAGTGAACGTGATGATAACGCACATAGGCGGATATCCGGGACGTTATAACCCGGCTATCCGCAAAGAGCTATACGACACACGCCCCAACCTCTTCATTGCCGGACATTCGCACATACTGAAAGTAGCTTTCGACAGAAGCCTGAATTGTTTGTACATGAATCCGGGCGCGGCCGGTAAGAGCGGGTTCCATCAGGTAAGGACGCTGATACGTTTCATTATTGACGGACAACAAATCAAGGACTTGGAAGTTATAGAACTGGGACACCGTTAACAATCTCCACAACAGAAGTTTTCCGCCAGTAGAACCGTATTCTGCAAATAGTCGAACTCCTGCTCGAAATATTCGCTGAAGACACCCGAACCTAAGTTTGCTTCTATCTGTTTAGTGGTCCAGAGCTTGCCGTTCGGCTGTTTGATCTGGTCCATTATCTCTTCAGAACGTACACAGATAACGTAGAGGTTGACCAAATGTTTCACCTTTTCGTTCTCGAATGTATAACGAATCAGGAACCGGGGCATCATATCCTCTTTTTCCCCTAACTCACCGATCGTTTCCCGCACAGTGCTTTCTATGCTATGGCGAAACAAAACATAACTGTAATACGGATAATCGATCGTATCCGGCGATACGAATGCTTTCTTTCCTCTCGTCACCAGATACAGCATTCCCTGGTAGATGACTGCCACACGTACAACCGGATGGTAATACTTTTTAGGCAAAGAACGGCTTACGGAACGGGCAATACAGCCGATCACCTTTCCCCCGTCATTCAACACCGGTAGCCACATTTCCTTGCGAAGACTGCCTTGCATCATCGAAATCCTTATCTGTTCATACAGGATCAGGAACACCCCGATCACGATCCCAAGCTCCCTGTACAGGAAACGCTCCATACGCACACCTTGCATCGTATCCGGCAGGATACTGTACACCAGGATAATAAACAAGTGCAATGTATAGAGATTCTGGACAAGCTGGGCAACAAAAAAGAATTCATTCAACGTTGTACGCATCAACGTCCGTTTGTAGGTCGGATGCTTGGAGGTCCGGATCTTGCGTAAGATCGACCGTTTGGCAAATCCAAGAAACGCCAATACGACAACCAGCAATACTTCAGTTATTAACGGAGAATAAATAAACAACACCGGCTCAAGCCTGATACAAAGAAAAATCGAATAAAGAACTAATGTCGTTGCGGCCGGTAATAACAGGAACTGATAGACCTTATCTTTACTAAGTATTTGAAATAAAAAAATACATACAAAACAAAAAGTAACACCGATTATGAAGGATAATAAGTATGAAAAATAATTATCCAAAAACATAAACAGCAGCAGTGGCACTAAGCCAATGGCCTGGTTATCCAGGCTCCTCTTCACTTTATTCATACCCATTCCCCCTTTTTTCCCTTTATAACATAACAAACTGTATAAAGAAATGTTCTCACCATCATACGTGTTTTTCGGCGTGATAAGAGGAACGGACCAGCGGAGCGCTCTCCACTTTATTGAACCCTTTTTGTAAAGCAATTGATTTATAAGTCTCAAACTGTTCAGGAGTGACGTATTCCTTTACCGGTATATTTTTTCGGCTGGGCTGCAAATACTGTCCGATTGTCAGGACAGAGACTCCGGCGGCCCGCACGTCATCCATCAACTCATACACTTCTTCCACCGTTTCGCCCAGGCCGACCATGATACCGGTTTTAGCGACAACGCCTTGTCCTGCAATGCGTGCAAGCACCGAAAGGCTCACATCGTATTTGGCAGCGCTACGCACTTCCGGGCTGATCCGGCGAACTGTTTCCATATTATGGGATATAATTTCAGGAGCCGCTTCCACCACCATGTCCACCAGTTCCAGACGTCCCTGGAAATCGGGTATCAGGACCTCGACAGTCGTTTCCGGGTTTACCTCTTTTATGGTACGGATCGTATCCACCCAATGCTGTGCACCCAAATCGGGCAAATCGTCCCTGTCCACCGAAGTGATCACGGCATGTTTCAGTTGCATCAGCCGGATACTTTCCGCCACATTCGCCGGTTCTTTCGCATCCAGCGGAAGCGGTTTACCGGTCAACGTATTGCAAAAACGGCAGGAGCGGGTGCAAATATCACCCGCAATCATAAAGGTTGCCGTCCCCCGGCTCCAGCACTCTCCCATGTTCGGGCATTTCCCGCTGGTACAAATCGTATGTAAGCAGTGAGATTCCACGATACTTTTTGTCCGTGTGAACTGCTCGTTCCCCCCCAGCCGGATCTTCAACCAATCCGGCTTTCTCAAATGTTCTGACATTATAAGTTATAAATTATCGAATAAGAAATTAGACATTCTGGTGTACAGATGATAGCGGGTATTTCCTCCGTAAATACTGTGGTTACGGTCTTTATAAACCTGCATTTCAAACTGTTTACCGGCTTGCACCAGTGCTTCCGCATAATCCATCGTCTGCTGGAAATGTACATTATCGTCGGCCGTACCGTGGATCAGCAACAGTTTTCCTTGCAAATCCTTCGCCAGACGGATCGGGGAAGTAGCAGCATATCCTTGAAAGTTTTCTTTCGGCGTGCGCATAAAGCGTTCCGTATAGACAGAGTCATAATATTTCCAGTCGGTAGGAGGTGCTACCGCAATGCCGGCCTTGAAAGTGCCGTTACCGACACTCATGGACATCAGCGTGTTATATCCGCCGAAGCTCCATCCCCAGATCGCCATACGGCTCTTGTCGACAAACGGCAGTTTGCCTAATGCCTGCGCAGCTTCGACCTGGTCTTTCGACTCCAGTTCGCCCATACGCAGATAGGTACATTTACGGAAAGCTTCGCCCCGGGCACCTGTTCCGCGTCCGTCCACACAAACCGTAATAATACCGTTGGCAGCCAAATACTGTTCCCAGTCGAAACTGTATTTATCCAACACCTGCTGGGAGTTCGGGCCGCTATACTGGAACATCAGGACCGGATATTTCTTCGATTCGTCGAAGTCCACCGGCTTCACGATCCAGGCGTTCAGCTCATAGTCGGAAGCTGTACGCACTTTGATAAACTCTTTCTTCGCGTACGAGTAACCGGCCAGCTTGTCGATCAGGCGGGCGTTGTCCTGCAAGACACGCAACACTTTGTTCGACTTCGTTTCGTTCACCGTAATCTTTACCGGCGTGTTGGCATTGGAATACTGGTTTACGTAATACGCGAAGTTATCACTGAACGTGGCGTTGTTCGTACCTTCCCCGGTCGACAGTTTGGTCTTTACGCCTTTTGCGTCGACCTTATAGACAGCGCGACGCATCGGGCTTTCTTCCGCCGATTCGTAATAAACCGTCTTTGTTGCCTCGTCGTAACCTAAGAAAGCGGTCACGTCCCAGTTCCCTTTCGTTACCTGGCGCTGCATGACGCCTGTCGGTGAATACAGGTAGATGTGTGCATAACCATCCTGTTCGTTTACATACGAGAAACTGTTCGTATAGAAATGGATGGAGTTCAACCATTCCGAATCGACATAAGCCTTGTTCTCATCCCGCAGGATCAGGCGGAACACACCACTCTTCGGGTTGGCGTAATACATATTGAATACATTCTGATGGCGGTTCAGCGTCATCACGGCCAACTGGTCCGAATTATTGGTAAAGACAATCCGGGGAATATAGCTATCCTCTTCCACGGGGACTTTCAGTGCCTTTGTATCTTTTGTCGTCACATCATAGGCATGCAACGTCACCTTCGAGTTCTTCTCGCCTGCCTTCGGATATTTATAGTCGTAATAACCGGGGTAAAGTCCTGTACCGAACATCTGCATCGAGTATTCCGGCACTTCCGATTCGTCGAAACGGACAAACGCCAACTGCTCGCTGTTCGGCGACCAGGCCATCAGGTTCGTCACGGCAAATTCTTCTTCATACACCCAATCGGTTATACCGTTCAGAATCTTGTTCAGCTCACCGTCTTTCGTCACCTGTACTTCCGTATCGAAATCAAACTTACGGATCCAGATGTTGTTATCGCTCACGTAGGCAACCATCCGTCCGTCCGGCGAGAAAGTCGGAATCATCTGCTTGCTCTTGGAATCGGAGATCGGTTTCACGTAATTACGGCGCACGTCATAATCGTAGACATTTGCCCGGAACGAGCGGCGGTAAATCGGCTCCGTATCACGCCATACCAGGATATGGTGTCCGGTGCTGCTAATCGTATATCCCTCGAACGTATCGAACGTACATTCGCGTGCCTTCGCTGCATTAAACAATGTATCGACAGGCGCACCTGTACGATAGGAATATTTTATAATCATGTTACAGGCATCGTTCATCGCCGTATAATGCTCGCCGTCAGGCAGCGAACGCATCTCACCGATATTAGTAACCTGGCGGAACTGTCCGTCCGTAATCTCTTTTAAATCGATACGCTTACTTCCATTCTGCGCAGACAGGCCACCGGCCAGCAGGAGTGCAAGTAAAGCCCCAAACCCAAATCGTTTCATATATGCTCTTATTATTTTCTTAATGTTTCAAGTAGAACAGATTGCAAAGTTAGTACATTCTTGCTGGATTTAACAGAAAACAGCCGACTAATAAAGGATATTTGTGTAGAACAGAGGCTTCCAGATGTCATTTTATCAAATTATTAACCACCGGATATTGCCCTTTAACCATTATAAATTACCTTTGCCGGCATGGAAAACAGCAAACCATATCGGGACTTCGGTGACTTCCTTCGGGAAGTCTTTCCCCACAAAGTACAAAAGATATCGATCAACGCCGGTTTCACCTGCCCCAACCGTGACGGGACGAAAGGTTTCGGTGGCTGCACGTATTGTAACAACCAGACGTTCAGCCCGGAATACTGCCATACGGAGAAAAGCGTGACGGAACAGCTGGAAGAAGGTGTCCGCTTCTTTTCCCGCAAATATCCGGATATGAAATACCTGGCCTATTTCCAGGCCTATACAAACACATATGATGAATTGGATTCGCTGATCGCCAAATACGAGGAAGCCCTCTCCTATCCGGATGTCAGGGGACTGATTGTCGGAACCCGCCCGGACTGTATGCCGGAGGCTTTGCTGGATTATTTCGCCGCTCTGTCCAAAGAAAAATTCGTCATGATCGAATACGGCTTAGAAAGCACACTGGACCGTACGCTCGTCCGCATCAACCGCGGCCATACGCATGCCGAATCGGAAGACGCCATCCGCCGGACGGCAGCCAAAGGCATTTATACCGGCGCCCACCTGATATTAGGCCTGCCGGGAGAAAGCCGGGACGAGATCCTGCATCATGCCGATGTCCTTTCCACGCTGCCGCTTACCACGCTGAAACTGCACCAGTTGCAGCTGATCCGCAACACGCGCATGGCAAAGGAACAGGCCGAGCACCCCGAACAGTTCCACCTCTACACCGCGGACGAATACATCGAACTGGTCATCGACTTCATAGAACGATTAAACCCCTCTATTGTGGTAGAGAGGTTTGTATCGCAATCCCCCAAAGAGTTGCTGATCGCACCGGATTGGGGACTCAAAAACTTTGAATTTACGGCAAAGGTAAATAAACGTATCTTAGAACGAAATGCGCGGCAAGGACGTCTGTTCACTCCTTCTTCTTCGGAGCGACTTCTCCCTGGTAGGTAATGCTCTGCCTGTTTGTCGGCGTTACGCTTATAATGGCAGAACCGTTAGAAAACACCTGCACGTCAAAACGGAAAGTATCTTCTTTGGTACGGGTTACGAATTTAATTCGAGCGGTCCCCTTCTTCTCGAAGGTTGATTGATAATCGGTAATTGATTCTTCAAAACGCAGCCCGTCGCCTCCACCATACGGCAAAGAATACGCTCTTCCGAAATAAGGAAGATAAGAAATCGCCGAATCACCGCGCATCTCAAAATAGTAAGGAGTCGTCAGGTTCACCGTACGCCCTCCCATTGGCAGTGCACGGTCTACATCTATCGTAAACCGCTGCTCATCTATCATTTCTTTTATCTCTTTTGCTTTCTGCTCTTTCCTTTCTTTCTTAGTCTGGGAATAAAGGGATTGCCCTCCGAGAAAGAGGACAATCCCCATAAAAAATAATAACCTGATGTTCTTCATATAACCTTAAAAACTAAACACTATTATTTGCCTTTCTATATATAAGACAACTCATAGGCTTAAAAGGTTTATTCCAATATCATTAAATTACTTTAAAATCAAAGAAAACTGATTAGCCGGGACTATCCATTCCGTTTTGGATCATAATCGTGTCTTATTCCCGAAATAATCAAGCAGTCCTCTCCCAACGTCTTTTCCTTACCAAAGCCGACGAGAGGATACGGTCGACAGAGAATTTACCCGGTCCAGTTATATACATAAGGATGAATATGACCAGATAGATAAACGCCAACTCTTTTGCCGCAAACGGATCATTCCCGTGTATCACGAAAAAAGCCATTCCCATCGTGAAAATCATCGGAATCAGGGCCAGGCGGTAAAGCGCGCCAAAAATAAAGCCGACAGAGCAAGCCACCTCTCCAAAAATCGCCAACCCTAATGAAACCGTACTCCCAACTCCCAACGGATCCGGGAAAGAGGTCGACAACACCTCAAAGTTAGCCCATTTCTGCACACCGTGCGAAAGGAATAACACCCCCAAAAGGATGCGTAAAGCCAATAAAAACAGGGAAAAAGCATTTCCTTCCGGCTTGGAAGGGAAAAGGAATCTATAAATTGCTACCATAATCTTTGTTCTTTCTTAATTAGTTATTCATTTATAAAACATAAATAAAAAAGAAATGTTTACGTGTATGCCATAAAAAAGGGCTTCCGAAAACTCGGAAACCCTCGTGTGACCAGGGTGGGATTCAAACCCACGACCTTCAGAACCGGAATCTGACGCTCTATTCAGCTAAGCTACCCAGCCAAAGACAGCGCAAAAGTAGACATAATCTTGCAGGAAAACAAACGAACGGGCAAAAAAAGATTACTTTTGATATTTTGCAACCCTCCAATCGATAATCACTTCCATTTTGCAAATAAAATAAGGCTTACGATTGCTATTTTGCCATTAATCATTATCTTTGCCACGCATTATTTACAAACACAAAGCACAACAAACATATGAGCTATCTAATTAAACCCGCAGGATACAGGGCTTTATTGAACTTATCGCAGACTGAGATGGGTATCAAAAAGATTAAAGACTTTTTCCAGCAAAACCTGTCTTCCGAATTGCGGTTGCGGCGTGTCACCGCCCCGTTGTTCGTTTTAAAAGGGATGGGTATCAATGATGACTTGAACGGCACGGAACGCGCAGTCACGTTTCCAATCAAAGATTTGGATGATTCCAAAGCGGAAATTGTCCATTCGCTTGCCAAATGGAAACGCCTGACACTCGCCGACTATCAAATCGAAAAAGGATACGGAATCTATACCGACATGAATGCCATCCGCTCCGACGAAGAATTGGGCAACCTCCATTCTTTATATGTAGACCAGTGGGACTGGGAACGTGTAATGGGTGCGGAAGAACGGAATGTAGACTTTTTGAAAGAAATTGTACGCCGCATCTACGCTGCAATGGTGCGCACCGAATATCTGGTTTACGAAATGTTTCCGGAAATCCGTCCGACGCTTCCCCAGCATATTCATTTCATCCACTCCGAAGAGCTATTGCTAAAGTATCCGACTTTCACCCCGAAAGAACGGGAAGATGCGATCACAAAGGAATACGGGGCCGTGTTTATCATCGGCATCGGTTGCCAGCTGAGCAACGGCAAGAAACATGACGGACGTGCTCCGGACTACGACGACTGGTCGACAGTTGCCGAAAACGGGCAGGTCGGATTGAATGGCGATTTGCTTGTCTGGGACGAAGTGCTGAACCGCTCGATGGAACTTTCATCCATGGGTATCCGTGTCGACAGAGAAGCATTGCTCCGCCAATTGGCGATATGCGATGCCGAAGAAAAGAAAGAATTATACTTCCACAAACGCCTCCTGAACGGCGAACTGCCATTGAGCATCGGTGGTGGTATCGGACAAAGCCGCCTGTGTATGTTCTACCTGCGCAAAGCCCATATCGGAGAAATCCAGGCAAGTATATGGCCGGAAGACATGCGCCGGGAAGCCCGTGCTGCCGGCATGTACCTTATTTAATTGAAAATTGATAATTGAAAATTGAAAATTATTTCGGATATTCGCACAACAAAGATAATTTTCAATTTTCAATTACAATTATGGACGTTAAGATAGAACAGAGCTGGAAGCAACGATTGAACTCAGAGTTTGAAAAAGATTACTTCAGACAACTGATAACCTTTGTCAAAGACGAATATCGCCAAAGAACCATCTATCCTCCCGGCCCCTGTATCTTCAGCGCGTTCGAACACTGCCCCTTCGACAAGGTCAAAGTGGTCATTCTCGGACAAGACCCTTACCACGAACCGGGACAGGCACACGGACTTTGCTTCTCCGTCCAGGACGGGACACCGTTCCCGCCGTCACTCATCAATATATTCAAAGAGATTGAAAGCGATTTAGGCAAGCCGGTTCCACAGACCGGTAACCTGTTACGCTGGGCGGACCAGGGTGTCCTGTTGCTCAACGCAACCCTGACTGTCCGTGCACATCAGGCCGGTTCGCACCAGAATAAAGGTTGGGAGGAATTTACCGATGCCGTCATCCACCGCCTGGCGGAAGAACGGAGCCATATCGTTTATATACTTTGGGGATCGTATGCACAGCGGAAAGGAGCTTTCATCGATGCGGCACACAACCTGGTACTGAAATCGGCACACCCGTCTCCCCTATCCGCTTACCGCGGCTTTTTTGGAAACAAACACTTCAGCAAAGCAAACGACTATCTGATCGCTACGGGACAGACACCGATAGAATGGTAAATTATTTCCAGGTCTGTCCGTCACGATAGTTGCTGCTCTGACGCCATTTCAGGTCTTTCAGCAGGGACGAACTTACAGCAATATTAAAGGTATAAGACTTATAAGGACCTACGGGGACGAAACTGGCGGTCATCTGCCAGCAGTGCAGGTCGCGGGTTATATTACAAGTCATGTATGAAATCTTTTTCGTATCGAAGTCGTACGTCGCATTGAAGTTAAAACGCCAGTTCTTCGTCGGCTGGATATTACCGTTAAAGCTCAACGCATGCGTCAACTTATAATTATATTCCATTTTACTCGGATTAAAATCACCATAACGCAACTGCATACTATAGCTGAACGAAAGGCTCCAAGGCACCTTATTGATCATATAGCCATACGAATCATACTCGCCCGTCTCTTTCTTCGCACCCCGTAAGCGGCCACCTTCCGTTTTTGCTTGCTGGTCGCCCTCCTCTCCCGGAGAGATTTGTTCAAATTCGGGATCGTTCGTGGCGTTCGGATCGGCAGGAGGATTGTTGGAGTCGTCCTTGTCTTTCTTGCCGAACAACTTACCGAACGTATCGTTATTAAATGTATAAGAGAAGCTCGTTCCCGTCTGGCGCAGACGACCGAGGCCCTTACCGGCTTTCCAACGCGGGATATCCAGACGGCGAACCGTCTTTGTCGCATCGTCATACCCGTATGTGTAGGTATCGAACGTACCGTTCAGGTTCAAAGTATAACTCTTCGAGAATTTAAGGCGCAGACCGACACTCAAGTCGCTCCACTTGAATGAATCGGCGGCCATGTTATAGCTCATACCCAACGACAGCTTATCGATCAGGCTGATCTTGCGCTCACCCGTCGAATCGCGATCCGACTTAATCTTCATTTCGAGGTTGTTATCCAGCTGGAAACTCACACTCCCCGACTTTCCGTTTGGAGCCGTACCGAACATTCCGCGCTCAAAAGGCGAATAAGAAACATGCTGTTCCTGGCCGTACTGGTCTTCATAAGTGAGGTCCTTCCAGAAGCCATATTTGGCAGCTCCGAAATCCGGCGTATAACTCAATGTAACGGAAGGCTCGAAGCGATGGCGTATCATCTGAATCTTATCTCCTAAAAACGGCAACGGTTTATAGAAACCGTACAAAGTTGTAGAAGCGGAAACGGACGTGCTATAGTCGAACACACGATAGAAACCGTAAGTCGTATCGCGGTCCACCACCGTCTTCTTTTGCATATCGTAGGCCTTTTCCACTTTATTGGTATACCAACGTTCGGTATAGCTGAGCGACGGAGAGATATTCAGATATTTGAGCAATGTAAAGGTTGCGCTGACCGGAATCTGGTGTTGCATAGCGTTCCGCCAATCCTTTACCAGGCTCGACTTAAAGAGTTTGTCTTCCTTCGTATCGATGCTGTTACGCAGATAACCGTTATAACTCATGGAAATCTTTTCATACCAACGTTCCTTGCCGACAACGCTTTTCCGCTTGAACGGGAAGATACGGCTCATGGTAATCGTGATATCGGGCAGCGTCAGCGAGATCGTCGAGTCTTTGGAACGCTGGTTCACATTCATGGTAGCCGAGAGGCTGAACGGGTTATTCGGGAAACGTTGCGTCAAACTGATACTGGAACCTTTCGTATTCTGGTTCGCATCTGCAAACCCTTGCGAACCTGGATAGAAACTGTTCAGGTTATTACGGTCGTAGCTACTGGTCGCGAAGTTCACACTGGCCGAGAACGTCCGGTAAGGGTTTGCTTTCGGGTCCTGCGAATGCGTCCAGTTCAATTTAAAGTCTTTCGACAGGCTATAATCAGGAAGTCCTTTGTCTCCCAAACGGGTAACCAGGTAAGAGGCGTTGAAACTACCCGAAAACTTATACCGCTTGCGGTAAGAAGAGCGTGCCGACAGCCCCCATGAACCTTTCGTATAGATTTCACCGGTCAAAGCCAGGTCCATATAATCACTCAACGCAAAGTAATATCCCCCGTCACGCAAGTAGAAACCGCGCGAACTTTCATCACCGAACGTCGGCATGATAACACCGGAAGAATACGAACTGGAGAACGGGAAGAAACAGAACGGCAAGCCGATCGGGTAAAGGGGCACATCCTCGAACACCATATAAACCGGTCCGGTCACAATGTTCTTTTTCGGACGGACTTTCGCCTTTGTCATCTGGATGTAGAAGTGGGGATGGTCGTGCTCATCGCAAGTCGTATAGCGTCCGCCCACCATATTCAGAACATCATTATCCATCTTTTTGGTACGTCCGGCAGTCACATATCCTTCGCCCTGCTGCGTGATTACATCCGTAATATATCCCTTTTTCGTACCGAAATTATAGCGCATCGTCTTGGATTCGTATTGCTGGTCGCCATCCTTGAAAAGCGGATAGCCGAATTCTTCCCCGATCGAGTCAAGGCCGAAGGTAGCATACACGAGGCTACTGTCCATATTCATCTCTATATTCTCGGATTGGAGTTCGATCTGTTGATATTTTACGTTGCTTTCCCCAAACAGATAGGCCCAGTTATTACCTGTCATAATGATCGAGTCTTTTGCCTCATACGAAACCGGCGCATCCAGCCCCGCCTGCTTTCTCGGAACGGTATCCAATACAGCCACACTGTCGGCAGGCACGATCGTATCGCCCACAACAGCCAGCACCGTGTCGGTTGGAGCAATAAGTTCCTGCGCCTCAGTCATCAGGTTTCCGGTGAGGAAAAACAACAAAATAATCAGGCATTTGTATTTCAAAAACATTCCGTCGTTATTTGCAGTGTGTTACAGCGGGCAAATGTATAACTTTTTAGTGAGCCAATCCCTTTTTATTCCCCTAAAAAGAGTTTACACCAGTTATCAAACCGCATAACAGTGTCATTCCCATACTTGGAAAGCCCCTGTTTAACCTTTTCGACAGACTTCTCTTTATCCAGTTTCGTTTTGCTGTAAAACTTATCGGCGAAACAAATCAATTGTTCTTCCAAGGTTTCCGGCATAAAGTCGCGATGCGGAAGGGGCAAGTTGCGTTCTTCGATCATCGCCAGCGTAATACCCGTTCCGGTATGCCGCTCGCAAACACGGGCATGGCGGGGATAGCCTTCCGCCCGCATCAGCTCGGCGCCGAGGTAGCCGTGGCAAATATATTCGGCATCACCGTAACAAGCTATATCGGGAGCGTTACAACGGAAAATACCTATATCGTGCAGCATCGCCGCTTCTTCCACAAAAGTCAAGTCGAGATTCATCTCCGGATGCATCCGGGCTATGGCCAAGGCCTTATCAGCCACGCTTCTACTATGAATAACCAATATCCGGTACACTTCCGAGTCCACCGGGTAGTATTTGGCTATAATATCTAAAGGGTTCATATTCTCCTATATCTTTATATTGGATGACAAAGATAAAGAATAGATAACGACTATCAAAATAATAAGATATGAGACGGATTCGAGAAGGGGGGCTTATTATAGTTCTGGATACAGCGCGCCAAACACAGGGACAAAGAAGCGGCACCCCTATAAAACGACAAAGTCCCGGAAGTGTTACCATCTTCCGGGACTAATCTTTTGTATGCTTTCGTCCTTCACAGGGCTACAGGCTACATTGAACTTTTAATTCAATTACTTTAGTATTATTAATATTAAATCCGGCCGCTTGTTTGCCTGTCACAGGGTAATTGGTGTTGATTGAGACGGACGGCCGTCCGTCTCTACAAAACCGCGCGGCCAAACATTTTAGAATTATTTGATTATAAATTCATTCTTATTTTACGATTGCCTTAACAGCATCTTCGCCTTCGATAGCAACTACGACTACGCCTTGAGGAGCAGCGATTGTTGCGTTGTCAGAAGAAAGAACTGTGTTAGCAACTGTCTGGCCGAGGATGTTCGTGATAACAACCTTCTTGCCCTGTGCACCGATGATCTGAACACCACCGTTAGCAGCGATAACTTTCACGCCTTCAGCATTGATCGTTTCGTTACCTGTTGCAGCTTCGTCTTCCGGAGTTACGTCAAGAACGTTTACGACAACTGCATCTTCTTTCGGACCCATTGCCAATACACCGTTGATGTTGTGAACATAGTTCTTACCGTTGTTATTCTGGCATACGATGTTGTATTCGTTATCTGCATCTTTGCTTGCAAATTCGAAGCTGAACTGGAAGTTCTTAACACCTGCCTTAACATTGTGCTTCAAGCCATCGGCAGAACCGGCAGGCTTAGCAGCGATAGATACAGTGTCGATCTTAGCAGCAGCATCCATAGTCGGAACTAACAGTGTATCCTGTGCCATGATAGAAGCTGTGCGGAACATTACGCGGTTTGCACCTGCACCATAGATATACGGAAGTTCTTTGTTTGCATCCTTTACATCAGCAGAGTCTACAGAGTTCCACATATACAGTCTGCTTGCTGCCACTTCTTCAGTAGCCTTTACACCCTTCGTGATGTAGTAAGTGTAAGGAGCAGCATTTTCATAATGAGCTGTATCCAACCAGAAGATAAAGTCTAAGTTATCATAAGCATCAGCTTTCAAATCACCTTCACGGACAGCGATAGCCTGGTTCTTAGCGTTAACGGCAGCATAGTCACCGTTGATAGCCTGGATGCGTACATGTTTCGGCAGAGATTTGTAAGAGGCAGGAGCAGACTGCGGTTTAACGATGAACATGTCGTTACGTTCGTCCAAGTCCATAGCAGAGATAGTCTTGTACTGAGTACTGATAACCATTTTAGTAGCATCGTCTAAACCGTCAGCCAAAACATAAGTAGAATCAGTATCGACAACGATCATGTAGAACTTAGTGATATCAGCAGGAGCGATGTTGGATTCGTGGATGAAACGATAGTTACCGTCTTTCTTTACCAGGTAAGTAGAGTCGGCATCATTGTAGATCGTGTAAGATACATTTATCAAGTCTTCGTTTACACCATATTCAGTTTCTTCACTCGGAGTCAAAGTAAACAGCATTTCGCCTTCAGCGATCTTCAAGCTGGAGTCTTTTACCATTACGATAGTCTGTCCGGCTAATACGTCAGCAGCAGAAGTGATGGTGAACTTGTTGTTCTTTGCATCGTTAGTTGTGATATATTTGAAACCGATATAAGCGTTGTCTGCATCTACGTCGTCAGCGGCAACTAATTGGATGGTGTCACCATTGATAGCAAATACGTTGTTGTCTTTGTCTACAACGTTAGTTACACCCTGCCATTTAGCATCTGCTGTTGCACGGTTTTCAATAGTGTAATTACCTTTGTCAACACCGGCAGCCTTAGAAACTACGAATTGAGCATACGGATTGAATGCCTGAGCTTTTGCTACATAATCAGCAGCATTAACCGGGCTTTCGTCAAAGTACAAGCCATAATATTTGTTAGCAACACCGGCACTTTCTTCTTTCTCTGCGTCAATTACATAATACAGACCTTCAGCGATTGTAGCATCACCACCGATAGTGGCGTCTTTATCGGATGTTTTGATTGTAGCGATCAAGTTGCCGTGAGTTTCTGTAGTAGATGTGATCTGACCGATAGTCAGAACTTTCGTGTTAGAAAGTTTACGGATTACTACTTGCTTAGCAGGAGAAACAGCAGCAACAGTCAGAGAGTTCAAACCATCTGCGTAGTTTGCACCGTCTTTGATGGCAGAAGTAGAAACAAGAGCTGCTGCACTATTTGTAGATACGGTTGTAATAACCAAGCCGTTGAGAGCTGTTAAATAAGCATTAACTTTAGCGACATAAGCTTCCTGTTTTTTCTTCTCAGCAGCGTCTTTCGAATAAGTAATTTCCTTAATAGCCTTCTTTACTGCGTCAATCAAATCTTGGCCTGTTTTTGCAGAACCAGAAGCTCCAGCCTCTGTAAACTTCTTTGCCTCTGTAAATTTCGTTCCTTCTGAGAAATCGGTTGCTTTATCTTGAGTAGAGAATAATGTTACGCCTGCTTTCAAATAGTCGACAACTGTTTTAACAGCGTCAATTTTCCCTTCTGTAGGCAACGCAGTATGCATAGCCTCCAAAGTAGTTGCCACAGGAATAGAAGTCTGAACATAAGCCGGAGCAATCACCATAGAATCATTCGGAATGTAATAAGTTACAGTGAATGCAGCTGTTGCCGGATGATGTTTAGCTATTTTTGTACGATTAGCAAAGTTTGCAACTGTTGCAGAAGCAGGTTCTACAGCGATTGTGTCAGCTTTCAATACATTGAATTCTTTGCTTGGATCGTAGAAGTTATAGTCTACCAACAGATATTCTTTCTGTGTTTTAGTTGCAGCATCCATAGCATCGTTCAGACGGTTCTTATATTCTTTACCGTTAGTCAGATACAAGACTTCAGAACCTGCAGCATCGAAATCAGAACCATCACTTTTGATCTTTGCAGCAACCGCTTCCCACTTGTTAGCCGTCAACACATTCTTTTCAGTAGAAGATACATTTTCGTCAGTGAAGAATAAACGACCTGCATTTGCTTTTACCAAAGCGTTGAAGTCGGAAGCTTTCAATGTTACAGCAGAAGCAGAAACATCACCCAAATACATTGTAGTATTAGATTGAGCAGCTGTAGCCTTAGTTGCACCAAAAGTTAATGCACTACCACTTGTTCCAATCGTGAAGACAGTATCACCCTTTATTGCATACAAAGCATTACCTGCTGCATAAGCCCATTCTGTGTTACCACCTTTTTCATTAGCAGTAATATTTTCAGAGCGTCCGCCACCATCGACATCCGATTGCAACTTAACTGACAACAGTTGGCCTGACAAGCGGTTTGTAAATGAATAAGTATAAGTTGTTCCAGCTTGAGTAGTATGAGGAATCAACTTAACCTGCCAAAGAGAACCCAGCAAGCTGTTAATCTTGCCAGACCAATCTGAAGCGTCTACTGTTGAAAAATCACCTTTAGCATCCATTGTCAGGTAAGTGGTTCCACCAGTTGCCGTTGACAAATGGATGAACTGACCGTCTTTCAAATCTGTAGTGGCAATATCTGCCGCCATCACATTTGTAGACAATCCACCGGCTACCAGAGCGGCAGCCAAAAGAGTAGAAAATCTCTTGTTCATAATCATTAAAAATTAATTGTTAATAAAATAGTGTTTAAAAATCCAACAACTAATTTCACGAAGGGGTGAAAACACCCCCGCGAATGATTATGAACGGGCATAAAAAAAACGCGAGCGTGTTATCTATTATCAATTCAAAGGCTCTGGTAAGCCCGCTAAACAATAATAGAACAACAGCTCGCGCCTTATACGATATAATACACTCCTCCCATATAAAATGGCAGGTGAAGTTATACGTAGTCAGCGCAAGCATTTACTGTCTATTATTCCGTTTAGCTAAAAATTTACCAGATTTTTGAATTGGAATAATCTTCGTAAAATGCTTACAATATGTAATTGATCCCGCGCTTCGTGGGCCGCTGCCCACTACGGAATCGTTGCAAAGGTAAATAGGTTTTCCGAATCAACAAGGGAAAACGCCCATAATTTTC
>NZ_QREV01000073.1 GCF_003363715.1 Parabacteroides acidifaciens
CAAGACTATTATAGTAGCGATAGATATTCCAAGAAAGTGAATGAAGTCCCCCCCCCATGAAATATCGGGTGAGCCATCTTTTTTTGTAGGGGATAAGTTTAAAGATGCCGCAGAGTCGGGATAAAGCCTCGTTATGATTGCTTGGAGAGCCACAAGCAGGTTCGATGAGTGCGAGAAAAGCACCCAACTCCGAGGAAAGTGTGATGAAAGAACATTCCGCCAGCAGAACATCTTTGTCTCCTGCGGCCAGATGGTCGGCGTGTATTCTGAGCAACTGAAGATTGATTGGGTGATTCATGTTACCAAGGTGAAACGTAATATTGAGAAAAGCGGTACACCTTCATTCAGATATGAGCCGCTTACAGGTCACGAACAACAAAACAGCATTTTCAGTGATCCTGTGAAATGCTGTTTTTGTTTATAGAGCTTTTTTATCGGGTAAATTAATGAATTACAAATCGCTCTAAAATGCTGGAAACTTTTACTCGACTTTTTGAATGATTCTCTTCATTTCAATTATTTATATATCTGGTAAACTTGGAACGGGTGAGAATTTGTATATGTATGGTTTCTTCTTTCCCCGGGCGATATCATACATATTTTCGTGTGTCTGACGGGCGGCTTCTGTTAACTCCGGATAAGGGAGTGAGCAGGCATCTAAAAAACCAATGTTGAAGTTTTCCCCATCTCCACGTCCAAGAATATTCTGGTCAGCCCATTGAAACCAATGAAAACCGATTATTTCAGGTCTGGCAAAGCCGTTCTCTGCAAAAACGCGATATGCAGCAGCACGTTCTTTCTGTGAAACATTCGTCTGTAATCCACTGGTTGGCAATCCACCATCTGTACTACATCCGAAATGCCATTCAGTGATCAATATAGGTTTTCCACTTAGTTTTGACAGCTCTTCTGTTGATGGAGGAAAGGGGGCTGTGTATGCATTGAGTGAAAATACATCAAAATAACGTCCCATTTTCATCATAGTTTCAGAACTAATAAATGCATAGCGAGTCCCTAAATTTAAATGATTCGGATCTGCCTTTCTTGTTTCTTCACATTGGACACTTACCCATTCTTCAATCATTGCTGTCGTAAATTCATGAAAATCTATCTCTGCTTTTTCTGACGGGTAGCTTTTGAAAGTCTGCATAGCTAATTCATCTATAGATCTAAGTGACAGTTTCCAAGCAATGTTGAATGCGTCCACATTTGCGTATTTCTTTTTCAAGCGGGAAATAAATTCTATTTTTGTATAACTTGATTGAGTTGTTGCAAACATTTCATAAGCAATATCATTGTCTCCAAAAGCCCAATGGGGCTCATTCCCTAAAAAATAACCTATAATCAATGGATTATCTTTATCTGGAATTAACTGTGAGGCGTATTTACGTGCAATTTCACGAAATTCAGGACTGAATACGTCATGAAAGTCGCGGTAAAGCATCGTTGATGTATTGGGTAATCCATGTAAATGACGTAGATAAGGAAGGCCACCTTTTTCTTGTATATTTTGATCACTCCAATTCGCTATAGTGTTAAAACGCCAAGCTTTTAGCATCTTAGGTGTTGTTTCTTCCCATTTCTCAAGCCATTTCTCTCCGTATACTCGTATTTGATTGGCTTTAAAATAGTCGATACGCTTCATATGTCCATTTTCATAAATGGATCCATAAGAGCCTTGGGGATCAGGTAACCATGTAAGTAAATCTTCCATATCCGTATAAACGCCCGACTGACTGGGTGTTATACAACAGATTCCCGAACTTAAGAAAGCATACCCCTCCGGATCAACAAACCACCAACGTTTACCATCGTGATGTACACGGAAAAATCCTGTGGCATCAAATTTCAAAGCTTTCAATCCTCCATAGCGACTCCATGTTTGTGGAAATTCAGCTTTGGCAACAGATTTCTCTACTGCCAGGATTTTCTGTTTCAATTCAGTTTCGTTGTGTATCTTATTGGGCCATTCACGCATGGTCCATTGTCCGAACTCGTCTACATATTTTTGTGATGGGGCAGCATACTTATCTGGTAAATGATCAGTTAAATATACAGATGCTATTTCTACTTTTGTAACATATTTAGGAGACAAATGCGGAAAAATGTCTATTGATATGGATTCGATATCTTCAGGATCTAAGCGATTACCTGTACAAACTCCTTTTAATTGGCGTGGGTAGCGGGGTAAATATAGTTCTTGGGCATCCAAATAGCTCAAAGGAAATATCATTTGAGTTTTAAGTTTAGGTAATACGGTTATATAGCACCTCAACCAAGGATGTCCGTTCTGTGGCTCGCCTTTGCGGAAAAATTGAAGGTTGAGCATGGCAGTATGTTCATTAGGATGATATACTTCACATACCAAATATTTCATTTTGTGCCAATTTATCGGTTTATTCATTGGCAAATTGAGTACACTGTTTTTCTCATCAGCTTGGATAAGAAGGACTTCTTTGTCAAATATATCGGATCGAATCGTTTCATGCTTAATCGTTGATGATACGGCAGCCTGTTGTAAATCGAAATCCTGTCTTGATTGTGCATTCACATTTGACATAACAGCAAAGGATACTAAGAATAGGAATAGAATTGTTATTTTTTTCATTTATTGTTTATTTAATTATCTGGTTAATATTAAAATTATTGACAGAGAGCTTCCACATCCTCCGGTGTCCATACCCGGTTGATCATAATGAAGTCATCAGCGAGGAAATTAACGATTTTGTGTCCACCATTGTAACCACCGTGTTCTTCTGTATAGAGCCATGGCGAAGAACCTAAGAAGGTTGCTTTGTTACGATCTTTTCCTGTTATACCACCTATGCCACCGGAAAGATTTACATCTACTTTGTGAATCTGTTTGCCATCGGCATAAAGTGTTACTTTATTTTGCTCATAATCGAATGTTGCAGCTATATGCATCCATTTATTGAGCTTTGTCGGTGCAAGCCATAAACGCTTGTATTCGTCGTTGACGGGTGTTATCTCAAAATAAAGATAATTGATACCATTATTATCACCTGTGCGGAAGGTGTACCCGTTGAAGGCTGCACCGTCAGCATTACGGTTACTGAGTATTCCCGGACGGCCTTCATTGAGGACTTTCGTTATTTTCATCCAGAATGCTACTGAGAAACTTTGGTCATAATCAATTAAATCATTGTTATTGTCAAGTGTAACAAAATTCAGATTATTCAGGCTGATAGCCTGTCCATGTCTGCCCGCTTCAAAATGTGGAATGGTATCGTAAATCTCCGGTTTGGAATCCAGAAAAAACATTTTTACTTCCTTTGGACTTGTGCCTTCGTTTTTTAGCGAACCGTCAAAATGTAGCACGTAATTTATAGGTTTACGTGGTATCGTATCTATTGTTGCTGTAGAGAAGGAGGCTGTCAATGGTTTGCTTTCTTTGCCCCACGCATCGATACCATATATATTTAACGTGTATGCAGTCGCTTTTTCCAGACCTATGAACTCTATCGTTTTTGTCTTGGATGGGGGATATAGGCAAAAATCAGCCCACTCCGACAGATCCTTGACAACCTTGCCATTCTTTTTTTTAGTCAGCTTATAGCGATAACGATAAACGATGTCATTTACTTGATTATCTGGGATTAAAGGACAATCAAACTCGACCACAATCGATTTTGGCCGTACTTCAGTTAACCTCACTTCTGCATCAGGTGCAAAAAAGGGCGCATGAGCGAGCGGACGGCGTCTTGCCTCAGTATAAAGGGTTGGTTTATTCACATTGAATTTCCATACTTGATTTTCAATCCAGCGATTGTTCGTAAAATCACGTGTTTTAATGGTAACGTTTCCTCTGTCATCGGCTTCCACATAAAGCCCTTCGGACGTATTATTAAATTCCGCTTCACTACATATTGCACCTGCATGGACCCAAGTAAAACCGCCATCCTGACGGATACTTAATGGATGATTATTGACATCATGGGTGTCGCCTGAGAAAATAACCACACGATGGTGGTTACATAACATATTGTACAAATCATGTTCTGGCCCTGTCACAGCATGGTGTTGGAAAACAAAAATAGGTTTGTCTGGAGAAGCAGTTTCAGCCTCGATGATACGAGCCTCCAACCATTCCCGAATATAAGCGTATTTATTTTGATTTTTATCTGTCGCTCGCATGGTCATCTCGTTGAGCTGACCGTCGCCGGGACTTACCGTTATAAAATAATATCCATTGATAATATTCACCTCATTCGGTTTATTGCCTGTGGCACGTTCAAAGTTTTCCCATTTGTTTTCTTCATGATTTCCCATCATAATTAATGAAGGAACTTGCAGAGTCCGTTGACGTATCATTCGGAAGATAAATAATTCCGGCCAAATGCCAATTCCTCCAAGATCTCCAGTAAGTACAACACGTTCTGTTTGTAAGGCTGGATCGTTGAAAAACTCAAAAGCTTTTGCTAAGCGTTGATTATTACCGGTATTTATATTGATATTACCTCCTACATGTACATCGGTGATTACGCCAAAATTGATTTTACCATCTGAACGAGGTGTAGTAACTGTAACAACCGAGGTCCCTTTGATCCCATTGGAAGAGGTTGCTGTAATAGCCAGACTTGAAGCTTTTTCATCGGGGCCTATACTTAGCATTCCGTCAGCCGTAATACCTGTTTGGGATGAAGTGCTTCCGCTGACAGACCAAGTAACTTGCCGGTTTTCTTCTGTAACGGGCGCTTCAGCAACAAAAGACAAATGGTCTCCTTTATTCAAACGGACAGAGGAAGGATAAATAGTTGTTCCTAAGCCAACCGATAACGCTAACACATCCTCTTGTGAAAAAACGCGGCTGCTCATTACAAAATCATCAACAAGAAAGCGAATGTCATTGTTTCCTTTTCCGCATCCGTTGTAACCTCCCCGTTCAATACTGTAATTCCATGGAGACGAACCTAAGAATGTTGTCTTAAAAGGACATTCATCGGAAATACCTCCTATACCACCGGATAGTTCTGCTTCTACATTTTTGACAACCACTCCATTCACATATACTTTTATACGATTCTGAGTATAGTCGAAAGTTGCAGCCAAATGTATCCACTGTCCTATTGGGGTTGGAGTTAGCGGCAATCTGGTATATTTGCCATTCACAGGTGAATATTCGAGACAAATAAAATTTATGCCATTGTTATTGAAAGTCCGGAAAGAGAATCCGTTGTAATGTTCCCGGTTAACATTCCTGTTACTAAGAATGGCTGCTTCACCATCATTACGAACTGTTTTGACATTCATCCAAAATGCTATAGAAAAACTCTGTTCATAGTCTATCGGATCAATTTCACTATCCAATTCAACGAAATTAAGCGAACTTAGGTCTATTGCTTGACCATGAATACCTGTTTCAAAATGAGGAATTGTGTCATATAAACCAGGATTAACATCTTGGCGATACATCCTGACTGCATGATTTTTACCGTTTGATAAGTCTCCGTCAAAACAAAGTTTATAATCGAAAGGCTTAGGTAAGATTACATTTTTTTCGATTGTTTTGAATGTGGTAGATATATATTGGGTACTTTCTTTTAGCCAAGCATCTAAAGCATATACACGGACCTCATACTCTGTGTTTTTTTGAAGCCCTCTTAGGTTTAGCTTTATTGTATCTGAAAACAAATTGGGCTGAAATTCAAAATGTTTCACCTGCTTACCAGTTGCTTTCTCTATCAATTCACTACGATACTTGAAAACGATATTGTTTACCGGGTTAGGGGTAGGTATAATCGCGTTTTTAAATGTAAGAACGGCCGTATTTGTTGTAATATTCTTTACTTTTATACCTGCATCTGATACGAATTCTGGAGCTTGTGACTGCGGCATACGAATTGAATCGGTATAAGGTAATGTTTTATGAATGTTAAACTGCCATTCTTGAATTTTTATTCCACGATTGAAATCATGCGTAGTTATCTTGACATTCCCTTTTTTGTCGGCATCAACTAGTAACCCTTGTGCTACAAGACCGGTCACTGCTGTGTTGACTTCTGTAAATCCATCATCCTGACGGATACCTAACGGAGAATTATTCGGCAAATGGATATGACCGGAAAAGTAAATTACTTGCGGATCATTGTCAAAAAGTCCTTTCAGTCCGAGATTCTTAGAAAGAGGATGATGTGCGAACACAAAAACAGGCTTTTTCCCGGAAGCGGTTTTCGCTTTTACCACTTGTTCATGAAGCCAGTCTCGAATATATTCGTATGCATCAACGTTATAGTCAGTTGCTCGCTTAGTTATTGTATCTAATGTTCCAGCTCCCGGGCTGACTGTAATAAAATAAAATCCATTTATGACGTTTACGTCATTTCCTTTACAACCTGTGGCTTTTTCAAAAAAATCCCAATTATTGGCGTCGTGGTTACCCATCGATGCCAAAAGAGGAACTCGTAAATGTTGCTCCTTGATACGACGGAACACTTCAAATTCGTTCCATGTACCATAATCTGTAAAATCGCCTACTGCCACAACTCGGTCCAAATGAAGTTTCGGAATGCTGAAATAATCGAACGCATTTTGTAAGCATAGGTTATTTCCTGCTCCGAGAATGGGGGTGATTCCCGTGTGCATATCTGAAATGACACCAAAGCGTATATTGTTTTGTGCCCGGAATGTTATAACATTCAATAAAACAACAGTCAGAATTAAAAATATCTTTCTCATTTTGATCAAATTATTGGATAGACATATAATACTTGGCCCACAAATTATTATTATGCCGTTCAAGTGATTTCTGAAATAGTTCTGCTGCTTTCTCGTTATTTCCTAATCCTTTATTTCCTAAAGCCTGAAGATAATACCCTTGTGATATGTATTTGTCAGCGGCAGAAACTTCTTCTACTCCGATGCCTGTTTTGGATGCACCGTTTTTAATGATAGATTCTCCTTGCTTGATAAGTTCCTCAAACATAGTATTGACTTTTTCATTTTGGCCGAGTGCTTCATAAGCCATTGCCTGGTAATAAACAAGATCTGCTTGACCATTATTTTTCGTCTTTGTACTTTTCAGATAAAAACTTTTTGCATTTTTTTTCTGTCCTAATTTATCATATGCTTGTCCCATGAAATAATACATCATTGCAGCTCGACCATCGTTCAAAGCCTTTCCTACTTCAAGATTTTCAGGATATAGTAAAGCTTCATTTAATTCGTCAACAGCATCTTTATATAGATTTTTACTCATTAGTTCCAATGCTTTTAGTACATGTGTATCAACATAAAATTCATGTATTTCACGGGCACCTTCCCAAGTCCTAAAATGGTGTGTCCTCAACAAATCGATTGCTTTGTCGTATTCACCGTTCAAATTATATAATTTGACTAATTTTTGAGGAGCCGTGATATCTTGTTTTACAATGTCGAGATTTTTTTCAAAAAGAGTAAGACACTCCTTGAAATCTTTTTTCGAAAGGTCATAGTAATTTTCAACTTCAGCATACCATGATGGTTGAGTTGCGTCTGTAGCAATTGCTTTTTTCATATATGAGATTGCTTTATCTACATCATTTTGTTGATAAAAAGCAGCAAATGCGAGGTTACGCCACACCATAGGGAAACAAGCTTCTATCTGAGATGCTGTTTGCCATGCTTGTATTGCTTCAGAAGGTCGTCTATCGTAAAGTAGGTTGCCCTGAAGATAGAATGCTACTGCATTTTGGGTATCTTTTTCAACTGCATATTTCAATATTCGTTGAGATGTTTCTCTGAATGGGAAACAGTAGTCGTATGGCATTTTACCAGCAGCAGTCAGCATCTCTTTTGCTTGGTCTGGTTTACCTGTCTTTTTAAGAAGCCATGCTAAATAGTAACGAACCATTGGATTTTTAGGCTTCGAAAGTGATGATAGTAAATGGATTGCATCGTCGAACAATCCGGCATTCACGTAATTCAATGCTATGTCAATATAATTATTATCTACATCTTGCATATTTTTATGCCATTTATCCATATTTCCTTTATTTTGCAATAATTCTTTTTCGTAAATAGCGGAAAAATTAATCGGATCTTTCTTTAAAAAATTGTCAATCAGCGTTAATGCCTCTGCTTTTTTCCCTGTTTTTCGTAACAATGCACTATAAAGTAGGGTAATAGCTCCTTCGTTGTTGTTTGTTGAATATGCATTTCGGATTTGTTCAAGTCCTTTTTCATAATTTCCCCGATAACTTTCCATCTGTGCCAATTGATAATATGCAGGAGAAAACCATTCATAATACCAGGTTGCCCGATAAAAATTGGTGTATGCTTCTTCGTATTTTCCCAATCCTTTTTGTGCCAAAGCTAAGTAATAGAACAATTCGCCTTCTTTGGGCTGGATAAATTGAACCTGCAGTTTGTCATATGCTTTTTGTAAGAATTCTTCTGCTTCCAGATAGCGCCACTGACTAAGCCGACGAATACCCATTGCGATATTAACGCGGTAATCATCCGGTGATTTTTGCAGAGCTTCCATATAATATTCATCTGCAGTTCGGCCTGTTCGCGAAAATTGTTCAACAAAGCGTCCGGCTAAATACAAATCTTCAACTGATTCGATATCTTTCGGGTTTCCCGGATAGTATTGCCGTTCAGGTAGAGTTGGTTTTTGAGGCCGATAAGGCTTGTAGGATATTAAAGTCTGCCCGGTCGCATCCTGTAATTCAACATAAAGTTGATATTCATCCAATGTTTTTTTACTTTTGTAGGTGTCTGTATAAGGTGTTGCCGGATCAATTGTAATCTTTTTGGTAACCAATGTTTCGTCACCGTATTTTAAGGAAATTGTAGCATCTTTATAAAGTTGTGTTGTATTAAATCCGTAAAAAACAGTTTTATCATTGCGCATCTGAAGAGTGACAGAAGCATCAATCGTTGCATTCTTGACAATTTCCAGATCCCGTACCGGTGACCAATAATTAATAGCCTCTTTTACAGAATAAGGAGAAAACCAACTATAATCAGGTTGGTTGTTAGAATAGGTTCCAGTCATTAGCTCGACATAATCATGCGCATTGTCGGACAATTTTTTACGTGCGTTTAATCCTTCTTGCCCAGGGCCAAATTGCCATAATTTGGACGTCCTATTATGGTAGATATCTCCAACATGCAATGTCCCTGCCTTTTTCGCATAGTCGTATCCGCCGATAAAGCCTTTCTTTCCTTGCCAAAAGAAGAAGGATATTGGAGTGGGGTGGTTTTTCCACCAGGTAAGATCTACATTTCGATAATCTACACCTCGATAGGTTCCATCAGCAATTGGCCAGTGGATATATTCGCTATTATTATGAAAAGTACCTATTTCTTGTTCCGGTGGCCAAAACGTGCGGAAATTTTCGTCTGCAGAAATAGCAACATTTGCCCAAAAGAGGAAATTTCGTGTGATACTATTACTGTTTCCTAAATAATATGTAGTTTCAATATACGAACGTCCGGGCCGGAGTGTGATTCCGATTACACCTCTTAATCCTAAGCCACGTTCTGTTTCCCCTACCCAAACAGTCGCGCTACCGTCTGTATTTTCGACTAGTCGATAATCAGCAGGTAGTAATGTTGTCGGTCTGTGGTGATGTGGGAAACACCATTCGATACCTCCAGATATCCAGGCCCCTAATGTGCCTATTAGATCAGGCTTAATTTCTTGATTTCTATGAAAAAGCTGGTGCCCATTTGTTTTATCTATAGCACTCAAAAGTCGTCCTCCGAAAGCAGGGATAATGGTGACTTTGAGATACTCGTTTTCTAAATAAACCATGTTATATGTTTCAGTTGTCAGCTTGTCTCCAAGACTTGTTTGCGCAGGATATGGGTAATAATGTCCTGCAGCGCCTTGCACACTTCGCCCGGTATAAAAAATCGGACTTGGGTTATTGGCCCCCATCTTGTAAGTCGGTATAGACTCTTCTCCTTCATAAACTTTGACAGATTGTACCTGTCCATAAACGCTAAAAATAAAAGCATTTAATAATAACAATAATACATTACGTTTCATAAGTAGCATATTATAAGGTTTAAAACTATTTTATCAAATATGATCTCTGGATGAAGACCTTTTATTCTTATAGACTGAAGTAAAAATGTTTTTGTACTCACGATTTTGATTTTTACCTTATAAATAATAAAGTTTATGAGTACAAAATGATTATTATACTGGTCTTTTATATAGATAGTAGAAAAAATGTGTAATGGATTGAAATATGAGAAATAAAGCATTAATAGTCAGTGTAACTGTTTTTTCGGCATACTTGACTACAGCGGCTCAGACTATTCTTCAAATAACGGATTTTAACTGTAAAGCAGGTGGTAGGAATAATTGTGTTCCTGCTGTTCAAGCCGCATTGGCTACTTGTAATGATAATGACTCTACGATAATAATGTTTCCTAAAGGACGTTATGACTTTTGGCCGTCTTCTGAAAATCAGGGATTTGAGGTTGGTTTTGATTTGAAAGAAAAAAAGAATGTGATCATCGAAGGAAATGGATCCGAATTTATATTTCATGGCAACATGCAAATTGCAATGTTGGATGAATGCGAACAAGTCACACTTCGTAACTTTTCGGTGGATTGGGAACGTCCATATATCTCACAGGCGGAAATTTTGCATGTAACAGATGGCTACATAGATATGAAAATAGATTCTGAAAAATATCCTTATGTGATTGAAAAGGGGAAAATTCTATTTGTGGGAGAGGGATGGAAACTACCGGTAATCCTTACCTATAATAATTTATTCGATCAAGTTACAAAAGAAATTGTATCACAATCATGGGATGCTCCGTTGGGAGATACCTTTGAACAAGAAGCAGAATATTTAGGGAATGACATCGTCCGATTTTATGGTGGAAAACGACAAGTGACGCCTTCTCCTGGAAATATAGTAACCCTTTTTCATGCTCGTTATATGACTAATGGAATTCATATTAGAAAGAGTAAAAACACGGTACTCCAAAATTTGGTTATTTATCATGCACTTAGTCATGGTGTATTGGGCGAAATGAGCGAAAATATTACAATGGATAATACCTCGATGACAGTTAATGAAGCAAAAGGACGTGTTTTTAGTATAGTGGCAGATGCATCCCATTTTCTTAATTGTAAGGGTGTCATTAAAGTAGAAAATTGTGCTCATACGGGGATGGGGGATGATTTTATTAATGTACATGGTCGTAATGTGATAATTCAGAAAGTAGAAGATCGGCATACAATTGTAACAAATATAAAAGGGTACTGCAACCAGATTGGTGATGAGATGTGGTTGCTTCGCCAAAATAAAGCTCAACGTGGAGAGATTTATATAATAGAAACAATTACCCCGGTTTATCAAGATCAAAAATTAATTGGATATCGCATTTCTTTTAAGACAGATTTACCTGAAGATATTAAACCCGGTGATTTTTTTGAGAATAAAACATGGACAGCCTCGCTTGAATTGCGAGGGTGTCGCATATTGAAAAGGCATCGTGCACGAGGTATTTTAGTGACAACCCCTCAAAAGGTAGTTATTGAAAATAATTACTTCCGCACAGCAGGTACTGCAATTTTGATAGAAGGAGATATTGATCATTGGTTCGAATCTGGTGCAAATACAAATGTACAAATACGTAATAATGTTTTTGAAGATTGTCTCACATCAGGGAATCGTGATGGTGATCGTTGGCAGTGGGGAGATGCTGTTATTACAATAACACCTTCACATAAACCGACGAGCGAAAAGACCGAACCTTATCATCAAAATATCTGGATATATAACAATACGTTTAAAGTTTTTGATGCTCCATTACTTCGTGCACGTTCGGTGAGAGGTTTGCGATTTACAAATAACGAAGTGCTAAAAACAACAAGCTATCAACCTTATTTATGGCAAAAGTCTGCATTCTTATTTGATGGATGTCGTGATGTTCTTATTTGGGATAATCACTTAGATGTTAACTACATCACACGGGATGTATTAATTGAACATATGAAGCGATCTGATATTAAAACGAAAGGCTTTAAAGTGATTTCTGTAAAAGGAATGAAAACGTACTTAAATTGAATTAGAATAGTTTTATGTACAAATTGCATGTTTTGCAATCAAAATGTAACAATGTTAAAATTGACTGGTTGGAATATAATATACAATAAAATGGACAAAATCATACAATTGAATATACTTACAACGGATAAATTTGGCATAGGCTTGTTTATCAAAAGCTATATAATGAGATATGTGGGTTTGATATCTTATTTTTATCCTATCTCTTCACTAAATATAAGTAGTTGTTAGGATAGCATAGTTCATTAATTAAATAACGAAATATTGAGATGAAGACTATTTGGGAACAATTTATCAACAATGATGAAAATGCTTTTGCGGCTTTGTTTGAAGAAACATCTGGGCCACTATATAAATACGGCTTGAAGTTTATGGCTGATGAAGATACTGTCAAAGATTGTATTCAAGATCTATTTATCAAATTATATAAAAACCGTCATTCTCTTCCAAAACTTGAAAACCCTACTTTTTACCTGTTTCGTTCCTTGAAAAATTTATTGTTCGATGCAATATTACAAAAAGAGAAGGTTGTTTATTTGTCTCCGCAGGAAATATCATTTCATGCGGATTTTTTTTATGACAATCAAGAGGAGCCAGTTGATGATAATATAAAAGAAAAATTTGAAGAAGTTGTCAATTCTTTATCAGACAGACAAAAAGAGGCTATCTATCTACGTTATCAGGCCGATATGTCATATGATGAAATATCAAAATTATTAGACATAAACTATCAGTCTGCACGAAATCTTGTTCATCGTTCTATTGAAAAAATACGTTCTGCAATAAAAAATTAAAGATTATGAGTACAAACAAACATCTTTACAGGTCTATAATATAGTAAAGTAAGATAAATCAGAAAAATGTAATCACAATTATGCAAAAAAAACAATATAAAAGTTCATTAGGGGAATTACGAACTATAATCAAAAGCATAAAAGTTAGAGAAAGAGAAATTTCATTTGAAACAAAAGATGAGATGTGGAAAAATATACAAGCTTCCACTATCTGTAAAACTGTACAATTGAGGCTGTTTCTTCGATATGCTGCAGTTATAGCTCTTTTGGCTGCAACTGGTCTTTATTTATATTTTCACAATTACGACAATGAAATAATTGATTATGAATTATTTATTTCTGAAAATATTGAAGTCCAAAAAGAAGCTAAAAATGTAGTTGTTATATTACCAGACCAAAATGTAATAGAAGTTGAAGACTCAAATGTAGAATTAGTTCTTGATGTACAGGGAGAAATGAGTATCAATGCTAAAACGGTAAACAATAAAAGTTTATCGAAACATTCTTCCATAAATTATAGTCAGTTATGGGTCCCTTACGGAAAAACATCTAGTATTGTTATGAGTGATGGAACTAAAGTCTGGATAAATTCGGGAAGTCACGTTGTTTATCCCACGAAATTCAGCGAGCAAAAACGTGAGATTTATGTTGAAGGTGAAGTTTATCTGGAGGTTACTCGTAATCCGGACTGTCCATTTGTCGTCCAAACAAATAAATTAGAAATTGAAGTGTTGGGAACTTCTTTTAATGTATCAGCCTATAAAAATGATGATTCTCAATCAGTGGTATTAGCTACCGGTTCTGTTTCTGTGAGAGATGCAAAAAAAGAGATAAGTACAACTATCAAGCCAAACCAAAGATTTACGTTTGAAAATACAACTAAGGAAACACGAATAGAAAATGTTGATGTATTAGGTTCAATTTCCTGGAAATATGGTTTTCTTCTCTTTGAAAAGGAAAAATTGGATAAAGTATTTAGGAAGATCGAACGATATTATAATATACCGTTGAAATATGATTCCAAAAAAATGAAAGATATTTCTTTAAGTGGAAAATTGGATTTAAAAGAAAATATTGAAGAAATACTTCAAATTATATCTATCACAGTACCTATTGAGTATGAGGTCAGAGACAATGAGATTGAAATTAATATTAAAACAACAAAATAGTAAATGATATGGAAAATAACTAACAAGATCAAGAGATGCTGCGAGATATGGAAATATTAATGTAGCGGTGAATTAGGAATTTAATCTTTTTAATCGATAAATATCTATAAAATCATGAAAATCACATCTTGCTTTTTTTATTTGTATGTGGAGTTGCATAATTTTTCACGATTAATTAATACTGTCTTATTATTGCTAATAATAACGACATGTAGTTGGGCTACTCCTGTTCAAACTTATGCTCAGAGCACAGAGATCAATCTTTCTTCTGGAGAAAAAACATTGGAAGAGTTATTCAACGAGATCGAAGAAAAGAGTGAATTCATCTTCCTCTATAATGATAATGTGATCAATTTATCAAAAAAAGTTCGGATTCAGAATAATGTAGACAATATAGAAGAAATTTTGAAACAAGCTTTAGCTGGCAGTTCTGTAAATTATAAAATTATTGATAGACAGATAATCTTTTATCTGGATGAAAAAAAAGAATTAAATTTTGAAAGAATCTCTTCACTTCAGCCGGATAACACAGTTCAAATATCGGGAAAAGTTACTGATAAAAGAAAAGAACCTCTTGGAGGAGTTAATATTATTGAAAAAGGAACAACTCATGGAGTAATGACTAATATTGACGGAGATTTTACGCTGAGGGTTATGAAAGGTGCAATCTTACAATTCTCATTCGTTGGCTTTATACCACAAGAAATAAGGATAAATAATCAGAGAACCCTTTCTGTTGTTTTAGAAGAAGATCTCCAAAATATAGAGGAAGTTGTTGTAGTCGGGTATGGGACACAGCGAAAAGCTAATTTAACCGGTGCTGTGCAAACTGTTGGATCGAAAGCTATTGAGGGGCGTCCGATCACAAATGTTAATCAGGCTTTGCAAGGTGTTGCTGCTAATGTGAATATTACACAAACAACAGGTCGTGCAAACAGTTCTCCGGATATTAATATTCGTGGCTATACATCAATTAATGGTGGAAGCGCACTTATCTTGTTAGATAATGTTCCTGTCAGTGCAAATGAATTAGCGCGTATTAATCCGGAAGATATCGAAAATGTTTCGATTTTAAAAGATGCTGCCTCTGCTGCGATTTATGGGGGGCGTGCCTCATTTGGTGTTATTTTAATTACGACAAAAAAAGCAAAAGCTGATAAATTAGAAATTAGTGCTGAAGCTTCTGCCGGATTCCGTACATTTTCAACACTACCAGAGCTCGTAACTGATCCTCTTGAGCACATGACGTTAGCAAATCCATCTTCAACCCGTAAACCTCTTTTTTATGAGGAAGAATTTGAATACGTACGTAAGATGCAAGCAGAACCTGATAAATATCCGGCATACCGAGTAATTGGTAACGGAATTATGTCTGGATTATATTCTACGCAAGGAGCATGGGCTTGGTATCAAGACATTGATTACAATGATGCTTTCCTTCGTGATCTGTCGCCGACATATAATGCAAATGTCCGTATCGCTAATCGCAATGATAAGATGTCTTATTCCGTTAGTGGTGGATATTATCATCAAGATGGAATGATGCGTTATGGAAATGATAAGTTGGACAGGCTAAATATGCGTAGTAATGGAAGTTATAAACTGACTAATTGGTGGGAGCTTGGAAGCAATATGGCATTTAATTACCAAAAATACGATCAACCAGAATCTGGAGTGGAAAAATATTTCTGGCAAATTAGCCGTAGTCCGATGAGGGCTATCTATAATCCGGATGGAACGTATGGATATAATGGTGCAAATATTATCGGCTTAGCTAAAGATGGAGGGCGTAAAGTTGAAAATTGGAACCAAACACAAGTCTCGCTGAACACGACTATCGATATTATAAAAAATGAATGGACGGTAAAAGCAGATGCCAATTTCCGTTTCACAAATTCCAATACAAAGGCGGAGCATTATCCTGTTTATTGGAAGGAAGGACCTGATATTCCGTTGAAAGAGGTATATGGAGATTTGGGTGATGGAATGCAAAACATGAACTACGCCTATACACGATCTGATCAGAATACATATCAAGTATATAATATATATACTGATTATAATAAAACGTTTAAAGAGAAGCATAATTTACATGTAATGTTGGGATTTAACCAAGAACATACGAAAGAGACGTTTTCATGGATACGTCGTTCGGACATTATCAGTACGAATCTACCGACAATTAATTTAGCTACGGGAACGACTCAAGTAGAAGAGTCAATCCAAGAGTTGTCCCTTCGCGGAACATTTGGTCGTGTAAATTATGCATATGACAATAAGTATTTATTTGAATTTAACGGACGTTATGATGGCTCTTCCCGTTTTCCTAAAGATAGTCGCTTTGGCTTTTTTCCTTCAGGGTCAGTCGGTTGGGTTATTTCTCGAGAAAAATTTATCCAACCGGTAATCAATTTTGCTAAAATTGATCAATTGAAACTGAGGGCTTCTTATGGGGTATTGGGAAATCAGGTATTATCAAATTATTATCCTTATGTGGCCACGATGTCCTCAGATTATCTTACATTTCCTATTAACGGTAATCGGCCGCTATATGTTAATCAGCCGGAGGTTGTGTCAAATAATATGACATGGGAAACTGTACGAACATTAAATTTTGGCGGAGATATTACGTTATTAGACAATCGTTTCAATTTGTCATTTGATAAATATATCCGTTATACAGAGGATATGTTGGTGCAGAGTAAAGAGCTTCCAGCTGTATTTGGGGCAGATTCTCCAAAAGAAAATGCCGGCGATCTAAAAACTAAAGGTTGGGAATTGACATTAAGTTATCGTGATAATTTTGAAGTAGGAGGTTCTCCTTTGACAGTGGGCCTGACATTCAATCTTTCCGATGCTCGTACATGGGTAACAAGATTTGATAATGAAACAAAAAATATTGATAATGGTACGAGACCAGGTACTGCCAATTTTTATAAAGGGCAGGAAATTGGAGAAATTTGGGGACTTGTTACAGACGGATTTCTGACTAAAGATGATCTGATATTGGATGTTAATGGCAATCCTACGGGTAAGGCGAAAATAGATCAGACAGAAGTAGCAGAGGAGGATAATGGTAGGACGGTATATGAAGGTGACCTTAAATTTAAGGATCTTAATGGTGATGGCAAAATCACTTATGGGAAAAGGAATGTTGATGATCCGGGTGATCGTCGTATTATAGGTAACACACAAGCTCGTCTTCCTTATAGTTTTACAATTGATGCTGCTTATAAAGGTTTTGATCTTCGGGCATTTTTCTACGGTGTGGGAAAGCAGGATTGGTATCCAGTTGGTAACTTCCATGATTTTTGGGGTGTATTTTCTAATCCATGGTCATCTGCAATCAAAGCAAATCGTGATCACTGGACACCGGAAAATCCCAATGCTTATTTCCCTCGTTTGAAACCATACGTAGCAGAAAATACCGAATTAGCAGCACCACAGACTAAATATCTGCAAGATGCCTCTTATTTTCGTTTGAAAAACTTAACAATAGGTTATACATTACCTGGTACGTTAACTAAAAGAATTCATATTGAACGTCTGCGTTTCTATATTAGTGCAGAGAACCTGTTTACAATCAATCATTTGAAAGTAAAGGGTATTGATGCAGAATTGGCGACCAGCGTGCAAAATTATCAATACAATACAGGTACTGACAAATCAGTAACCCTTACAAATAGTGCTTATTATCCTCAACAGAGGGTGTACACAGTGGGATTCAATTTGAATTTTTAATTATTAAAAAGAGAATATTATGAACAAGTATATTTTATTTCTGACAGTTTTGTCTATCATAATGACGGCTTGCAATGATGACTTTATGGATAAGTTGCCTCAAACGGAAATTACAGCTGAAAAGTTCTTTAATACTCCAGAAGATTTGAATACATACATTAATGGACTGTATAATGAAAGCCTTTTATATATCCGTAATAATTGTGATAATGAGGCTTTTTCCGATAATATAGCATATCGGGGAACGACCAGTGACGAATACACCATGTTAAAAGGAAATTACTCAAAAGAAACAGCTCCTAAGTGGGGAAAAGAAGATTGGGAAGCATTACGAAGTGTCAATGTTTTTCTAACTAATTCAGTCAAAGCAGTTGGTAGCGAAACTGAAATCAAGCATTATATTGGTATCGGACGTTACTTCCGTGCTGTATTTTATATAGATAAATTACAAAAATATTCAAATGTCCCTTGGTATAACAAGCCTTTAAGAACTGATGATCCGGATCTTTATAAGCCGGCAGATTCTCGTACACTTGTTGTTGATTCGATTATTGCAGATCTGGAGTTTGCTACCGCTAATATAAAAACGGATATTGGCAACAGGACAACAATTACCAAGTATGCTGCTCAATTTTTATTGGCTCGTTTCTGTCTTCAGGAAGGGACAACCCGGAAATACCGGAAAGAATTGAATTTATTTAATACGGCTAACGCTTTCATCGAGAAAGCAGCCCAAGTGGCTCAGGATATCATGGAATCTAAAAAATTCAATATTACCGGAAAAGGTTCAGATGGTTATTCTGCGCTTTTCACTAGCGCAGATCTATCAAGTAACAATGAAATTATCTTGATGGGTGAATACACATTGGGAGCAGGTGATGGCAATAGCTCATTCTATGGTTTATACGGAGAAAGTGGGCTTAGCCGTACATTAATGGAATCATATTTGATGAAAGACGGTTCACGTTTCACGGAACAACCAAGCTATGATAAAAAAGAATATACAGATATCTTTGTTGATCGTGATCCTCGTCTTTGCGCAACATTTGCATATCCCGGATTTTCTAAACCGGCCAGTAGTAGTCCTTATTACGTTCATATCAAAGTCGGAGGATACGAGGCTATCAAGTATTATCCTCGTTCGATAGAAACATTGGGTTCTAATACTTGGAGGGGCTGTTACAATGATTTACCGGTCTATCGTTATGGTGAGGTATTACTTATTTATGCTGAAGCTAAAGCGGAATTAGGAACATTAACTCAAGAAGATCTTGATATATCTATCAATATAATTCGTGATCGTGTTGATCTTCCTGCATTAAACTTAGCCATCGCAAACAATGATATCGATCCTATTCAGGCTGCACAGTACCCCAACGTCAGTGGAACAAACAAGGGGGTAATACTTGAAATACGTCGTGAACGTCGTGTAGAGTTGGCACTCGAAGGTAACCGCTTACAAGACATCCATCGTTGGGCGGTCGGCGAGTTGTTGGCAAAAGCTCCACAGGGTGTCTATATTTCTGGTCTTGGAGCATATGATGTTACAGGTGATGGTATTCCTGATTATGCGTTTTTGGCATCTAAAAATGATGAAAGTCCAATTGCAGATTTACCTGCAGACCAGAGAGAAAATCTTACCATATATTATCTGGATGAAAATGCAAATGCATTCTATTTATCTGAAGGTACTCAAGGGTTCATCATGTTTGCGACCGACAGGGATAATCCGCGTAAATGGATCGATCCACAATATTATTATCGTCCTATATCTGTTCAGGATCAGTTATTGAATCCTTCGTTAGAACAAGTATTTGGATGGTAGACTGGAGTATATAGTAATAGTAATTATATTAATAGAGAAAGAAATGAGAATAGATTTAAAGAATAGAAGTATAGGTCTCTTTTTATGTGTGATATTAGGATTTGCATGCAATAGATATGCTGATTTCGATTATTTCGATCGGGATGCTGTTATTACGGATATTTATACGAATATTAGTGAAGCAGTCTTAGCTCCTGGAGGCATACAACAAGTTACATATTGGCCTATACCTGCGAATGCAGATCCGATGAAACTAAAGTGGACGACCAGTAACTCTGAAGTTGCTATTGTTAATGAATGGGGTGTTATTACGGCTGTTGGAAAAGGAAGTGCAGATATAATCGTTAGTGATGGAAGCATAAGTAAGACGATTCTGGTTACTGTCAATCTTCAGGAATGAAGTACTGATGTGGTTGAAGAGAGTATTCAATCCTATTTGCATGGGAAAAAGTAGGTATGCACAAGCTATGGAATATAGAAATGGATATGTCGAATAATTACGCTTGTAAATACTATATATTTGCAAGCGTAAAAGTTGAATATATTGTTCATTATTAAGTGGTTTTTCTATTTAAATATTAAGATTGATGCTTAATATTTAATCTTGCAAAAATAAATAGCTATTTTTATTTTAAACTCTTATTTTTGTTTTCTATTAAGCGCTAAATATAGGATATAACCGTTATTTAACATTCAAAAGTTAGTAATATGAATGGAATACAATTTCAACAGAAATTATTAGGCTTACAAGAAAACATGATGAATTTTGCACTCATGCTTACTGCGAACCGGGAAGATGCCTTGGATTTATTGCAAGACACAACGCTGAAAGTTTTAAACAATCAGGAGAAATTCGTCGACAACGTTAATTTCAAAGGATGGGTTTTAACTGTCATGCGTAATCTTTTTATCAACAATTATTACAAGGTGGTACGCGTCCAGACATTTGTTGACTCAAGTGCAGATTTGTACAATCTGGAGATTGCCAATGATTCTGGACTTGACTCACCGGATAAAGCATATCAAATTAAAGAGATTACAAAAGCGATTAACAGCTTGAATGAAGAGTATAAGATTTCTTTTTCAATGTTTTTGAGCGGCTACAAATACAACGAAATTGCGGAAAAGCTTAATGTCCCATTAGGAACAGTGAAAAGCCGTATTTTCTTTGCACGTCAGGAATTGCAGAAAGCGTTAAGGGATTTTCATTAATCCTAATGCTTTTCTTACCTGCAAAAACGGTCACAGAGTATTTTATTTTGTGACCGTTTTTATTAATTTAGTAGCTATGGCAGAAACATCTGTTTACGGCTCACCCGAAATCATTGGGGATGACCATAAGGATGAGGCAAATTATACAATAACCCTCTTTTTGGGCGTTTTTCTATTTCGTCCGAAAAGTTGATCGATTTTAGA